>JAHBZL010000062.1 GCA_019635485.1 Piscinibacter sp. | reverse complement strand
CGCGGCGCGCGCGGCCAGCGTGCGCTCGCGCTGCGCGCGCCAGTCCTCGTAGCCGCCTTCGTGCTCGCGCCACAGGCCCGGCGACTCGTCGCCGGCCCAGGCGATGGTGCTGGTCACGACGTTGTCGAGGAAGCGCCGGTCGTGGCTGACCAGGAACACCGTGCCCGCGTAGTCCTGCAGCAGTTCCTCGAGCAGTTCGAGCGTGTCGATGTCGAGGTCGTTGGTCGGCTCGTCCAGCACCAGCACGTTGGCCGGCAGCGCGAACAGGCGCGCCAGCAGCACGCGGTTGCGCTCCCCGCCCGACAGCGTGCGCACCGGCGCGTTGGCACGCTCCGGCGCGAACAGGAAGTCGCCCAGGTAGCTCATCACGTGCTTGCGCTTGCCGCCGATCTCGATCCACTCGCTGCCGGGGCTGATCGTGTCGGCCAGCGTCGCCTCCAGGTCCAGGCCCGAGCGCATCTGGTCGAAGTAGGCCACCGCCAGCCGGGTGCCCTGCCGCACCGTGCCGGCATCGGGCTGCAGCTCGCCGAGGATCAGCTTGAGCAGGGTGGTCTTGCCGGCGCCGTTCGGGCCGATCAGGCCGACCTTGTCGCCGCGCAGCAGCGTCGCGCTGAAGTGCTCGACGATGGGCCGCCCGTCGAAGCGCAGGCTGACGTCCTTCAGCTCGGCGACCAGCTTGCCGCTCGGCACGCCGGCATCGAGCTCGAGCCGCACCTGGCCGAGCGAATCGCGGCGCGCTGCACGCCGGGCGCGCAGCGCCTGCAGGCGCTGCACCCGCGCGACGCTGCGCGTGCGCCGCGCCTCGACGCCCTGCCGCACCCAGACTTCTTCCTGCGCGAGCAGCTTGTCGGCGCGTGCGTTGGCGAGCGCCTCGGCGGCCAGCTGCTCCTCCTTGGCCCGCTCGTAGGCGGCGAAGTTGCCGGGGTAGCTGCGGATCTGGCCGCGGTCGAGCTCGAGGATGCGTGTGACGACGTTGTCGAGGAAGCTGCGGTCGTGGCTGATCAGCACCACGCTGCCGGCGAATCCGCGCAGCAGTTCCTCCAGCCAGGCGATCGCGTCGAGGTCGAGGTGGTTGGTCGGCTCGTCCAGCAGCAGCACGTCCGGCACCGCCACCAGCGCCTGCGCGAGCGCGACGCGCTTGCGCATGCCGCCGCTCAGCTCGCCGATCGCGCGCGCCCCGTCCAGCGCGAGGCGGTGCAGCGTGGTGTCGACACGCTGCTCCCAGTTCCAGGCGTCGAGCGCCTCGATGCGTGTCTGCAGTGCATCGAGGTCCGTCCCGGGCGCGTGCGCCTCGTACGCCGCGCGCACGGCCTTCGCCTCGGCGACCCCTTCGCTGACGGCATCGAACACGCTCGTGGCCGCATCGAACACTGGCTCCTGGGCCACGTAGCGGATGCGCAGCCCCTGCGTCAGCTGCAGCAGGCCGTCGTCCGGCCGCTCCAGCCCGGCGACGATCTTCAGCAGCGAGGACTTGCCCGCGCCGTTGCGCCCGATCAGGCCGAGCCGCTCGCCGGCCTCGAGCGAGAAGCCGGTGTGGTCGAGCAGCGCGACGTGCCCGAAGGCGAGCTGGGCGTTGGACAGGGAGAGGACGGCCATCGGCGGATTGTCGCTTGGGCACAATCGGGCGCTTCGCCACCGAGGACCCGCCCGATGCTCGAACGCCGCCCCTGGGTGCCCCCGCCCTGCGAGGACCTCGTGCAGTCGGTCGCCGCTGAGACCGCCGGCAGCGACGCCGAGACGCTGGCAGAACGGCTGTTCCACCTCGCCGCCGAGAACCGGCGCATCCACGAGCAGCACGGCATCAACCTGAACCCGGCGAGCAACGTGATGAACCCGCGCGCCGAGGCGCTGATGGCCTCCGGCCTGGGCACGCGCGCCTCGCTCGGGTATCCGGGCGACAAGTACGAGATGGGCCTGGAGGCGATCGAGCGCATCGAGGTGATCGCCGCCGAACTGGCGGCCGAGGTGTTCGACGCCCGCTATGCCGAGGTGCGGGTCGCCTCCGGCGCGCTCGCGAACCTGTACGTCTTCATGGCCACCTGCGCGAGTGGCGACACGATCATCGCGCCGCCGCCGGAAATCGGCGGCCACGTGACGCACCACGCCGCCGGCGCGGCCGGGCTGTACGGGCTGAAGACGCTGCCGGCCCCGGTCCGGGCCGATGGCTACACCGTCGACGTGCCGGCGCTGCGCGCACTCGCGCGGCAGCACCGGCCAAGGCTGATCACGGCCGGCGGCAGCCTGAACCTGTTCCCGCACCCGGTCGCCGAGCTGCGCGCGGTGGCCGACGAGGTCGGCGCGAAGCTGCTGTTCGACGCCGCGCACCTGTCCGGCATGGTCGCCGGCCGGGCCTGGGACAACCCGCTCGCGCAGGGCGCCCACGCGATGACGATGAGCACCTACAAGAGCCTGGGCGGCCCGCCCGGCGGGTTGATCGTCACCAACGATGCAGCACTGGCGCAGCGCCTGGACGCGATCGCCTACCCGGGCCTGACCGCCAACTTCGATGCCGGCCGCGTGGCGGCGCTGGCCGTCGGGCTGGTCGACTGGAAACGCCATGGGCCGGCCTACGCCCGCGCGATGCAGGACACGGCCCGGGCGCTGGCCACGGCGCTCCACGCCCGCGGCCTGCCGGTGCACGCGTTCGAGCGCGGCGCGACCAGCTCGCACCAGTTCGCCCTGGAGGCGGCCCGCTGGGGCGGCGGGCAGGCCGCGGCGAAGCGCCTGGCGCGTGCCGGCCTGCTGACCTGCGGCATCGGCCTGCCGGTCGCGCCGGTGGCCGGCGACGTCAACGGCCTGCGCCTGGGCGTGCCGGAGATCGTGCGGCTGGGCATGGGGCCGGCGCAGATGGACGAACTCGGCGCGCTGATCGCCGATGCGCTCGAAGGCGACCCGGCCGCCGCCGCGCCGCGCGTGCAGGCGCTGCGCCAGCGCTTCCGCGCGCTGCACTACATCAACTGAATCCGGCGCGGCAGGCGCCGTGAGGATTCGGGACAGAAGCGTCTTGCCGCCGCGAACCCGGCGTGACGCCGGCGGGACATCTGCCGCCCAGGCTTGAACGACCGACCCGGCCGCCCCTCGGGGGCGGGGGCCGGCCCACCCCACACAAGCCGGAGGTATGCACGATGAGTTCCGAACCATGTGACCCGCGGGGTCGCAGGCGCCCCCCTGCCGCACGGGCCGCCGCCCTGGCACGGCCCGCCGCCCTCGTCCTCGCGCTGCTGGGCGCCGCCTGGGGCGCCAGCGCCCACGAAGGCGCCAGCCCGCAGCAGTTGCGCAGCTTCATCGACCACCAGGTCGGCGGGCTGCAGAAGCTGACGGTGCCGGCGCGCGACGCCGACCTGCCGCAGCCGCGCCTGGCCGACGGCCGGCCCGACCCGTTCTTCGAGACCACCGAGGCCAAGCGCTACCTCGGCAAGCTGATGTTCCACGACCCGGTGCGCACGGCCCGCATCCGCCCCGAGTTCGGCGGTGCGCCGGCGACGGCGCAGACCGCCTCGTGCGGCAGCTGCCACTTCGGCGAGGCCGCCTCCAAGGCCGGCACGCTGCTGAACTTCGCGGTCGGCGGCGAAGGCCGCGGCTACACCGACGAGCAGGGCCGCTTCATTCCGCGCCGGCGCCCGCGCGCGGACCTGCTGCCGGCGCTGCGCAGCACGCCGCTGTTCGAGGGTGACGCGCTGGTCGACTCGCTGCCCACACTGACCGACGTCTACCAGACCCCGGGCGGCGTCGTCACCGGCAGCCCGGCACTGGGCCGCAAGCTCACGCCGCCGTTCCAGCTCACCGCCACCGGCCGGCTCGACGGCCTGGACAGCGTAGCCCGCAACGCCCCCGGCGTGATCGGCTTCGCGTTCAACAACCGGCTGCTGCTGGGCGGCTTCGCCGGCGAGCCCGATGCCTCGCCCGGCGGCCTGAACCCGTTCGGCCACCCGGCGCAGGAGAACGTGGCGCTGCTGCTGCTCGACGCGCACCGCATGCTCGAGGCGCAGTCCTCGGTGCTGCAGCCGATCGCGGTGTACCGCCAGCTGTTCCGCGAGGCCTTCCCGGCCGAGGCCGCGCAGGCACCGAACTGCGTGCCGCAGCGCCAGCCCGCCGCCGGCGACTGCGATGCGCTGATCAACGACGTCACCGTGTTCCGCGCCACCGCGAGCTTCATGCGCACGGTGGTCACGCGCAACACGCCGTGGGACCGCTTCCTGGCCGGCCACAACGGCGCGCTGACCGAGAAGCAGCGCCGCGGCGCGAAGCTCTTCTTCACGCGGGCCGAAGAGGGCGGCGCCGGCTGCTACACCTGCCACAGCGGGCCGATGCTGAACAAGCAGGTCAACGACCCGGACGTCGCCGGCGTGGGCCACTTCGTCGAGCGCAACTTCTACAACCTGGGGCTGGCCGACCACCCGCTGCAGGCCCTGAACCGGGCCGGGCGCAACGACCCGTCCTTCCGTGACGACGGCCGGCGCGAGATCACCGGGCGCGACAGCGACGCGTTCAAGTTCCGCGTGCTGACGCTGCGCCAGCTGAAGGATGCGCGGCTGTTCTTCCACAACGGTGCGTTCACGAGCGTCCGCGACGTGGTGAAGTACTTCAACGCCGGCGTCGCGCAGGATGCGCAGGCAGGTGCCGCGGCGACGTTCTCGTCCCGCTTCGCCTTCCCGCGCGGACACGGCACGCCGCGCGGCCTCGGCCTGAGCGAGGCGCAGGTGGACGAACTGACCGACTTCATCGAGAACGGCCTGTACGACCCCGGCTTCCTGACCCACGATCCGCACTCGCCGACGCCCACGTTCCAGCTCAACGAGCGTGACGTCGTCTACTCGAAGTACCGTCCGGACCTGGCCGCGCTCGGCGCGCAGGACGGCCGGCCGCCGAGCGGCAAGGCGCCGGACAACGACGACCCGCTGTCGCGGCGCGACATGGGCCTGGAGTTCCTCGACGTCACGGCGCAGGCCTACGTGTCGGTGCGCAGCGACCCGCGGCCCGGCCACGGGCGCCAGAACGACGTGGCGCGGATCACCAATAACAGCACCTCCGTGATCGACACGCACCTGCTGGTGATCGTGCAGGGCCTGCCGCGCGGCACCCGCCTGGCCAATGCCAGCGGCACGACGAGCGGCGGCGAGCCCTACCTGCGCGTGTTCCTGCCGCAGGGCGAGCTGGCGCCCGGGCGCAGCATCGTCGCGCCGCTGAGCCTGGATCGCGCCTTGCCGCACGACCGGCCGCTGCGCTACACGCTGCGCCTGCTCTCGGGCCAGGGCCAGCCCTGACGGGGGTCCGACCGGGGCCGCGTCGCCGCGGCTCCGCCCGGCGTGCCCGAGTTCGCGGACTTTTTGCACGCGGCGCGCGCCGGCATGCGCCGGCCGCGCCTCCCGGGCGGGGTGCATTGCGTAGAACCGGTGGTGTTCCACGCAACGGAGCGTCCCATGCCCCCCTCATCGAAACGCGCTGCCCCCCGGCCCGCCTCGCGCGCCCCGGCCCTGACCGCCCTGCTCGTGCTGTTCGGCGCGCTCGGCGGCGGCGCCTGGTGGACCGCCGAGTCGCTCGTGATGTCGCAATCCGTCAGCGAAGGCCGCACGGTCGCCGACATGGTCGAGAACGTCGGACGCTGGGCCTCGCAGTACGGCGGCATCCACGTGCGCACGATCGGCACCGAGGCCAAGATCCCCGGCAGTTTCCTGACCCGGGCGGTCTACGCTGCCAACGGCGGCGACGCCGCGGTGCTGACCGGCAGCCGCGCGAGCCAGAGCGAGCACGAGCGCGACGCGATGGGACGCGTCGAGGCCTACCACTGGAAGAACCCGGCGCTGGTGCAGCGCGAGGTGGCCGACGTGATCGCCGCCTCCGGCAGCAAGGCGCGCTACCGGCTGACCGCCCGCACCGTGCTGAACACCAACAACGCGCCGAACGCCTTCGAGACCGAGGCCATGGACGCCCTGCAGGCCGCCGACGGCGCGCGTGCGGAATACTGGACCGTGCGCGCCGGCCAGCTGCTGTACGCCCGCGCCGTGGTGGCGCAGAAGAGCTGCCTGAGCTGCCACGCTTCGGCCGACAAGGCGCCCGACTTCCTGCGCACCAACGCGCAGTTCAACGGCGGCGGCGGCTTCGGCTACGTCGAGAACAAGCCCGTCGGCGTGATCAGCGTCGCGCTGCCGCTGCCGCACACCTGGCAGGCGCTGTCGGGCAGCCTGCCGGTGCGGGTCTGGGCCGCATTCGGCGTCGCCGCGCTGGCGGCGCTGGCGCTGCTGGCGACGCTGGCGCGCCGACCGCGCCGCGGCTGATCAGGCGCGCAGCGCGTCCTCGAGCGCCGCGACGAAGCGCGCGGCGACGTCGAAGCCGGTCTGCTGCGCGATCTCCTGGAAGCCGGTCGGGCTGGTGACGTTGATCTCGGTGACGCAGTCGCCGATCACGTCCAGCCCCACCAGCAACAGCCCGCGCGCCGCCAGCACCGGGCCGATCTCGGCGCAGATCGCGCGGTCGCGCGCCGACAGCGGCTGCGCGACGCCCTTGCCGCCCACCGCGAGGTTGCCGCGGATCTCGCTGCCCTGCGGGATGCGCGCCAGCACGTGCGGCACGGGCTCGCCGCCGATCAGCAGGATGCGCTTGTCGCCCTTCACGATCTCGGTCAGGTAGCGCTGCACCATCACCGTCTGCGCGCCGCTCTTGTTCAGCGTCTCGACGATGCTGCCCAGGTTCAGCCCGTCCGGCCCGACGCGGAAGATGCCCATGCCGCCCATGCCGTCCAGCGGCTTGAGGATGATGTCGTGCTGCTCGGCATGGAACGCGCGGATCGCCGCCGCATCGCGCGCCACCAGCGTCGGCGCGATCAGGTGCGGGAACTCCATGATCGCGAGCTTCTCCGGGTGGTCGCGCAGCGCGGCCGGCTTGTTGAAGACGCGCGCCCCCTCGCGCTCGGCCTGCTGCAGCAGGTGCGTGGCGTAGAAGTACTCGCTGTCGAACGGAGGGTCCTTGCGCATCACGACCGCATCGAGCTCGGCCAGCGCGAGCGTCGGGGTGCCCTGCTCGGCGAACCATTGCGGCGAATCGCCGGTGAGCGCGACCTGGCGCATGCGCGCGCTCACGCGGCCGTCGCTGCGCCAGACCACATCCGTCGGCTCGCAGGCGAACAGCGTGTGGCCGCGCGCGGCCGCGGCCCGCATCATCGCGAACGTGGTGTCCTTGTAGGTCTTGAAGTGCTCGAGCGGGTCGGCGATGAAGAGCAGGCGCATGGGCGCGACTGTGGCACAAACGGAAAGAGCCCGTGGCGGCACGCGCCCACGGGCTCCTGGCGTGTCGGCCGAGCGGCCGTCAGGATCAGGCGGCAGCCAGCGCCGGGCTGCGGCGCGCGTCCAGGCTCAGCGAGCCGGCGCCGAGCGCGGCGACGATGAACATGCCGCCGGCCACCGACAGGTTCTTCATGAACAGCAGCTGCTGCACGAACGCCTGGTCGGCCGGGACGGCCCAGAACTTGTGGAACAGCACGCTCGCGGCCAGCGTGAACAGGCCCAGCGCCAGCGCCGCCCAGCGCGCCTGGAAGCCGACGGCGATCGCCAGGCCGCCGACCAGTTCGAGCAGGCCGACGACGACGGCCAGTGCCGACGCGAACGGCAGGCCGCCGCTGGCGATGTAGCCGGCGGTGCCGGCGATGTCGTTCAGCTTGCCCCAGCCGGCCAGGACGAACATCAGTGCCAGCAGCACGCGGCCGGCCAGCAGCAGGGGGGACTTGAGGGAGTTCAGGACATTCAACATTTTCAACGCTCCGTGGATTCAGTGGCGGGTTCCGCAGTCAGTGCGGATCTGTCGTGCACGGAACGAAGATTAGGCGCCACGGCGGACGCCGCAGCGGCGCCGGCTTGACGCCATCGTTCGAAAAATTCGATGCTCAGTCCGGCAGCGCCAGCTCGTCATGCGGCAGCCGGCAGAAGCCGGCCAGCACCTCGACGATCAGCGCGTGGTCCGCGCGCTGCGGCAGCCCGGAGACCGTCACCGTGCCGACCGGGCCCATGCCGCGCACCTGCAGCGGAAAGGCGCCGCCGTGCGCGGCGTAGTCGCGCGTGGCCAGGCCCATCTTCGCCTCGAGCGTGGCCCCGCCCTTCTCCAGCTCGCGTCCGATGCGGTAGGAGCTGCGCCCGAGCAGCTCGCAGGCGTTGCGCTTGCGCCGTGCCCAGTCGGCATTGGACGGCACGGTGCCGGGCATCGCGTGGAAGAACACCAGCTCGCGCGCCACGCGGATCTCGATCGTGACGGCCTGGCCGCGCGCCTCCGCCAGCGCCTTCAGCGCGCTGCCCAGCGCCCAGGCGTCGGCGGCGCCGAAGCGCTCGAACTGCAGCCGCTGCTCCTGCTCGGCCAGCTTTGCGATGTCGTCATCGAGGCTCATGTCACTCATGCCCCCAGGGCGCGCAGCACGTCGTAGCAGGCGCCCATCGTGTGGTAGTCGGTCTTGCCGGCGGGACTCTTCTCGTCGGTCAGCTTCGCATTGTCGGGCGCCAGGATGCGGTACCAGGCGCCGTGCCGGTGGTCGACGAAGTGCTGCCAGGCGTAGGCCCAGAGGCGCTCGTACCACTGCCAGTAGGCCGCATCGCCGGTGCGCAGCGCAAGCAGGGCCGCGGCCGCGAAGCTCTCGGCCTGCACCCAGAAGTACTTGTCGCCGTCGCAGACCGCGCCGTCCGGATCGAAGCCGTACACCAGCCCGCCGTGCGCGGCGTCCCAGCCGCGCGCCATCGCGGTGTCGAAGAAGTGGCGCGCCCGCGCCGCCAGCCAGTCCGGCCGCTCGCCTTCCGGCAGCGCGCGCTCCAGCTGCAGCAGCAGCTTGGCCCATTCGGTCAGGTGGCCGGTCTGGTAGCCCCAGGGGCGGAAGATGTTGGTCTTGTCGTGGCGGTTGTAGTCCCAGTCGACCGCCCAGGCGCCGTCCGCGCCGATGCGGTAGTGCTCCCAGACGAGCCCGCCGGCGAGCCCCGCGAGCCGCCCCGTGACCGACTCGGCGAGCGTCAACGCGCGCTGGCGGAAGCGTTCGTCGCCGGTGGCGTCGAAGGCCGCGAGGTTCGCCTCGCAGGCGTGCATGTTGGCGTTCTGGCCTCGGTAGGGCGAGAGTTGCCAGTCCGGCGCCGCCTCGTCCGCGTACAGGCCGTGCGCCGGTTCCCAGAAGCGCAGCTCCATCAGCGCCCAGGTGGCGTCGAGCCCGGCGCGGGCCTCGTCGACGCCGGCCAGCACCGCATGCGCATGGGCCAGCAGCACGAAGGCCAGACCGTAGCAGTGCTGGGTGCCGTCCTGCACGGTCGCGGCGCCGCCCTGCCAGTCGATCTGCCACGCGTAGCCGCCCTGCGGCTGCGCATGCGCGTCGCGCAGGAACGCGAGGCCGTGCCGCACACGCGCCTGGTAGCCGGCCAGCCCGAAGCGCCGCCAGGCCATCGCGTGGTTGAACACGAAGCGCGTGCTGCTGACGAGGTGGCGCGTGCGGCGGTCGTAGACGCTGCCGTCGTCCTTGTAGAACTGGAAGAAGCCGCCGGACGGATCGACGCAGCGCGCGTCGTAGAACGCCAGCGTGTGGCGGATGTGGCCGAGCAGGAACTCGGGCGAGCGGAAATCGGCGGTCACGGTCAGTTCCAGGGTTCCAGCCCCATCTGCCGGCGCCCCAGCGGCGACAGGTCGGTGGCCATCGCGCGGCCGGCGAAGCCGAGTTCGTAGTCTTCCGGGGCGAAGTCGGGACTGCTGCGGCCCTCAAGGAACGCCGCGGCCTGTTTCTTCGCGAAGGCCTCGTTCTTGCCGCACCAGGGCGCCGCGCCGATGTAGATCACGTTGCTGTAGCCGCGCCCGCCATGCTGGTCCTCGACGGCATGGATCACGTCGGAATGCCACCAGATCGTGTCGCCCGGCTCCATCTGCGGGATCGAGACCAGGCCCTCGAGCAGCGGCGCATGCCACTGCGCCGAGGCGCCGAGCGCGCGGCCGGGCTGCGCACCGCACAGGTCGCCGTCCGGCACGTCGGCCTGCAGCGCCCGCAGCAGCATCCACGGCGTGGTCCGCGCGAGCGGCACGAGGCGCAGCGTGCCGTCGCCCGGACTCTGGCGCGTCAGCGCGGTCCAGCCCTGGAAGGTGCGGAAGGCGGAACAGACCGCCGGCGACGGGATTTCCTTCGTCGCGATGCGGCCTTCGGCGTCGAACGGGTCGAACGCCAGCGGGTCGCCCTCGAACACCGCGCGGTACATCGCGCGGAAGCTCGGCTCGCACCAGCGCTCGACCGAGCCGCCGTCCGAGTGCGGCGACAGGCCGAGCGAGGCATCGCCCGGTTCGCGGCGGCGGATGCGGTCGGCGTAGTTGAACTGGCGGTCCGGGTCGAAGAAGCGCGTGCCGTTCTTCTCGAAGGTCCACAGCCGGTTCAGCCAGGCACGCGTGACGTCCATGTGCTCGTGCTGGCGCGCCTGCATCTGCGGCTGGGACCAGTACAGGCTGTAGATCTGCGGCCGGCTCGACGCGAGCGTGCTGAAGTACTTGTCGAGGCCGGCCTTCTCCTGCATGCGCTCGAGGTAGCGCACCTCGTCGATGTAGCGCACCACGGCCTCGTTCCAGGCCTCGACCTGCGCCCGGTCGTAGACGCCGCGGATCACCGCGCAGCCGCGCCGCCGGATGCGCGCGGCCTGCGCCGGCGTGACGCGGCCGGCGGCGACGTCGGCATAGGCAAGTTCGGGCACGGCGCCGCCGCCGGCCTGCTCGGCGCGGATCGCACTGACCTCGTCCGCGAGCGCCTCGCTCAGGCGGCGGAAGCGCCCGGGCACGTCCGGCACCTCGCGGCGCAGCAGGCGCTGCGTCTCGGTCACGGCCCGCGGCACGTCGTTCATCCAGGCTTCCATGACAAGCTCCTAGTCGGGAATCGTTTCCATGCGGCCACTGGCCGCGGAGGTCAGGCCGGCCAGCGCCACGGCCATCGCCCGGGCGCCGTCGACGCCGCTCGCGAGCGGCGCCCCCTGGCCCGCGCAGGCCTCCGCGAAGGCGCGGAAGCCGGTCTCGTACAGGTCCACCGGCGGCACGCTCAGCTCGCGTTCGCCCTGCGCGTCGCGCTGCCAGAGCTGCGCGGTGCCGGCCTGCGTCAGCGAGCCGACGGCGTACAGCGACCCCTGCGTGCCCAGCACGTGCAGGCGCGTCAGCGCATGCTGCGCGACGAAGGACTCGTGGGTCTGCGCGAGCGTGCCGCCGTCGAACTCGATCACGCTCATCGCGCCGTCCTCCAGCGCGCCCTGCGCGAGGCCGTTGCGCTGCGCGACGGTGTGGATGCGGCGCGGCTCGCGGCCGAGCAGGAAACGCAGCAGGTCGGCGTTGTGCACGAGGATGTCGAGCACGACGCCGCCGCCGGCGCCGGGTGCATCGAGCCGCCAGCCCTGCAGGTGCGGCGGCAGGAACACCGCGTGCGAGACCTGCACGCCGTGCACGTGTCCCAGCGCGCCCGAGGCGACGATGTCGCGCACCATGCGGTGCGCCGCCTGCGCGCGCAGGTGGTGGTTGGTGGCCAGCACGCGGCCGGCGTGCCGCGCCGCGTCGTTCATGCGCGCGGCGTCTGCCCTGTTCATCGCGAGCGGCTTCTCGCACATCACGTGGCAGCCGGCGGCCAGCGCGGCCAGCGTCTGCTCGCAGTGCAACTCGTTGGTCGAGCTGACGTAGACCGCATCGAAGCGGCCCTCGCGCAGGAAGCTGCCGAGCTCGGTGTAGGAGGCCTGCAGCCCCATCGCGGTGGCGAACTGCCGCGCCCGTTCCGCGTTGCGCGAGCACACCGCCACCGGTTCCTGCCCGGCGACCTTGCGCAGCGAGGGAATGACACGCTCGGCGATGTTGCTGGCGCCGACGAAGCCCCAGCGCATCGGCTTGACCATGGCGTTCTCCTGTCTCAGTTCAGCCGCCGGCCGCTGCCCGGGTCGAACAGGTGCAGCGCCGCCGGCGGCACGTGGATGCGCACCGCCTGGCCCGGCGTCACGCTCGGCAGGCCGCCCATGCGCACGGTGGCCTCGCCGACGCCGTGGTCGCCGATCCGGACCAGCGCGTAGGTCTCGGGACCGGTCGGCTCGACCAGCGAGACCGTGCCCTTCAGCTGCGCGCCTTCGTCGTCGGCCGCGCGCATCGTCAGGTCCTCCGGACGCACGCCGACGATCACCTTCGCGCCGGCCGCCCCGTCGGCGGTACCGATCGCCTGCCCGTCGGCCAGCCGCAGCGCGCCGGAGGCCTCGCGGGCGGCCTCGAAGCAGTTGATCGACGGCGAGCCGATGAATTCGGCGACGAAGCGGTTGGCGGGCTTCGAGTACAGCTCCAGCGGCGTCGCGAGCTGCTGGATCAGCCCGTCCTTCAGCACCGCGATGCGCGAGCCCAGCGTCATCGCCTCGACCTGGTCGTGCGTCACGTAGATGGTCGTCACGCCGGTGCGCATGTGCAGCCGCTTGATCTCGGCGCGCATGTCGACACGCAGCTTGGCATCGAGGTTCGAGAGCGGCTCGTCGAACAGGAACAGCTGCGGGTGGCGCGCCAGCGCGCGCCCGATCGCGACGCGCTGGCGCTGGCCGCCGGACAGCTGGCGCGGCTTGCGCTCGAGCAGGTGCTCGATCTGCAGCATCGCCGACACCTCCTTGACGGTCTTCTGCCGCTCGCCCTCCGGCACGCCGCGCATCTCGAGCGGGAACGCGATGTTCTGCGCCACGCTCATGTTCGGGTACAGCGCGTAGGACTGGAACACCATCGAGATGTTGCGGTCGGCCGGCTCGACCTCGGTGATGTCGCGCCCGCCGAGCACGATGCGGCCGCCGCTTGGCTCCTCGAGCCCGGCGACGAGGTTCATCAAGGTGCTCTTGCCGCAGCCCGACGGGCCCACGAGCACGAGGAACTCGCCGTCGGGCAGCGCGATGTCGATCTCGTGCAGGACCTTGGTCGGGCCGAAGGATTTGTGGATGCCCTGCAGGGCGAGCTCAGCCATGTCGATAGTTCCCGTGCTGCGTCTGCGTTCGGACCGGAGCGGA
Organism: Piscinibacter sp.; assembly: GCA_019635485.1. Taxonomy (GTDB): domain Bacteria; phylum Pseudomonadota; class Gammaproteobacteria; order Burkholderiales; family Burkholderiaceae_C; genus Piscinibacter. The sequence continues at coordinate 11,494 of JAHBZL010000062.1, read as the reverse complement.
CCACCCCCGTACGCGCTGCGCGCGCCCCCTCGAGGGGGCAACAGCAGCGGACCGGCAGAGCCGGCTCCGCGGCGTTCGCTGGGTCCCCCGGCCGCTGGACGCGGCGCGGGAATGGCGGCGCCGCTCGGTCGACCTGGCCGAGCCGCGCCTGGGCGGGTGTCGGCGCGCGTGGAGGGCGCCGAGGAGCGCAGGACGCGCGGCCCGCGCGCGACAGCGCGCCACGTGAACTGACTGGTCGCCGACTGTCCGAGCGCAGTGAGCGCAGCGAACGAAGCGAGTTGGGCGACCGGGCCGCGGGGCCGAGCACCGCAGGGGAGTCGGAGCGAAGCGGAGACCGCCCGGGTCCGCGCGCCGACGCCCGCCCAGGCGCGGCTCGGCTCGCTCCACGCTCCGCAGGAAACAAACGGCGAAGGACGGCAACGGGCCGGCAGCAGTCTCCGCTCTGTTCATGCCTGCCTCACCCCTTCACCGCCCCGGCCATCAGGCCGCGCACGAAGTACTTGCCCGACAGCACGTAGACGATCAACGTCGGCAGCGCGGCGATGAAGGCGCCGGCGAAGTGCACGTTGTATTCCTTCACGCCGGTGCTGCTGTTGACCAGGTTGTTCAGCGCCACGGTGATCGGGAAGGACTTGTAGTCCGAGAACGAGGCCCCGAACAGGAAGTCGTTCCAGATGTTCGTGAACTGCCAGATCACCGCCACCACCGCGATCGGCGCGCTGTTGGGCAGCAGCAGGCGGAAGAACAGGCGGAAGAAACCCGCGCCGTCCATGCGCGCCGATCGCACCAGCTCGCCGGGGAATGCCGCGTAGTAGTTGCGGAAGAACAGCGTCGTGAAGCCGATGCCGTACACCGTGTGCACGAACACCAGCCCGGTCACGGTGCCCGCGAGCCCGAGCAGCCCGAGCGTGCGCGCCATCGGGATCAGCACGATCTGGAACGGGATGAACATCGAGAACAGCAGCAGCGCGAAGATCGTCTGCGCGCCGCGCATGCGGAACTGGGTCAGCACGTAGCCGTTGAAGGCGCCGATCACGGTCGATATCAGCACCGCCGGCACCACCATCAGCAGCGAGTTCAGGAAGTAGGGCGAGAGTCCCGTGGGCTGCACGCCGATCTGCGCCAGGCTCCAGGCCTGCCGCCAGGGCTCGAGGGTCGGCGCCATGGGCAGCGCCATCAGGTCGCCGGCGCGGATCTCGTCCAGCGGCTTGATCGAGTTGGCCAGCATCACGTAGACCGGCAGCAGGAACAGCAGCGCCAGGAATCCCAGCACCGCGTACAGCAGGCCTCGCGACACCCGCTGCGCCGGCGTCCTGCGCCTAGCCATGGCCACCCGCGAGCTTGCGCGTCTCGCGCACGATGTGCGGCATCACGACGATCGCGATCGCGACCAGCATCAGCACCGCACTGGCGGCGCCGACCGCCATCTCGTTGCGCGTGAAGGTGTACTGGTACATGAAGACCGAGGGCAGCCAGGTCGAGCGCCCGGGGCCGCCGCCGGTCAGCGCGATCACCAGGTCGTAGCTCTTGATCGCCATGTGCGCGAGGATCACCAGCGCCGAGATGAAGCTCGCGCCGAGCTGCGGAAAGATCACGCGCTGGTAGATGCGCCAGGTGCGCGCGCCGTCCAGCCGCGCCGCATTGATCACCTCGTGGTCGACGCCGCGCAGCCCGGCGAGGAACAGCGCCATCACGAAGCCCGAGGTCTGCCAGACGGCGGCGATCACGATGCAGTAGATCGCGAGATCGCTGTCCTTCACCCAGCCGAAGCTGAAGCTTTCCCAGCCGAGCGAGCGCAGCGAGCGTTCCAGGCCGATGCCCGGGTCCATCACCCACTTCCACGCGGTGCCGGTGACGATGAAGGACAACGCCATCGGGTACAGGAAGATCGAGCGGAAGCTGCCCTCGGCGCGGATCTTCTGGTCGATCAGCACGGCGAGCGTCAGCCCCAGCGTCGCGCACAGCACGATGTACAGCGTCGCGAAGATGCCCAGGTTGGTGACCGACACCTCCCAGTTGCCCAGTTCGAACAGGCGGCGGTACGCATCGGGTCCGGCCCACTGCGTCACCGGCATCAGGGTCGACGCGGTGAACGACAGGTAGAACGTGAACGCGATGTAGCCGTACACGCACGCGCCGATCAGCAGCACGCTCGGCGAGAGCACGAGCTTGGCGATCGGCGGTGCGCGCACGGGCCTTCTCCCGGCCTCAGTTGGAGGCCGCGGCGACCATCTCCTTGACGGCCGCCTTGCTGTCGATCTGGCCGTTGAAGTGGCGCGTGATCACGTCGTAGAACGCGTTCTTGATCGAGGCCGGCACCGCGTGGCCGTGTGCCATCGAGCCGACCAGCGTGTTCTTCGCGTTGGCTTCCGCCAGATCCTTCATGCCCTTCTTGCCGCAGTCGTCGAACGCGGTGTCGGGCACGTCGGTGCGCGCCGGCACGGAGCCCTTGACGACGTTGAAGGCCGACTGGAAGCCCGGGTCCATGATCGCGCTGGCCAGCTTGACCTGCGCCGCGGCCTTGTCGCCGCCGACCTTGAACATCGCGAACTGGTCGGAGTTGAAGCTGACCATGCCCTGCGTGCCGGGGAAGCGGAAGCACAGGAAGTCCTTGCCCGGGATCTTCTTGGCGTTCAGGAACTCGCCCTTGGCCCAGTCGCCCATGATCTGGAAGCCGGCCTTGCCGTTGATCACCATCGCCGCGGCGAGGTTCCAGTCGCGGTTGCTGAAGTCCTTGTCCACCAGCTTGCGCAGCGCGGCCATGCGCTCGAAGGACTTGAGCATGGTGTCCGACCCGAGCGCGGCCTTGTCCTTCTGGATGAAGGCCTTGCGGTAGAAGTCGATGCCGCCGGTGGACATCACGACGCCGTCGAAGATCGTCGCCTCCTGCCACGGCTGCCCGCCGTGCGCCAGCGCGATGAAGCCGGCCTTCTGCACCTTCTCGGCGGCGGCGATGAATTCGTCGAAGCTGGCCGGCACCTTGCTGACGCCGGCCTTGTCCAGCACGGCCTTGTTGGCCCAGACCCAGTTGGTCGAATGCACGTTGACCGGGGCCGCGATCCACTTGCCGTCGTACTTCGAGAACGCCTGCAGCGCCTTCGGCACGGTCTTGTCCCAGCCCTCCTTGGCGGCGACGGCGTTCAGGTCCGCCAGCACGCCCTGCTTGGCCCAGTCGGTGATGTCGAAACCGAGCATCTGCACGGCGGTGGGAGGGTTGCCGGCCGTGACGCGGGCGCGCAGCGCGGTCATCGCCTGCTCGCCGCCGCCGCCGGCCACGGGCATGTCGTTCCACTTGACACCCTGCTTCTCGAGGTTGCCCTTGAGCACGTTCAGCGCCGCGGCCTCGCCGCCGGAGGTCCACCAGTGCAGCACTTCCACGCCCTGCGCGAAGCCGGCGCCGCTGGCCAGCAGCGCAGCGGCGGCCGCGATGATCTTCTTCATGCCTGTCTCCTGTGGTGTCGAGGGCAGGCCGGTCCTCCAGCCTGCGGGTGCGCAGTGTCGCGCCGCCCCCGCAGCGTGTTCAGCGGACTTTCCCCACCGGGAGTCAACGCTGGCAACGAAACAAGATCGCGGATCGGCCGCGCTCAGCGCGAGCTCAGGGCGCGCTGGAGGCGCGCACGACCAGCTCCACCGGCAGCACCATCTGCTGCGGCATCTCGTGGCCGTGCATCAGCAGCTCGACCCCGGTGCGGCCGAGCGCCTCCTTGTCGACGCGCAGCGTGGTCAGCTGCGGCTGGGAGGCGATGGCCGGTGGGATGTCGTCGAACCCGACGATCGCGACGTCCTGCGGCACGCGCAGGCCTGCCTGCTGGCACACCTGCAGCGCGGCCAGCGCGGCCATGTCGTTGCAGGCGAACACCGCGTCGGGCCGCTGGCGCAGGCGCAGCAGTTGACGCATCGCCTGCGCGGCGCCCTCGGCCGGGTCGACACCCGGCGGCGCGACCACCTCCAGGTCCGGGTCGGCGAGCATGCCGGCCTCGAACAGCGCGCGGCGGTAGCCATGGGCGCGCTCGCGCAGGCTGAAGTGCGCCAGCGAGCCGGCCAGGTAGGCGATGCGCCGGCGGCCGATGTCCAGCAGGTGCCGGGTGGCGAGCACGCCGCCCTGGACGTTGTCCGGGTCGACCGACGGCTGGCCCGGCAGCCAGCAGTCCACCAGCGCCATCGGCAGATCGAGCCCGGCGACCAGGTTGAGCACCTCGGCTTCGAAGTAGCCGGCCGCGAGCACCGCGTCCGGCTCGTGCAGGCGCAGCTGATCGCGCACCGGGTCCGCCGGGCCGGTGGTCAGCAGCGTCGGCGCGACGCCGTAGTCGCGGCAGGCCTCTTCGACCCCGTGCAGCACATAGGAGAAGAACGGATTGGTCGCGAAGCTGCTGTGCTGGCGGTGCAGCAGGAACACCAGGCGCTGCGCGCGCGTGCTGCGCAGCCGCGCGGCGTCGTAGCCGAGTTCGCGCGCGATGCGGCGCACCAGGCGGCGCGTCTCGTCGGACAGGCCGCGCTGGTTCTTCAGCGCGCGCGAGACGGTGCCGATCGAGACGCCGGCGGCCTCGGCGATGTCGCGGATCGTGACCGTCATGCGGGTCGTGCGGTGAAGCGGTAGTGCAGGACCCGCGGTTCGCCGGGGCACAGCGCGAGCCCGGTGCGGTCGGCCAGGCCGTGCTCGGGTGGCGGCGCGGCGACACGGCCGAGATCGAACACGGCGTGCAGCGGCTCGACCCCGAGCGCGAGGTGCCGCCCGGACCACGGCGGCTGGCTGCGCCCGCGGTGGCTCACCCACAGCATCACGTCGGGCAGCACGGCCCGGTCCCAGTCGATCTGCAGCGACCAGCCGACGTCGAGGTAGTGCAGCACGACCGGACCCGCGACGGAGCGCAGCTGCAGCAGTTCCTCGGTGTCGACCGGGAGCGGGAAACATGTCAGGTCCAGCGTCGCACCGTCGATGCAGGGGGCCTGCTCGAGCGCGGCGAACGTGGCCCCGGGCGCGAGTCGCGACACGCCCGGCTCCGCGGCGACCGGGTAGGCATGCGCGCCGCCGTGCGGCGGCAGCTCGAGGCGCACGGATCCGGCGTCCAGCCGCAGCGTCGGGTGCAGCGCGACCGGCAGCGTGCAGGCCTGCGCCGCCTCGATCTCCAGCGTCACGCGCAGTTCCGGGCAACCGGGCACGGCGTCGACGCGGCGCGTCAGGCGGCGCAGCGGGAGCGGCGGCGCGACGCGCAACGCGACACTCGGCGCGAGGGCCTGCGGCGCGTCGACCTCCTCCCATTGCCACTCGTGGTTGGACGCGAAGCCGTGCCCCCAGGCATCGCCGGGGTCGCGTGCTGACCAGGCGGACGGCAGGCCGGGCGGGCGGTCGGTGCGGCCGAAGGGCACGCAGGGCCATTCGCCGCGCAGCCGGCGCAGGATGCCCGGCAGGTCGCCGGCCTGCGACTCGCCCGCCCAGGGTGCCACCTGGAACGGCGCGAAGTCCGGGTGGCCCGCGGCGATGAACGTCACCGGCCCGAGCATCGCGCCGAGGCGCTGGACCTCGGCGTGGCCGTGGTCCCAGGCCAGGGTGCGAACGGGCTCGACGAGGCTCATCCGCGCCAGTTTAGGCGCGGCGCCGCCCTTGCACGACCAGGGCCAGTGCGCCGGCCAGCACGCCCCAGAACGCCGAGGCGATGCCCCACAGGCTCACGCCGGACAGCGTGACGAGGAAGGTGAGCAGGGCCGCCTCGCGGTGGCGATCGGCCTGCAGCGCGGCGGTGAGCGCGCCGCCGATGCCCGACAGCAGCGCCAGCCCCGCGATGGCGATGACCAGCTCGCGCGGGAAGGCCGTCAGCACGCCGGTCACCGTCGCGCCGAACAGCCCGATCACGATGAAGATCGCGCCGCAGACGACGGCCGCGACATAGCGCCGGCCCGGGTCCTCGTGCGCCTCGCGGCCCATGCAGATCGCGGCCGTGATCGCCGCGAGGTTCAGCGCGAAGGCGCCGAACGGCGCCAGCAGCAGGGTGCTCAGTCCGGTCAGCGTGATGAGGCGGGAGATGGGCATGGCGTAACCGGCCGCGCGGATCGCGGCGACCCCGGGCAGGTTCTGCGAGGCCATCGTGACCACGAACAGCGGCAGCGCCAGACTGACCAGCCCCCCGGGCGTGAACTCGGGCGTGACCCACACCGGCAGGGTCAGCGCCAGCCCGACGCCGTCGAGTTGCAGCCGCCCCTGCAGCGCGGCACACGCGGTGCCGGCGGCCAGCACCCCCGGCACCGCATAACGCGGCCAGAGGCGGCGTCCGGCGAGGTAGGCCGCGAGCATCACGAACACCAGCACGAAGGCCGACTGCAGCGCGGCAAAGGCATCGAGCGCGAAGCGCGCCAGCACGCCAGCCAGCAGCGCGTTCGCGAGCGCCAGCGGGATGCGGTCCATCACGCGCTCGAACACGCCGGTCGCACCGGCCAGCGTGATCAGCGACGCGCAGACGATGAATGCGCCGACCGCCTGCGCCAGCGTGAAGCCGCCGGACGCGGCCGCGGTGGCCAGCAGCGCGGCGCCCGGCGTGCTCCAGGCCACCATCACCGGCTGCTTCAGCCACAGCGAGGGCAGCGCGGTGCACAGGCCCATGCCGAGGCCGAGCGCCCACATCCACGAGGCCGTTTGCGCCGGCGTCGCCCCCAGCGCGGTGGCCGCCTGGAAGACGATCGCCACCGAGCTGGTGAAACCCACCAGCACGGCCACGAACCCGGCGGTCGCTGCGCTCAGCGACAGGTCGCGGCGGAAGGACATCGGCCGGGCAGGCCGGAACGGACCGCCATCAGATCTCGACCTTCGCGCCCAGCTCGACGACGCGGTTGGCCGGCAGGTTCAGGAAGTCCGCCGCCGCCGCGGCGTTGCGATGCATGCTGGCGAACAGCTTCTCGCGCCACGGCGCCATGCCCTCGCCCATGGTCGGGATCACGATGTCGCGCGACAGGAAGTAGCTGGTCTCCATGTCGTCCAGCTGCACGCCGCGGCCCTTCAGCAGTTCGAGCGCCTCGGGCACGTCGGGGTCGTTCTTGAAGCCGAAGTGCAGCGTCACCTGCCAGCAGTCGCGCCCGAGCGATTCGATCTCGCAGCGCTTGTCGAAGCCGATCCACGGCACCTCGTGGTGGCGCACGGTGACGAACAGGTTGGTCTCGTGCAGCACCTTGTTGTGCTTCAGGTTGTGCAGCAGCGCGTTGGGCGTCATGCCCTGGTCGGCGACGAGGAACACCGCGGTGCCCTGCACCCGCGCCGGCGGGCTGACGAACACCGCCTCCAGGAAGCTCTTCAGGTCGATCGCGTCGTCGCGCAGGCGCACCGCCATCAGGCGCCGGCCCTGCTTCCAGGTCATCAGCAGCACGAACATCGCCGCGCCGATGACGACCGGGAACCAGCCGCCGTCGACCACCTTGACGACGTTGGCCGCGAAGTAGGTGAAGTCGACCAGGAAGAAGAAGCCCGTCGCGGCGACACACAACCACCACGGGTACTTCCAGCCGTAGCGGATCACGAAGAAGGTCATCGTCGTCGTGATCAGCATGTCGATCGTCACCGCGATGCCGTAGGCCGAGGCGAGCCGGCTGCTCGATCCGAACAGCACCACCGCGAACACGATGCAGACGTACAACCCCCAGTTGACCACCGGCAGGTAGACCTGGCCGGTCTCCTTCACCGAGGTGTGCAGCACGCGCATGCGCGGCAGGTAGCCGAGCTGCGTGGCCTGCTTGGTGACCGAGAAGGCCGCGGTGATCAGCGCCTGCGAGGCGATCACCGTGGCCGCCGTGGCCAGCCCGATCAGCGGGTACAGGGCCCAGGTGGGCGCCATCTCGTAGAAGGGGTTTCTCGCGTTCTCCGGATGCGCGAGCAGCATCGCGCCCTGGCCGAAGTAGTTGATCACCAGCGCCGGCATCACGAGGCTGAACCAGGCCAGCCGGATCGGCTTCTTGCCGAAGTGACCCATGTCCGCATAGAGCGCCTCGGCACCGGTCACGCACAGCACGACCGAACCGAGGGCGACGAACGCGATGCCGGAATGCGCCAGCAGGAACACCAGCGCGTGGTGCGGGCTCAGCGCGGCGAGGATGGCCGGGTTGCGGGCCACGTGCACGATGCCCATCAGCGTCAGCACGATGAACCACAGTGCCGTGATCGGCCCGAACAGGCGGCCGACGCTCGCCGTGCCGTGCCGCTGCATCACGAACAGCAGCGTCAGCACGACCAGCGTGACGGGCACGATGTAGCGGTGCAGTGCCGGCGCCGCCACCTCCAGGCCCTCGACGGCCGACAGCACGGAGATGGCCGGCGTGATGACGCCGTCGCCGAAGAAGATCGCGGTGCCGAAGATGCCCAGCAGCATCAGCCGGGCATGCAGCTTCGGCTTGTCCCGCACCGCTTGCGAGGCGAGCGCCAGCATCGCGATCAGCCCGCCCTCGCCGTTGTTGTCGGCGCGCAGGATCAGCACGACGTACTTCAGCGAGACGACCACCGTCAGCGTCCAGAACATCAGCGACAGCACGCCGAAGATGTTCTCGACCGTCAGCGGCACGTGGCCGTGCGCGAACACCTCCTTGAAGGCATACAGCGGGCTGGTGCCGATATCGCCGTAGACGACGCCCAGGGCGCCCAGCGTCAGCGCCGCCAGGCTGGACTTGGAACTCTGCTGGCTCACGAGCGACCGGTCGCGGGGTGGAACCCGGTCCGGCGGGTTTTTCGAGAGCGGCTATTGTGCGCCCGCGACCCCGACAATCTCGTGATGTTGCGGCGCAGCAACTCGCCGCGCGGTCACTCGTAGACTTCGGCGTCCGGGTCGGTGGCCTCGAGTTCGTAGCTGGCCGCGACCATGGCCAGGCGCGCGATCACGCCGTACATGTAGAAGCGGTTCGGCGCGCTCGCCCCCGGCTTGGCGCCGGGCCGCGGCAGGTGGCTCGACTCGGCGAAGGCCAGCGGCACGAAGCTCGCCCCGGGGGAGTTCAGGTTCTCGTCGATCCCGCGCTCCGCATTGACGCGGTAGAAGCCGCCCACCACGTAGCGGTCGATCATGTAGACGACCGGTTCGGCCACCGCGTCGTTGACACGCTCGTAGGTCGGCACGCCTTCCTGCAGGATGACCTCGCTGACCTCCTGGCCGTCCTTGGTGACGGACATCTTGTTGCGCGCGCGCCGGTTCAGATCCGCCAGTTCCTTGGGATCGCGCACGGTCATGATGCCCATGCCGTAGGTGCCGGCATCGGCCTTGACGATGACGAACGGCTTCTCGTTGATGCCGTATTCCTTGTACTTGCGGCGGATCTTGGCGAGCAGCGCCTCGGCGTTGCTCATCAGGCACTCGGCCCCGCTGCCGTCGCTGAAGTTGACCTCGCCGCAGCGCGCGAACATCGGGTTGATCAGCCACGGGTCCATGCCCAGCAGCTTGGCGAACTTCTTGGCCACTTCCTCGTAGGCCTGGAAGTGGTTGGTCTTGCGCCGCACCGTCCAGCCGGCATGCAGCGGCGGCAGCAGGTACTGTTCGTGCAGGTTCTGCAGCACCCTGGGGATGCCCGCCGAGAGGTCGTTGTTCAGCAGGATCGTGCAGGGATCGAAGTCCTTCAGCCCGAGCCGTCCGCGGTTGCGCACCAGCGGCTCGAGCGTCAGCGCGCTGCCGTCGGGCAGCGCGAGTTCGGACGGCGCGGTGACACTCTCGTCCAGCGTGCCCAGGCGCACGTTCAGGCCGGCCTGCGTGAAGATCTGCATCAGGCGCTGCACGTTCGTCAGGTAGAACGTGTTGCGCGTGTGCCGCTCCGGGATCAGCAGCAGGTTCTTCGCCTCGGGGCAGATCTTCTCGATCGCCGCCATCGCGGCCTGCACCGCCAGCGGCAGCATCTCCTCGGTCAGGTTGTTGAACCCGCCCGGGAACAGATTGGTGTCCACCGGCGCGAGCTTGAAGCCGGCATTGCGCACGTCCACCGAGGTGTAGAACGGCGGCGTGTGCTCCATCCACTCGAGCCGGAACCAGCGCTCGATGGCGGGCAGCGACTCGAGGATGCGCTGCTCGAGCTCGTTGATCGGGCCGGTCAGGGCGGTGATGAGGTGGGGAACCATGGCGGGGCCCGGCGGGAGCGCTTGGGAACGGAATTCTAGGCATATGGGGCAGTGCCGTCCGTTCGCAAGCCGCCGCGTCCGGGCCGGGCGCGGCCCCAGGCCTCCGCCCCGCAGGTGCGGGGAGCCGCCGCGCGCCGGGCCGGGTCAGGCCGGCAGCGGCCGGGCCGCCTCCACCTGGACCACCAGCCGAACCTCGTCGCCGACGAAGGGCAGGCCGAAGCTGATGCCGAAGTCGCTGCGCTTGAACGTCGCCTCGAAGTCGCCGCCGCAGACCTCGCGGGCCTCCTCGCGGCGGCAATCGAAGCGCAGCGCGTGCAGTGTCAGCGGGCGGGACACGCCGCGCAGCGTGAACTCGCCGCGGGCCGAAGTCAGCCGATCGCCGTCGAACTGCAGCGCATTGGCGACGAAGTAGGCCTGCGGGAACTGTTCGGCGGCCAGGAACGAACTGCCGCGCAACATCGCGTCCAGCGGGCCGACGCCGCTGTCGACCACGCCGGTGGCAATCGTCACCGACAGCTCGCCCCGGTGCTCTTCGCGGTCCAGTGCGATGTAGGCCTCGACCTGGCCGAAGCGGCCGCGCTGCGTCGAGGTGCCGAAATGGCGCACCTCCCAGTGCACGCGGGTGTGCGCCGGATCGACCGCGTAGGTGAGCGTCTGCGCGGGGGCGGCCGTGGCGGTGATGGCGCCGGCCAGCGCGGCGGCGAGGGTGAGCAGGGTTCGCATGGCAGGGCACCTCGTGTCGGTTGCAGGGACCTACGAGGCCTGCCCGGCGGCGGACGCAGCACCGGAAAAGAAAAAGGGCCGCCTCGCGGCGGCCCATTCCGTCAGCGGAACGGCGATCAGTTGTGGTACGCCGTCTCGCCGTGCGCGGTGATGTCCAGACCCTCGCGCTCCTCGTCCTCCGGAACCCGCAGGCCGACCACCAGGTCGACAATCTTGTAGGCCACCAGCGAGACCACGCCGGACCAGACGATGGTCAGCAGCACGGCCTTCAGCTGGATCCAGACCTGCGCGCCGATGCCGTTGGAACCGACCGCGGCGGTGACCCAGTCGGTCACCAGGCCCGGGCCGCCGAGCGACTGGGTGTTGAACACGCCGGTCAGCAGGGCACCGACGATGCCGCCGACGCCGTGCACGCCGAACACGTCCAGCGAGTCGTCCGCGCCGAGCATCTTCTTCAGGCCGTTCACGCCCCACAGGCAGGCGAAGCCGGCGACGAAGCCGATCACGATCGCGCCCATCAGGCCGACGTTGCCGGCCGCCGGGGTGATGGCCACCAGGCCGGCGACGGCGCCGGACGCGGCACCCAGCATCGAGGCCTTGCCCTTCATCAGCGTCTCGCCGATGCACCAGGCCAGCACCGCGGCGGCGGTGGCGGAGAAGGTGTTGGCGAACGCGAGCACCGCGCTGTTGCTGGCTTCCAGC
>JAHBZL010000061.1 GCA_019635485.1 Piscinibacter sp. | reverse complement strand
GGGCTGGCTGCGCTGGGCCTGGCGGGCCTGGCGCTGGTGGCAGCTGCTGCCGCCGGCCTGGCGCGCGCGGGTGCTGCACGGCTGACCTGCCGCGCGCGACCCGGGCCGCGCCCGGATTGCCGCCCGTGCGGCGATCCCTTACGCTCGGCGCACTCCCCTCCCTACCCCACCGGGCGCAGGAGACGCGCCTCCAAGGAGCGCGTCATGTCCAGCACACCGTCCAGCCTCGATACCGCCGGCACTGCCGCCATCCGCACCCTGGCCCTGGTGGGCCAGACCGCGGCAGGCAAGACCAGCCTCGCGGAGGCGCTGCTCGTGCAGGCCGGCGCGATCGGCGCACCGGGCAGCCTGGAGCGCGGCACGACAGTGAGCGACTTCGATCCGATGGAGCGGCGCGCCCAGCATTCGCTGAACTCCTCGCTGATGCACCTGACGCACCGGGGCAATCGCATCCACCTGATCGATACCCCGGGGTACGCCGATTTCGTCGGCCAGTCGATGACGGCGCTCGAGGCGGTGGAGACGGCGGCCGTGGTGATCAACGCGAGCACCGGCATCGAGATGATGAGCTCGCGCATGATGGAGTGGGCGGCCGAGCGCGAGCTCGACCGCATGATCATCGTCAACAAGATCGATGCGCAGGGGGTCGACCTGCCGGCACTGGTCGAACAGATCCGCGCGACCTTCGGCAGGGAGTGCCTGCCGCTGAACCTGCCGGCCGCCGGCGGCACGAAGGTCGTCGACTGCTTCTTCAACACCGAGGGCGAGAGCGACTTCGGCTCGGTCGAGGCGGCGCACCGCGCGCTGGTGGAGCAGGTCGTCGAGGTCGATCCGGCCTTCGTCGACCGTTACCTCAACGACGGCGACGTCGATCCGCGTGAGCTGCATGCGCCGCTGGAGCAGGCGCTGCGCGAGGGCCACCTGATCCCGATCTGCTTCGTGTCGGCACGCAACGGCGCCGGCGTGGCGGAGCTGCTCGACGTGATCGAGCTGCTGCTGCCGAATCCGACGGAGGGCAACCCGCCGCAGTTCTTCAAGGGCGAAGGCGAGGACGCGAAGGAACTGCACGCGGACCCGGATCCGGCACGGCACGTGATCGCGCATGTGTTCAAGGTGACCGTGGACCCGTACGTCGGCCGCATGGGCATCTTCCGCATCCACCAGGGCACGGTGACGAAGGACAGCCAGCTGTACATCGGCGACGGCCGCAAGCCCTTCAAGGTCGGCCACCTGTTCATGCTGCAGGGCAAGGACCACGTCGAGGTGGCGCGCGGGCTGCCCGGCGACATCTGCGCGGTCGCGAAGGTCGACGAGATGCACTTCGACGCGGTGCTGCACGACGCGGCCGAGGACGACCACCTGCACCTGAAGCCGCTGCCGTTCCCGGTGCCGGTGCACGGCCTGGCGATCGAGCCGAAGCGCCGCGGCGACGAGCAACGCATGTGGGAGATCCTGCAGAAGCTGGTCGACGAGGATCCGTGCCTGAAGGTCGAGCATGTCGCGGTGACCAACGAGACCGTGGTCTACGGCCTGGGCGAGCTGCACCTGCGCACGCTGCTCGAGCGCATGACCGAGGTCTACAAGTGCGAGGTGCAGACGCGCCCGCCGCGCATCGCCTACCGCGAGACCATCACCGCGCCGGCCGAGGGGCACCATCGCCACAAGAAGCAGAGCGGCGGCGCCGGCCAGTTCGGCGAGGTGTACCTGAAGATCGAGCCGCTGCCCCGCGGCGAGGGCTTCGAGTTCGTCGACCAGGTCAAGGGCGGCACGATCCCGACGCAGTTCATCCCCGCCGTCGAGAAAGGCATCCGCCAGGCGCTCGACACCGGCGTGATCGCCGGCTACCCGGTCAAGGACGTGCGCGTGATCGTCTACGACGGCAAGTCGCACTCGGTCGACTCGAAGGACATCGCGTTCGCGACCGCCGGCCGCAAGGCCTTCATCGACGCGGTGCTGAAGGCGCGGCCGATCGTGCTGGAGCCGATCGTCAAGGTGGAGATCACGGCGCCCGACCAGGCGATGGGCGACATCACCGGCGACCTGTCGAGCAAGCGCGGCCAGGTCAGCGGCACGCAGGCGCTGCCGGGCGGCCAGATGGTGGTCAGCGGCCAGGTGCCGCTGTCGGAGCTGAACAACTACCAGGCGCGGCTGAACGGCATGACCGGTGGGCAGGGTCGCTACACGATCGAGCTGAGCCACTACGAGGCCGTGCCGCCGGGCATCCAGCAGCAGCTGGCCGGCGAATACAAGCTGAAGGAGGACGACTGACCGGTGCTGGGCCGGCCCGTTGATCTGGCTCAGCCGGCCGCGCCGCGCGCCTCTTGAAGGCCCCGGCCGGGCGCCCTATCTCTTGGGTATCGACGGCGGTCGCCGTCTCTCGTCCAGGAGGTTTGCATGTTCTCGTTGCTCTCCCGCCCCAACACGTCGCTGGCCACGGGTACGCGCGACCCGTTTAGCCTGATCGACGCGATGTTCAACGACTGGGTCGGCCAGCGCGGCAGCGCCGCACTGGTGTCGCGCGCGCGGCTCGACGTCGCCGAGCGCGACAACGCCTATGAAGTGCGTGCCGAGCTGCCCGGCGCGAAGAAGGACGACATCTCGGTCGACATCGACGGCTCGTGGGTGTCGATCACCGCGAAGGCCAACACGCAGAGCGAGAAGAAGGAAGGCGAGAAGCTGCTGTACAGCGAGCGCAGCCACGAGTCCTTCGGCCGCTCGTTCGAACTGCCGCAGTCGGTCGACGCCGCCCGCGCGGTGGCGAAGTTCGAGAACGGCGTGCTGACGCTGACGCTGCCGAAGAAGGACGGCCCGCGCAGCACGCGCCTGGCCATTTCCTGAGCCCAGGCTCAGAGGTCGCCGAGCGGCATCGTGGCAGGGAATCCCTGCCCGGTGTCCGGCGGCTGTTGCGGCGACGCGGCGGCGCGCACGCGCAGCCGGTCGAGTTCGTCGTACGCCTCGGTGAGGTGGCCGGTCAGCTTCTCGGTCTCGGCCCGGTGATCGGCCTTCAGCCGGTCCAGCCGGGCGAGCATCTCGTCCTGCACGGCAGCGATGTCGCGACGCGCCTGCTGTTCGATGGCCGCCAGCCGTGCGGCCGAGCGCGCCGACTCCTCCCGCAGTTGCTGCTCGGCCCGTTCGGCGCGCACGGCCAGTTCGTCGCCGGCGCGGCGCCGGCCGAGCGCCCAGCCGAGCGCGAGGCCGACCAGTGCCGCCAGCCCGGCGATCCACCACCACCCCGCCAGCGACATCACACGCTCCCGTCGTCCCCGCTGACGCGAGCGTAACCGGCCGGCGCGCGGCGCGCGAGCCGGCGCGGCGCGCGGCCGTGAAGGAATGACGCCGGCTTCAACGGCCCGGCGGCCCGTCCAGCGGCAGCGTCAGCGTGAAGGTGGAGCCGGCGTCGATGGCTGAGCGCACCGTCAGCCGCCCGCCCATCAGTTCTGCCAGCGCCCGCGAGAGCGCCAGCCCGAGGCCCGTGCCGCCGTGCTGGTAGCTGACGCGGTCATTGCCCTGGCGGAACTTCTCGAAGATCAGTTCCTGCCGCTCCGGCGCGATGCCCGGCCCGGTGTCGACCACGCTGAGGCGCAGCTCGTCGGCATGGCGCTCGACCTCGATGCCGACCAGGCCCTGGGCGGTGAACTTGATCGCGTTGGACATCAGGTTGTTGAGGATCTGCTTGGCGCGCAGCGGGTCGCACAGCACCTGGGCCGGCACATCGTCGGCCACGCGCACGCGCAGCGCGAGGCCCTTCGCCGCCGCCGCGACCTCGAAGAACTCGCCCACCCTGGCGATCAGCTGGCGCAGGTCCTGGGGCTCGGGAACGATCGGCATCGCGCCCGCCTCGACCTTGGTCATGTCGAGGATCTCGGTCAGCAGCGTGTTCAGGTGTTCCGCACCCTTGCGGATCAGCCCCGCCTGCTCGCGGAAGACCGGGTGATCGATGCGCCGCTCCATCAGCTCCGCGAAGCCGCGGATCGAGGTCAGCGGCGTGCGCAGCTCGTGCGAGATCGCCGCCAGGAACTCGGTCTTCGCGCGGCTGGCGGCCTGGGCCCCCATCTCGCTGGCGCGCAGGGCCTCGTTGGCGCGCTCCTGGCGCCGCAGCCCCAGCGCGAGCAGCGCGAGCACGGTCACCAGCAGCAGCGACAGGCCGGCTGTCATCAGGACCGTCAGCAGCCGGGTGCTGCGCCAGGCGGCCAGCGCCTCGTCCTCGCCGGTGAAGACGAAGATGTTGAGCGGGTAGTCGCCAATGCGGCGGTGCGCGTAGATGCGCGGCACCCCGTCGAGCGTGCTGCGGCTCAGGTACTGCCCCTCGGGCTCCAGGTCGGGCCGCGCGGCCGGGCTGGCCGCGCCGATCGTCGAGCCCATGCCGAGCGGCTGTGCGCCGATCACCCGGGCGCGCACGCCCAGGTCGCTGCCGGCCAGCGCGACGCCGCCCTGCGCACCGAGCTGGACACGCGCGTAGACGGCCTCGAAGTACGCCGGGTCGAGCGACGCCACCACGACGCCGAGCACACGGCCGTCGCCCGCGACGATCTTGCGCGAGAGCTGGATGGTCCAGCGGCCCGACACCTTGCCGAGCACCGGCTTGCCGACGAACAGGCCGTTGGCCGGCAGCAGCCGGTCGCGTTCGGACAGCGTCTGCGGCGCGAGATGGATGCGCACATGCTCGCGCCTGGACAGGTCGACATGGCCCGTGCGCTCGCCGGTCGGGTCGAGGTTGCTGCCGGCGAAGCGTCCATCGGCCCAGACCTGCGAGAGCTGCACCAGGATCTTCGGCGCGAGGCCGGTCTCGTTGGCGAAACGTTCCAGGTCGGGGATCGCGTCGGGCCGCGCCACCACCGCATCACGCACGCGCAGCGTGGCCTGGTCCGCCGTGGCGAGCACCCGCTCGGTCTGCTCCTGCAGCACACGCGCGACGTTCGCGTTCTGGCGCATCTCGGCCTGGACGACCTCGTCGCGGCGCGTCGCGACCACGAGCAGCACGGCGGACCAGAGGATCACCAGCGACGCGGCGCCGAGCAGGCCGAGGGCATGGCTGAGCCGCCAGCGGCTGCGTTCGGGAAGGGGCGGGGCGGCGGCGGGCGCCGGCAGGGCGAGGGCGTCGTTCACGGGCGAGCATTCGGTCAGATGCCGCCACTGTGCATCAGTTTGGCTGTTAATGCACTTTGCTAGATGACGTATTTATCAATTTAGGCACTAATCATCAGGCCGCGCGCGGCCTGACCTGCGCCGCGGCCCGCTTGGCGAGTTCGCGTGCGCGTTCGACGTCCTCGTGGTGCGCCAGCGCCACGCCCATGCGCCGCTTGGTGAAGCTCTCCGGCTTGCCGAACAGGCGCAACTCGGTGCCGGGCACGCGCAGCGCCGCATCGACACCGTCGAAGACCACGCCGGCCGCATCGACCCCGCCGTAGATCACGGCGCTGGCGCCGGGACTCTTCAACGTGGTGTCCACCGGCAGCCCGAGGATGGCGCGCGCATGCAGCTCGAACTCGTTCTGCCACTGCGTCGCCATCGTCACCATGCCGGTGTCGTGCGGGCGCGGCGAAACCTCGCTGAACCAGACCTGCTCGCCCTGGACGAACAGCTCGACGCCGAACAGGCCGAGCCCGCCGAGGTTGTCCGTCACCGCCTCGGCGATCTCGCGGGCGCGCTCCAGCGCCCGCGGCGCCATCGGGTGCGGCTGCCAGCTCTCGACGTAGTCGCCGCTGACCTGCACGTGGCCGATCGGCGCGCAGAACGAGGTCTCGACGTCGCCGCGTTCCCCGACGCTGCGCACGGTGAGCTGGGTGATCTCGTAGTCGAAGTCGATGAAACCCTCGACGATCACGCGCCCGTGGCTGACCCGCCCGCCGGCCATCGCGTGGTCCCAGGCCCGGGACACGTCGGCCGGCCCGTCGATGCGGCTCTGGCCCTTGCCGGAGCTGCTCATCACGGGCTTGACGATGCACGGGTAGCCGATCGCCTTTCCGTCCGCGCCGTCGATGGACGCCTGCAGTTCGGCCAGCGAATCGCAGAACCGGTAGGGACTGGTCGGCAGGCCCAGCGTCTCGGCCGCCAGACGGCGGATGCCTTCGCGGTCCATCGTCAGGCGCGCGGCGCGGGCGGTGGGGATCACGCGCACGAGGCCCTGCGCCTCCAGTTCCTCGAGCACCGGCGTCGCGATCGCCTCGATCTCCGGCACCACCAGCATCGGACTCTCGGCCTCGATCAGGGCGCGCAGCTGCGCCGGGTCGCTCATCGCGATGGTGCGCGCGTGGTGCGCCACCTGCTGGCCGGGCGCATGTTCGTAGCGGTCCACCGCGATCGTCTCGACGCCCAGGCGCTGCAGCGCGATCAGCACCTCCTTGCCCAGCTCGCCGCTGCCCAGCAGCATCACGCGGGTGGCGGTGGGCGAAAGCGGGGTTCCGAGCGTCGTCATGGGCCGTTCTCCTGGGGCGGGGGCCGGATTGTCCCCTGCCCGCGGCCGGCGCCGCCCGGTCAACGCAGCTTTATCATCGGGGCATGTCTTCTCCCGCGCGCGACGTCCCGCAGATCCGCCTCGACAACGCGCTGCTGCTGTTCGACGAGTTCGTGCACGCGACCGTCAAGCACCCCGACGCGGCGACGCTGCGCGGCCTCGAGCGCCGCTTTGCCGAGCGCCTGCAGATCCAGCCGAGCTACTGGAGCCAGATCAAGGCCCGTTCGCGCCAGATCGGCGAGCGGCTGGCGCGCCAGTTCGAGGTGCTGACCCACAAGCCGCCGGGCTGGATGGACCAGCCGCACGGCGAATTCGACGCGCCGCGCGGCGCGGTCGACGAGCCGCCGCACGACACGCCGCAGGACGACGACGAGCGCTTCATCGTCGGCCTGGTGCTGACCTACTACCGGCGCCACCCGCAGCGCGCGCGCACGCGGCTGCTGGACCTGCTCGGCGAGGTGCTGGCGCCGGCGCCGCCGGCGGCCCCGCCGGCGGGCAGCGCGCCCCGGCCTGCGGGCAAGGAGGGCAAGGCGGCACCGCCCGTGGAGGACGACTCGACGCTGTGGAGCCGCTCGCGCGCGGGCGTCGCGCCGTTGAAACAAAAAAAATGAGCAAGGGGGCTTGCCAAAGATAATCACTCGTTTATCATGTGCGCAAGTCGCCGGTGCGCGACGACACCCTTTGTTCAACCCCGCCTCTCGATGACCCGTCTGCCTTTCCTGTCGCTGTTCCCGACGTGCCCGCTGCGCGCTGCAGTGAACGTCGAGTGGCCCGGTCCCCGCACCGGCTGAGCGAAGCCGTTCGCTTGGCCACCGACGGCCCGGGTTGCAGCTGCACCCGGGCCGTCGTGCTTTTGCCGTTCCGAAGGAGTCGCCGCCCATGAAGATCACGCTCAAGACCCTCGCTCCCCGCAATCCGCTCGCCGTCGCCGCCCGCCTCCGCCATGCCGGTTCACACCGGCCCGGCCAGCGGCGACTGCGCCAGGAGGCGCAGCGCGTGCTGCGCAGCGAACTCGATCGCCTGAAACACAGCCCCTGAATCCGCCGCGGCCGAGCCGCGACCGAGGAGATCACTATGTCGAGCATGAAATTCCATCGCTGGAGCGCCGCCGCAGAGCCGCGCCCGGCGGCCGATCTGGCCCGCCACGCCGCCGCCGGTGCGCTGCGCGGCGCAAGCGCGGCGCTGGCCCGCCTGGCACGCCGCCTGGCTGCGCCGCGCCGTGCAGCGCGCGGGCCGGCGCACCTGGAGTTCTACGCCGAGGCCGGCGCGCCCGAGGGCGCGTTGTACCTGGACGGCGAACTGGTCGGCTGGCTGCCGGGCGTCAAGCGCCTGTGAGCCACGGATCGATCTGCACGCCCCCGGTGGCCCCGAAGGCCCCGGGGGCGCTTTTCTTTCCCTGTCAGGTCATCGCCAGCGGTGCACGGCGAGCCGGCGGCGGGAACAGCGTGTCGATCTCGCGCAGCGCCGCCTCGTCCAGGCGCAGCGCCGCGGCGGCGAAGTTCTCGCGCAGGTGGGCCTCGCGCACGGCCTTCGGGATCGCCATCACCCCCGGCTGGTGCAGCACCCAGGCCAGCGCCAGCTGCGCCGGGCTGACGCCGAGCCGTGCGGCCAGCGGCGCGAGCCGCGTCTCGCCGGCCAGCCGGCCCTGGTCGATCGGGCAGTAGGCCATCAGCGGGATGCCACGGGCGTTCAGCCACGGCAGCAGCTCGAAGCCGGCGCCGCGCTCGCCCAGCGAGAAGTAGACCTGGTTCGCCGCGCAGGCGGCGCCGCCCGGGACCTCGGCCAGCTCGAGCATGTCGTCGGTGTCGAAGTTGCTCACGCCCCAGGCGCCGATGCGTCCCGCGGCGCGCAGGGCCTCGAAGGCTTCGACCGTCTCGACCAGCGGGTGCGCGCCGCGCCAATGCAGCAGGTACAGGTCGATCCGTTCCAGGCCGAGGCGGCGCAGGCTGCGCTCGCAGGCCGCCGGGATGCCGCGCCGGCTGGCGTTGTGCGGATACACCTTGCTGACGACGAAGACGTCCTCGCGCCGCACCGTGCCCGCACGCAGCGCCTCGGCCAGCGCGCGGCCGACGACTTCCTCGGCGCCGCCTTCACCGTACATCTCGGCGCTGTCGATCACGCGGTAGCCGAGTTCGAGCGCGAGGCGCACCGCCGCGACCTCGGCGGCGCGCGCCCGCGCCGACTCGCCCATCCGCCAGGTCCCGAGCCCGAGCGCCGGGCGTGTCGTCCCGTCGGGGAAGCTGACGTGCTGCATGCTGCGGTCCTCCGACGCCGGGTGCCCGTATGACGCGATACTGCATGGTAGGCCAGGGACGGAGGGGCCGCGGATGCAGGTGCTGACGCTGGAGGCGGTCGACAAGCGGTTCGGCAACGGGCTGCTGGCGCTGCAGGGCACGACGATGAGCGTCGCGGCCAGCGAGTTCGTCGCGCTGCTCGGGCCCTCCGGCTGCGGCAAGACCACCGTGCTGCGGCTGGCCGCCGGGCTGGACGGCATCAGCGGCGGACGGCTCGACGCGCCCGCGCTGCGCGATCCGGGTGCGGCGCAGACGGCGTTCGTGTTCCAGGAGGCGACGCTGATGCCCTGGGCCAGCGTGTACGACAACGTGTGGCTGCCGCTGCGGCTGGCCGGCACGGGCCGCGGCGCCGCGGCGGACCGCATCGAACGCGCGCTGCGCTCGGTGGGGCTGGCGGACTTCGCCGATGCATTCCCCGGCGAGCTCTCCGGCGGCATGAAGATGCGCGTGTCGATCGCCCGCGCGCTCGTCACCGAGCCGCAGCTGCTGCTGATGGACGAGCCGTTCGCCGCGCTGGACGAGATCACGCGCCAGAAGCTCAACGGCGACCTGCTCGCGTCGTGGCAGTCCAAGGACCTGGCGGCACTGTTCGTCACGCACAGCGTGTACGAATCGGTGTTCCTGAGCCAGCGCGTGCTGGTGATGAGCGCGCGTCCCGGGCGCATCGTCGCCGAGCGCGTGATCGACGAACCCTACCCGCGCACGCCGGCGTTCCGCACCTCGGAGTCCTACCTGCGCCACTGCGTGGCGCTGACGCAGGCGCTGGAAGCAGCGCATGCCCCGGAGCCTGCGGCATGACGCGACGCCTGCTGCCGCTGGCGACGCTGCTCGCGCTGCTTCTGGGCTGGGAGGCGCTGGTGCGCCTGGCGCACATCCCGCACTACACGCTGCCCGCGCCGTCGCTGGTGCTGCGCACGCTGGCCGTGAACTTCGGCTCGCTCGCGGCGAGCTGGTGGTTCACGCTGAAGATCACGTTCGGTGCGCTGGCGCTGGCCTGCGCCGGCGGCGTCGCGATCGCCGCGGTGTTCGCGCTGTCCCGGCGGGTCGAGAGCGCGCTGTTCCCGATCGCCGTCGTGCTGCAGGTGACGCCGATCGTCGCGATCGCGCCGCTGATCCTGATCTACGTCGAGAGCACCACCGCGGCGCTGCTGCTGTGCGCGTGGATCGTCGCGTTCTTCCCGATCCTGTCCAACACCGTGATCGGCCTGCGCGCGGCCGACCCGCATCTGCGTGACCTGTACCGCCTGTACCGCGCGACGCCCTGGCAACGCCTGCGCCTGCTGCTGGTGCCCAGTGCCCTGCCCTACTTCATCGCCGGGCTGAAGATCTCCGGCGGGCTGAGCCTGATCGGCGCGGTCACGGCCGAGATGGTGGCGGGCGCGGCCGGGCGCGAGACCGGGCTCGCCTCGCGCATCCTCGAGGCGAGCTTCCGGACCGAGACGCCGAAGATGTTCGCCGCGCTGCTGCTGCTGGTCGCCACCGGCGTGCTGATCTTCTGGGGGTTCAACCTGCTGTCGCACCTGCTGCTGAGCCGGTGGCATGCTTCGGAACAGCCGATCCACGATTGAGGAGTCCGCCATGAATGCCCGACTCGCCGCCGCGCTGCTGGCCGCCCTGGCCGCCGGGGCCCAGGCCCAGGACAAGGTGATCTTCGCCACCAACTGGAAGGCCCAGGCCGCGCACGGCGGCTTCTACCAGGCGGTCGCCGACGGCACCTACAAACGTCACGGCCTGGACGTGACGATCCAGCCGGGCGGCCCGCAGGTCAACAACCGGCCGCTGCTGCCGGCCGGCCGCATCACCTTCCTGATGACGGGCAACCTGCTGCACAACTTCGACAACGCGAAGAACGGCGTGCCCACCATCGTCGTCGCGGCCATGTTCCAGAAGGACCCGCAGGCGCTCATCGCGCATCCCGGGCAGGGCTACGAGAACTTCGAGGCGCTGAAGACGGCGCCGGTCGCGCTGATCGCCAAGGACGGCCAGTTCTCGTGGTGGCAGTGGCTGAAGGTCACACACGGCTTCCGCGACGAGGCGCTCAAACCCTACAACTACAACCTCGGCCCGTTCCTCGCGAACCCGAAAGCGATCCAGCAGGGCTACTCGGTGGCGGAGCCGATCTACGTGGAGAACCAGGGCAAGTTCAAGCCGGTGGTGCACCTGCTGGCCGACCACGGCTTCTCGACCTACTCGACCGTGATCGAGGCCCGCGTCGACACCGTGAAGAACCAGCCGGACCTCGTGCAGCGCTTCGTCGACGCCTCCATCCTCGGCTGGGTCAACTACCTCTACGGCGACCGGCGTGCCGCCAACGCGCTGATGATCAAGGACAACCCCGAGATGACCGTCGCGGAGCTGGAAGCCTCGACGCTGCTGATGAAGCAGCAGGGCATCGTCGACTCCGGCGAATCGCTCGCGAACGGCATCGGCGCCATGAGCGAGGGCCGCGTGAAGGACTTCCATGCGCAGATGGTCAAGGCCGGCCTGTACCAGCCGGGCGACGTGGACCTGTCGAAGGTGGCCACCTTCCAGTTCGTCAACAAGAAGGTCGGCCTCGACGTGAAAGCGAAGCTGGGCGGTAAGTGAGCCACCGCTCAAGTCCGGCGGCAAAAGGACGATAACCGGTCACGATGGTCTCCCCGAGGGGATTCCGATGCCGGACCACACCGCCCTGACCGAACCGCTGCGCGATCTTGCCGCCTGGACGGCGTACTTCCAGCGCGCCGAGCTGCCGGTGCTGGCGCAGACTGCCGAAGCCCTCGAAGCGATGCGCGCCAACGAGGACGCGGTCGACGCCAACCAGATCGGCGAGATGGTCTCGGCCGACCCGCTGATGACGCTGAAGGTGCTGGCCCATGCGGCCACCCACCGGCATGCCCGCGTCGTCACCGACACCGAGACGGTCACGGCGACGCTGGTGCTGATGGGTATCACGCCGTTCTTCCGCGCCTTCGGCGCGCAGACCTCGGTGGACGAGCTGCTCGCGTCCGAGCCCGAGGCGCTGGCGGGGCTGCAAGGGGTGATCCGCCGCGCACACCGCGGCGCCACCTTTGCGCTGGCGTTCGCCGTGCACCGCATGGACCCCGACGCCGCGGTGATCCACGAGGCGGCGCTGCTGCACGACTTCGCCGAAATGCTGCTCTGGTGCCACGCGCCGGTACTCGCGCTGCGCATCCGGGCCGCGCAGCTCGCCGACCCGGCGCTGCGCTCCTGCGACATCCAGCGCCAGGTGCTGAACGTCGAGCTGGCCGATCTGCAGCAGTCGCTGATGAAGGCCTGGCATCTGCCCGAACTGCTGGTGCGCATCAGCGACGAGCGCCACGCCGACCAGGCCAGCGTGCGCAACGTGCTGCTGGCCGTGCGGCTGGCGCGCCACACGGCGCGCGGCTGGGACAACGCGGCGCTTCCCGATGACGTCGACGACATTGCGGCCCTGCTGAACCTGTCCCCGGCGTCGGCGCTGCAGATGGTGCGCAGCATCGAGAGTTGAGCCGTGGCGCGGCGCACGCCGCGTGAACACCTGAGCAGCCCGGACACTCAAGAGTTCGGCCGAGCGGCCGAAGATTTGTCATGCCCTCGCCCATTTCCACCACCGCTGGCCGGCCGCGCCTGCCGCGTCGGGGCATCGGCATGACGCTCATTGAGTTGGTGATCACTGTCGCCATCGTCGCCCTGATCGCTGCGATTGCCGGCCCTTCCTACAGTCGCCACGTGAACCGGGGCCGCGTCGCGCAGGCCACCGCCGACATCAAACGCATCGAGATGAGCATGGAACGCTTCATGACCGATCGCGGGCGCTTCCCGACCAACTTGGCTGAAGCCGGCATCACTTTGACCGACCCCTGGGGAAACCCCTACCGGTACCTGAACATGACCGGGGCGAGCGTTGGCCAGGTGCGCAAGGACCATTCGCTGCACCCGCTGAACACCGACTACGACCTGTACAGCATGGGCGCGGACGGTCGCACCGCCTCGCCATTGACCGCGCAAGCCAGCCGGGACGACATCGT
The DNA here is from genome assembly GCA_019635485.1 of Piscinibacter sp. Lineage (GTDB taxonomy): Bacteria > Pseudomonadota > Gammaproteobacteria > Burkholderiales > Burkholderiaceae_C > Piscinibacter. Next base: position 12,221 of record JAHBZL010000061.1, on the reverse strand, counting down.
GCGGGCCCGCAACGGCTCCTATGTGGGCCTCGCGTCCAACTACTGAGGACGGATTCGCGCCGTGCGGCCCTGGCGTCACTGGTTCCTGGACAGCCGGGTTGGTCTGCGGGTGCTGGGTCTGTTCGTCCTGGCCGCCGGCGCACCCCTGGTGTTGCTGGCCCTGTTGTCGCAGCGCGCCGTCGACGACGCACTGGCGCACAGCGACGAGCTGATCGTTGCCGGAACGGCCAAATCCACCAGCCTGCAGACCCTCGAACGGCTGCGCCTGGCCCAGCAGACGCTGACCATCGCCGCTGCCGGGCAGGGGCCACGCGGCCCCGGTGGCCAGCCGCGCGCCCTCTCCGCGGTGCTGGAGATGGATGCGCAGGGCGTTGCACAGGTCGTGTTTGGCGACGCCATGTGGCTGCAGCGCCAGCGACCCCTGCTCGCCGCCCTGCCTGCGTCGCAGCAGCTGGCGGTGCTCTCCGCTCCCGCGACGGCGGGCGGCCCGGCGTCGCAGGCGGTCGTGCTGCGCCGGGCACTCGAGGATGGTGGCTGGCGGCTCGGCCTGGTCAACCCGCGTTTCCTGTGGGACGGCGCCGACGAACTGCCGCCCGGACTCTGGCAATGCGTGCTGCAGAGCGATGGCACACCGCTCTATTGCTCGAACCCGGATGCGGTGCCGCTCGCGCGTGCCCAGTTCCAGCAGCAGGCGGGCTCTCAGCGCACGCGGGGTCTGTTCCTGGCGGCCGACTTTGGCGCGGCGGACTGGCACTTCGTTGCCGGCCACGGCGCGCGAGATGCCGACCCCGCCGCAGACGCGCTTCGCTCCTTGCTTCCCGTCGCCGCCGCGGCCGCCCTGCTGCTGGCGCTGCTGCTGTCGCTGGTGCAACTGCGGCGCACCATGACCCCGCTGCAGGCACTTGCACGCGGTGCCCGCGAGATCGCGGCCCGCCGCTTCGGCCTGCGGCTGGACATCCGCAGTCGCGACGAGTTCGGTGACCTCGCGCACGCGTTCAACGACATGGCCGGCCGCCTCGAGGCGCAGTTCAGCGAACTGGAGACGCTGGCGGCCATCGACCGCGAGATCGTCGACCGTGTCGACCTGGCAGCGATCGCCGTGCACATCGTCGAGCAGTTGCAGCGGGTGCTGCCCGGGCGGGCCGTGGGACTGGCCTACCTGGGAGCGCGCGACGCCCAGCACCTCGTCTGCGTCGCCGCCGTGCCGGGCTCGCGTGGAACCCGTTCGCATCGGGTCGCGCTGGAGCCGCAGGCGTTGGCGCGGCTGGCGGTCGCCACCGAATGGATCGTCCTTCACGGACTGCTGGACATCCCGGGCTTCGACAATGCGGATCCGGGCCAGGCGCAGCCCCCGATGGCCCTGCCGCTGCGCTGGCGCGAGCGCTGCTTCGGCCTGATTGCCGTCGGCGCCGGCCATCCCATCGACGCAGACGTGCATCGGCAGCTGCTCGACCTGCGCAACCGCGCGGCCATCGCGGCCAGCGCGGCGGAACGCGAGCAGGTCCTGGTGCACGCCGCAGACCACGACAGCGTGACGGGGCTTCTGAACCGGCACGGCCTCGGTGCGGCGCTGTGCACGGCTGTCGCCGCGGCCGGGCGCGCGGAACGCACGCTCGCGCTGCTGTTCATCGACCTGGATCGCTTCAAGGCGGTCAACGACACGCTGGGCCACGCGGCCGGGGACCAGGCGCTGCGACAGGTCGCCGAGCGTCTGCGGACCTGCCTGCCCGATCGAGCCCAGGCGGCCCGACCGGCCGGCGACGAGTTCGTGGTGCTGCTGCCCGGCGCCGGCGGTGCCGAAGCCGCCGCGGCGCTGGCGGGCGCGCTGTGCGACCACCTGGCCCAGCCGATGCTGATCGGCGAGTCGCTGTTCTTCCTTCGATCCAGCATCGGCATCTCGCTGTGCACTGACCCGCAGACCTCGCCGGACACGCTGCTGCGCAGCGCGGACCAGGCGATGTACCAGGCCAAGCGCGCAGGCGGCGGGCGCCACGCGCTGTTCGACCAGCAGCTGGACGAGCGCGCACGCCGGCGCGCCTGCATCGAGGCCGAGCTCCCGCTGGCCGCAGAGCGGGGTCAGCTGCGCCTGATGTACCAGCCCCGGCTCGACAGCCTCAGCGGGCGGGTCGCCTCGGTCGAGGCCCTGGTGCGCTGGCGCCACCCGGAGCACGGCGACTGCTCGCCCGGCGAGTTCGTTCCGATCGCCGAAGAGACCGAGCTGATCGAACACCTCGGGCGCTGGGTGATCGATTCGGCCTGCGCGCAGCTGCGCGCCTGGCGCGACGCCGGGCTGGCCGATCTGCGCGTCTCCATCAACCTGTCGGCCCGCCAGATCGGGTCCTCCCGCCTCCTGCCGGACCTGCAGAGCGCACTGGCCCGCCACGGACTGCGCGGCGCCGACCTCGAACTCGAGATCACCGAAGGCCTGCTGGTCGAACAGACCGAGGCCACCGTCGAACGGCTGCACGCCCTGCGGCGGCTCGGCATGACGCTGGCACTGGACGATTTCGGCACCGGCTACTCGTCCATGTCCTACCTGCGCAACCTGCCGATCGACGTGCTGAAGATCGACCGGGCCTTCGTCAAGGATCTCGGAGCCGACCGCAGCGCGCTCGCCGTCGCACGCGCCATCGTCGCGCTCGCCTCTTCACTGGGGATGCGGACCGTCGCGGAAGGCGTCGAGACGACGGCGCAGTGGCACGTGCTCGAGGATCTGCGCTGCGACGAGGTGCAGGGATTCCTGTTCAGCCCACCCGTGAACGCCGACGAGGTGGCCGAACTCGTGCGACGCGACACCCGGCCCGGCCCGCTGGTCGCGGCACCGGCCGCCGCACCGATTACAGCGGCAGCGCCGTCGTGGCTTTGACGCGGTCGAGCACGAAGCTCGTGCGGCAGTCGCCGACGCTCGGGTGCCGCAGCAGCGTGTCCATGATGAATCGCGAGTAGTGCGCCATGTCGGCGAACACGGCTCGCAGCAGGTAGTCCATTTCGCCCGTCAGCGCGGCGCATTCCACCACCTCGGGCCAGGCCTGCACCGCGGCGCGGAACAGGTCCATCGGCGAGCGCTTCGCATCGTCGGCCTGCTTCTCGAGGCGGACATTGATGTAGGCGGTCAGCGCCAGGCCGATGCGCTCCGGCCGCACCAGCGCCACATAGGCTGCGATCGCCCCGGCGTCCTCCAGGCGCCGGACGCGCCGCAGCGCGGCCGACGGCGACAGCCCCACCTGATCGGCGAGGGTCTCGTAGGTCGTCCGGCCGTCCGCCTGCAGCGCTCGGAGAATGCGCCGATCGATCTGGTCGAGCTTGATGCCGTCACTCATGCCTCCAATTCTGCAGGATCCATGCGGAAGTCACCACGATTGGCCAGGCACTTGCAGGAATATTGCGCCCGCGCGACCCTACAGTGCAGGACGCCGCCAGGAGACTGTCATGCCCGCGTCGAACGACTTCCATTCCGGCATCAACCAGGGTGTGGCCCCGGTCACCTACGGCCAGGGCGACCGCCCGCCGCGCGGCGACTACAGCCGCGCCGCCGCCGACTACACCTGCGAGCAGGACTGGGCCAGCTACACCGCTGAAGACCACGCCCTGTACCGCCGCCTGCACGAGCGCCAGTCCGCGCAGCTGCCGGGTCTGGCGTGTGCGGAGTTCATCGAGGCCGTGAGCCAGCTCGGCGAGCCCGATCGCATCCCTCGCTTCGACCAGCTGAGCCGGCGGCTGCACCGCGCAACGGGCTGGGAGGTGGTGGCGGTGCCTGGGCTGATCCCGGAGGAAGCATTCTTCAAGCTGCTTGCGGACCGCCGCTTCCCGGTCACCGGCTGGCTGCGCCGCCCGGAAGAGTTCGACTACGTCGTCGAACCCGACGTGTTCCACGACCTCTTCGGCCATGTGCCGCTGCTGTTCAACCCGGTGTTCGCGGACTACATGCAGGCCTACGGGGCCGGTGGCCTGAAGGCCAGCCGCCTCGAGGCCTGCGAGTACCTGGCCCGGCTGTACTGGTACACGGTCGAGTTCGGCCTGATCGCCACCCCCGCCGGGCTGCGAGCGTACGGCGCCGGCATCCTGTCCTCGGCCGGCGAGTTGCGCCACAGCGTGCTCAGCCCGGAGCCCCAGCGCCTCGGCTTCGACCTCGAGCGCATCATGCGCACGCGCTACAAGATCGACACCTACCAGGCGAGCTACTTCGTGATCGACTCGTTCGACCAGCTGTTCGAGGCCACCGCCCCCGACTTCACGCCGATCTACCGGCGCGTCGGAGATGCCGGCGTGCTGGAGGCCGACAGCCACCTCCCGGGCGATCGGCGCTACTGACCTACCCCCTTCCGGGCGATTGTGATGAGGGAGGCGGCGCGCCGAGACTGCGCGCCGTGACGACCAACGAAGCCCTCGGCAGGCGCTGCACGCTGGTGCTGCTGGCGGCCATGGGGGCCGCGCTGATGACCGGGCTGATCGCCTGGGGCGCGATCCCGCTGTCGATCTCGACGTTCAACCACGCCGACGACCGGTCGTGGCTCGGCATCCCGAACGCCTTCAACGTGCTCAGCAGCGTGCCGCTGATGGCGGCCGCCTGGTGGGGCCTGCGGGCGACGAGTTCGGCACCTTGGCCGCGTGGCCTCGTGCGGGCCTGGACAGCCTTCCATGCCTGCGTGATAGCGGCCGCACTGCTGGCTGCGCTGCACCACGCGCAGCCGACCTTCGTCTCGTGGCTGATGGCCTGCACGGCCATGTGCGGCGCATTCGCGATGCTGACCGCCGGTGCCCTGGCCGAACGGGTCGACGCGCGCCTCGCCCGCCCCGTCGTGCTCGGCAGCATCGGGGCGGCGGTGATCGCCGGGGCGGTCTGGGTCGCCTGGAGCCGGGGCGCCGACATCCGCCCCTTCCTGCTGATCGAGGCGCTGCCGGTGCTCCTGCTGCCGGCCGGGGCGATGAGCCTGCCCGGGGCGCAGACCCGCGCGTCGGATTGGCTGCTGATGCTGGCCGGCTACGCGGTCGCGAAACTGGCCGACCTCGGGGACGAACGGATCTTTGCTGCCACCGGATGGATCGGCGGCCATGCGCTGCTGCACCTGCTGCTGGCGGCCGTGACCGCCTGGCTGGCCTATGCCGCGGTGCGCGTATCGCCGTCGCGCTCCGACGACGGTGACGCGACCCAGCGGCAGGCCTCGCTGAAGACCTCGGGCTGAAAGGCCAGGTGCACATGCGCGGTGCCGGCGAGGTGCCGGTTGTCGGCCCCAGGCAGGGTGGCCGTCGACGGCGGGAAGACGATGTTGTCGCAGTGGCTGTAGAAGCAGGTGAAGCGCTCGTAGGGTGACGCACCGCGCAACTGCCGCTCGGTGGCCACGAGTTCGCCGAGCCACGGGCCTCCGCGCCGCATCTGACGGCCGTTGGAGGTTGTGCCGAAACGCGCGAGCCATGTCCCGTGGTGCGGCGAACCGATCGTGATCACGCGGGTGACCGGAGTCTGTGCCCCCATCCCCGCCCACCAGTGACGCACCGCCAGTCCACCCATGCTGTGCGCCACGATCACCGGCGGCAGACCCGTGGCGGCCCGCAGCTGCCGCACCGCGGCATCGATGCTCTGCGCATAGGCATCGATCGAGCCGAACACCGGTTCGAGATTCAGCGCGACGAAGGGCACACCGCGCTCACGCAGCGCAGCCATCCACGGGTTCCAGAAGCCCCGATTGCAGACGAATCCGTGCACCAGCAGCATGCCGCGCCGCCCGGCCGCATCGGGCCCGACAGAGTCGGCCTGCGCCTGAGAACGAAACGGCTGCCGCCAGCAGAACACCTGCGGCGCTGTCAGAACTTCGCCCCACCAGGCGTGCAGCAGCTGCCGCGCGTCGGCACGTGGGGCCGGGTCGTCGCCGTGCTGCCGGGCGAGCAGCATGAACTCCACCGCCAGGAACAACGCGTAGCCGAGCAGCGCGAGCAGCGCACCCGCGACCGCCACGAGGGGCTGCGCATGGGTGCCGAACCACACCGCCCATCCCAGGGCCAGGGCCAGCAGCCCGAGCGTGATCGCCTGCTGCAGCCGCGCCAGCATCAGGCCAATGCGATGTCGCGGCCGGCCAGCGACTTCGCGAGGGCCGTCGCCAGCCGGTTCACGAGCCCGTAGATGGACAGCTGCGGATTCGCGCCGATGCTGGTCGGAAACAGGGAACCGTCGTGCACCGAGAGGTTCTCGATCTGCCAGTGCACGCCATCCGGCCGCACCACGCCTTTCCCGGGATCGCCCGCCATGCCGCAGCCTCCCATCACGTGGGCGCTAACCACCCGCGTGAGCAGGGGCTTCATCGGCAGGGCCGCAATCGCGTCGCGCGCCAGGGCCCAGCTCGTGAAGGGGGTCGCCAGCTCGTGCACCGGCAGCACCGTGCGGGCGCCGGCCGCGAACTGGATCTCGGCCATGCTCAGCAGCGCGCGGCGGGCACCTTCCATCACGAAGTCGTTGAGGGGGTAGTCCAGCAGTGGCGAGCCGTCACCGTGCAGCCGGACCTGCCCGCCGGGCGACTGGTCGTGGAAGCCGTCGCGCAGCAACGCCAGCAGGGCGTGCGTGCGGGAAAAGTCGGCCAGCAGGTCGGCCTGGACCTGGCCGTAGCCGGGCAGGGTCGACGCGAAGATCACCGGGTGCAGCGGCGGGGCTTCGATCTTGTAGCCGATCGGGCCGTCGATCGGCTGCGTCTCCAGGAAGTGGTCGGTATAGAGCGACTGGGGCGCGCCGTTCCATCCCTCCACGGACTCGCCGAACACCGCCGCCGAGATGACCACCGGATGCAGGAACGTGCGCCGTCCCAGCCGGTCGTGCGGATCGGGCAGCCTCGAACGCAGCAGCAGGGCCGGCGAATTGATCGCCCCGCCCGCGATCACGTAGTGCCTGGCGGTGATGCGGGTCACGCCGGGCCCGGCCACGCTTCCGTCGTTGTTCACCGGCACGCATTCCAGCGCGCTGACGCGGCCGGCAGCGTGAATCAGGCGCTGCGCGCGTGTGGACACCAGCAGCTGGGCACCGGCGTCCAGCGCCGCGGGAATCGTCGTCACCAGCATCGACTGCTTGGCATTGGTCGGGCAGCCCAAGCCGCAGGAGCCGAGATTCCAGCAGGCCTTCACGTTGCGACGGATGCCGGCCGTCGCGATGCCCAGCCGGCTCGCGCCGCGGCGCAGCAATTCGTTGTTGGCATTGGGTGCCATCTGCCAGGGGCCGATGCCGAGGCGCTGTTCGGCCTGCTCGAACCACGGCGCCAACCCCTCGACCGTCATGTCGTCGAGACCGAAGTGCGCGCGCCAGTAGGCCAGCGTGGCGGGCGGCGTGCGGAACGAACTGGTCCAGTTCACCGTGGTGGAGCCGCCCACGCAGCGCCCCTGCAGGATGTTGACCGCCTTGTCGGCGGTCTTGCGGGCCGCGCTCTCCTGGTAGAGCGTGGGGTAGGCCTCGCTTTCGCGCTGGTGAAAGTCGGTGCTGCTCTTCAGCGGCCCCTCCTCGACCATCACGACACGAAGACCGGCGCGCGAGAGCAGTTCGGCGGTGACCCCCGCTCCTGCCCCGCTGCCGACGATTGCCGCGTCGCATTCGATGCGCTCGGGCAGTGGAGCGTGGGCGCCTCCGGCGACCAGCCATCCGCGGGTCAGACCGTCACGCACGGGATCGGGCAGGCGGCTCATCGCGGTTCACAGGTCGACCGGGCCGCCATAGCCGAGCGCGGACCAGCTCGACGGCTCGGCGAACCAGGCGGCGTTGGTCAGGTCGCGCAGGGCGTGGTAGGCCTGCTGGCGCAGCGCGAGCCCGGAGGTGCGCATGGCCTGCAGGGCCGCCTGGATGCTGGCCGCGTCGGCCTCGTCCCACGCATGGGTGAGCCCTGCGAGCGCGAGCCGTCCCGGCGTCGATGCCAGCAGAGCAAACAGCTGTGACAGCTCGGAGCGTGTCGCCGGCGGGAAGGCGGTGAGCGTGTCATCGAGCCGTCGCAGGTGCGCAAGCAGCGCCGCCTCGAGCGCGGCGGGCTCCCGCGGCAGCACACCGTCGAGAACGCCGCGGGCGACGCCATGCATGACGCGGCGCCCGCCCTCGTGCAGACGACCCGCGGGGTCCAGGCCGGGCTCCACGAGCGCCAGCCCGCCGCCGACCACTGCGAGCGTGATCGCACTGCCGAGACCGAGCTGCAACAGGGTTCTGCGCCGCATAGTGGCCCGCAGTGTTGCACCATCGGCGTCGCATGCCCTAGAGCGGTGCGACTAACCCGCGCCGGTCTTCGGGCCGCTGCCGCTAAAGTGGCATGCTGAATGAATGCGGACGTCCACGCCATCCTCCAGCAGTTGGAGATCGTCGAGCGCGAGCGGGTGGGGCGGGCCGCCGATGCGGCATGGTCGGCGGCCGTGCGTTCGGTCAAGGCCTTCCAGCGGGATCGGTTCGCCCGCACCTATGCCGATCTGCTGGCGGCGCCGCGCTATGCCGCGGCGGCGCGCTTCTTCCTCGACGAGCTCTATGGGCCGCAGGATTTCAGCGAGCGGGATGCGCAGTTCGCGCGGGTGGTGCCGGCGCTGGTTCGCCTGTTTCCGCCGGAGATCGTCGCGACGGTGCACACCCTGGCTCGCCTGCACGCACTGTCGGAGGAACTGGACAGCGCCATGGGGTGGGCCCTGCGGGACGGCGTGGCGCTGGATGGCGCTGGCTACGTGCGGGCCTGGCAAGCCACTGGTCGGCCGGAGGCACGCGAAGAGCAGATCCGGCTGACCCTGGCTGTGGGCGTAGCGCTCGACCGGTTGACCCGGAAGCCCCTGCTGCGCCACGCGTTGCACCTGATGCGCGGCCCGGCTCGCGCCGCCGGATTGGCTGCGCTGCAGCAGTTCCTTGAGAGCGGGTTCGACACCTTTCGGGCGATGGGCGGCGCCGAAGACTTCCTGGGTCGGGTCGGTGACCGTGAGCGGGCGCTGGCCGCGGCGCTGTTCGCACCGGGCGCGGACGCCAATCCGGAGTCGTTAGGACAATTACCGTAGCCGGCGCTGGCGTCCGCCCCGAGCATGCGGGCCTTGTCCTGCTCCCTTCCCGCCTCGTGTCCCACCGCAGCGCCACCAAGCCCTGGTTGAAGAGCTACCCGCCGTCCGTCCCGGCCGAGGTCGACGTGATGCGGTACGCGTCGCTGGTCGAGATCCTGGAAGACTCGTTCCGGCGCTTTGCCCGCCGCCCTGCCGCCATCTGCATGAATTCGGCGATCAGCTTCGCCGGTGTCGACGAGATGTCCCAGGCTCTCGGCGCATGGCTGCAGGCCAAGGGCCTGGCCCGCGGAGCCCGCGTGGCGATCATGATGCCCAACGTGCCGCAGTACCCGGTGACGATCGCGGCCGTCCTGCGCGCGGGCTTCGTGGTCGTCAACGTGAACCCGCTCTACACGGCACGGGAATTGGAGCACCAGCTCAAGGACTCGGGCGCCGAGGCGATCGTCGTGCTCGAGAACTTCGCGCACACGCTGGCGGAGGTGCTCGACCGCACTGCGGTCCGCCATGTGGTGCTGGCCTCGATGGGCGACCTGCTGGGGTTCTGGAAGGGGCAGCTGGTCAACTTCGCGGTTCGTCATGTGCGCAAGATGGTGCCGGAGTTCAGCCTGCGGCTGGACGGCGGGCGCAGTGTCACCCGCTTCAACCTGGCGCTCGCGGAAGGTACCCGCCTGACGCTGAAGCGCCCCTCGATCGGGCCTGACGACGTGGCGTTCCTGCAGTACACCGGTGGAACCACGGGTGTCTCCAAGGGTGCGACGCTGCTGCACCGGAATGTGGTCGCCAACGTGCTGCAGAGCGAGGCATGGTTCCAGCCGATGCTCGACAAGCTGGGGACCGAGCGGCAGCTCACGGTGGTGTGTGCCTTGCCGCTGTACCACATCTTCGCGCTGACGGCTTGCTTCATGCTCGGCGCTCGCCTGGGCATGGTCAATCTGCTGATTCCGAACCCGCGCGACATCCCGGGCTTCGTGCGCACGCTCGGGCAGCACCGGGTGAACATGTTCCCGGCCGTCAACACGCTGTTCAACGCCCTGGCCAACGACCCGGAGTTTGCCCGCCTGAATTTCGATGAACTGGTGATCTCGAACGGCGGGGGCATGGCCGTGCAGCGTGCGACGGCGGAGCGTTGGCTCAAGGTGACGGGTTGTCCGATCGTCGAAGGCTACGGCCTGTCGGAAACCTCGCCGGTGGTGACGATCAATCGATTCGACGACGACAAGTTCACGGGCACGATTGGCCTGCCGGTGCCCAGCACCGAGGTCGCGATCCGCGACGACGAAGGTCGGGACGTGGCGCTGGGCAGTCCAGGCGAGATCTGCATCCGCGGTCCCCAGGTGATGGCCGGTTACTGGAACCGCCCGGACGAAACATCGAAGGTGATGAGCGAGGACGGTTTCTTCCGCTCCGGCGACGTGGGTGTCATGGACCCGTCGGGCCACATCCGCATCGTCGATCGCAAGAAGGACATGATTCTCGTCTCCGGCTTCAACGTCTATCCGAACGAGATCGAGCAGGTGGTCAGCCTGCACCCGGGCGTTCTCGAGTGTGCGGCCATCGGAGTGCCGGACGACAAGTCCGGCGAGGCGGTGAAGCTCTTCGTGGTCCGAAAGGACGCCAGCCTGTCGGAGTCGGACGTGGTCGACTTCTGCAAGGACAATTTCACGGCCTACAAGCGACCGCGGCACATCGAGTTCCGCGACGAGTTGCCCAAATCGAACGTCGGCAAGATTCTGCGGCGCGAGTTGCGGGCCTGAGCGACGGCGCCGATGTCACGTTGCGCCACGCCGGAAGAGGCGTTCGCCGCGGCCGGGCTGGTGTTGTTCCAGCGGGGCTGGCTGTCTTCCAACAACGTGCTCTTCCTGCCGACATCCGCCGGCGAGGGCGTCCTCGTCGATACCGGCTACTGGTCCCACCAGGAACAGACCCTCTCCCTCGTGCGCCGCTCCCTCGAGGATCGCCCCCTCGCACGAATCATCAATACACATCTCCATTCCGACCACTGCGGTGGCAACGCGGCGCTTTGTGCGGCCTACGGTTGCGAGGTGCTGGTTCCCTCAGGCGAGGAGGGCAAGGCCCGGGCGTGGGACGAAGACCGCCTGACATATCGCGCCACCGGACAGCATTGCCCGCGATTTCCCGTGGCGGGCTCGATCGTCTCGTGCGGCAACATCGAGCTGGGCGACAGGGCCTGGGAGGTGATCCCGTCACCCGGCCACGATCCCGAGTCCTTCGTCTTGTACCAGCGCGACCTCAGACTGCTGATCTCCGCCGATGCGCTCTGGGAGAACGGCTTCGGAGTGGTGTTCCCCGAACTCGAAGGTCAGAGCGCATTCAACGATCTGGCGAGCACGCTCGACGCACTGTCCGCGCTGGCGATCGACTGGATCATTCCCGGGCACGGCCGTCCGTTCACCGATTCTGCGGCGGCGATCGATCGGGCGCGCAGGCGGCTGGAGGCGTTTGTCGCCGACCCACGGCGCCACGCCGCACACGCTGCCCGCGTGCTGACCAAGTTCCACTTGCTCGAAGTGCGGGGTCAGGCCGTCGAGGAGGCGCTGAACTGGATGATCGGCGTACCGTACCTGCAGCGCTTGCACGCGGACCACTTTGGCGACAGCGTCCTCCGAACCTGGTGCCTGCAACTGATCGGCGATCTGTGCCGCAGCGGAGCAGCCCGGATGGACGGCCAGGCGGTCGTGGATGCGTGAACCTGCAGTCCGTCTCGAAAGATTGGCAAGCGCCAAAAGACAAAGGCCTCCGTCGCAAGACGGAGGCCTTTCTCATTAATAGCCTGACAATGTCCTACTTTCACACGGGAATCCGCACTATCATCGGCGCTGAGGCGTTTCACTGTCCTGTTCGGGATGGGAAGGAGTGGGACCACCTCGCTATGGTCATCAGGCATAACTTGTTGCCATCTTGATCACCTGATCAAGACAACGAATTCATAGAGTTTGGAATCAGCTTATTTTGAATGCGTCAACTTGGCATAACACCTTGATCAGACTGATCAAAGTTATAGGGTCAAGCCGCACGAGCAATTAGTATCAGTTAGCTTAACGCATTACTGCGCTTCCACACCTGACCTATCAACGTCCTGGTCTTGAACGACTCTTTAGGGGGCTCAAGGCCCCGGCAGATCTCATCTTGAAACGAGTTTCCCGCTTAGATGCTTTCAGCGGTTATCTCTTCCACACATAGCTACTCGGCAATGCCACTGGCGTGACAACCGA
>JAHBZL010000060.1 GCA_019635485.1 Piscinibacter sp. | reverse complement strand
ACGCCCAGCGTGGGGTTCAGCGCCAGCAGGCGCGCGCCGTCACGGCCGCCTTCGCCGGCCTGCGGCGCCGGGCTGCGGCGCAGGCCCAGGAAGCGCGCCAGGTCGACCACCGCATGCAGCCCGCCGCGCAGGTTGGCCACGCCGCTGAACCAGGGCTGGGTGTGCGGCACCGGCAGCACGCTGCCGACGGAGAAGATCTCGCCGGCTTCGTGCAGCGGAAACAGCAGCCCGTGCCCGGCGCATTCCACCGCCAGCCAGGACTGCACGCGCGCCTCGGTGCGCGCCGCCTGCATGCGGCTGGCCAGGCGGCCCTGCAGTTCGCGCAGCGCTTCTCGGTTGGACATGGGTGGTCAGTCGAAGGCTTTGATCTTGGTGAGCAGCTCGTCGGCGTTCACCGGCTTGACGATGTAGTCGCGCGCGCCCTGGCGCATGCCCCAGACCTTGTCGGTCTCCTGGTTCTTGCTGGTGCACATGATCACCGGCACGTTGGCGAAGCGCGGATCGCGGGTGATCGCACGCGTCAGCTGGAAACCGTTCTGGCCGGGCATCACCACGTCCATCAGGATCAGGTCGGGCTTGTCCTCGCCGAGGCGGCGCATCGCCTCCTCGCCGTTCTCGGCCGTGCGCACGGCATAGCCGCGCTTGCTCAGCAGTTCCGAGAGGTGGTGCAGCTCGGTCTTCGAATCGTCGACCAGCAGGATCTTCTGGATCGCCATGACGGGGTCCTCAACTGTCGGCGCGCTCGCGCCTGCAAATCATTCGGAATCGGGATCCGGCGCGCCTCACGCGGCCCGCCGGTGCTGGGCCACGGCCTGCAGCAACTGGTCCTTGGTGAACGGCTTGGTCAGGTAGTCCTCGGAGCCGACCATGCGTCCACGCGCCTTGTCGAACAGGCCGTCCTTGGACGACAGCATGATCACCGGGACTTCGGCGAAACGGGCGTTGCGCTTGATGATCGCGCAGGTCTGGTAGCCGTCCAGGCGCGGCATCAGGATGTCGCAGAAGATCAGATCCGGGTCATGGTCGTTGACCTTGGACAGCGCGTCGAAGCCGTCCTCGGCGAGCAGCACGTTGTGGCCACCCTGCTTCAGGAAGATCTCTGCGCTGCGGCGGATCGTGTTGCTGTCATCGATGACCAGCACCTTGATCCCCAAAGATTCGGCTGGGACTTCTTTGCTCACCGAGCATTCTCCTCAACGACGCTGGGCACGACTTGCGGGGGCGGCGGGCACTCCGACGGCTCAGATCTGGACCATCTCGAAGTCCTCCTTGCGGGCGCCGCACTCGGGACAGGTCCAGTTCATGGGCACCGCCTCCCAAGCCGTGCCCGGAGCGATTCCGTGCTCCGGATCCCCGGCCGCCTCGTCGTAGATCCATCCGCAGATGAGGCACATCCAGGTTCGCGGCTCGCTCACGAGATTTCTTTTGCCATTCACTACAATGGAGCCGGATTGTAGCCACGCCCCTTGACAAAAAACCAAGGCTCTGTAGGCACATACGCAACATTCTTCACGTTCGGCTGTAGGTCGGCCGAAGGTCTCTCGGGAGGCCTCTCCGGCCGCTGCAACCCCCGCCCATGAGCACTCCGACCCCCACCACCGCCAGCGCCGACGAGGCCCTGCAGGAGCAGAGCGCGCCGGCCTGCGTGATGAGCTTCAATGCCAGCGATCCGAGCGGCGCCGGCGGCCTGGCCGGCGACGTCTCGACGATAGCGGCGATGGGCGCGCATGCGCTGCCGGTGGTGACCGGCATCGTGATGCGTGACACGGCAGAGGTGTTCGATCACCATGCGCTGGACCCGGAGGTGGTCGTCGAGCAGGCCCGCAGCGTGCTCGAGGACGTGACCATCGCGGCCTGGAAGGTCGGCTTCCTCGGTTCTGCGGAGGCGGTCGGTGCGGTGGCCGAGATCCTGTCCGACTACCCGGACGTGCCGCTGGTCGCCTACATGCCCAACCTGAGCTGGATCGAGGAAGACGCCCAGCAGGCCTACCTGGACGCCTTCCGCGAGCTGGTGCTGCCGCAGACCGAGGTGCTCGTGGGCAGCCACCAGACGCTGACCGACTTTCTGCTGCCCGACTGGGACAGCGAGCGGCCGGCCTCGCCGCGCGAGCTGGCAGTGGCCGCGGCCGAACATGGCACGCGCTTCGTGCTCGTGACCAGCGTCGTGCTGCCGAGCACCAAGAAGGGCAACGACCAGTTCCTCGACAACGTGCTGGCCTCGCCGCAGGGCGCGATCACCGGCGAGAAGTTCGAGCGCTTCGAGGCCGCCTTCGTCGGCGCCGGCGACACGCTGGCCGCAGCGCTGGCTGCGCTGCTGGCCTCCGGCGCCGAGCTGCACGCGGCCGTCGGCGAGGCGCTGACCTTCCTGGACCAGGCGCTGGACGCCGGCTTCCGCCCCGGCATGGGCAACGTGGTGCCGGACCGCTTCTTCTGGGCCCTGCCGCCCGGCGAGGAAGGCGAGGACGGCGAAGCCGCCGAGGAGTCGCCCGCCGAGGAACCGCCGAAGGGCCCGCGCCATGTCCACTGACACCGGCAACGCCGGCCTGTTCGCGCGCGCGCAGCGCGTCATCCCGGGCGGGGTCAACTCCCCGGTGCGTGCCTTCCGTGCCGTCGGCGGCACGCCGCGCTTCATCGCCCGGGCCGAGGGCGCCTACCTGGTGGATGCCGAGGGCCGGCGCTACATCGACTACATCGGCTCCTGGGGCCCGATGATCCTCGGCCACGGCCACCCGGCGGTGCTGGAGGCCGTGCAGCAGGCGGCGCGCGACGGCCTGTCCTTCGGCGCGCCGACCGAACGCGAGGTCGAGCTGGCCGAAGCCATCCTGGCGCACGTGCCGAGCATGGAGATGCTGCGCCTGGTCAGCTCCGGCACGGAGGCGGCGATGAGTGCGCTGCGGCTGGCGCGCGGCGCCACCGGCCGCAGCAAGATCGTCAAGTTCGAGGGCTGCTACCACGGCCATGCGGACGCGCTGCTGGTCAAGGCCGGCTCGGGGCTCGCCACCTTCGGCCACCCGACCAGCGCCGGCGTGCCCGCCGAGGTGGTGCAGCACACGCTGGTGCTCGAGTACAACAACCTCGCCCAGCTCGAGGAGGCCTTCGCGCTGCACGGCGCGCAGCTGGCCTGCGTGATGATCGAGCCGATCGCCGGCAACATGAACTTCGTACGCGCCGGCGTGCCGTTCATGACCCGGCTGCGCGAGCTGTGCACACGGCACGGCGCGCTGCTGGTGTTCGACGAGGTGATGACGGGCTTCCGGGTCGGCCTCGGCAGTGCGCAGGCGCACTACGCGGCACAGATCCCCGGCTTCACGCCGGACCTGAGTGTGTTCGGCAAGGTGATCGGCGGCGGCATGCCGCTGGCCGCCTTCGGCGGCCGACGCGCGGTGATGGAACAGCTCGCCCCGCTCGGCCCCGTCTACCAGGCGGGCACGCTGTCGGGCAATCCGGTGGCCACGGCTTGCGGGCTGGCCACGTTGCGCGAGATCGCCAAGCCCGGCTTCTTCGAGGCCCTGTCGCGCCGCACGCGCGAGCTGGTCGACGGCCTGCTCGGCGCGGCGCGCAGCGCCGGCGTGCCGCTCGTGGCCGACTGCGAAGGCGGCATGTTCGGCTTCTTCTTCGCCGGCGAGCTGCCGCAGAACTACTCGAGCGTGCTGGCGACCGACAAGGAGCGTTTCAACCGCTTCTTCCACCAGATGCTGGACGCCGGCGTGTACTTCGCGCCCGCGCTGTACGAGGCCGGCTTCGTCAGTGCCGCGCATGGTGCCGAGGAGATCGGCGCCACCGTCGAGGCTGCCGCCCGCGCGCTGCGCGGCTGACCCCCGCGGGCCCGGCGGCCGCGCGGCGGGCCGGGGCAGCAGGCCCTCCCCGAGACGGAGGTCCGCCTCTCGGTGGGGGCTCCCCCACCTGGGCAGTGGCACCGTCAGGGGTGCTTCTTAGAATGGTCCGCATGCATATCCACATCCTCGGCATCTGCGGCACCTTCATGGGTGGCCTGGCGGCGCTGGCGCGCGAGAGCGGGCACCGGGTGACCGGGTGCGACGCGAACGTGTACCCGCCGATGAGCGACCAGCTGCGCGCGCTGGGCATCGAGCTGATCGAGGGCTGGGACGCGGCCCAGCTGGACCTGGCGCCCGACCTGTTCGTGGTCGGCAACGTGGTCTCGCGCGGCAATCCGCTGATGGAGGCCATCCTGGATGCCGGCCGGCCCTATACCAGCGGCCCGCAGTGGCTGGCCGACCACGTGCTGCAGGGCCGCCACGTGCTGGCGGTGGCCGGCACGCACGGCAAGACGACGACGACCTCGATGCTCGCCTGGATCCTCGAGCAGGCCGGGCTCGAGCCGGGTTTCCTGGTCGGCGGCGTGCCGTTGAACTTCGGTGTCTCCGCGCGGCTGGGCAGGGCCTCGGGCGATACCGCCAGCCCGTTCGTGATCGAGGCCGACGAGTACGACACCGCGTTCTTCGACAAGCGCAGCAAGTTCGTGCACTACCGGCCGCGCACGGCGATCCTGAACAACCTGGAGCTGGACCACGCCGACATCTTCGACGACCTCGCGGCCATCGAGCGCCAGTTCCACCACCTCGTGCGCACCGTGCCCGGCCAGGGCCGGCTGGTCGTCAACGCGCGCGAGGAGGCGCTGCAGCGCGTGCTCGAGATGGGCTGCTGGAGCGAGGTGCTGCGCTTCGGCGCCCGCAAGGAGGAGCCCGGCGCGCTGCGGGCCCGCGGCGAGCCGCATGCCTTCGACGTGCTGCGCGGCAGCCTGAAGGTGGCCCGCGTCGAGTGGGGGCTGCTGGGCGAGCACAACCAGCTCAACGCGCTGGCGGCCATAGCGGCGGCGGAGCATGTCGGCGTGGCCCCGGAAGCCGCCGCGCGTGCGCTGGCCGGCTTCGAGAACGTGCGCCGCCGCCTCGAGCTGGTCGGCGAGGCCGGCGGCGTGAAGGTCTACGACGACTTCGCGCACCACCCGACCGCGATGCGCACCACCGTCAACGGGCTGCGCCGCAAGGTCGACCAGCTGCTGGCCGCCCCGGGGGCGCCGCGGGCGCGCATCCTGGCCGTGTTCGAGCCGCGCTCGAACACGATGAAGCTCGGCACGATGAAGGCGCTGCTGCCCTGGTCGCTGGAGGAGGCGGATCTCGCCTTCTGCTACGGCGGCGGCCTGAGCTGGAACGCCGAGGAGGCGCTGGCGCCGATGGGCCGCCAGGCGGTCGTGTGCGAGAGCATCGACAAGCTGGTGGACCGCGTGGTATCCGCGGCGCTGCCCGGCGACCACGTGCTGTGCATGAGCAACGGCGGCTTCGGCGGCGTGCACGCGAAGCTGCTCGCCGCGCTGGCCGCGGCGCCGCGCTAGATTCCGAGCGAGACCCCGGTGTCGCGCGCCGCCTGCAGCAGCGGGTCGTCCGCCGGCACGCCGCGGTTGCGGCCCGCCACGTCGGCCAGCGGCACGCTGTCCAGTGCCGTGCCGCGCAGCACGACCATGCGGTTGAAGCGCCGCTGCGCGATCAGCTGCGCGGCCGCGTGACCGTAGCGCGTCGCGAGCACGCGGTCGAACGGCGTCGGCGAGCCGCCGCGCTGCACGTGCCCGAGGATCGTCGTGCGCACCTCGCAGCCGAGTTGCGGCTGCAGTTGCTCGCGCAGCACGTTGCCGACACCGCCGAGCCGGATTGGGTCCGGCGAGGCCTCGATGCGCTCGTGCACGGTCAGCGTGCCGCCTTGCGGCTTCGCGCCCTCGGCCACCGCGATCACCGTGAAGCGCTGCCGTCCCTCGCGTTCGCGGCAGATGCGCAGCACCTCGTCGAGCCGGTACGGGATCTCCGGGATCAGGATGATGTCCGCGCCGGACGCCAGCCCCGCCTCCAGCGCGATCCAGCCGGCGTAGCGCCCCATCGTCTCGAGGATCATCACGCGCCCGTGGCTCTGGCCGGTGGTCTGCAGGCGGTCCAGCGCGTCGGTCACGATCGCCACCGCGGTGTCGAAGCCGAAACAGCGGTCGGTGTGCGCCAGGTCGTTGTCGATCGTCTTCGGGCAGCCGACCACCGGCACGCCCTTCAGGCTGATGCGGTGCGCGATGTCCATGCTGCCGTCGCCGCCGATCACGACCAGCGCATCGAGCCCGAGCTCGCGCACATAGGCGAGCACGGCATCGGAGACGTCGCGCCCACCGGCGCCGAAGTAGACGAACGGGTCGGCGCGGTTGTGCGTGCCGAGGATGGTGCCGCCGGCCGCGACGATGCCGGCCACCGCCCGCAGGTCGAGCGGGCGGACGCGGCGTTCGATCAGCCCGAGGAACCCCTGCTCGACGCCCAGCACCTCTGCACCGAGCTGATGGATCAGCGACTTGGCGACCGCGCGGATCACCGCGTTCAACCCCGGACAGTCGCCGCCGCCGGTCAGGATGCCTACGCGCATGCTTCGTCTCCTCGGTCTTGTCAGGTCCAGTGTAGGGTGGCTCGATAGACTGGCGGCCGACCGCGCTTGATCATGCTCAAGGCCCCCACGCATCTGCTCTACCTGCACGGATTCCGGTCCTCGCCGCAGTCGGCCAAGGCGCGCCGCCTGGCCGGCTGGGTGGCGCGGCACCGGCCGGACCTGCATTGGAGCTGCCCGCCGCTGCCGCCCTCGCCGCAGGCGGCGGTTCACCTGGCCGAAGAGGCGATGCGGGGCTGGCCAGCCGACGCGCGCGCCGTGATCGGCAGTTCGCTGGGCGGCTTCTACGCCACGGTGCTGGCCGAACGCCTCGGCTGCCCCGCGGTGCTGCTGAACCCGGCGGTGGACCCCGCGCGCGACCTCGCCGCCCACATCGGCGAGCAGACCGCCTTCCACGACGCGACGCAGCACTTCTGGTTCCGCCCCGAGTACGTCGACGAACTGCGCGCCCTGACCCCGGCGGCGATCAGCGCGCCGCAGCGCTACTTCGCGGTCATCGCGAAAGGCGACGAGGTGCTCGACTGGCGCGAGATGGCCGCGCGATATGCCGGCTGCCGCATCAAACTGCTCGAAGGCAGCGACCACGGTCTGAGCGACTTCGACGAGCATCTCCCCGACATCCTCCACTTCCTGCGACTCCACGAATGAAGCTGAAAGACAAGGTCTGCATCGTCACCGGCGCGGCCCAGGGCATCGGCCTGGCCACGGCGCTGAAGTTCGCGCGCGAGGGCGCCACGGTCGCGGTCTGCGACATGAAGGCCGGCCCGGTGCACGAGGCGGTCGCGCAGTGCCGCGCGGCTGGCGCCCGCGCCGAGGGTTACGTCGTCAACGTCACCGACCGCGCGGCCGTCGACGCGATGGTCGCGGCCGTGCGCGAGGCCTTCGGCCGCATCGACGTGCTGGTCAACAACGCCGGCATCACGAAGGACGCGCGGCTGCAGAAGATGACGCTGGACCAGTTCGATGCCGTGATCGACGTCAACCTGCGCGGCGTGTTCCACGCCTCGCAGGCGGTGGCCGACGTGATGGTCGCCCAGGGCGGCGGCGCGATCCTGAACGCCAGTTCGGTGGTCGGCATCTACGGCAACTACGGGCAGACGAACTACGCCGCCAGCAAGTTCGGCGTGATCGGCTTCACCAAGACCTGGAGCCGCGAACTCGGGCCGAAGGGCGTGCGCGTGAATGCGGTCGCGCCCGGCTTCATCGAGACGCCGATCCTCGCGACGGTGCCGGGCAAGGTGCTGGACGGGCTGCGCGAGCAGGTGCCGCTGAAGCGGCTCGGCCGGCCGGAGGAGATCGCCAACGTCTACGCCTTCCTCGCCTCCGACGAGGCCAGCTACGTGAACGGCGCGGTGATCGAGGTGTCGGGCGGAATGACGGTCTGAGCGGGGCGCGACCGTCCGCGGTCACTCTGAAGGAGGTCAGCCCCAGGTCACGATCGTGTAGACGACGCGGCCCCAGACCTCGAGATTGAACCAGGTCAGCGCGATCAGGATCGTGTAGTGGCGCAGGCGCGTGCCGAGCTCGCGCAGGCGATCGTCGTCGCGCAGCACGTAGAGCAGGAAGGTGAACGCCCAGCCGGCGGCGAACAGGCCGCCGAAGACAGCCATGACCCAGCGGAAGATGGTCATCGGCGGCCCTTCACAGCACCAGCGCCATGCGCTCGAGCAGCAGCACGGCGAAGAAGCCCAGCGCCGCGATCACCGTCCACTTGACGATCGTGATGCCGAGCGCGCGCCAGCGGCGCTGGCCGGTGCCGATGTAGAGCGCGAAACAGAGCAGCCCGGCCACCAGCAGCAGCAGGACGATCCAGCGGAAGATCAGCATCGGTTGGGTGCAAGTCCGTCATTCACCAGGCGGGAGCCAGTTCGGCCAGGCCGCGCGGAGCCCGGGACGCATCGTCGAAGGTGACCGTCTCCCAGGCCTCCGGGTCGGCGATCAGCTTGCGCAGCAGGCGGTTGTTCAGGGCATGTCCCGAGCGGAAGGCGCTGTAGGCGGCCAGCAGCGGGTGGCCGGCCATCGCCATGTCGCCGATCGCATCGAGGATCTTGTGCTTCACGAACTCGTCGTCGTAGCGCAGACCGTCGGTGTTCAGCACCTTGCGCTCGTCGACGACGATCACGTTGTCCATGCTGCCGCCCAGACCCAGGCCGCGCGCGCGCATCATGTCGACGTCCTTCGTGAAGCCGAAGGTGCGGGCCCGCGCGATCTCGCGCTTGTAGCGGCCCGAGCCCATGTCGAAGGTGACCTGCTGGCCGGTCTGGTCGACGGCCGGGTGGTCGAAGTCGATCTCGAAGCTGAGCTTGTAGCCCTCGAACGGCTCCAGCCGGGCCCACATCAGGCGCGCGCCCTCCCCCTCGCGGATCTCGACGGTCTTCCTGACGCGGATGAAGCGCTTCGGCGCGTCCTGCAGCGCGATGCCCGCGCTTTGCAGCAGGTAGACGAACGAGGCCGCCGAGCCGTCGAGGATCGGCACCTCCTCGTTCGTGATGTCGACGATCAGGTTGTCCAGGCCGAGCCCGGCGCAGGCCGACAGCAGGTGCTCGACGGTCTGCACCTTCGGACCGCCGGGATCGCCGCCGGGCGACAGCGTGGTGGCCATGCGGGTGTCGCTGACCACGTCGGCCGCGACCTTGATCTCGACCGGTTGCGGCAGGTCGACGCGGCGGAACACGATGCCATGGTCGGCCGGCGCGGGCCGCAGCGTCAGCTCGACACGCTGCCCGCCGTGCACGCCGACGCCGACCGCGCGGGTCATCGATTGGAGGGTGCGCTGCTGGAGCATGGCCGGGATTGTCCCCGATCCAGCGCCCATCGCGTATCCGCCTCGCGAATCCCTATCCAGCGGCCGCCGCGGATCCGGCTCTGCCGGTCCGCCGGCGGCGCCCCCTGGGGGGAGCGCCGTGAGGCGCTCCGGGGGGACGAATCAATCCGCCTGCTTGCGCAGGAACGCCGGGATCTCGATCTCGTCCATGCCGTTGCTCGCCAGCGCGTCGACCTTGGCCGCCGCGGTCCGGCCGTTGCGCCACACGCTCGGCGTCGACAGCGCGCTGTAGTCGTGCGCCGGCGGGGCCGACTGCACCGGCGTCGTCAGCACCGGGATGTTGTCGGTGCCGGTGCGCTGCACTGCGGCGGTGTTGTTGTGCACGACCTGGATCGGCGCCTGCTGCACGCGGCGCGCCGGGCTCAGGCCGGTGGCGATCACGGTGACGCGCAGCTGGTCGCCCAGCGTGTCGTCGTACGCGGTGCCGTAGATCACGTGCGCGTCGTCGGCGGCGTAGCGGCGGATGCAGTTCATCGCGTTGCGGCTCTCGCTCAGCTTGAAGGTGCTGCGGTTCGCCGCGATCAGCACCAGCACGCCGCGTGCGCCCGACAGGTCGATGCCCTCCAGCAGCGGGCAGGCCACGGCGGCCTCGGCCGCCTTGTGCGCGCGGTCCGGGCCGCTCGCGCTGGCCGTGCCCATCATCGCCTTGCCCGGCTCGCTCATCACCGTCTTCACGTCCTCGAAGTCGACGTTCACGAGGCCGGGGATGTGGATGATGTCGCTGATGCCGCCGACCGCGTTGCGCAGCACGTCGTTGGCGTGCGCGAAGGCCTGGTCCTGGGTGACGTCGTCGCCCAGCACCTCGAGCAGCTTGTCGTTCAGGATCACGATCAGCGAGTCGACGTTGGCCTCGAGTTCCGCGACGCCGTGGTCGGCCGCCTTCAGGCGCCGCACGCCCTCGAACTCGAACGGCTTGGTCACGACGCCGACGGTCAGGATGCCCATGTCCTTGGCGACCCGCGCGATCACCGGTGCGGCGCCGGTGCCCGTGCCGCCGCCCATGCCGGCGGTGATGAACAGCATGTTGGCGCCTTCGATGGACTGGCGGATCCGATCGACCGCCTCCTCCGCCGCGCTCTTGCCCGCCTCCGGCTTGGCGCCGGCGCCGAGGCCGGTGGTGCCGAGCTGGATCAGCTGGTTGGCCGCCGAGCGGTTCAGCGCCTGGGCGTCCGTGTTGGCGCAGATGAACTCCACGCCCTGGACGCCCTGGGCGATCATGTGCTCGACGGCGTTGCCGCCGCCGCCGCCGACGCCGATGACCTTGATCTTCGTGCCGAGGTCGAACTCTTCGATCATTTCGATGGGCATGGTGTTGCTCCGTTCCTGTGTCGCAGTTGCCTTAAATGGGGTCGCCGTCTTTCCAACGCTCTTTTGCTTCATCGGGCCCGGGTCGAGCCGGGTCTTGTGGGTCTGAAAACGCGGTGGGTCATGGTTGTTCATGTCATGTCCCCTAGAAGTTGCCGAGGAACCAGTCCTTGGCGCGTCCGAACAATGTCTTCACCGAGCCGGCCTGCTGCGCGGCGCGCTGGCCGCGCGTGCGTGCCAGGCGCGCCTCCTCGAGCAGGCCCATCACGGTGGCCGAGCGCGGGTTGGCCACCATGTCCGCGAGCGGGCCGTGGTAGGTCGGGACGCCCTTGCGCACCGGCTTCAGGAAGATGTCCTCGCCGAGCTCCACCATGCCGGGCATCACCGCCGCGCCGCCGGTGATCACGATGCCGGAGGACAGCAGCTCCTCGCAGCCGCTCTCGCGGATCACCTGGTGCACCAGCGAATAGATCTCCTCGACGCGCGGCTCGATCACGCCGGCCAGCGCCTGGCGGCTCAGCATGCGCGGCGCGCGGTCGCCGAGGCCCGGCACCTCCAGGTTCTCGGCCGGGTCGGCGAGCAGCTGCTTCGCGACGCCGTACTCGACCTTGATCTCCTCGGCGTCCTTGGTCGGCGTGCGCAGCGCCATCGCGATGTCGCTGGTGATCAGGTCGCCGGCAATCGGGATCACCGCGGTGTGGCGGATCGACCCGTCGGTGAAGATCGCCACGTCGGTGGTGCCGGCGCCGATGTCCACGATCGCCACGCCGAGGTCCTTCTCGTCCTCGGTCAGCACGGCATGGCTGGAGGCGCTCGGGTTCAGCACCAGCTGCTCCACCTCCAGCCCGCAGCGCCGCACGCATTTCACGATGTTCTCGGCCGCACTGCCGGCGCCGGTCACGATGTGCACCTTGACCTCGAGCCGGCCGCCGCTCATGCCGATCGGCTCCTTGACCTCGTGGCCGTCGATCACGAACTCCTGCGCCTGCACGAGCAGCAGGCGCTGGTCGTTCGGGATGTTGATCGCCTTGGCGGTCTCGACCACGCGCGCCACGTCCACCGGCGTGACCTCCTTGTCGCGCACGATCACCATGCCGGTGGAGTTCTGGCCGCGGATGTGGCTGCCGGTGATGCCGGTGTAGACGCGCGTGATCTTGCAGTCGGCCATCATCTCGGCCTCCTTCAAGGCCTGCTGGATCGACTGCACCGTCGCGTCGATGTTGACCACGACGCCGCGCTTGAGCCCGTGCGTCGGCGCGAAGCCGAGCCCCGCCAGGCGCAGTTCGCCGTCGGCCTGCACCTCGGCCACCACCGCCATCACCTTGGCCGTGCCGATGTCCAGGCCGACCACCAGGTCCTTGTATTCCTTGGGCATCCTCTATTTCCTCCCGGGGGTCGGCGACACGGTCGTCGTGATGCCCTTCAGGCGCACCGCGTAGCCGTCGTTGTGGCGCAGGTCGGCGTGCACCAGCGGGCGCTGGTGCTGCGCGATCACCTGCCCGACCGTGCCGACGAAACGCTGCATGCGCTCGACGATCTCGTCGTCGCTGCCCCGCCCGATCTCGATCTCGGCGCCGCTGTCGAGCTCGGCGCGCAGCGAGCCGCGACCCGACATCTCGAGCCGCTCGATCGCGGCGTCCAGCGGCACCAGCACCGGCTGCAGGCGCTGCAGCAGCGTCAGCAGGCGCGCCGAGCTGCCGTCCGGCCCGGTCAGCGTCGGCAGCGCCTCGTCCTCGACGTCGCCGGGGTTGGCCTGGAACACCTCGCCGAAGCTGTTCACCAGCTTCTCGGCGCCGCCATCGGTCTCCCACAGCGCGGCCGGGTGGTGCTCCTCGAGCGTCACCATGAGCCGGTTCGGCCAGACCCGCCGCACCACCGCGTGGCGCACCCAGGGCACGGCCTCGAAGGCGCGGCGCGCCTCGCCGAGGTCGATGCTGAAGAAGTGGCCGGCCAGGTGCGGCGTCGCGTTGGCGCGGATCGTCGAGATGCTGTTGCGCGTGATCTCGCCGTCCAGCCGTATCGACCGGATCGCGAACGTCGGCTGCTTCGCCACCCACACCAGCAGCGCGGCGGCGAGCGCGGCCGAGCCCACCAGCGCGAGCAGCGCCGCGGTGGCGTTCATCAGCCGCACGTCGCCGGGCAGGCTGGACGGGGTCAGCGTCGCCGTGGCCATGTCAGGGCTCCTGTCCGGCAGTGGGCGCCGCCGGCGCCGGCGGCGCATCGAGCGCCGCGTGCGCGATCAGGTGCAGGCACAGCTGCTCGTAGCTCATGCCGGCGGCCTTGGCCGACATCGGCACCAGCGAGTGCGAGGTCATGCCCGGGCTGGTGTTCATCTCGAGCAGGAAGGGCTTCTGGTCCGACGCACGCAGCATCAGGTCGGCGCGGCCCCAGCCGCGGCAGCCGAGCGCGCGGTAGGCCTGCACGACGAGGCGCTGGATCTCGCGCTCGAGCGTCTCCGGCAGGCCGCTGGGCACGAGGTACTGCGTGACGTCGGTGAAGTACTTGTTCTGATAGTCGTAGGCGCCCTCGGGCGCGACGATCTTGATCACCGGCAGCGCCTGCGCCGTCTCGCCCTCGCCGAGCACCGGGCAGGTCAGCTCGTCGCCTTCGATGAACTCCTCGCACAGCACCTCGGCGTCGTAGCGCGCGGCCAGTGCGACGGCGTCCTGCATCTGCGAATAACCCTTGACCTTGGTGACGCCGATCGACGACCCCTCGTGCGGCGGCTTGACGATCAGCGGCAGGCCGAGTTCGTCGGGCACCTGCACGACCCGCTCGCGGCCCTGCGCGCTGCGCGGCAGCGCGACGTAGCGCGGCGTCGGCAGGCCCTCGGCCAGCCAGACGCGCTTGGTCATCACCTTGTCCATCGAGATCGCCGAGGCCATCACGCCCGAGCCGGTGTACGGCAGGCCCAGCAGTTCCAGCGCGCCCTGCACCGTGCCGTCCTCGCCATGCCGGCCGTGCAGCGCGATGAAGCAGCGCGCGAAGCCGTCGTGCCGCAGCGCCGTCAGTTCGCGCTCGCTCGGGTCGAAGGCATGCGCATCGACGCCCTGCGAGCGCAGCGCCGCCAGCACACCGCTGCCGGACATCAGCGACACCTCGCGCTCGGCCGAGTCGCCGCCCATCAGCACGGCCACCTTGCCCAGTGCGCCGACATCGATCCGGTTCATGCGGCCGCTCCCAGCAGGTCGACCACATGCTGCGCCGTGGCGCCGATCGATCCCGCGCCCATCGTGATCACCACGTCGCCCTCCTTCGCCTGGGCCGCGATCGCCTGCGGCATGCCGACGATGTCGTCGACGAACACCGGGTCGACACGGCCCGCCACGCGCAGCGCACGCGTCAGCGCACGCCCGTCGGCCGCGACGATCGGCGCCTCGCCGGCGGCGTAGACCTCGGCCAGCAGCACCGCGTCGGCGCCGCCCAGCACCTTGACGAAGTCCTCGAAGCAGTCGCGCGTGCGCGTGTAGCGGTGCGGCTGGAACGCGAGCACGACGCGCCGGCCCGGGAAGGCGCCGCGTGCCGCCGCCAGCACCGCGGCCATCTCGACCGGGTGGTGGCCGTAGTCGTCGATCAGCGTGAAGGCTCCGCCGGCCTGGGCCCGCACCTCGCCGTAGCGCTGGAAGCGCCGCCCGACGCCATTGAACTCCGCCAGCGCCTTGGCCACCGGCGCGTCCGGCAGCTCCAGTTCGGTCGCCACGGCGATCGTCGCCAACGCGTTCAGCACGTTGTGCTCGCCGGGCAGGTTCAGCGTCACCGGCAGGTCCGGCATCGCGACGCCGTTGCGCCGCTGCACCGTGAAGCGCATCGTGCCGCCGGGCTGCGCCTGCACGTCGACGGCGCGCACCATGGCCTCCGGGCCGAAGCCGTAGCTGACCACGGGGCGCGAGATCATCGGCATGATCGAGCGCACGCCGGCGTCGTCGGCGCACAGGATCGCCGCGCCGTAGAACGGCATGCGGTGCAGGAAGTCGACGAAGGCCTGCTTCAGCTTCGCGAAGTCGTGGCCGTAGGTGTCCATGTGGTCGGCGTCGATGTTCGTGACCACCGACATGACCGGCATCAGGTTCAGGAACGACGCGTCGGATTCGTCCGCCTCGACGACGATGTAGTCGCCCGAGCCGAGCCGCGAGTTGGCGCCGGCGGCGTTCAGCTTGCCGCCGATCACGAAGGTCGGGTCGACGCCCGCCTCGGCCAGCACGCTGGTGACCAGCGAGGTGGTGGTCGTCTTGCCGTGCGTGCCGGCGATCGCGATGCCCTGCTTCAGGCGCATCAGTTCGGCCAGCATCACGGCGCGCGGCACGACCGGGATGCGCTTCGCGCGTGCCGCGATCACCTCCGGGTTGTCGCCCTTCACCGCCGTCGACGTGACCACCGCCTCGGCGCCCGCGATGTGCGCCGCGTCGTGCCCGATCGCGACGCGGATGCCCAGCGACGCGAGCCGGCGTGTCACGCTGCCGTCGCTCTGGTCCGAGCCCGAGACGGTGTAGCCCAGGTTGTGCAGGATCTCGGCGATACCGCTCATGCCGGCGCCGCCGACCCCGACGAAGTGGATGTGCTTGACCGCGTGTTTCATGCGCGGGCCTCCATCGACCGGCAGTCCTTCGTCGGGACACGTGGCCCTTCGACGAAGTGGATGTGCTTGACCGCGTGTTTCATGCGACCACCAGCCCTTCGATCTGGTCCGCGACGCGGGCCGCGGCCTGCGGCTTGGCCAGCGTCCGCGCCTTGATCGCCATCGCCAGCAGCGCCTCGCGCGTCAGGCTCCTGAGCAGCTCGGCCAGGCGCTGCGGCGTCAGCTCCACCTGCGGCAGGTGCACGCCGGCCCCCTGCCCGGCCAGCCAGGCCGCGTTGTCGCGCTGGTGCGAGGTGGTGCTGACGATCAGCGGCACCAGCACGGCGGCCACGCCGGCGGCGCACAGCTCGCTGACCGTCACCGCGCCGGCGCGGCAGATCATCACGTCGCAGGCCGCAAGGCGTGCCGCCATGTCGTCGACGAAGGGCAGCAGCTCGGCCTGCACCTGCTGCTGCGCATAGGCGGCGCGCACGGCCTCGAGGTTCGCCGTGCCGGTCTGGTGCGTGACCTGCGGGCGCTGCGCGGCCTCCAGCAGCGCGAGCGCCTGCGGCACCGTCTCGTTGAGCACGCGCGCCCCGAGGCTGCCGCCGACCACCAGCACGCGCAGCGGGCCGCTGCGGCCGGCGAAACGCTGCTCGGGCGCCGGCAGCGCCTCGATCTCGGCGCGCACCGGGTTGCCGGTCACGACGGCCTGCTTCACCTTGGCCTGGGCCGCACCCTCGAAACCGAAGGCGACGCGGTCGGCCACCGGCAGCAGCGCCTTGTTGCTCATCAGCAGCGCCGCGTCGGCATTGACCAGCACCAGCGGCTTGCCGAGCAGCGCGGCCATCATGCCGCCGGGAAAGCACACGTAGCCGCCCATGCCCAGCACCGCATCGGCGCGGCGCGCGCGCAGGATCCTCAGGCACGACCAGAACGCACCGAGCAGGCGCAGCCCGCCGGTCAGCGTGTGCAGCAGCCCCTTGCCGCGCAGGCCGCTGAAGCTGATGGTGTCCATCGGCAGGCCGGCCGGCGGCACGAGGCGGTTCTCCATGCCGTGCGTGGTGCCGAGCCAGCTCACCGTCCAGCCGCGCGCGAGCATCTCGCGCGCGACGGCCAGGCCGGGGATCACGTGCCCGCCGGTGCCGGCCGCCATGACGACGAGGTGCCGGCTCACGAACGACCTCCCCGCATCATCTGCCTGTTCTCGACATCGATGCGCACGACGATCGCGAGCGCGACGAGGTTCATCACGATCGCCGAGCCGCCATAGCTCATCAGCGGCAGCGTCAGCCCCTTGGTCGGCAGCACGCCGAGGTTGACACCCATGTTGATGAAGGCCTGCCCGCCGAACCAGATGCCGACGCCCTGCGCGTACAGCCCGGCGAACACGCGGTCCAGCGCGATCGACTGGCGGCCGATGTGGAAGATGCGCCGCGTCAGCCAGAAGAACGCGACGATCACCGCCGCCACGCCGGCGAAGCCGAGTTCCTCGCCGATCACCGCGAGCAGGAAGTCGGTGTGCGCCTCGGGCAGGTAGTGCAGCTTCTCGACGCTCGAGCCCAGGCCCTGGCCGAAGATCTCGCCGCGGCCGAAGGCGATCAGCGAGTGCGTCAGCTGGTAGGCCTTGCCGAGCGCGTACTCGGGGTCCCAGGGGTCCAGGTAGGCGAAGATGCGCAGCCGCTTCTCGGGGCTGGACGCGATCACCGCGACGAACGCGCCCACCAGCATCGTGCCGCTGGCCAGGAACATGCGCCCGTTGACGCCGCCGAGGAACAGGATGCCCATCGAGACCATCGCGATCACCAGGAAGGCGCCCATGTCCGGCTCGCGCAGCAGCAGCACGCCGGTGAAGCCGAGCGCCACCGCCATCGGCCAGACGGCGCGCACGAAGTTCTCCTTCACCTCCATCTTGCGCGTCATGTAGCTCGCGGCGTACATCGCCATCGCCACTTTCGCCAGTTCGCTCGGCTGGAAGTTGATGACGCCCAGCGGGATCCAGCGGCGCGAGTTGTTGACCACCTTGCCGATGAACGGCAGCAGCACCGCCACCAGCAGCACCAGCGCGGTGATGAAGATCCACGGCGCGGCCTTCTCCCAGAACGCCACCGGCACCTGCACGACCACCAGCGCGGCCAGCAGCGCCAGCGCGATCTGCACGCTGTGGCGCAGCAGGAAGTGCGTCGACGCGTAGCGCTCGAACTTCGGGCTGTCCGGCAGCGCCACCGAGGCGCTGTAGACCATCACCATGCCCAACGCAAGCAGCGCGATCGCGACGCACACCAACGCCTGGTCGAAGCCGAGCAGGCGCGCGGGTTTCGCGCTGCCGACGTGGATCCAGTCGCGCACCGGGATGTTCGGCGCACGCGCCTCTCCGCGCTGCGGCCACAGGGCCGCCAGGCGCCGCCGCCACGCGTCGCGGCCGAAGGTCGCGGCCAGGTCCATCACAGCACCTCCCCGTGGTCGGCCGCCAGCGAACGCACCGCGGCGACGAACACCTCGGCCCGATGGCCGTAGTGGCGGAACATGTCCAGGCTGGCGCAGGCGGGGCTGAGCAGCACGGCATCGCCCGGCCGGGCCTGCTCGAAGCACCAGGCGACCGCGGCCTCCAGCGTCTCGTGGCGCTGCAGCGGCAGCCCGGCGCCGGCCAGCACCTGCTCGATGCGCGCCGCGTCGCGCCCGATCGTCGCGATGGCGCGGGCATGCCGCGCGACCGGCGCGGCCAGCGGCGTGAAGTCCTGCCCCTTGCCGTCGCCGCCGAGGATCACGACGAGCTTCGCCGGCGCTCGGTCGGCGCCCAGCCCGTCGAGTGCGGCGACGGTCGCGCCGACGTTGGTGCCCTTGCTGTCGTCGAAGGCATCGACGCCACCCAGCGTGGCGATGTGCTCGACACGATGCGGCTCGCCTCCGTACTCGCGCAGGCCGTGCAGCATCGGCGCGAGCGGGCAGCCGATCGCGCAGGCCAGCGCCAGTGCAGCCAGTGCGTTGGCCGCGTTGTGGCGGCCGCGCACGCGCAGCGCGTCCGCCGGCATCAGGCGCTGGATGTGCAGTTCCTCGTCCTCGTCCCTGGCGCGCCGGGCGGTCTCGTCGGACACCATCGCGCGCACCAGCCAGGCCATGCCGCCGTCGCTGACCAGGCCGAAATCCCCTGGGCGGCGCGGCGCATCGAGACCGAAGCGGACCACCGTGCGCTCGATCGGCTTCGCGTGGCGGCCCTTCGGCAGCACCGGCGCCGGCACCAGCTTCTCGACCGCCGGGTCGTCGCGGTTGATCACCATCACCGCGTGCGCGCCGAACACGCGCGCCTTGGCAGCGACATAGGCGGCCATCGAACCGTGCCAGTCGAGGTGGTCCTCGCTCAGGTTGAGCACCGTCGCGGCATCCGGCTCGAAGCCTTTGGCCTCGTCGAGCTGGAAGCTGGACAGCTCCAGCACCCAGACCTGCGGCAACGCGTCGGCTGCATCGCCGTCGGCCGCGGCGAGCCGATCGGCCAGCGTCTGCAGCATGGTCGGGCCGATGTTGCCGGCCGAGGCCACGCTGCGGCCCGCGCGTTCGACCAGCAGCGCGGTCATCGCGGTGGTCGTGGTCTTGCCGTTCGTGCCGGTGACCGCCAGCAGCTTGGGCGCGTAGCCGCGTTCGGCCTTCAGGTCGGCCAGGGCACGCACGAACAGCTCGAGTTCGCCCTGCACCAGCGTGCCCGTCTCGGCGGCGCGCGCCAGCGGCGCCGCGATGCGCGGGTCGCCCGGCGCGAGGCCGGGGCTCTTCAGCACCAGGCGCACGCCGGCGAAGGCCTCGTCGCCGAGTTCGCCGCGCAGGCGCTGCGCGGCCGGCACGTGTTCCGCCAGCGCATCGTCTTGCGGCGCCTGCTCGCGCGAGTCCCAGACGCGCACGCGCGCGCCGTGGGCGGCGCACCAGCGCGCCATCGCCAGGCCCGAGTCGCCGAGGCCCAGGACCAGCACGTCGATGTCGTGGAGGTGCTTCATCGCAGCTTCAGGGACGCGAGCCCGATCAGGCACAGCAGCATGGTGATGATCCAGAAGCGCACGACGACCTGCGACTCCTTCCAGCCGGACTTCTCGAAGTGGTGGTGCAGCGGCGCCATCTTCAGGATGCGGCGCCCGGTGCCAAACTTCTTCTTCGTGTACTTGAACCAACCGACCTGCAGCATCACCGACAGCGCTTCCAGCACGAACACGCCGCCCATGATCCCGAGCACGATCTCCTGGCGCGTGATGACGGCGATCGTGCCGAGCGCGCCGCCGAGCGCGAGCGCGCCGACGTCGCCCATGAACACCTGCGCCGGGTGGGTGTTGAACCACAGGAATGCGAGTCCGGCGCCGGCCATCGCGGAGCAGAACACCAGCAGTTCGCCGGCACCCGGGATGTACGGGATCAGCAGGTAGCGGCTGAAGTTGACGTTGCCGGTCACGTAGGCGAAC
The DNA here is from genome assembly GCA_019635485.1 of Piscinibacter sp. GTDB lineage: Bacteria > Pseudomonadota > Gammaproteobacteria > Burkholderiales > Burkholderiaceae_C > Piscinibacter. Next base: position 7,306 of record JAHBZL010000060.1, on the reverse strand, counting down.
ACGCCGAGCGCCGAGCCGACCATCACGACCGGCATGATCGCCAGGCCGTCCAGGCCGTCGGTCAGGTTGACCGCGTTGCTCGCGCCGACGATCACGAAGTAGGTCAGCGCGATGAAGCCGAACACCCCGAGCGGGTAGCTGATGGTCTTGAAGAACGGCACGATCAGGTCGGCCTTGGGCGGCAGGTCGTTCGAGAAGCCGCTCTGCACCCAGCGCAGGAACAGCTCGAGCACGCGCACGTTGGAGGTCTCGCTGACGCTGAAGGCGAGGTACAGCGCCGCGACCAGGCCGATCACCGACTGCCAGAAGTACTTCTCGCCCGAACGCATGCCTTCGGGGTTCTTCTGCACCACCTTGCGCCAGTCGTCGGCCCAGCCGATCGCGCCGAAGCCCAGCGTCACCAGCATCACGATCCAGACGAAGCGGTTGCCCCAGTCGAACCACAGCAAGGTCGAGACGCCGATGCCGATCAGCACCAGCACGCCGCCCATCGTCGGCGTGCCGCTCTTGGCGAGGTGTTCCGCGACGCCGTACTCGCGGATCGGCTGGCCGATCTTCAGTTCGGTCAGGCGCCGGATCACCCAGGGCCCGAACGCCAGGCCGATCAGCAGCGCGGTCAGTGCCGCCATCACGGCGCGGAAGGTGAGGTACTGGAAGACGCGGAAGAAGCCGAACTCCGGCGACAGCGTCTGCAGGTACTGCGACAGGCTAAGCAGCATGAGCGCCCTCCTGCATCAGCGCCGCGACGACGCGCTCCATGCGCATGAAGCGCGAACCCTTCACCAGCACCGAGTTGTAGGCCGGCGCCTGCGGCAGCCCGGCGACCAGCGCCTCGACGCTGTCGTGGTGGCGCGCGCCGGCACCGAACGCGGCGGCCGCGTGCCGCATCAGCTCGCCGGCGCACCAGAAGCTCTCGATGCCGCGTTGCAGCGCGTAGGCGCCGACCTCGGCATGGAAGGCCGGCCCGCGGTCGCCGACCTCGCCCATGTCGCCCAGCACCAGCCAGCGCGGGCGCGGCAGGCCGGCGAGCACGTCGATCGCGGCGCGCACCGAGTCGGGATTCGCGTTGTAGCTGTCGTCGACCAGCGTGAGCGTGGCCGCGCCGCGCGTCAGCCGCTTCAGCTGCGAGCGCCCCTTGACCGGCTCGAAGGCCTGCAGCCCCTCGCGGATCGCCTCCAGCGGGCAGCCGGCGCCCAGCGCACAGGCTGCCGCGGCCAGCGCGTTGTGCAGGTTGTGCGTGCCGGCCGCGCGCAGGCGCACCGGGGCCGGGCCGATCGGCGTGTCCAGCAGCATCGACCAGTGGTCCTCGCTCCACGCCGCCAGCGCGGTGATCTCGGCGCTGCCGCGCGCAGCGAAACGCAGCACGCGGCGCCGGCCGGCCAGTTCGCGCCACAGCGGCGCGTGCACGTCGTCGGCCGGAAACACCGCGATGCCGTCGTCGGCCAGCGCCTCGATCACCTGGCCGTTCTCGCGCGCCACCGCCTCGACGCTGGCCATGAACTCCTGGTGCTCGCGCTGCGCGTTGTTGACCAGCGCGACGGTCGGCGCCGCGATGCGCGCCAGCGCGGCGATCTCGCCCGGATGGTTCATGCCCAGCTCGATCACCGCGACGCGGTGCGACGGGCGCAGCCGCAGCAGCGTCAGCGGCACGCCGATGTGGTTGTTCAGGTTGCCCTCGGTGGCGAGCGCCGCGTCGCCGCGCCAGGCGCGCAGGATGCCGGCGATCATCTGCGTCACCGTGGTCTTGCCGTTGCTGCCGGTCACCGCGATCAGCGGCAACCGGTGGCGCGCACGCCAGGCGGCAGCCAGTTCCTGCAGCGCAGCGCCGCTGTCGGCCACCTCGAGGCCGGCGAGGCCGCTCGCCTCCAGCCCGCGCTCGGCGAGCGCCGCGGCGGCGCCGGCGTCCCGCGCCGCGGCGAGGAAGTCGTGCGCATCGAAGCGTTCGCCCTTCAGCGCGACGAACAGGTCGCCGCCCTGCAGGGTGCGCGTGTCGCTGTGCACCCGCCCGATCGGCGTGGCGCCGTCGCCGACCAGGCGCGCGCCCGGCAGCAGGGCCTGCAGTTCGGCCAGCGTCGCCATCATGGCCGCTGCTCCAGCGCCGCGCGCGCTTCGACGAGGTCGGAGAACGGGTGCTTCACGCCCGCGATCTCCTGGTAGTCCTCGTGGCCCTTGCCAGCGATCAGCAGCACGTCCTGCGCGGCGGCGCCGTGCACGGCCGCGCGGATCGCCGCGCGCCGGTCCTCGACGACCTGCACGTGCGCGCTCTCGCCGTCGAGGCCGGCGACGATCTGCGCGACGATCACGCCGGGCGCCTCGTGGCGCGGGTTGTCGCTCGTGACCACGACGCGGTCCGCGAGCCGCTGCGCGATGCCACCCATCAGCGGCCGCTTCGTCGTGTCGCGGTTGCCGCCGCAGCCGAACACGCAGACCAGCGCGCCGCCGCGCGTGCGCGCCAGCGGGCGCAGGGCACGCAGGGCCTGCTCGAGCGCATCCGGCGAGTGGGCGTAGTCGACCACGACCTCCGGAAGCGCCGCGCGATCCGCCGCACGGGACGGGTCCACGCGCTGCATGCGGCCCGGCACGGGCGTCAGCACCGAGCACGCCGCGGCCGCCTCGGCCAGCGGCACGCCCAGCGCACGCAGCCCGCCGAGCACCGCGAGCAGGTTCGAGACGTTGTAGTCGCCGATCAGGCGCGTCTGCACGGCGGCGTGATCCGTGCCCTCGTGCACCTCGAAGCCGAGCCCGCCGTCGCGGTAGGCCACCGCCGTCGCGCGCAAGCGGGCGTCCGCACCGCGCGCGTAGTCCCACACGTCGAGCCTGCGCGAGCGCAGTTCGCCGGCCAAGGCTGCCCCGCGCGGATCGTCCCGATTCAGCACCGCCGCGCGCAGGCCCGGCCAGTCGAACAGCGCGCGCTTGGCGGCCCAGTAGGCCTCCATCGAGCCGTGGAAGTCGAGGTGGTCCTGCGTGAAGTTGGTGAACAGCGCGACGGCGATCTGCGTGCCGGCCAGGCGCTGCTCGACGAGGCCGATCGACGAGGCCTCGATGGCGCAGGCCGCGAAGCCCTGCGCCACGAAGTCGCGCAGCGCGCGCTGCAGCGCCACCGGATCGGGCGTGGTCAGTCCGGTGGCGACGACCGCCGGCGCATCGGCCGGCGCGCCGGCCCGCGGCGGCTCGCCGACGCCCAGCGTGCCGACCACACCGCAGCGCCGGCCGAGCTGTGTCAGCGCCTGTGCGGTCCACCAGGCGGTCGAGGTCTTGCCGTTCGTGCCGGTGGTCGCGACCAGTTCGAGCCGCGTGCTCGGCGCGCCGTAGAAGGCGTGTGCGATCGGCCCGGTGGCGGCCTTCAGGCCGGGCAGCGCCGCGATCGCCGCGTCGTCGAAGGCGAACGGCTCCACGTCGCGCGCCTCGACCAGGCAGGCGGCCGCGCCGCGCTGCAGCGCGTGCGGCACGAAGCGGCGCCCGTCCTGCGCGTGGCCGGGCCAGGCGACGAAGGCCTCGCCGGCCTCGACGCGCCGGCTGTCGGTGGCCAGGCCGCGCACGCCGCGCCGGGCCAGGAAGGCCAGGGCGGCGTCGAGGCTGTCCAGCCGCTGCAGTGCCATCAGAAACTCTCCTCCACCGCCGGCACGTCGTGCGCGACGATCTGCGGCTTGACCTCGAGGTCCGGCGGCACGCCCATCATGCGCAGCGTCTGCTGCACGACCTCGCTGAACACCGGCGCCGCGACGTCGCCGCCGAAGTACTTGCCGTCGTTCGGCTCGTCGACCATCACCGCGACCACGATGCGCGGCTTCTCGATCGGTGCCATGCCGACGAACCAGGCGCGGTACTTCTTCTCCGCGTAGCCCTTGCCTTCCTGCTTGTGCGCGGTGCCGGTCTTGCCGCCGACCGAGTAGCCGATCGCCTGCGCCTTGGGCGCCGTGCCGCCCGGGCCGGCGGCCATCTGCAGCATGTGGCGCACCTCGCGCGCGGTCTGCGCCGACATCACGCGCAGGCCCGAGGGCCGCGGCCCCGGCGCCGCGTCGGCGTCGCGGTGCAGCAGCGACAGCGGCAGCAGTTCACCGTCGTTGGCCAGCACCGTGTAGGCGCGGGCCAGCTGGAACAGCGACACCGAAAGGCCGTAGCCGTAGCTCATGGTCGCCTGCTCGATCGGCCGCCAGGTCTTGTACGGGCGCAGCCGGCCGGTGACCGCGCCGGGGAACGGGATCTGCGGCTTCTGCCCGAAGCCGAGCTCGGTGTACAGCTCCCACATCTCGCGCGGCTGCATCTGCATCGCCATCTTGGTGGTGCCGACGTTGCTCGACTTCTGGATCACCTCGGCCACCGTCAGCGGCCCGTGCGGGTGCGCGTCGCTGATCTTCGAGCCCGTGATGGTGATCCAGCCCGGCGCGGTCTGGATCACCGTCTGCGGCGTGACACGGCCGGTCTCCATCGCCAGCGCGGCGATGAAGGGCTTCATCGTCGAGCCCGGCTCGAAGCTGTCGATCAGTGCGCGGTTGCGCATCTGCTCGCGGTTCAGCCTGCGGCGGTCGCCCGGCACGAAGCTCGGGTAGTTGGCCAGCGCGAGCACCTCGCCGGTCTGCACGTCCAGCACCACCACACTGCCGGCCCGGGCCTTGTGCTGCGCCACCGCGTCGCGCACGCGCTGGTAGGCGAAGAACTGCACCTTCGAGTCGATCGCCAGCGTCAGGTCCTGGCCGTCCACCGGCGCGACGCTGTCGCCGATGTCCTCGACAACACGTCCGAGCCGGTCCTTGATCACGCGGCGCATGCCGTCGCGCCCGGCCAGCTGGGCGTCGAACGACAGCTCGACACCTTCCTGGCCATGCTCCTCGGCGTTGGTGAAGCCGATCACGTGAGCCGAGGCCTCGCCTTCCGGGTACTTGCGCTTGTACTCGCGCACCTGGTGCAGGCCCTTGAGGTTCAGCGCCATCGCGTCGCGCGCCACCTGCTCGTCGACCTGGCGGCGCAGCCAGATGAAGTTCGGGTTGTCGTCCAGCCGGCGATCGAGTTCGCCCGGCGTCATGCCGAGCAGCTTGGCCAGCGCCCGGCGCTGCGCGGCGCTGGCCTCGAAGTCCTTCGGCAGCACCCACAGCGAGGGCGCCGGCACGCTGGCGGCGAGGATCTGGCCGTTGCGGTCGACGATGCGGCCGCGGCTGGCCGGCAGGTCGAGCTGGCGCGCGAAGCGGATCTCGCCCTGCTTCTGGAAGAACTCGGTGCCGACGATCTGCACGTAGGCGGCGCGGCCGAGCAGGACGACGAAGCCCAGCCCGACCAGCGCGACCAGGAACTTGGAGCGCCACGGCGGTGTCTTGGACGCCAGCAGCGGGCTGCTCGAATAGGCCACGCCGCGCCGGCTGGCCATCGCGCTGCGGCCGCCGCGCTTGTCGCGCCCGCCGAACCACTTCATCGTGCACCTCCTGCGGCCGCCGCCGAGGCGGGCCGTTCCCAGGGGACGTACTGCGTGACGGCCGGCGTCGCGTTGCGCATCGCGAGCTTCTCGCGCGCCGTCTTCTCGACGCGCAGCGGCGTCGCCTGCGCCTGGCGCTCGGCCTTCAGGCGTTCGAACTCCACCGCCAGCGCGCGTTCCTCGGTCTGTGCCTTGTCCAGCGACGCGAACAGCCGGCGCGACTCGTACGAGACGCGCACGAGGTACAGGCTGCTGAGCAGCAGCGCGGCGAACAGCAGCACGTTCAGGCGGGTCACGCGCGCCCCCTGCCCGCGGCCGGCGCCGCGGCGGCCGCATCGGTGCGCTCGGCCACCCGCATCACCGCCGAGCGCGCACGCGGGTTGGCGCGCAGCTCGGCCTCCCCGGCACGCACGCGCGCGAGCGCACGCAGGCGGTGGGCGCGCTCGGGCGCGAACGGGACACGCCGGTCGACTTCGCTGCGGCTCTCGCGCGCGATGAAGGACTTGACGATGCGGTCTTCCAGCGAATGAAAGCTGATCACGACCAGGCGCCCTCCGGGCTGCAGCAGATCGACCGCTGCGTTCAGGCCTTGTTCGAGCTCCTCAAGCTCGGCGTTGACGTGAATCCGAAGACCCTGAAATGTGCGCGTTGCAGGGTCCTGGCTGCCCTCGCGGGTCTTGACCGCGCGAGCCACGAGTTCGGATAGCTCCCGCGTGGTTCGAACAGGGTTCCCGCCTTCGCGCCGAGCAACAAGCGCCTTTGCAATCGGTACAGCAAACCGTTCTTCCCCATGGTCTCTGATCACCTCCGCGATCTGGCGCTCGTCGGCGCGTTGCAGGAACTCCGCGGCGCTTTCACCGCGGGTCGGGTCCATGCGCATGTCCAGCGGCCCGTCGAAACGGAAGCTGAAGCCGCGGGCGGGGTCGTCGATCTGCGGCGAGCTGACGCCCAGGTCCAGCAGCAGCCCGGCGATTTGCGCCACGCCGAGCGCCGGCAGCAGCGCGGCCAGCTCGCCGAAGCGCGCGTGGTGGATCGAGAAGCGGGGGTCGGCGATGTCCGCCGCCGCGGCCACCGCCTGCGGGTCGCGGTCCAGCGCGATCAGCCGGCCGGCCGGGGCCAGCCGCGCCAGCAGCGCGCGCGAATGGCCGCCGCGGCCGAAGGTGCCGTCGACGTACACGCCGTCCGGGCTGGTCAGGAGCGCTTCGATCGCTTCGGCCAGCAGGACGGTGGTGTGTTGCCATGTGTCCGCGCGCTGCATCAGAAGCTGAAGGTCTTGAGCGACTCGGGCATCTCGGACTTCATGACCTCGGCCTCGAGTTCCGCGTGTTTCTGCGCGTCCCACAGCTCGAGGTGGTTGCCCATGCCCAGCAGCATCACGTCGCGCACCAGCCCGGTGGCGGCGCGCAGTTCGGGGGCGATCAGCAACCGCCCGGAGTTGTCGATGTCGGCATCCATCGCATTGCCGAGGAAGACGCGCTTCCACTTGACGGCGTCCATCGGCAGCGCGGCGACGTGGTCGCGGAAGGTTTCCCAGATGGGACGCGGAAAGATCATCAGGCAGCCGTCCGGGTGCTTGGTGATCGTCATCTGGTTGACGCGCATCGCTTCCAGCAGGACACGGTGGCGCGCCGGCATCGCGATGCGCCCTTTCGTGTCCAGCGTCAGGGCGGCCGGGCCCTGGAAGACAATGTTTGCCACAAAAACCCACTAAAGTGCACTTTCCTCCACTCTATCCGATCGAATCCCGGCCGGTCAATCGAACTTGTAAAGAAAAATCAGTGAAATCAATCACTTAGAGCTTGTTTTTGAGGCAGCATCTCCTAAGTTCTCCTTCAAAAGCAAGAACTTGCAAACCGCAATGAAAGTGAAGCCTGAGGTTGATCGCCGCGCGGCGGGAAC
>JAHBZL010000006.1 GCA_019635485.1 Piscinibacter sp. | reverse complement strand
TGAACCAGTTGCTCGTCGAGATGGATGGCTTCGAGGGCAATGAGGGCATCATCGTCATCGCGGCGACCAACCGCCCCGATGTGCTCGACCCCGCGCTGCTGCGCCCGGGCCGCTTCGACCGTCAGGTCGTCGTGCCGCTGCCTGACGTGCGCGGCCGCGAGCAGATCCTGCGCGTGCACATGCGCAAAGTACCGCTCGGCGACGATGTGAAGCCTGCACTGATTGCGCGCGGCACACCGGGTTTCTCCGGCGCTGATCTCGCGAACCTCGTGAACGAGGCGGCGCTCTTCGCCGCGCGCTCGAACAAGCGCACCGTCACGATGGACGAGCTCGAGCGCGCCAAGGACAAGATCATGATGGGCGCGGAGCGCCGCTCCATGGTCATGAGCGAGAAGGAGAAGCGCAACACCGCGTATCACGAAGCCGGTCACGCCGTCGTCGGCGTGAACCTCCCGGAGCACGACCCGGTGTACAAAGTCACGATCATCCCGCGCGGCCGTGCGCTCGGCGTCACGTTCTTCCTGCCGGAGGAGGACCGCTACAGCTACAGCAAGCAAAGGCTCGAGTCGCAGATCGCGAGCCTCTTCGGCGGGCGCATTGCCGAGGAACTGGCGTTCGGTCCCGAGGCGGTGACGACGGGTGCTTCGAACGACATCGAGCGCGCGACCGCGCTCGCGCGCAACATGGTCACGAAGTGGGGTCTCTCCGACCGTCTCGGCCCACTCACGTACGCGGAGGATCAGGGGGAGGTGTTCCTCGGCCGCTCGGTCACGCAGCACAAGCAGGTATCCGACGAAACCGCGCACGTGATCGACGTCGAAGTGCGCCGTGTGATCGACGCCGCGTACCAGAAGGCGAAGGGCATCCTTGTCGAGAATCGCGCCAAGCTCGACGCGCTCGCCGCGGCGCTGATGAAGTACGAGACCATCGACGCCGACCAGATCGACGACATCATGAACGGCAAGCCGCCCCGTCCGCCGAAGGACTGGGGTTCTTCGACGGCCAAGCCGGGCCCCAGCACCCCGCCGGTCAATCCGGGCGGCGCGACGGCGACGGCCTGAACGACGGCGTTGCACGACACTCGACGGGGCTTCGGCCCCGTTTCTCATTGGGCTCGCACACGCATGCTCTGGCAGACCACACGCTTCGACATCGACCTCGACCGCCCGCGGGTGATGGGCATCGTCAACGTCACGCCGGATTCCTTCTCCGACGGCGGGCGCCATGCCGATACCGCGGCAGCGCTGCGCCACTGCGAGCAATTGGTGGCCGAGGGGGCGGACATCCTGGACATCGGCGGCGAATCGAGCCGCCCCGGGGCCGTGTCCGTGTCCGAGGAGGAGGAACTGGCGCGGGTGCTGCCGGTGCTGGACGGGGCGCTGGGGCTGGGGGTGCCGCTGTCGATCGACACGGTCAAGCCGGCGGTGATGCGGCGCGCGCTGGAGCGGGGTGCCGACATCGTCAACGACATCGCCGCGCTGCGGGCGCCCGGTGCACTCGATGCCGTGGCGGCGTTTCCGCGCGCCGGCGTCTGCCTGATGCACATGCGCGGCGACCCGGCCACGATGCAGCAGCGACCTGCCTACGACGACGTGGTCGACGAGGTCCGCGACTTCCTGCGCGCACGCCTGATGGTGCTCGGCGCAGCGGGCATCGCGCCGGAACGCGTCGTGCTCGACCCGGGCATCGGCTTCGGCAAGAGCGTCGAGCACAACCTGGAGCTGCTGCGCCGCCAGCCGGAGCTGCAATCGCTCGGGCGGCCGCTGCTGCTGGGCTGGTCGCGCAAGTCCACCCTCGGCGCCGTGACCGGACGGCCGGTGGGCGAGCGTCTGGCCGCCAGTCTGGCCGCGGCGCTGGCGGCCGCGCAACAAGGTGCCCGGGTGCTGCGCGTGCACGATGTCACAGCCACCGTCGACGCCCTGAAAGTGTGGGGTGCGGCCGGCCTGCTGCCGGTGCCAGAATCGCCCGCGGAGGAATGACCGGATGAGCAGAACCTACTTCGGTACCGACGGCATCCGTGGCGCTGTCGGCCAGTACCCGATCACGCCGGACTTCATGCTGCGCATCGGGCATGCGGTCGGACGGGTGCTGAAGGGCAGCGAGTCGCGGCCGACCGTTCTGATCGGCAAGGACACGCGCATCTCCGGCTACATGATCGAGTCGGCCCTGGAGGCCGGCTTTGCCTCGGCCGGCGTCGATGTGCTGATGACCGGCCCGTTGCCCACGCCGGGGGTCGCCTACATGACCCGGGCGCTGCGCCTCAGCCTCGGCGTGGTGATCAGCGCCTCGCACAACCCGTTCGGGGACAACGGCATCAAGTTCTTCTCGGCCCGCGGCGAGAAGCTGTCCGACGCCTGGGAGCTGCAGGTCGAAGCGATGCTGGAAGAGCCGCCGCAGTGGGTCGATTCGGCCACGCTGGGCAAGGTCCGGCGACTGGACGACGCGCGCGGCCGGTATATCGAGTTCTGCAAGAGCACCTTCGGCAGCGAGCTGTCGCTCAAGGGCCTGAAGATCGTCGTCGACGCCGCGCACGGCGCCGCCTCGCGCATTGCACCGGACGTGTTCCACGAGTTGGGGGCCGAGGTCGTCGCCATCGGCTGCAGCCCGGACGGGCTGAACATCAATGCCGGCTTCGGCGCCACCGAACCGGGCGCGCTGATCGCGGCGGTCAAGCAGCACGGCGCCGACTACGGCGTCGCCCTGGACGGCGATGCAGACCGGTTGCAGTTGGTGGATGCGGATGGCCGTCTGTACAACGGCGACGAGTTGCTGTTCGTGATGGTGTCGGACCGCATCGCGCAGGATCAGCCGGTGGCGGGCGCGGTGGGCACGCTGATGACCAACATGGCGGTCGAGCTGGCGCTGCAGGAGCGCGGGGTGCCGTTCGTGCGCGCCAAGGTCGGCGACCGCTACATCCTGGAGGAGCTGACGGCGCGTGGCTGGCAGCTCGGCGGGGAGGGCTCCGGCCACCTGCTCGCGCTGGACAAGCACACCACCGGCGACGGCATCGTCAGCGCGCTGCAGATCCTGCAGGCGGTGCGGCGCAGCGGCCGTTCCCTGGCGCAACTGCTCGACGGCGTCACCCTGTTCCCGCAAACGCTGATCAACGTGCGCATCGCCGAAGGCAGTGATTGGCGCGGGAATGCCGCGCTGGCCGCCGCCCAGGAGCGGATCTTCCGGGAGCTCGGGAGCGACGGGCGGCTGCTGATCCGTCCCTCAGGCACCGAGCCCGTGCTGCGGGTCATGGTCGAGGCGCGCGATGCGGCGCGGGCCCGATCCTGTGCGGAAAGTCTCGCCGCGGCCGCACGCGGCTGAATTGCGACAGGTCCGTTAATTCAATGTGACAGCCCCCCGGGGTGACAGGCGTCTGTCACGGCATTGTCATGCGGGATCCCTAGAGTGGCGGCGTTCCAGGCCCTCACCAGAAAGGCGTAACCCCATGAGCTCTTCCATCTTCCGAGTTGCTGCCCTGTCCGCCCTGATGGCGACGGCCAGCGCCGCCGTCCTGGCAGAGGACGTCACCGGCGCAGGTGCGTCGTTCCCCGCCCCGATCTACGCCAAATGGGCCGACGCCTACTACAAGGCCACCGGCGCCAAGGTCAACTACCAGTCCGTCGGTTCCGGTGCCGGCATCAAGCAGATCAAGTCGAAGACGGTCGATTTCGGCGCGTCCGACATGCCCCTGACCGACGAGGCCCTGGCCGCGGACGGCCTGATGCAGTTCCCGACCGTGATGGGCGGCGTCGTTCCGGTGGTGAACATCCAGGGGGTCCAGCCCGGCAAGCTGAAGCTGACCGGCCAGGTCCTGGGCGACATCTACCTCGGCAAGATCACCAAGTGGAACGACGCGGCGGTGACGGCGCTGAACCCCGGTCTGGCGCTGCCGGATGCCGCGATCGCCGTCGTGCGCCGCGCCGATGGCTCGGGCACCTCGTTCATCTTCACGAACTACCTGTCGAAGGCGAACGCCGAGTGGAAGGCCAAGGTCGGCGAGGGCACGGCCGTCAACTGGCCGACCGGCGCGGGCGGCAAGGGCAACGAAGGCGTGTCGGCCTTCGTCGGCCGCCTGCCGAACTCGATCGGCTACGTGGAATACGCGTACGCGAAGCAGAACAAGATGTCCTATGCCAGCCTGAAGAACCAGGCCGGCAACTTCGTGCAACCGGACGACACGACCTTCCAGGCTGCCGCCGCCGGTGCGGACTGGTCGAAGTCCTTCTTCCAGGTGCTGACCGACCAGCCGGGCAAGGACGCCTGGCCGATCAGTGGCGCCACGTTCATCCTGATGCACAAGATGCAGGAGAAGCCGGCACAGGCAGCCTCGGCGCTGAAGTTCTTCAACTGGTCCTATGCCAACGGCGACAAGATGGCCGCGGACCTGGACTACGTGCCGATGCCCGATTCGGTGAAGGGCCTGATCCGCAAGCAGTGGGACGGCATCAAGGACGCCGCGGGCAAGCCGGTGGCGACCTCGCTGCAGTAACTGCCGGACCGCCGTGACGGCGCAGTTCCACTGACCTGAAGGCGCGGCGGGCTGATGCCCGCCGCGTTCACATCTCCAACGGACGCCCGGGCCATGACCGCTACACTCCCAGCGACGCCTGCTCTCAAGGGTTCAGACTTGGACCGATCCGGCCCGGCGGATCTGCCGCCGACGTCGCGCCGCGCCTCGCCGTGGGCCGACCGGTTGTTTTCGATGCTCGCCCATGGGGCGGCCTTGCTGACGCTCGCCCTCCTGGTCGGCATCATCGGCTCGCTCGTGGTCGGCGCCGCGCCGGCCATCAAGGAATACGGCCTGAGCTTCCTCTGGCGCAGCGAGTGGGACCCCGTGCAGGATCAGTACGGCGGCCTGATCATGATCTACGGCACGCTGATGACCTCGGCGATCGCGCTGCTGATCGCAGTGCCGGTGAGCTTCGGCATCGCCCTGTTCCTGACCGAGCTGTCGCCGAACTGGCTCAAGCGCCCGCTCGGGACGGCCATCGAATTGCTGGCTGCGGTGCCGTCGATCGTCTACGGCATGTGGGGCCTGCTGGTGTTCGGGCCCATCCTGGCCCGCTTCGTCCAGGCGCCGCTGCAGGCGGCCTTCGGTGGCGTGCCGGTGCTCGGGGGGCTGTTCTCGGGCCCGCCGGTGGGCATCGGCCTGCTCTCGGCCGGCATCATCCTGGCGATCATGATCATCCCGTTCATCGCCGCGGTGATGCGCGACGTGTTCGAGGTGACGCCGCCAATGCTGAAGGAGTCGGCCTACGGGCTCGGCTCGACGACCTGGGAAGTGGTCTACAAGGTCGTGCTCCCGTACACCAAGACCGGCGTGATCGGCGGCATCATGCTCGGGCTGGGCCGCGCGCTGGGCGAGACGATGGCGGTGACCTTCGTGATCGGCAACTTCAACCAGCTGAACTCGCTCTCGCTGTTCGAGGCGGCAAACAGCATCACCTCGGCGCTGGCCAACGAGTTCGCCGAAGCCGGCGAGGGGCTGCACCAGGCCTCGCTGATCTACCTGGGCCTGGTGCTGTTCTTCATCACCTTCGTCGTGCTGACGCTGTCCAAGCTGCTGCTGGCGCGGCTCAAGAAGAACGAAGGGAGCCGCTCGTGAATACCCCTGCGCTGAGCTTCGAGGCGGGCAAGCTCGCCAGGCACCGCGCCCGCAAGCGCACCAACCGCATCGCGCTGGCGCTCGCGCTGGCCGCGATGGCGTTCGGCGTGTTCTGGCTGGTCTGGATCCTGATCGAGACGGTGCGCCTGGGCTTCGGCGGCATCACGCTGGCCACCTTCACCGAGATGACGCCGGCGCCGCAGGCCGAGACGGGCGGGCTCGCCAACGCCATCTTCGGCTCGCTGCTGATGGTGTCGTTCGCGACGCTGATCGGCACGCCGATCGGCATCCTGGCCGGCATCTACCTGGCCGAGTACAGCCAGAAGAGCTGGCTCGGCAGCACGACGCGCTTCATCAACGACATTCTGCTGTCCGCGCCGTCGATCGTGATCGGCCTGTTCATCTATGCGGTGGTCGTCGCGCGCGTCAAGGCGTTCTCGGGCTGGGCCGGCGTGCTGGCGCTGGCGCTGATCGTGATCCCGGTGGTCATCCGGACGACGGAGAACATGCTCAGCCTGATCCCGAACGCGATGCGCGAGGCGGCCTACGCGCTCGGCACTCCGAAGTGGAAGGTGATCCTGCTGATCACGCTCAAGGCGGCGCGCGCGGGGGTCATCACCGGGGTGCTGCTGGCGCTCGCGCGGGTCTCCGGCGAGACGGCGCCGCTGCTGTTCACCGCGCTGTCGAACCAGTTCTGGACCAGCAGCCTGAGCCAGCCCATGGCCAGCCTGCCGGTGACCATCTTCAAGTTCGCGATGAGCCCGTACGAGAACTGGCAGAAGCTGGCCTGGGCCGGCGTGTTCCTGATCACGCTGGGCGTGCTGGCGCTGAACATCCTCGCGCGCGTGCTGTTCCGCAACAAACACTGAGAAGAACACCATGGACGCAAAAGTCGATCTGCCCGTGACCGAGAAGGTCAAGCTCTCGGTGCGCGACCTGAACTTCTACTACGGCGGCTTCCATGCCCTGAAGCGCATCAACCTCGACATTCCCGAGCGCAAGGTGACGGCGTTCATCGGCCCGTCGGGCTGCGGCAAGAGCACGCTGCTGCGCACCTTCAACCGCATGTTCGAGCTGTATCCGGAGCAGCGCGCCGAAGGGCAGATCCTGCTGGATGGCGAGAACATCCTCGAGCGCCGCCTAGACGTGAGCCTGATCCGTGCCAAGGTCGGCATGGTCTTCCAGAAGCCGACGCCGTTCCCGATGTCGATCTACGACAACATCGCCTTTGGCGTGCGCCTGTTCGAGACGCTGCCGCGGGTGGAGATGGACGAGCGGGTCGAATGGGCGCTGAAGAAGGCGGCACTGTGGAACGAGGTCAAGGACAAGCTCGGCCAGAGCGGCTCCGGCCTGTCCGGCGGACAGCAGCAGCGCCTGTGCATTGCACGCGGCATCGCGATCAAGCCCGAGGTGCTGCTGCTGGACGAGCCGTGCTCGGCGCTGGACCCGATCTCGACCGGCAAGATCGAGGAACTCATCACCGAGCTGAAGGCGGACTACACGGTGGCCATCGTGACGCACAACATGCAGCAGGCGGCGCGCGTGTCCGACTACACGGCCTACATGTACCTTGGCGACCTGATCGAGTTCGGGCCGACCTCGGAGCTGTTCATGAAGCCCAAGAAGAAGGACACCGAGGACTACATCACCGGCCGGTTCGGATGAGTGTGGACGACAGGGCACGCCTGCGCATGCCCGGGCGCCTCGCGAACCGGCAGAGCCCTGCAAGGCCGTGGACGAAGGAAAGCAACACATGAGCGACAAACACCTGTCAACGCAGTTCGACGCCGAGCTCTCGGCGATCTCCACGCGGGTGCTCGAGATGGGCGGCCTGGCGGAGTCGCAGGTGGCCCAGTCGATCTATTCGCTGGTCAACTTCAGCGGCGAGACGGCCTCGCAGGTCCTCATCGGCGAGGAGCGCGTCAACCAGATGGAAGTCGACATCGACCGCGACCTGTCGACGATCATCGCGCGGCGCCAGCCCACGGCGCGCGACCTGCGCCTGCTGATCGCGATCTCCAAGACCATCGGCAACCTGGAGCGGGTCGGCGACGAGGCGGCACGCATCGCGCGCACGGTGCAGCGCCTCATCAACAGCGGGGTGTCCAGCCGCCTGCGCCTGCCCGTCGGCGACGTCTCGTTCGAGGCCAGCCTCGCGACCGCGTCGCTGCGCAAGGCGCTGGACGCGTTTGCGCGCCTGGACACGGCCAAGGCGCTCGAGGTGATCAAGGACGACAACCAGATCGACCAGGAGTTCGACGGCCTGATGCGCAAGCTGATCACCTACATGATGGAGGATCCGCGCACCATCTCGGCGTCCATCGACCTGGTCTTCGTGGCCAAGGCGATCGAGCGCATCGGCGACCACGCGAAGAACCTGGCCGAACAGATCATCTACATCGTCAAGGGGACCGATGTGCGCCATCATTCGGTGGCGAACGTCGAGTCGGTGGTGAGCTGAAGGAGTTGCAGTCATGAGCCAGGTACTCGTGGTCGAGGACGAGGCGGCGATTGCCGAACTGATCTCGTTGAACCTGCGGCATGCCGGATACGAGGTGACGATCGCGGCGAATGCCGAACAGGCCCAGGCGGCGATCGACGGTGTGCTGCCCGACCTGGTGCTGCTGGACTGGATGCTGCCCGGCCAGTCCGGCCTGGCGCTGGCGCGCCGCTGGCGCGCGGAGGCCCGCACGCGCGAACTGCCCATCATCATGCTGACCGCCCGGGCCGGCGAGGTGGACAAGATCTCCGGGCTGGATGCCGGTGCGGACGACTACCTGACCAAGCCCTTCTCGACCAACGAGCTGATGGCACGCATCCGCGCCGTGCTGCGGCGCAAGGCACCCGAGGCGCTGGACTCGGCGGTCGAGGTCGGGCGGCTGCGCCTGGACCCGTCGACCCGGCGCGTCACGCGCGGCGACATCGAGCTCAAGCTCGGGCCGACCGAGTTCCGCCTGCTGCACTTCCTGATGGCCCATCCCGAGCGCGTGCACAGCCGTGCGCAGCTGCTCGACCGCGTCTGGGGTGACCACGTCTTCATCGAGGAACGCACGGTCGACGTGCACGTCAAGCGCCTGCGCGAGGCGCTCGCGCCGGCCAACTGCTCGACGATGATCGAAACCGTCCGGGGGGCGGGTTACCGCCTCACGCAGCAGGTCGCGGAGACCCAGGCTTGAACTGGCTGCTTCCCCGCATCTTCGCCGGGGTGCTGGCGATGGTGCTGGGCGGCCTGGCGGGTTACCTGCTCGGCGAGCCGGCGCGTTCGCCGGTACTCAGCGTGATGGTCGGCGGCGCCGCCGCCGTCGGCATCGTCGCCGTGCTGGACACGCTGCGCGGCTACCGCCTGATCAACTGGCTGCGCGGCGCGCAGGACCAGCAGGCTCCGCGCGACGCCGGCTTCTGGGGCGAACTGGGCTACCGGGTGGAGCGTTCCATCCGGCTGCGCGAGCAGCGGCTGGCGCAGGAGCAGCTGCGGCTGGGGCAGTTCCTCTCGGCGATCGAGGCATCGCCCAATGGCGTGCTGCTGCTGGACGCGGCGGGCGCGATCGACTGGTGCAACTCGATGGCCGCGGACCACTTCGGCATCCATCCGCAGCGCGACCGCGGGCAGCCCGTCACCAACCTCGTCCGGGCACCGGCCTTCGTGGCCTACCTGCAGCAGGGACGCTTCGACGACGCGGTCTGCTTCCCGAAGCCGAACCTGGACGGCACGCTGTCGGTGCTGGTCCGGGCCTACGGCGAGGGCATGAAGCTGGTCCTCTCGCAGGACGTGACCGACCGCGAGCGCAACGACGCGATGCGGCGCGACTTCGTCGCCAACGTCTCGCACGAGATCCGCACACCGCTGACGGTGCTGGTCGGCTTCATCGAAACCATGACCAACCTGTCGCTGACGGAGACCGAGCGCAAGCGCGTGCTGCACCTGATGCAGCAGCAGACCGAGCGCATGCAGTCGCTGGTCAGCGACCTGCTGACGCTCGCGCAACTGGAAGGCAGCCCGCGGCCCGCCGTGGACCGCTGGGTGCCGCTCGAACCGCTGTACGTGCAGGTCGAGGCCGACGCCCGGGCGCTGTCCGGCGGGCGGCACACGCTCGTGGTCGGGCGGCCGACTGGCGTGCAGATCGCCGGCGCGCAGACGGAACTGGCCAGCGCGGTGACCAACCTGGTGAACAACGCCGTGCGCTACACGCCGGAAGGCGGAAGGGTCGAGTTGAGCTGGCGCGCCCTGGCGGACGGAAGCGGCGAGATCGCCGTCACCGACACCGGCGTGGGCATCGCGCGCGAGCACATCCCGCGCCTGACCGAACGCTTCTACCGGGTCGACGGCAGCCGCTCGCGCGACACCGGCGGGACCGGGCTCGGGCTGTCCATCGTCAAGCACGTGGTGCAGCGCCATGGCGGGGAGCTGGACGTGCAGAGCGAGCCCGGCAAGGGCTCGCGCTTCCGCCTGCTGGTGCCGGCCGCGCGCGTGCGCCAGACTTCCGTGGCGAATCCGACTGCGGCGTCGGAAACGGTCTGACCAGTCCCAGCGGTTCAGGGCGCGGCGCGCCGGTACAGCAGGGTGACGTCCTCCCGCGCCGTCGGACGCGGCAGGCGCGCGACGAGGGTCCAGCCCGGCACGGGCGCTGCCGAACCGTCGCGCTCGGAACGCAACAGCACCTCGCAGGGCGTCAGGTCTGCCGGCGTGACCGCGTCGACGCGCAGCGCACCCATGTATTCCAGCGATGCCACCAGTGACACCGGCTGGCCGGGCGCCGAGATGCAGGCATCGGGCGGTGCCTGGGCGACGATGCGCTCGACCACGGCCCGGTAGCTGCGCGCATAGTCGAGCAGCGGCAGCCACAAGCTCATCAGCAGCAGCCAGCACAGCGCGACGCCTCCGGCCGGCAGCACCAGGCTCTTCCACAGCGGATGGCGATTGCGCCCGGTGCGCCAGCGCACCAGCCACAGCCATGCCAGCGTGCCTGCCAGCGCCGCCACCAGGCCCAGCGCGGAGAAGGACGGCACGAAGCCCGGCGCCAGCTTGGCGACATTGGCGGCCGGCTTGGCCGGCACGCCGGTCTGCATCGCGACATAGATGACCCAGATCACCAGCGCGCAGACACTGAAGAAGAACACCGAGAACCAGTCGATCGCCGCGGCAGTGCTGCGCTGCAGCGTCGGCAGCGCGAAGGCGGCCAGAACGGCCAGCGAAGGCACGGCCAGCATCAGCGCGCGGTCGGAGCCGCCCATCGCCAGGCTGGCTCCCAGCGCGATGGCCGTACACCCCAGCGGCACCGCGATGTGCCGATGCAGCCAGTGGCTGCGCCAGCGCCACAGCGTCCACAGGGCCAGCGGCCACGCCGGCCAGGTGAACCAGATCAGCAGACGACCGATGCCGAGCAGCTGGGCGGCCGAATCGGGCGTGCCGATCCGCCATGACCACGCGCGCAGCACCGTCGCGCAGACGCCGGCCAGCAGGCCCGCACCGACGACCCACGGCGCCGTGCGGCGCACCTCGGGGTAGCCCGAGCGGATGCAGATCAGCGCGCCGACGAGCGCCAGCCCGACCGCCAACGTCGGGGCACCGCTGGCGGCCATGGCCGGCAGCGCCAGTAGAACCGCCAGCCGCGCGGCCCTGACGCGGTACGGACTCGCCGCCAGGCCGTACAGGAACAGGGTCGCCGCGGCCAGCTGCACCAGTTCCGGCGTGGTCTCGTGTCCGAGCTGCAGCAGGCCGAGCGTGGCCATCACCGCGAGCACGGCGCCGTCGGCGATGGCACGGGCATAGTCGACCGGCGCCGCCTCGCCGCCGAAGGCAAACGGCAGGGGTTGGGCGGCCTCGGTTCGCGCCAGGTGGTAGGTCGCGTACCAGGTCAGCACGAGCACCACCGCGAGCAGCAGCGCGAACGGCAGCCGTGCGGCGAGGGCAGGATCGAACCAGGATCCGAGCAGGCGGATGGCGACCGCGCCGAGCCAGTACGGAAGCAGCGCGACATCGGCTGGAAGGCCGCCGACCGACGGCGCCAACCAGCCGGACTGGCCGTTCGCGATGCTCAGCATGTGGCCGAACGCGGTGACGTCCGCGTTCTTCCACGGGTCGCGGCCGAACAGCCCCGGAATCAGGTAGGCCGCGCAGAACAGCAGCAGCGCAACACGCGGCAACCGCTGTGCGGCGCGCTGGGTGACGAGGGCGGGGTTCGGCGAGTTCAAGTGCGCGATGATGCAGCATCGGCGGCAACAAAAAAGGCAGCCGGAGCTGCCTTGTGTGTCAGTGCCGCGCGAGGCTCACTTCTTCAGGTGGGCGAACTTGTTGCGGAACTTCTCGACCCGGCCGCCGAGCGAGTCCACGCTCTTCTGCGTGCCGGTGTAGAACGGGTGCGACTCGCTGGTCGACTCCAGCTTGAAGAGCGGCAGTTCGCGGCCGTCTTCCATCGTGATCTTTTCCTTGGTTTCGGCGCACGAGCGCGTGACGAACTTGAAACCGTTGGACAGGTCCACGAAGCAGACTTCGCGGTAGTTGGGGTGGATGCCTTCCTTCATGGGAACCTCTGCAGGGCATTGCCGGGAGCCACGCCGACCCTTTCGGCGCACTTTCCGAAGCTGGAAAACCGCGGATTATAGCCGGACCGGCCAGCCTTCCGCCCGTAAGCCGTTCGCCGGCCGCGAACCAGTCCGCAGGGACTGCTTCGTGTCCGGGCTCACCCCCCGCGGCGCATCATGTCGAAGAAGTCGAGGTTGTTCTTGGTCGACTTCATCTTGTCGAGGATGAACTCCATCGCCTCGATCTCGTCCATAGGGTAGAGCAGCTTGCGCAGGATCCAGCTCTTCTGCAGGATTTCCGGCTTCA
Organism: Piscinibacter sp.; assembly: GCA_019635485.1. Classification (GTDB taxonomy): domain Bacteria; phylum Pseudomonadota; class Gammaproteobacteria; order Burkholderiales; family Burkholderiaceae_C; genus Piscinibacter. The sequence continues at coordinate 126,233 of JAHBZL010000006.1, read as the reverse complement.
GCAGCAGTTCCTCGCGCCGCGTGCCCGACTTGTTGATCAGGATCGAGGGGTACACGCGCTTCTCGGCCATGCGGCGATCCAGGTGGATCTCGCAGTTGCCGGTGCCCTTGAACTCCTCGTAGATCACCTCGTCCATGCGGCTGCCGGTGTCGATCAGCGCGGTGCCGATGATGGTCAGCGAACCGCCTTCCTCGACGTTGCGGGCCGCGCCGAAGAAGCGCTTCGGGCGCTGCAGCGCGTTGGCGTCGACGCCGCCGGTCAGCACCTTGCCGGAGGAGGGCAGCACGTTGTTGTAGGCCCGGGCCAGGCGGGTGATCGAGTCGAGCAGGATCACCACGTCCTTCTTCAGCTCGACGAGGCGCTTGGCGCGCTCGATCACCATCTCGGCCACCTGCACGTGGCGTGCGGCCGGCTCGTCGAAGGTCGAGCTGATCACCTCGCCGCGCACGGTGCGGACCATCTCGGTCACTTCCTCGGGTCGCTCGTCGACCAGCAGCACGATCAGGTAGACGTCCGGGTGGTTGGCGACGATCGCGTGCGCGATGTGCTGCATCATCACCGTCTTGCCGGTCTTCGGCTGCGCGACGAGCAGCGCGCGCTGGCCTTTTCCGATCGGGGCGATCAGGTCGATGATGCGCCCGGTGATGTTCTCGTCCGACTTGATCTCGCGCTCGAGCTTGAACTGCTCCTTCGGGAAGAGCGGCGTCAAGTTCTCGAACATGATCTTGTGCTTGCTCTCCTCCGGCGTCAGGCCGTTCACGCGGTCGACCTTCACCAGCGCGAAGTAGCGTTCGCCGTCCTTCGGCACCCGAACCTCGCCTTCGATGGCGTCACCGGTGTGCAGGTTGAAGCGGCGGATCTGGCTCGGGCTCAGGTAGATGTCGTCGGTCGACGCCATGTAGCTGGTGTCCGGCGAGCGCAGGAAACCGAAGCCGTCGGGCAGCACCTCCAGCACGCCGTCACCGAAGACCTGCTCGCCGCCCTTGGCGCGCTTCTTCATGATCGCGAACATCAGCTCCTGCTTGCGCATGCGGGCGACGTTCTCGATCTCCAGCCCCTCGCCCATCTTGATGAGCTCGGAGACATGCAGGGCTTTGAGTTCGGACAGATGCATGGGGGACACCCCGGGGGTGGTGGACGGGCGCGTCCTGCGGGCTGCAGGACCGCTGTGGCGGCTGGCGCCGCCGCGACTTCAGAAACTCTGGATGAGGGGCCGGACCCACGCGCTGCCGGATCGGGCTTGGCCGCGATGCCCTTTCATCGGGGCTCGTCGACCGGGCGTGGTGGCGAACTGTTCCGCCACGACGGCCGGCGCTTGTGGGGCCGGCTGTCGCAGCGATTGGAAGGGATTATAGATGGCCGTCGAGGAAGGCCGTCAACTGGGCCTTGGAAAGCGCGCCGACCTTGGTCGCCGCCAGCTCGCCGCCCTTGAACAGCATCAGCGTCGGGATGCCGCGGATGCCGTACTTGGCGGGAACGTCGCGGTTCTCGTCGACATTGAGCTTGGCGATCTGCAGGCGGCCGTCGTAGTCCTTCGACACCTCGTCGAGGATCGGGGCGATCATCTTGCACGGCCCGCACCATTCGGCCCAGTAGTCGACCAGCACCGGCTTGTCGGCCTTCAGGACGTCGCTGTCGAATGACGAATCGGAGATGTGTTTGATCAGTTCGCTGCTCATGGGGAGGGTCCTCGGGCGGGCGCCACGCTGTGTGGCGGTCAAGGCACAATGATTCTGACACAAAGCCCCTCGTGCCGTGGCGCGCCGCGCCGAGGCCATTTCCAATGGCAGCGATAGCGCGCCGACCCCTCGAAATCCCGTCCACCGCCCCCATGGTGCGTGCCGCCTGGCCCGCGCTGGCGCAGCAATGCGCGGACTGGGCAGAGGCGCAGGGCGTCGTGCTGCGCGACTGCATCGTGCTGCTGCCCTTTGCGCAATTGCTGCCGCTGGCCCAGCAGGCGTTCGCGGCCCGCGGAGGCTGGCAGCCCCGGCTTGAGACCACGCAGACGCTGGCACGCGCACTTGGGCCCGCGGCCGTGCCCGCACCAACGCAGCTGTGCGGCGATGCCGCCATCGATCGGCTGACCGCCGACCAACTGCTGCGCGCGCAGAGCGTCGGGGCGCAGTGGGCGCGCCACGATCCGCGCGGTTTCGATCGCGGGGTCGCGATGCTGGTGGAGACGGCCCGCGCGCTCGTACAGGCCGCCGCCGCCGTGGCGCCGGACCGGCGAGCGGACTGGTGGCATTCGGCGCGCGGCGTGCTCGCGCCGGTCCCGGCGCAGGGGGCGCGTGAACGGTGGCTGGCCCGCATCGCGCTGGAATGGGCGGCCCAGGCGCCGGACCCGGCGACCGACCGCCTGTACCGCCATCGGCCCGGGGCCTGGCTGGCCGTGCAGGCTGGGGGCAGCGACACCTTCGTCGAATCGCTTTTCGCCGGTGCGGCGGCGCAGGGTACGCCGTGCCTGGTCATCGATGCGGACGCCCCGGACGAGACGCTGTGGCCACCCGGGGCCGCCGCACCGGCCCTGGCGGTCTGCCACGGCTTCGAGGACGAAGCCCAGTGCGCCGCGGCCGAGGTGCTTGCCAACCTGGCGGCGGGGCGCCGGCAGGTCGCACTGGTCGGTCAGGACCGCCTGCTGGTGCGGCGCGTCCGAGCGCTTCTCGAACGGGCCGGGGTGCAGCCGCAGGACGAGACCGGCTGGACACTCTCGACCACCCGAGCCGCGGCCCAGTTGATGCTGCTGCTGCGCGCCGCCGCGCCGCGGGCGCGCACCGACGACCTGTTCGACTGGCTGAAGACCTTGCCCTCCGGCGGCACCGATGCGGTCGAACGGCTCGAGCAGGCCTGTCGCCGGCTGGGGCTGGCGCGTGTCGATCAGCTCGACGGCCTGCCGCCTGGCAGCCCGGAAGCGGAGGCCTGGTCGGTCTGGCGCTCGACCCTCGACCGCCTGCGCGACCAGCGTCGCCCGCTGGCGGTCTGGCTGCGCCTGCTGGGCGACGCCCTGGAGGCCTGCGGCGCCGGGGCGGCGCTGCGCGCCGACGAGGCCGGGCGCGCGGTGTTGCAAGCGGTGCGGCTGGACGATCGCGCGCTGGACCAGCCTCTGTGGCGCGAGACGGCGGAGCGGTCGGTGATGGACCTGGCCGAACTGACCGCCTGGGTCGATGAGGCCGTCGAAGAAGCCAGCTTCCAGCCCGCCTCGGGCAACGCGTCGGTCGTCGTGACGCCGATGGCGCGGCTGGCGCTGCGCCCGTTCGAGGCGGTGGTCTGGCCGGGCGCGGACGACCGGCACCTGGGCGCGCCGCCCGCGCCGCATCCGCTGCTCGGCGAGGCGCTGCTGCGTGCACTCGGATTGCCCGACGCGGGGCAGCGTCGCCTGCGCGAGCGGCAGCTGTTCGCGCAGGCGATGCGTCTGCCCGGGTTGACCTTCCTGCGCCGCCGCGTCGACGAGGACGAGCCCCTGGGCGACAGCCCTCTCGTGCAGCGGATCCGGCTCGAACTGGCCGAAGCCGGCCGGCCGCTGGCCCCCTGGGTCGATCCGCGGCGGGTGGTGGAACTTCGGCCCACCCCCGTGGCGCGTCCGGCGCCGGCGCTGCTCGCCGCGCTGCCGGCGCGATTGTCCGCCAGCGCGGCGGACGCGCTGCGCGACTGCCCGTACCGCTTCTTCGTGCGCCACCTGCTGCGCCTGCGCGAGGACGAGGAGCTCGACGACGAGGTCGAGAAGCGCGACTACGGAACCTGGCTGCACGCGATCCTGTACCGCTTCCATGCCGAGCGGGTGCCCGGCGATGCCGAGGCGGAGACGGCGCGGCTGCTGGCCCTCGCGGAGGACGAACGCGAGGCGCAGGGCCTGTCGCAGGAATCGGCGCTGCCGTTCGCCGCGTCGTTGGCGAGCCTGGCGCCGCGCTATGTCGCCTGGCTGCACGCGCGCGATGCGGACGGGTGGGTGTGGCGGGCCGGCGAGCAGGAACGGCGTCGCCCGTTGCCGGCCCTGCCGCAGGTCGAGCTGCAAGGCGTGATCGACCGTGTCGACCGCGGTGCCGACGGCCGGGTCGAGCTGATCGACTACAAGACCGGCAGCGTCGACGGGCTGCGTCGCAAGCTGCGGCGGCCGTTGGAGGACACGCAGCTGGCGTTCTACGCGGCGTTGGTCGACGAAGGCGAACCAGCCCCACTCCAGGCGGCCTACCTGCCGCTGGACGGCAGCAAGGCGCTGTTGCCCTTGCCGCATCCGCAGGTCCGGGACAGCGCCGCCGCACTGCTGGCCGGGCTCGGAGGCGAGATGCTCCGCATCCGCGACGGCGCGCCGTTGCCGGCGCTGGGCGAGGGCAGCACCTGCGACTTCTGCGAAGCGCGTGGCCTGTGTCGGCGCGACCACTGGAGCGGCGTGTGAGCGTTGGACTGCCCGCCTACCGCGCCGGCGGCCGGGAGGTGCCGCGCGAGCAGTTCTATGCGCTGGCGTGCGACCCGCAGCGCAGCGTCGTCGTCGAGGCATGCGCCGGCGCCGGCAAGACCTGGATGCTGGTGTCGCGCATCCTGCGCGCACTGCTCGAGGGCACGCAGCCGCAGGAGATCCTGGCGATCACCTTCACGCGCAAGGCGGCCGCCGAGCTGCGCGAGCGGCTCGCGCAGTGGCTGGCCGAGTTTGCCGGGCACGCCGCCGACGACGCACAGCGCCTGCAGGCGCTGCGCGAACGCGGCGTGCCTCCGGCGCGCTGCGCGGCACTGCTGCCGCGGCTCGCAGGGCTGCAGCGGCAGTTGCTCGAAGGAGGGCGCGCCGTCGAGATCCGGACCTTCCACGCCTGGTTCGCGCAACTGCTGCAGGCGGCACCGCTGGAGGTGCTGGAGGAACTCGCGCTGCCGCGCGAGGCGGAGCTGATCGAGACGCTGGACGACCACCGCGCCGAGCTGCTGCGCCGCTTCCACGCCGTCCTTCTGGAGGCGCCCGACCTGCACGCGGACTACCGGGCCCTGGTCGCTCGGCGCGGCCGCACTCAGGCGAGCCGCTGGCTCGACACGGTGCTGGCGCGCCGGGTCGAGATCGAATTGGCGGACGCGGTCGGCACACTCGAGGGCAGCGTCGCCCCGGCCGTGCCGCCGGGGGCGCCATGCCCCCAGGCCGACCTGCTGGGGCCGGAGTGGGTCATGCGTCTCGTGGCCCTTGCCGGGCCACTGCGGCGCGGCGGCAAGCGCGGCATGAATGCGGCGCAGGCCCTCGAGGCGGCCCTCGCGCTCGCGGCGCCTGAAGCCCGCTTCGACGCGGTGCAGGCGGCGCTCTTCACCGGTGAAGGTGGGCCGCGCAAGCTGGGCGAGGTCGACGGGCTGGCCGTGGTGCAGGACGACTTCCAGCGCCTGGCGCGGATCGTCCATCAGCACGAGTCGCACCTCGAGCACCGGCAGATGGTTAGCCTGGCGCGCGTGCTGCTGCGCGAGTACGCGGCCTACAAGCGGGGCCGCGGCCTGATCGACATGAACGACCTGGAGCGTGCGGCGCTGGCGCTCTTGCGCGATGCGACGCTCGCTGGGTGGGTGCAGGAGCGGCTCGATGTCCGCATCCGGCAGGTGCTGATCGACGAGTTCCAGGACACCAGCCCGCTGCAGTGGCAGGCCTTGCACGCCTGGCTGGCGGGGTATGCGGGCGCAGGCGGCGGCCCGACGGCACCGGCGCTGTTCGTCGTCGGCGACCCGAAGCAGAGCATCTACCGCTTCCGTCGCGCCGAGCCGCGCGTGTTCGCGGCGGTGCGCGACTTCATCGTGCAGGGCCTGGGCGGCGAGGTGCTCGAATGCGACCACACGCGGCGCAACGCGCCCGGCGTGCTGAGCGCCGTGAATGCCGTGTTCGAGGCAGCGAGCGCGCGGGGTGCCTTCGACGGATTCCGGCCGCACAGCACGGAGCACACCGAGGGCCCGGTGCCGGCGCTCTGGGCGCTGCCCCGGGTGCTGCGGGCCAGCCTGGAGCGCCAAGGCGACGTGCCGGACGCGAGGCGTTGGCGCGACAGCCTCACGGAGGCTCGGCACGAGCCCGAGGAGCAACTGCGTGAAGCCGAGGCAGAGGCGGTGGCCTCGGCCATCGGGCAGTTGCTTGCCGAGGGCAAGTATCAGCCCGGGGAGGTGCTGGTGCTGTCGCGCAAGCGGGAATCGCTGCGCCTGGCCGCACGTGCGCTCCAGGCCCGCGCAATCCGCTACGCCGCGGTGGAGGACAGTGCGCTGCGCGATTCGCCCGAGGCGCTGGACCTGCTCGCGGTACTGGACGTGCTGGCGTCGCCGCGGCATCGGCTGTCGCTCGCCCGCGCCCTGCGCAGCCCGCTGTTCGGCGCGAGCGACGACGAGCTGGTCACGCTGGCCACCGCCGCCGCTGAGCGCTGGGGCGGCGACTGGTGGGCGGCGCTGCAGCACGGGGCGCTGCCCGGTTCTGCGCTGGCGCGGGCAGCGCAATGGCTGCCGCGCTGGCGCGAGCTGGCGCGCCGGCTGCCGCCGCACGATCTGCTGGACCGCATCGTCGCCGAGGGGGAAGTGCGCGAGCGCGTGGCGGCCACTGTCGGTCCCGCGCGCCGGGCCGCGGCGCTGGACGACATCGACGCGCTGCTGGCCGAATCGCTGCGCCTGGACGGCGGACGCTATGCGACGCCCTACGGCTTCGTGCGCGCCCTCAAGCGCCGTGCGCTCACCTTGACCCGACCGGCGCATCCCGAGGCGGTGCAATTGCTCACCGTGCACGGCGCGAAAGGCCTGGAAGGCGAGGCGGTGTTCGTGATGGACGCCGACCCGGAACCGCGGCCGGCCGAAACGACGACCCTGCTGGTCGACTGGCCCGTCGAGGCTGCGGCGCCGCGTCGCTGCGCCTTCCTGTACGCCGAGTCCCGCTGCCCGCCCGAGCTGGAGGCGCCGCTGGCGATGGAGCAGGCGGCGCGCCGGCGCGAGGAGCTGAACGGCCTGTACGTCGCGATGACCCGGGCGCGCCAAGCCCTGTGGTTCAGCGCCACCGAGCCGTACCAGCGCAGCGATGCCGACGGTCCGAGCTGGTGGGCACAGGTGGAGCCGCTGACGCAATCCTGGCTGGCCGGCGCGCCCGCCGGGGACCTGTCCTCGGCCGTGGACGACAACACGCCGATCCTGCTGCCGGTCCTGCCGACGCTGCCGGACGGACCGGCGGCACCGGTCGGACCGGCGCCATCCCCCATGGACAGCGATGCCGCCCGGCTCGGCCGTGCCGTGCACCGGGCGCTCGAGTGGGCCGCGGCCGATGCCGGCGCGGCCGACCTGGCCGGCTTGGCCCATGCGGCCGCCGCCGAGTTCGGCGCCGCGGCCGACGTCGTCGAGCGGATCGCCGGAGGCATCCTCGCCAGTCCGGCCTGCGCGCGGTTCTTCGATCGCGACCGGCTGCGCTGGGCCGGCAACGAGGTGCCGGTCAGCCAGGACGGCGCGGCCCTGCGCATCGACCGGCTGGTCCTGCTGGACGAACCGGAAGGGCCGGTCTGGTGGGTGCTGGACTACAAGCTGCAGCATCGTCCGCAGGAACTGACCGCGTACCAGGACCAACTGGCCGCCTACCGTGCGGCCGTCCGGGCGGCGCAACCGGGCGCGACCGTGCGCTCGGCCTTCATTGCCGGCGACGGAAGTCTGGTCGAGGCGGGCTGATCCGGCCCTGCGGGTCGGCCGGCCCGAATTGCGTGCGTTTGGCCACGCTGATCGTCGCTTCGCGGACCGCCGGGCGGCCTTCCAATCGGGGACACGTCGTTCTCGCCACCGATGATCACCCCTGCCACGTCCGCTGCCCGCCCCAGCCCGATCCGTGCCTTCGGGCGCTTCGAGCTGCGCCAGCTGCTGGGCAAGAGCGCCGGCACCACGGCCTGGGTGGCCTTCGACCCGCGCCTGGGCCAGGAGGTGATGCTGACGCTGCCGCGGGTGCAGCCGCCGGACCCGGCTGCACTGGAGGCCCGGCTGCGCGAGATGAAGCAGGCGGCGCGGCTGAATCACCCGAACCTCGCCCACGTGGTCGAGGTCGGCGTGCAGGACCATTGGCCCTACGTCGCGGTCGACCGGGCGCTGGGGCAGACGCTCGGCGAGTGGATCGCTGCCCATCCGCGTCCGGCCCCGCTGGAAGTGGTCGACCTGCTGTGCCAGGCGCTGGCTGGCCTGGCCTTCGCCCACGAGGCCGGCATCCCGCATCACGATCTCCAGCTGCATCAGCTGCTGGTCAACGAACAGGGCCAGCTGCGCGTGGCCGGCCTGTGCGCGGCCGAACCGCCCGCGGGCGCGCTGCCGCGCGCCGATGCGGCCGCGACGCCGGAGGCCGGCATGCTGCGCGCGCGCCGGGACGCCGCCCAGCGCGACGTGCTGGCCTGCGGCCTGCTGCTGCACCAGTTGCTGGCTGGCGCCCCCGTGCTCGACGAAGCCGACCTGGGCGTGGTGATCGCACGCATGACGCCGCCGGGCCGCGACCTGGTGCGCCTGCCGTGGACCACGCCGCATCCGGTGCCGGAAGGCCTGCGCGCGATTGCGAACCGCTGCACCGCCACCCAGGAGCGCCAGCGCTACCACAACGCGCGCACGCTGCTGCGCGCGCTGGAGGGCTGGCGCGAGGTCGAGGCGCAGGGCAACGGCGACCCGCTGACCCTGCTGCTGGACCGGCTGCGCAGCGTCGGCCACCTGCCGGCGCTGCCGGGGCTGGGCAGCCGCGTCGGCAAGCTCTCGTCCAGCGACAGCCAGCGCACCGACGAGATCGCCGAACTGCTGCTGCAGGACATCGCGCTCAGCTTCGAGCTGCTGCGCACGGTCAATTCGGCCCAGGTGCGCGGCACGCAGATTGCCGGCAACGGCCCGGTGCTGACGCTGCGCCGCGCGATCGCGCTGATCGGCGTCGACGGCGTGCGCTCGGCCGCCAACGCGCTGCGCCCGTGGCCGGGTCCGCTCGGCGAGGCGGGCGCCGCGGCGCTGAATCGAACCATGGCCTGCGTGCGCCTGGCCGGACACGTTGCCCAGGCCCTGCGCCCGCCCGGGTACGACCCGGAGGTGGCCTACCTGGTCGCCGTGCTGCAGAACCTCGGCCGGCTGCTGGTGCACTACCACTTCCCCGAGGAGGCCGAGCAGATCCGCCAGCTGATGCTGCCAGTCCCCGGATCGAACGGCGGCGCCGACCTGCCGGGCATGAGCGAGGAGGCTGCCTCCTTCGCGGTGCTCGGCGCCGATGTCGAGGCGCTCGGCGCCGCGGTGGCGCGCCACTGGGGCCTGGGCGACGAGGTGCAGCACATGGTGCGGCGGCTCGCGGCCGGCAAGCCGGTGCGGGCGCCGGACAGCGATGCCGACATGCTGCGCGTCGTCGCGAGTGCCGCCAACGAGGCCGTCGACGCGATGACCCGGCTGCCGGCCGCGAAGATCGGGCCGGCGATCGTGCAGGTCGCGCAGCGCTACGCGCGGACGCTGCAACTGAGCCCGCGCGACGTGCAGGAGGCGCTGCAGGGCGCCCGCGCGTCGCTGCAGACCGGCGCGCCGATGGCGGCACTGAAGCGCAGCGCCGAGGCGGAGGCCGAGGCCGGCGATCCCGCCGCAGCCCGCGCCGGCTGAAGACCCGACAGATGCCAGCTCTCGCGATCGACACTCCCCGGCGGCTGGGCCGGTTCGAACTCCGCCGGGTGCTCGGGCAGGGCGCCCAGGCCACGGTCTGGCTGGCCCAGGACACGCGGCTCGAACGCGAGGTCGCGATCAAGGTGCTCGCCGCCGGCGTAAACGTCGACGGCGACGACCTGACGCACTGGCTTCAGGAGGCGCGCAGCGTCAGTCGCCTGACGCACCCCAACATCGTCCCGGTGTTCGAGGCCGACGTGCACGACGGCCGCGCCTGTCTCGTGTTCGAGTTCGTGCCCGGGCGTACGCTCGCCGAGCACAGCCGCGCGCGCGGCCCGCTGCCGCCGCACGAGGCCATCACGCTGCTGCTGGGCGTGCTGGACGCGCTGCAGGCGGCGCACGACGCCGGCGTGGTGCACCGCGACCTGAAGCCGTCCAACGTGCTGGTGGACGGCAGCGGGCGCGCCCGTGTGATGGACTTCGGCATCGCCGCGCGCACCCGCGACGGCGCTGCCCGACCCGCGCGCGCGCAGATCGTCGGCACGCCGGGCTACATGTCGCCGGAAGCGGTTCGCGGCGCGACGCCCACGCCGGCGATGGACGTGTTCGCCGCCGGCCTGATCCTCGTCGAGCTGCTGTGCGGCCGGCCGTTGGTGGCGGAACGCGATCCGGTCAGCGCCATGCGGCGCATCGCGCAGGAAGATCTCGTGTTGCCGGACGACCTGGGCTCGGCCGTGGACGACGGACTGCGTTCCATCCTGCGGCGCGCGCTCGAGCGCGACGCGGCCCGCCGCCACACCAGCGCCGCCGCGCTGGGCGACGCGCTGCGCCAGTGGATGGCGCCCCAGCCCGCGGCGCCGGGCGGCAACAGCGGCACGCTGGATTTCCTGCTGCGGCGCATGCGCCACAAGAGCGACTTCCCGGCCCTGTCCGACTCGGTGGCGCGCATCCAGCGCATCGCGAGCTCGGAGCACGAGAGCCTGGCCAGCCTGTCCAGCGAGATCCTGAAGGACGTGGCGCTGACCAACAAGCTGCTGCGCCTGGTCAACACCGCGCACTTCTCGCATGCCGGCGGCGGCTCGATCAGCACGGTGTCGCGCGCCGTGGCGCTGGTCGGCTTCGTCGGCATCCGCAACATGGCGCTCAGCCTGGTGCTGCTCGAGCACATGCAGGACAAGGAGCAGGCCGGGCAGCTGAAGGAGGAATTCCTGCGTGCGCTGATGGCCGGCTCGCTGGCCGGCGAACTCTGCCACAGCGTGCGCGACGGCGAGGAGGCCTTCATCGGCGCGCTGTTCCAGAACCTGGGCCGGCTGCTCACCGAGTACTACTTCCCGGAGGAGGCACGCCAGATCCGCAGCCTGGCCTCGGCCGGCCGGCGCGAAGGCAGTGGCTCGCTGACGGCGCTGCTGAACGCCGAAACCTCGGCCTCGATCAGCGTGCTCGGCCTCAGCTTCGAGGACCTGGGCCTGGGCATCGCGAAGAGCTGGGGCCTGCCGGACACGTTGCAGCGCTGCATGCGCCGGCCGGAGGGTGAGCCGCCGACGCGGGTGCCCGACAAACCCGCCGAACGGCTGCGCTGCCTGGCGGTGGCGGCCAACGAGCTGACCGACACGCTGCTGCGCACCGAGGGCGACCCGACCGCCGCGCTGGCGGCGGCGGCCGAACGCCACGCGCGAGCCCTCGGGCTGACCGCGCGCGAGATCGCGAGCGCCACCGACAACGCGCGCCAGCGCCTCGCACAGCTGGCGCAGGCGATGAACCTGCAGGTGTCGGCCGGTTCGCCGGCGCGGCGCCTGTTCGCCACCGTCGTGGTCGACCCGCCGGTGCGACCCGACGACACGCTGACGCCGCATCAGCTGCAGGCCACCGTCGCCGCCTTCCAGGGGACCCTGACCGAGTCGCCGTCGGAGGAGCAGGCGGCGGCCGAGGCCCGCCGCGCCGATGCGGCCGACGTGCTGGCGGCCGGCATCGCCGACATCACGAACTCGATGGTCGACAGCTTCAAGCTCAACGAAGTGCTGCGCATGATCCTCGAGACCATGTTCCGCGCGCTCGGCTTCCGGCGCATCGTGTTCTGCCTGCGCGATCCGAAGACCGAGACGCTCACCGGGCGCTTCGGCCTGGGCGAAGGTGCGGACCGCGTTGCGGCGGCCTTCAAGGTGCCGCTGAAGGGTGGCAGCGATCTGTTCGCCGCCGTCTGCAGCAAGGGCGCCGACACGCTGATCAGCGACGCGACGGTGCCGAACATCGCCGCGCGGCTGCCGGTCTGGTACCGCAGCGGTGTCGACGCGCCGGCCTTCCTGCTGCTGCCGCTGCTGCTGAAGGGCGCGCCGTTCGCGCTGATCTATGCCGACAAGGCGCAGCCCGGAGGCATCGATCTCGGCGAGAAGGAACTGTCGCTGTTGCGCACACTGCGCAACCAGGCCGTGATGGCGTTCCGCCAAGCCGGTTGAATGTCGGCACCCGGTGGCGGCTTGCCGCCACCACCCGCCGAGCGGGCCACGCGTACGGCGTCGTGAACGGGGAAGGGTGACGAGCCTTACCCCCGGCACTGGTTGCCACGGTTAGGGCTGCTTCGTTCCCGACCTGACCCGGTTGGCCGCGCTCCCATGCGGGGAGGCCCGTCGCGCACCATTGTAGGCGAGGGGCGATGCCCCCGCGGCGCTCAGCGCAGCTGCAGCTCGTCGCTGCCGAACTCGATGCCCAGCGGCTCGATCAGCAGGCGCTTGGGACCGGCCTCGACGCGGCCGGCCACCAGCGCCTCGACCCCCTGCGCGCGCGCCACCTCGACCGTGCGGGCCGCGTCCTCGGCAGCGACGAACAGCGCGAAGCCGGCGCCCATGTTGAGCGTGCCGTAGGCCTCGCGGTCGTCCTGGCGCGCGTGCTGCTGGATGAAGGCCAGCACCGGCGGCACGGCGGGCAGGGCGTCGATGCGGTAGGTGAGCGCGGCCGGATGCCGCAGCAGCTTGCGCCAGCCGTGCCCGGTGATGTTCGCGCAGTAGCGCGGCACGATGCCGGCGCGGAACAGCGCCTCGGTCACCGGCGAATAGAGCACGGTGGGCGCGAGCAGCGCATCGCCGTAGGTCAGCCCGGGGGCGACCTCGGTCAGGTAGCCGGCCGGCAGCCGCTCGACGAGCTTGCGCGCGAGGCTCAGGCCGTTGGCGTGGATGCCGCTGGAGGCCAGCAGCACGATCGCGTCGCCGGGCGCGAGGCGGTCGCCCAGCGACAGGCGCGACTTCGGGCTGACGATGCCGGTGCAGCTCGCCGCCAGATCGATGCGGCCGTCGGCAACGATGCCGGCCAGCGCCGGCGTCTCGCCGCCGCCCCAGGCGACGCCGCAGTGGTCGCAGGCGCGCTTCCAGCCCGCCACCAGCGCCTGCGCGCGCGCGCTGTCGCCGAACCAGTCGGAGCCGCCGGCGGCCCAGTAGGCCTGCACGACCAGCGGCGTCGCGCCGACCGTGATCAGGTCGTTGATCGCCATCGCGATCGTGTCCTGGGCGATCGCGTCGTAGTGGCTGCGCCCGGTCAGGCGCTGCATCTCGTCGGCGACCAGCGCCTTCGAGCCCAGGCATTCGACGATGCTCGCGAGGTGGAACGGGCCGACGTCGACCACGTAGGCCGATTCGCCGCGCGACGCCGCGACCTCCGCGAAGCCGTGCGCCGCGAGGTGGCCGGCGGTGGCGGCCGCCGCGCGTTGCGCGGCCACCTTCAGAGGGTCGATCAGGTCGTAGACGACGCCGGATTGTTCGTAGCTCAGCGTGCTGTTCGGATCGGGGCGGGCGGCGTCGGTCATGGGGCGGGATTATCGGCGAGGGGAGAGGCCGGTCCGCGGCGGGGGCGGCCCGTAGAATCGTCCGCATGAGCTACCTCGTGCTTGCCCGCAAGTACCGCCCTCGCAGTTTCGAGGCGCTGGTCGGGCAGGAGCACGTCGTGCAGGCGCTGGCCAATGCGCTGACGCAGCAGCGCCTGCACCATGCCTATCTGTTCACCGGCACGCGCGGCGTCGGCAAGACGACCGTCTCGCGCATCCTCGCCAAGTCGCTGAACTGCACCGGGCCGGACGGGCGCGGCGGCATCACGGCGCAGCCCTGCGGCACGTGCGACGCCTGCCGCGACATCGATGCCGGGCGCTTCGTCGACTACGTCGAGCTGGATGCGGCCAGCAACCGCGGCGTCGAGGAGATCTCGCAGCTGCTCGACCAGGCCGTCTACAAGCCGGTGCTCGGGCGCTTCAAGGTCTACATGATCGACGAAGTGCACATGCTCTCGAACACCGCGTTCAACGCGATGCTCAAGACGCTGGAGGAACCGCCCGAGTACCTGAAGTTCGTGCTGGCGACGACCGATCCGCAGAAGGTGCCGCCGACGGTGCTGTCGCGCTGCCTGCAGTTCAACCTCCGGCCGATGGCGCCGCCGACGGTCCAGGAGCATCTGGCTCGCGTGCTCGGCGAGGAGGGCATCGCGGCCGAACCCGGCGCGCTGCGGCTGCTCGCGCGCGCGGCGCGCGGCTCGATGCGCGACGCGTTGTCGTTGACCGATCAGGCGATCGCGTTCGGCGCCGGCACACTGGCCGAGGCCGGCGTGCGGCAGATGCTCGGGGCGGTCGACCGCGGGCATGCGGTGCGCATCGTCGAGGCGCTGGCCGCGGCCGACGGCGCCGCACTGGTGGCGGCCGCCGACGCGCTGCGCGGCCTCGGGCTCTCCGCCGCCGGCACGCTGGAGGAACTGGCCGCCTTGCTGCAGCAGATGGCCGTGCAGCAGGCCGTCCCCGACGCGGGCGATCCGGACGACCCGGACACCCCGGTGGTCGCGCGCCTGGCGGGCCTGCTGCCGGCCGACGAAACCCAGTTCTTCTACAGCATCGTGCTGCACGGCCGCGCGGAACTCGCGCTCGCGCCGGACGAATACAGCGGCCTGGTGATGGTGCTGCTGCGTGCGCTCGCCTTCCGCCCGGCGGACGGCGGCGCCCCGGCCCGCCCGGCAGGCGGCGCGACCGAAGCGAAAGCGCCACGGCCGAGCATGGCCGCCCGCCCGGCCGCCGCGCCGCCCACCGTACCGGCCGGCCAGCCCGCCGTGGTGGCCGCCGCGCCGGCGGTGCGGGTGCCGGTGGGTCGGGCACGCCCCGCGGCGGACGAGCCGCCGCCGTGGGTCACGGCCGCGGACGAGGTGCCGCCCGCGGACGACGGCCCGTCCGTCGTGACACCCCCGGAGCCGCTGGCCGTGCCGGAACCTTCCGCGCCCACCGTCGCACCGGTGCGCGCCACGCCGCTCGGCGACCGCTGGGCGGCGCTCGTGCGCACGCTGATCGAACGCCAGCTGGTCGGCGCGCTGGTGCGCGAGCTCGCGATGCAGGCGCAGTGCGTGGCCGTGGACGAGGCCGCCAGCCCCGCGCGCTGGACGCTGCGGGTCGAGCGCGAGATGCTGCGCAGCGCCCAGAACGTCGAGAAGCTGCAGGAGGCGCTGGCCACCGGGCTGGGGCGCCCGCTGCAGCTGCAGGTCGAGGCCGGCGCGGTCGACGATTCGCCGGCGCGGCGCGAGGCGGCGGAGCGCGCACGGCGACAGGCCGAGGCCGAACAGATCATCCACGACGACCCGCTGGTGCGCGCGCTGCTCGCGCAGTACAAGACGGCCCGCATCGTGCCGGGCTCGGTCAAGCCCCACTGAAACCACAGGAGCATCCACCATGATGAAGAACCAGCTGGCCGGCCTGATGAAGCAGGCGCAGGCGATGCAGGACAACCTCAAGAAGGCGCAGGAGGAACTGGCCAACATCGAAGTCGAAGGCGAGTCCGGCGCCGGCCTCGTGAAGGTGACCATGACCTGCAAGCACGACGTCAAGCGGGTCGTCATCGACCCGAGTCTGCTGGCCGACGACAAGGACATGCTCGAGGACCTGGTGGCCGCCGCCTTCAACGACGGCGTGCGCCGTGCCGAGCAGGTCAGCCAGGAGAAGATGGGCAAGCTGACTGCCGGCATGCCGATGCCGCCGGGCATGAAGTTCCCGTTCTGATGGACCGCGGCCGGCGTCCGCCGGAGAGTCCGACGCCATGAGTGAGCCGACCTTGGCCGCCCTGATCGAGGCGCTGCGCCGCCAGCCGGGCATCGGCGCGAAATCGGCGCAACGGATCGCGTTCCACCTGCTGCAGCACGATCGTGAAGGCATGCGCAGCCTGGCGCGCGCGCTGGAGTCCGCGTCCGCACGCGTGCAGCACTGCGAGCGCTGCCACACGTTCACCGAGGCCGCGCTGTGCGACATCTGCCGTGACGACACGCGCGATGCGCGCCAGCTGTGCGTGGTCGAGACGCCGGCGGACCAGGCGGCGCTCGAGCGCACCGGCAGCTACCGCGGGCTGTACTTCGTGCTGCTGGGCCGCATCAGCCCGCTGGACGGCGTCGGCGCTCGCGAGATCGGTGCGGCCGAACTGCTGCGGCGCGCCGCCGACGGCGTGACGCAGGAGGTGATCCTCGCCACCAACTTCACGGCCGAAGGCGAGGCCACGGCACACGTGTTGTCCGAAGCGCTGCGCGCGCGCGGCCTGAAGGTGACCCGGCTCGCGCGTGGCGTGCCCATCGGCAGCGAGCTCGAGTACGTCGATCTCGGCACCATCGCGCACGCGCTCGTCGACCGGCACTGACGGTGCCGGCGGCCGCCCGGCGTCAGTGCTCGGCCGGTTTGCTGCCCTGGCGCGCCGGCTTCTTCGCGGCGGGCTTGCGTGCCGGCTTCTTGGCCGACGCGGCCGAGGGCTTGCGCGTCGTCACCTTGTGCACGGCCTTGGGCGCGACGTAGACGATGATGGTCTGGCCGCGCCGGAAGGTGCTGCCGAGCGGCACGCCGTTCCAGTGCGCCACCTGCTCGGCGCTGACCTTGTAGCGGCGCGCGATGCTGGCCACGCTGTCGCGCCGACCGGCGCGCAGCGCGACACGCCGGCGCGACGGCTCGTCCGGCGCGAGCATGAAGACGGCGTTGTCGGCCAGATGCTCGCTGACATCGCCGGAGCGCTCGTCGTTGCGCGCGACCAGCAGGGTCGACCCGGCGCGCACCAGCATGCGCGGCGGGATGCGGTTGATTTCGCGCAGCTCGTCCTCTTCCATGCCCACCATCTTGGCGGCGGCGGCCGGGCTGAGCGTCTTGGGCGCCACCCAGGCCGTCCAGCTGGCCAGCGGACCGGCATGGCCCGGCAGCCGGCGGACGAACAGGTTCGCGTTGTCGTAGGGCAGCAGCACCTGCGGCGTGGCGGCGGCCAGGATCACCGGGCGGTTCATCTGCGGATTCAGCGCCTTGAACTCGTCCAGCGGCAGATCGGCCAGTTGCGCCGCCAGCTCGACGTCGATGTCGCGCTCGATCGGCACCGCGAGGAAGTAGGGGTGGTTGGACAGCTCCGGCAGCGTCAGCTGGAAGTCGGCCGGGCGTCGCACGATGTTCTTGACCGCCTGCAGCTTCGGCACGTAGTTGCGCGTCTCCGCGGGCATGCGCAGGCTCTCGTAGTCGGTCGGCTTGCCGGCGCGGCGGTTGCGAGCGATGGCCCGGGCCACGTTGCCCTCGCCCCAGTTGTAGGCGGCCAGCGCAAGCTGCCAGTCGTCGAACATGCCGTGCAGCTTCTGCAGGTAGTCCAGCGCCGCGCGGGTGGAGGCGAGCACGTCGCGCCGGTCGTCGCGGAACATGTTCTGGCGCAGTTCGAAGACGCGCCCCGTGCCGGGCATGAACTGCCACATGCCGGACGCCCGCGCCGACGACATCGCCTCGGGGTTGAAGGCGCTCTCGATGAACGGCAGCAACGCCAGGTCCATCGGCATGCCGCGCTTCTCCAGCTCCTCGACGATGTGGAACAGGTAGCGCCCGCCGCGTTCGGTCATGCGCTGCACGTAGTCGGGCCGGTCGGCGTACCAGCGTTCCCACTGGCGCACGCGCTCGTTCTCCAGGTCTGGCATCTGCATGCCGCTGCGCACGCGTTCCCACAGGTCGATGCGGGTCGCCCGATCGTCGAGGTCGAGGCGGACCTCCGGACGCAGCGGGTCCACCGGCTCGGGCGCCGGTGCCGGCTCCGGCGCGGAGGCGGCGGGCGCCACCGCCACGACGACGGGCGCGGACGCCGCCGGCGCCACGGCCTGGACCATGGGCGGTTCCGGTGGTGGCGTCACCGCCGGTCCGGTCGCGCAGCCGGCGAGCACGCCGAGCAGCCCCGCCCACAGCGCGACGGTGAGGCGGCCCGTCATCGGAACTCGTTCTTCCACTGGCGCAGCGCCGCGAACACGTCGCTGCCCTCGCGGCTGGCGGCGCCGTGCGCGGCGGCCGAGGCCATGACCTCCGGCACGTCGCAGCGCAGGAACGGATTCACCGCGCGTTCGCGCGCGATGCTGGACGGCAGCGTCGGCAGCTGGCGCGCGCGGGTCGACTGGCACCAGGCGGTGTAGTCGGCGAGCGCCGCGTTGTCGGGCTCGACGGCGTGCGCGAAGCGCAGGTTGGACAGCGTGTACTCGTGCGCGCAGCACACCCGCGTGTCGCCCGGCAGCGCCGCGAGGCGCCCGAGCGAACGGTGCATCTGCTGCGGCGTGCCTTCGAACAGGCGGCCGCAGCCGGCCGAGAACAGCGTATCGCCGCAGAACAGGATCGGCGCCGGGTCGTGCCCGTCATGGAAGTAGGCGATGTGCCCGGCGGTGTGCCCCGGCACGTCGATCACCTCGAAACGCAGGCCGAGCACCTCGACCGTGTCGCCGTCGTCGAGCGGATCGCAGGGCTGCGGAATGTCCTCGCGTCGCGGCCCGTAGACCCGGCCCTGCAGGCGCGGTCGCAGGGCGTCCACGCCGCCGACATGGTCGCCGTGGTGGTGGGTCACTAGAATCGCCGCCAGCGAGAGCCGCTGTGCATCGAGCGCGGCTTCCACCGCTCCCGCCTCACCCGGATCGACCACCACGGCGCGCGCGCCGTCGTGCAGCATCCAGATGTAGTTGTCGGCGAAAGCAGGCAGGGCGATCAGATTCATGGCGGAAGACGCGCGGATTATAGGTTTGACCCAGTGGCTGCAGAGCCCGGCCGGGCGCTATCTGCTCGAGTGGGAACAGCAGCACCTGGACACTGCCGTCGCCGACCTGTTCGGATTTCACGCTCTGCAGGTGGGGCTGCCCGAACTCGACGCGTTGCGCGCCAACCGCATGCCGCACCGCTGGGTCGCCGAGCAGCCGGGCCCGCCCGAATCCGCCGGCACGCTGCCGCGCGCGGCCGTCGCGCTGCGCGTGAACTACGACGCGCTGCCTTTCGACAGCGCGAGCCTGGACCTGGTGGTGCTGCCGCACACGCTCGAACTCGCGCAGGACCCGCACCAGACGCTGCGCGAGGTCGAGCGGGTGCTGGTGCCGGAGGGACGGGTGGTGATCGTCGGTTTCAACCCGGCCAGTCTCTGGGGCCTGCGTCAGCGCTGCGGCCGCCTGCGCAAGGGTCTGGGCATCGCCCGGCGGCGCGGCCTGTATCTGCCCGACGCCGGCGAGTTCCTCGGCTACCGCCGCCTGCGCGACTGGCTGCGCCTGCTCAGCTTCGAGGTCGAGGCCGGCCGCTTCGGCTGCTACCGGCCGCCGGTGGTGTCGGAGCGCTGGCTGACCCGCACTGCCTGGATGGACCAGTCCGGCGAACGCTGGTGGCCGGTGTTCGGGGCTGCCTATTTCGTCACCGCCGTCAAGCGCGTGCGCGGCATGCGGCTCGTCGGGCTGGTGCGTGACCAGAGCCTGCGCGCCAAGCCCTCCGCCGTGATCGCGACGCAGAAGACCCATCGACAACGCCAGCACGAAGAGGAACCGGCATGACGACGGCGACCATCGCCCGCCCGCACGTGGAGATCTGGTCGGACGGCGCCTGCAAGGGCAACCCCGGCCCGGGCGGCTGGGGCGCCTGGCTGCGCACCGGTGCCCACGAGAAGGAACTGTTCGGCGGCGAGGCGGCGACGACCAACAACCGCATGGAACTGACGGCGGTGATCGAGGCTCTGTCCTCCCTCAAGCGCACCTGCGACGTGACCGTGCACACCGACAGCGAGTACGTGCGCAAGGGCATCACCGAATGGATCCATGGCTGGCAGCGCCGCGGCTGGAAGACGGCGGACGGCAAGCCGGTGAAGAACGTCGAGCTGTGGCAGCGCCTGGACGCGCTGCGCAAGCTGCACCACGTGCAGTGGCGCTGGGTCAAGGGGCATTCGGGTGATCCGGGCAACGAACGGGCCGACGCGTTGGCCAACCGGGGTGTCGAGTCGGTCTCCTGACGTAACCCCGCGCAGCGCGGGGCCATGACGGACGCTACATTTCGTAGCGAACGAAGGGCACACAACTTGAAGACGCTTCACACGGTGGTGGCCGCGGTCGGCATCGGCGCGGCGGGCCTCCTGGCTTGGTGGGTGCAGAACCGGGACGGCGGCGCGAAGCCTCTGGACAGTGCGGTGGCGCCGGCGTCGGCGGCGCAGGTGTCGGGCGGACGCGGGGCAGGCGACGGCGGGCCCGCGCCGGTGGAGGTGGGCCGAGCGGAAGCCTTGCGCATCGAGGACGACGCCCAGGCGGTCGGCTCGCTGCGTGCCCATCAGAGCGTGATGCTGCGGCCGGAGGTCAGCGGCCGGATCGCCCGCTTCGGCTTCGCCGACGGAGCGCGGGTGAAACGCGGGCAGCTGCTGGTGCAGCTGGACGACACGCTGCAGCGCGCCCAGCTGCAGCAGGCGCAGGCGCAGGCGAGCATCGCGCGCACCAACCTGCAGCGCAACCGCGAGCTGCTGGGGCAGAACTTCGTCAGCGCGAGCGCCGTGGACCAGAGCGCCGCGGCGCTCGAGGTGGCCGAGGCCCAGGTGGCACTTGCCCAGGCGCAGCTCTCGCGCATGCGCATCGAGTCGCCGTTCGACGGCGTGGCCGGCATCCGCAGCGTCGACCTGGGCGACTACGTGAAGGACGGCGCCGACCTGGTCAGCCTGGAGGACCGCTCGTCGATGTGGGTCGACTTCCGACTCGCCGAGCGCTACCTCGCCCGGCTGAAGCCGGGGCAGGGGGTCGAGGTGCAGGTCGACGCGCTGCCCGGCCGGCGCTACGCGGGCCAGGTGGTGGCGGTGGATGCGCTGCTGGACGCCAACGGCCGCTCGCTGCTCGTGCGGGCGCGCCTCGCGGACCCGCAGGGTGAACTGCGCTCGGGCATGTTCGCACGCGCGCGCACCGTGTTCTCGGTGCGCGAGCAGGCCGTCGTGGTGCCGGAGGAGGCGCTCGTGCCGCAGGGCGGCAAGCAGTACCTCGTGAAGGTGGTCGACGGGCCGAACGGCAAGGTGTCGCAGCGGCTGGAGGCGCAGATCGGGGCGCGGCTGCCGGGCAAGGTCGAGATCCTGGGCGGGCTGAAGGCCGGCGAGGTCGTCGTCACCGCGGGACACGCCCGCCTGATGCGCGGCGAGGGGCTGCCGGTGCGTGTCGTCGATGTCGGCCGTGACGCCGGCACGCCGCGTCCTCCCGTGCGCGGCGCCTCCAACGCCGCGGTCTGAGGCGGCGATGAAACTGTCGGAGACCTCGATCCGGCGGCCGGTCTTCGCGACCGTGATGTCGCTGATGCTGATCCTGATCGGCGCGGTGTCGGCGCGGCTGCTGCAGGTGCGCGAGTACCCGCGCATCGACGAGCCGGTGGTCAACGTGACGACGCGGCTGACCGGGGCGTCCTCGGAGGTGATCGAGTCGCAGGTCACCAAGCCGCTGGAGGACTCGATCGCGGGCATCGAAGGGGTGGACATCATCACCTCGTCGTCGCGCTCGGAGCAGAGCCAGATCACGGTGCGCTTCAAGCTCAGCAAGAGCCCGGAGGACGCCGCCGCGGACGTGCGTGACCGTGTCTCGCGGGCCCGCTCGCGCCTGCCCGACGCGGTCGACGAGCCGGTCATCGCCAAGGTCGAGGCCGATGCGTCGCCGACCATCTGGCTCGCGTTCCAGAGCGAATCGCTCTCGCCGCTGCAGGTGACCGACGTCGTCAACCGCATCGTCAAGCCGCGCCTGCAGACGGTGCCAGGCGTGGCCGACGTGCTGGTGCGCGGCGACCGCACCTACTCGATGCGCGTCTGGCTCGATCCGGACAAGCTGGCCGCGTACCGGCTGACGGTGCAGGATGTCGAGGACGCGCTGCGCCGCCAGAACCTGGAGGTGCCCGCCGGGCGCATCGAAAGCCAGCAGCGCGAGTTCAGCGTCACCGCGCAGACCGACCTGACCACACCGGCGCAGTTCGCCGACATCGCGTTGAAGAACGCGGCCGGCTACGTCGTGCGGTTGCGCGAGGTGGCACGCATCGAGCAGGCCGCGGCCAGCGAGCGCTCCAGCGTGCGCCTGAACGGGGTGCCGGCGATCTCGACCGGCGTGATCCGGCAGGCGACCGCGAACCCGCTGGAGGTGTCCGCCGGCGTGCACGAGGTGATGCCGAAGATCCAGGAGGAACTGCCGCCGGGCATCCGGGTCCAGCAGGCGAACGACAACTCGGTGTTCATCGACCGCTCGATCCGCTCGGTCTACACGACGATCGGCGAGGCGGTGGTGCTGGTGGCGCTGGTCGTGTTCGTGTTCCTGCGCACGCTGCGCGCGTCGATCATCCCGCTGGTGACGATCCCGGTCAGCCTGATCGGCGTGTTCGCGGTGATGGCGGCGGCCGGCTTCACGATCAACACGTTGACGCTGCTGGCGCTGGTGCTGGCGATCGGCCTGGTGGTGGACGACGCGATCGTCGTGCTCGAGAACATCTTCCGCCACATCGAGGAGGGCCAGGCGCCGTTCCAGGCCGCGTTGCGCGGTGTGCGCGAGGTGGGCTTCGCGGTGGTCGCGATGACGATGACGCTGGCCGCGGTGTTCGCGCCGCTGGCCTTCACGCCGGGGCGCACCGGGCGGCTGTTCGTCGAGTTCGCACTGACGCTGGCCGGCGCGGTGATCGTCTCCGGCTTCACCGCCCTCACGCTCACGCCGATGATGTGCAGCAAGCTGCTGCGCCACAACCCGAGCCCGAACCGCTTCGACCGCGGGATGGAGGCGGTTCTCGTCTGGATCAGCGCGCGCTACGAGACGCTGCTGCGCGCCGTGCTGTCGCAGCGCTGGGCGGTGCTGCTGGTGATGGTGGCCTGCGGTGGCGCGAGCTGGTGGCTGTACAGCCAGTCCAAGAGCGAACTCGCGCCGCTGGAGGACCGTGGCGTGATCCTCGCGACCGTGAATGCCCCGGACGGCGCGACGCTGGAGTACACGCAGCGCTACATGCAGGCGATCGAGCGCATCGGCATGTCGTTTCCGGAGTTCGATCGCGTCTTCGTCGTCACCGGCAACCCGACGGTTTCGCAGGGGGTGTCGTTCCTGCGCACGGTGGACTGGTCGGAGCGCCAGCGCAGCACGCTGCAATTGGCCCGCGAACTGCAGCCGCGGTTCGCCACGCTGCCTGGCGTGTCGGCGTTCCCGGTCACGCCGCCGTCGCTCGGGCAGGGCTTCCGCGAGCGTTCGATCAACTTCGTGATCGTCACCTCCGATTCGTACGAGAACCTGGCGCGCGTGGCGCAGCAGTTCCTGGCGGAGATGGCGAAGAACCCCGGCATCGTGCAGCCGGACAGCGACCTGCGCCTGAACAAGCCGGAGATCTTCCTGCAGGTCGACCGCGACCGCGCGGCCGATGCCGGTGTCAGCGTCGACCAGGTGGCCCGCACCGTGGAGACCATGCTGGGTGGCCGCAACGTGACGCGCTACAAGCGCGACGCGGAACAGTACGACGTGATCGTGCAGACCGCGGGCCGCGGGCGCACGACGCCCGAGGACATCGAGAAGCTGTTCGTGCGCGGGCGCGCGGATTCGACGGGGCAGCCGGCGATGATCCCGCTGTCCTCGCTGGTCAAGGTGCGCGAGTCGGTGAGCCCGCGCGAGCTGAACCACTTCAACCAGCGCCGCTCGGTCTCGCTCACCGCCAACCTCGCGCCGGGTTACTCGCTCGGCGAGGCGCTGGACTTCATGGATGCCACGGCCGCCAAGGTGCTCAAGCCCGGCTACGCGACCGAGCTGAACGGCGTGTCGCGCGAGTTCAAGTCGAGCAGCGGCGCGCTCGGGCTGGTGTTCGTGCTGGCGCTGCTGTTCATCTTCCTCGTGCTCTCGGCGCAGTTCGAGAGCTTCGTCGATCCGTTCGTGATCCTGCTGTCGGTCCCGCTGTCGATGGTCGGCGCGCTGCTCGCACTGCGCCTGTCCGGCGGCACGCTGAACGTCTATTCGCAAATCGGGCTGATCACGCTGGTCGGGCTGATCACCAAACACGGCATCCTGATCGTCGAGTTCAGCAACCAGCTGCGCCAGCAGGGCCGGGCCACGCTGGAGGCCGTGGTCGAGGCCGCGGCACTGCGCCTGCGACCGATCCTGATGACGACCGCGGCGATGGTGCTCGGCGCGCTGCCGCTCGCACTGGCCACCGGGGTCGGCGCGGAGAGCCGCCGCCAGATCGGCTGGGTCATCGTCGGCGGCATGTCGCTCGGCACCCTGCTCACCATTTTCGTCGTGCCGACGATGTACACGCTGTTCGCGCGCAAGGGCGTGCCCGGCGAGATCACGACCGCCGCGGATCCACAGGAGCCGGCGACCGCCCACTGAGCTTCGCCGCGGCCGTGTCCCCCCTCGAGGGGATGGCCGCATGGCCCCCACGCGGCGAGCATGCCGCGTGCGGCGGGATGCTGCAGCGGATACGGTGGTGCAACTTCTCGAACGGGATGCGCAGCTCGGGCAGCTGACCCGGGCCTTGGCGGAGGTGGACGCGGGACGGGGCGGGCGCTGCGCGCTCGTCAGCGGCGAGGCGGGCATCGGCAAGACGTCGCTGGTCCAGGCTTTTCTCGCCGGTCTGCCGGTCGAGACATCGGTCCTGCAATGCGGCTGCGAGGCGCTCTTCACGCCGCGGCCGCTCGGTCCGCTGCTGGACCTCGCCGCGCAGCTGCCGCCCTCGATCGAGCAGGCACTGCACCAGGGGCTGACCTACACCGGGCTCTTTCCGGCGCTGCTGGGGTTCTTCCGCGACGCCGCACGACCGCGCATCCTGGTCGTCGAGGACGTGCACTGGGCCGATGCCGGCACGCTCGACCTGCTGCGCTACCTCGGCCGGCGCCTGCAGGACCTGCCGCTGCTGATGCTGATGACACATCGCGACGAGCCGGTCGATGCGGAGCATCCGCTGCGCCAGGTGATCGGTGCACTGCCGCCGGCCACGACGCAGCGCATCGCGCTGCCGCGCCTGTCCTGCGAGGGCGTCGCCGCGCTGGCGCGGGCGGCGAACCGCGACGGCGCATCGATCTGGCGGCGCAGCGGCGGCAATCCGTTCTGCGTCGCCGAATTGCTGGCGGTGCCCGACGACGCCGTGCCGGCCACCGTGCGCGACGCCGTGCTGGCCGAGCTGGCGCGTGTCGGCCTGGCGGCGCGCGACCTGGCGCGCTGGGTGAGCCTGTTCCCGGGGCGTGCCGAACGCGCGGTCCTGTCCGCGCTGGTCCAGGCCGACGGCGCCGCCGTCGACGAATGCCTGCGCACCGGCCTGCTGGTCGATCTGGGAGGCGCGCTCGCGTTCCGCCACGAAATCGCCCGCACGGCGGTCCACGATTCGCTCGGCGCCCATCGCCGCAGAGAGGGACACGCAGCCCTCCACGCCGTGCTCTCCGCGCAACCGGAGGCGCAGACCGACGTGGCTCGCCGCGTCCATCACGCCGAGGCGGCCGGCCTCGACACCGCGGTCAATGCGCTGGCGCCGGAAGCCGCGCGTCAGGCCGCCGCGGCCGGGGACCATCGCGAGGCGGCCCGCCTGTACGGGCTGGCCCTGCGCGATGCCGAGGGACTCGAACCGGGGGCCCGCGCCGACCTGCTGGAAGCGCAGGCCCGGGAGTGCTTGCTGATCAATCGACATCGCGCGTCGATCTGGTGCCTGGAGCAGGCGCTCGCGATCCACCGATCGCGTGACGACCGGCGGCGCATCGGCATCGCGCTGCGTGACCTGGCGCGCCTGCACTGGTACGAGCTGGGCTCCTCCCCGACGACCGACCGGCTGGCGCGCGAGGCCATCTCGGTGCTCGAGGCCTTGCCGCCGGGACCCGACCTGGCGCTGGCCTACAGCAGCCTGTCGCATCTGTGCCTGGTGGGCGAGGACATGGCAGGCGCCCAGGCCTGGGGGCTGCGCGCGATCGAACTCGCCGAGTCGCTGGACGATCCGCAGGCGCTGTGCCATGGGCTGAACAACGTCGGCGCCGCGCGCCTGCGCGGGCATGCCGACCCGGCCGCGTTCGGCCGCCTGGAGCGCAGCCTCGCGCTGGCGCTGCAGTACGGGCTGGTCCAGGACGCGGCCCGGGCGTACAACAACCTGTTCATCCTGCATGTCGTCCACCACGACTTTGCTCCCGGCCTGCGCTATGCGGCGGAAGGCATCGCCTTCTGCGAGGCCCATGGGCTGGACGTGTTCAACGTTCGCATCCGCATCCGGCGCGCGTTCGCGAACATCGTGATGGGAGCGTGGCCGGCGGCGCAGGCGGACCTGGAGCATGTGGCGCAGGCCCATCGCCCCTCGCCGATGGAGTCGGCGACGCTGGACTTCGTCGGCGCGCTGCTTGCGCTGCGGCGCGGCGATGCGGAGGCTCCCCGGCGCCTGTCCGCAGCGGTCGTCGCGATGGCCCAGCACCGGGTCGAGATCTGGTTCATCAGCGTCGCAGCAGCGCAGGCGGAGGCGGCCTGGATTGCCGGCGACCCCGATCGGGTCGAGGAGGTGGCGCGCCCCGCGCTCGCGCACTTCCAGGCCATCGGCGACCGCTGGCGTTGCGGTGAGCTGGCGGCCTGGCTCGTGCGCTGCGGCCGGCCGGCCCCGGGCGGCCTGCCCGAGCTTCCCTTGCCGTATCGCCTGGAGTTGGCCGGCCGCCGGCGCGAGGCGGCACGGGAGTGGGAGCGCCTGGGCTGCCCGTACGCGCACGCCCTGGCATTGGCCGGTGGCGACGAGGCGGATCTGCACGAGGCCCAGGCGGGATTCGAGCGGCTCGGTGCCGTCTCCGCGGCCGAACGGGTGCGCACCCTGTTGCGCGAGCGCGGCGCCCGCGGCGTACGCCGCGGGCCGCAGCCACGCACCCGCGACGATCCGCTCGGCCTGACGGCGCGCGAGCGCCAGATCTTCGAGCTGGCGCGCGAGGGTCTCTCCAACGCCGGCATCGCGGGCCGGCTGCACCGATCCGAGCGCACGGTCGAGCACCACGTGGCGGCCGTCCTGCACAAGCTCGGCGTCGGCAGCCGCGTCGAACTGCTGGCGCGCCACGGCGGCAGCCGGAATTAGGTACCGCCCGGTCCCGAACCGGGTACTGGTGCGCACGGCGGCGCCGGGACGGTTCCCTACGCTGGCGGCACGCGGTCGATTCCGGCCGCGATCAACCCACCTGGAGCCCCGTCATGAAAGCCGTCATCAGCGACAACAAGGTCAACCTCGAAGGCTTTGCCTACTTCGTCGGCAAGGCCAGCAGCATCAGCCCGGGCGCCTGGGGCGACAAGAAGACGCCGATCGGACCCGGCAAGCTCAACTACCTCGACGTCTGGGACGTCCTGCCGGCCCCCAAGCTGGCCCAGGTGAAGATGACGACCACCCCGCTGGAGGTCGAGTTCAAGGACCAGAAGGGCCTGAACCTGATGGCCGCGCTGAGCGTGCCCGGCCTCGCCAGCGGCAAGGTGGGGCTGAAGATGAGCGACTTCTCGAGCGGCAAGGTCAAGCTGATCAAGGTGTCGCCGGTCGGCGAGAAGGAACTGATCCGCCAGATCAACGACTCGCCGAAGGTGCTGGACAAGCTGATCGAGTTCGGCGGCAGCGCACGTGTCGTCAAGGACGTGCTGATCTGCGTCGAGGCCGTGCTCTACAGCCGCTTCGTGGCGAGCGGCGCCAGCAACGGCGCCGTGATGATCGACGGCGTGATGGTGCGCGCCGACCGGGAACTCGGCATGGACCGCAGCAGCGAGGTGCGGGTCGGCCCGGGCACGGTGCTCGCCTACAGCCTGGCCGAGCCGAAGTGGGACGCGACCCGCGACAAGAACAAGTCCGAGGTGCTCGACCTGCGCGACGACCAGCAGGGCCTGTGAGGGCGGCCGCCGGCCTGGCGGGCCCGGCGGGTCAGGCGCGGGCGCGCATCGCGCGCCGCGCCTGCACGAATTCGAACGCGAACGTGACCGCCTCGGCGATCGCGCGTTCGTTCTCGCCGCGCTCCTTGTCGGTCAGGTAGAACGCGAAGTCGACCTCGTGGCGGATGTAGCGCGGCGGCAAACGATTCAGCGCCACGCAGGCGATGTCGGCCAGCAGTTCGGGCCCGGACAGATGCGGATAACGCGGCGCGCCGGCCTTCACGGCCTCGAACACCGCACGCTCGTGGTGATTGAAGATGGATTCGAAATCCGCGCTCATGCTGGACCCTCGACGTCGATTCGCCGCCCAGTGTCGCCGTTGCGCAGCCGGCGCGGACGCCGGAAAACGGCGTCCGCGCGGCCCATTTCACGCTTTGGTCAGAGTCGCTCGAGCACCCGCATCGACAGGTCCACCGCGTGCACGTGCTTGGTCAGCGCGCCGACCGAGATGCGGTCCACGCCGGTCGCGGCGATGGCGCGCAGCTGGTCGAGCTGGACGCCTCCGGAGACTTCCAGTTCGGCGCGCCCTCCTGTCAGGGCCACCGCCTCGCGCATGGCGTCGAGCTCGAAGTTGTCGAGCATGATGCTCGTCGCCCCTTCGGCGAGCGCCTCGCGCAGCTGCGCGAGCGTCTCGACCTCGATCTGGATCTCCACGCCGGCCTGCAGCGCGCGCGCCTGGCGCAGCACCGCGCCGATGCTGCCGGCGGCCGTGATGTGGTTCTCCTTGATCAGGATGCCGTGCCACAGGGCCAGGCGCTGGTTGCGTCCGCCGCCGACCCGCACCGCGTACTTCTGCGCCTGGCGCAGCCCCGGCAGGGTCTTGCGGGTGTCGAGGATGGCGCAGCCGCGCGGGTTCGGCGAGGCGCCGGCGATCGCGTCGACATGCGCACGCGTCACGGTGGCCGTGCCGGACAGGAGCTGCAGGAAGTTCAGTGCCGGCCGTTCGGCCGACAGCAGCGCGCGGGCGCGGGCCTCGACATGGCAGACGATCGCGTCCGGCGCGAGCCGGGCGCCTTCGTCGGCCGCCCAGTCGATCCGGGCCTCGGGGTCCAGGGCGCGCACGCAGGCATCGAACCAGTCCCGGCCGCACAGGACCGCCGCCTCGCGCACGATCACGCGGGCGCGCACGCGCTGCGCCTCGGGCACCAGCAGGGCGGTCCAGTCGCCGCGGCCGATGTCCTCGGCCAGGGCATCGCGCACGTTGCGCGAGCGGGCCTGCTCGAGCGTCTCGTCGGAATCGAACATGGCGCTCAGGCCGCGCCGATGTTGCGGACCAGCCCGGGCGTCTGAACGCTCGCCGGGTGGCGGGCGACGAAGTCGAGCATGCGGTCGATGCAGCCGAGCGCCTGCGCGCGGACGGGCTCGTCGACGTGGATCTCGCCGCGGCCCTCGTCCAGGCAGGCCACCACGCCTTGCAGCGCGTTCATCGCCATCCAGGGGCAGTGCGCGCAGCTCTTGCACGTGGCGCTTTCGCCGGCGGTCGGCGCTTCCAGCAGTGTCTTGCCGGGAGCGAGCTGGCGCATGCGGTGCAGGATGCCGCGGTCGGTGGCGACGATGTAGGCCGGCGCGTCGTGCTTCTGCACGGCGTTCAGGATCTGCGTGGTCGACCCCACCACGTCGGCCTGGTCGACCACGCTCTGCGGCGACTCCGGATGCACCAGCACGAGTGCGCCGGGGTGCTGCTTCCGCAGCAGTTCGAGCTCGAGGCCCTTGAACTCGTCGTGCACGATGCACTCACCGTTCCACAGCAGCATGTCGGCGCCGGTCTGCTGCTGGATGTAGCGGCCGAGGTGGCGGTCCGGTGCCCAGAGGATCTTCTGGCCCTGGTCCTTCAGGTGGTTGACGATCGCCAGCGCGCAGGAACTGGTGACCATCCAGTCGGCACGCGCCTTCACGGCCGCGCTGGTGTTGGCGTAGACGACCACCTGGCGGTCGGGGTGGGCGTCGCAGAAGGCCGCGAACTGCTCGGGCGGGCAGCCGAGGTCCAGCGAGCAGGTGGCGTCCAGGTCGGGCATCAGGACGCGCTTGTCCGGCGACAGGATCTTCGCGGTCTCGCCCATGAAGCGCACGCCGGCCACCACCAGGGTGCGGGCCGGGTGGTCGCGCCCGAAGCGGGCCATCTCGAGCGAATCGGCCACACAGCCGCCGGTTTCGAGTGCGAGGTCCTGCAGGTCGCCGTCGACGTAGTAGTGGGCCACCAGCACGGCCTCGTGGCGCTTGAGCAGGTCGGCGGCACGCGCCTTCCAGCGGGTGCGCTGCTCGGGTGTCAGCGGCTCGGGCACCTTGGCCCAGGCGTGCGCCGTGCAGCTGGCGCCGGCGGCGTCCTGGCGGGTGAAATTGAAGAGGACCTGGGTCGTCATGGCAGCGGACCGGCGGGCACGTCGGCCCGCGTTGCCGCGATGTTAGCCGTGCGGCCCCGAAGCCGCCGCCGTGCTACAGCAAGGCCTTGTCGAGCTCCATGAGCTTGTAGCGGGCCAGCGGCAGGTTGGTGCGCTGGCGGTCGAGCAGGGCGACGACGAACACTTCCGGATAGCGGGAGATCACCCGCATGACCTGCTGCCGCGTGCCGGTGCTGGTCATGATCTCCTCGACCGGGCCGCCCAGGCCCATGCCGGCCGCCGCCTGCCGGTGGTCGCGCAGCACCTGCGCGCAGGCGGCGCCGACCACGTCCAGGTCGACCGGATGGTCCTCACGCAGCTCGCGGGCCAGCACCAGGCCGGTGGTGGCGTCCACCGCCGCGCAGGCGAGCATGCCCTCCAGCGGCAGCATGTCGGACAGCGCCTGGCGGGCCCGTCCCGGGTCCAGCACGGCGCGGCCGGCGCGCGCGAGCGGCACGGCCGGCGCCGCGCGCGGTGCCAGCGGCGCGCTCAGGTCGGCGACCTTGATCGGGAACTCGGGGGCGACCTTGGGCGCGGCACTGTCCCAGTCCGGCTGCAGCTTGACCAGGTTCCAGATGCCGAGCATCGCGTTCCACACCGCTGAGGCGCTGATCAGCGGCTCGTCGATCACGTGCACGTGCAACCGGGACGGCCAGCGCACCGCATTGATCTTGTTGGCGATCCACACCGCATTGGGCGGCAGCATGAAAAGCAGGTTGGGGCAGCGCCAGCCCGGCATCAGCACCGCCTGGTTCAGCGCGTGCAGCAGCGCGTCGATGGCGTGCGGCTGCATCGGGCCGACGATCACCGTCGTCATGTGGCTGCGCTCCATCAGCGCGACCGGGATCTCCGCGTTGTCCGCCCCGGGGGCGCGGACGTCGGCGTGGTAGATGTTGAGCTTGTCCTCGTGGCGGCGGACGAGGCTGGTGCGCTCGATCAGCGCCAGCGTGCGCAGCGTGCCGTTCTCGCGCAGGTGCAGCCGCTCGATCGGCTGGCCGCCCGCGTCCGACAGCGCCTTGACCACGGACGAGGCCCACACGCCGGTCGGGTCGAGCAGGGTGATCTGGCGCGTGGCGGTGCCGAGGTCGGCGCGGGTGGTGGCGAAGTGCTCCCGGATCGCGGCGGCCGGCGAGCCGGAGACGACCAGATCCTGCAGGTGGCGATCCACCATCTGGCCGCGCTCGTTGACCTCGGTGGCCACGCTCTCGAGGATCGCGGTGGCGGCGAAACCCCCGTCGGGTTCGTCGGCCGCCTGCCGCCGGCGCGGGTCGGTGGCCGGGCCCAGTTCGCCGAACAGGGACTTCAACATCAGCTGCTCCTTCGGGAATGCCCGGGTGGAACCTGCATTCTGTTACCGAGGTGGATCCTGCAGGGTCGCGCCAGTTGCAAGGCGTGTCGCAAAACGTCAGCGCGCCCCGTGAACGCGGGGCCCTCGCCGGGGCATTCCCGCGGTCAGGCGAAGAAGTGGCTCGGCGGCGCCCCGAGCGTGCGGCGGACCATGGCCGAAAACGCGCTGGCACTGGCATATCCGAGCTCCGCCGCGATCGTTGCCATCGGCAACTTGCGGGCCGACAGGCCGAGCGCATGGGCGAGCAGCACCTGCTGGCGCCATTGCTGGAAGGTGGTGCCGAGTTCGGTGCGGAACAGCCGGGCGACGGTGCGCGGGCTGGCGCCGGCCTGCCCGGCCCAGTCCTCCAGCGTGGCCCAGCGCGTCGGCGTCTCGAGCACCGCCTCGCAGAGCTGGCGCAGCCGCTTGTCGCGCGGCAGGTCGACGCCGAGGCGCACCGGAGCGGCGCGGCGCAGTTCGTCCAGGATCAGGGCCGCCAGGCACTGCTCCCGCTCGCCGGCCGGGTGCGGACCGGGCCGGATGTCGAGGTGAGCCACGAGTTCGCGCAGCAGCGGCGAAACCTCCAGCACACGGGGCGCCGGCCAGAGCGAAAACGGCGTGTCCGTGGTCTGGGCGTCGCCGAAGAACGGCGCGTCCGGCAGCAGGTACAGCGTGCGGATCTCGGCGTCCTCCACGGCCGTGACGGTGTGTTCGACGCCGGGCGGGATCCACAGCGCGCGGCTCGGCGGCACGAGGTAGGTGCTGTGCGCCGCGTTCATGCGGATCACGCCGGTGGTCGAGAACGCCACCTGCGCCCAGGGATGATCGTGTGGCTCCACGCGCGCACTGGCCGACATGCGCCGCAGCTTCGCGCGCAGCGGGCGTGCCGGCGTCGGCGCGTAGGCCAGCGGGTCGACGGGGGCGAGGGCAGGCGACTTTGGCATGATCTCGACAGAAGTTGGCTCGCTATCGTAACTACGACGGGCCGGCGCCGCCTACAGTGCCGCCATGTCCACACTGACCGCTTCTTCCCCGTCGTCGCTGCGCCAGGACGTCACCGTCATCGGCCTGGTCGGCCTGGCGCACGGGGTGAGCCACTTCAGCCAGCTGCTGCTGGCGCCCTTGTTTCCCTGGTTGAAGGATGCCTTCGGAGTCGGCTACGCCGAGCTGGGCCTGCTGCTGACGATCTTCTTCGTCGTGTCCTGCGCCGTGCAGGCCGTGTCCGGCTTCGTCGTCGACCGCTACGGCCCGCGGCCGGTGCTGCTGGCCGGGCTGGCGCTGCTCGGTCTGGCGGCACTCGGCTTCGCGGCCAGCACCAGCTACTGGATGCTGGCCGCGTTCTCGGTGCTGGCCGGCATCGGCAACGGCGTGTTCCACCCGGTTGACTACACGCTGCTGAACCGCCGGATCGCGAAGGCGCGCCTGGGCCACGCCTACAGCATGCACGGGATCAGCGGCAGCCTCGGCTGGTCGCTGGCGCCCGCATTGCTGGTGCCGCTGACGCTGGCGTTCTCGTGGCGCGTGGCCCTGCTGGCCGCGGCGCTGCTGGCCTTCGCCGTGCTCGCCATTCTGTGGCTGCAGCGCGCTCAACTGGATGTCGGCGCGCCGGCCGCCACGCCGACTGCCGAGCCCGCCCGCACGGTTACGGCGGTGCCCGAGAGCCCGTTCGAATTCCTGCGCATCCCCGCCGTCTGGATGTGCTTCGGTTTCTTCTTCTTCTATGCCGCCGCGCTCAGCGTGGTGCAGAGCTTCGCGGCGGAGTCGGCGCGCCACCTGCACGACGTGCCGCTGCAGTGGGCCGGCATCTGCCTGACGGTCTACATGGTCTGCAGCGCGGGCGGGATGGTGCTCGGCGGCTTCCTGGCCGCGGACCCGGCGCGCTGCGAGCGCATCGTCGGCGCGGGCTTCGGCATCGCGGCGGGCATCGCGCTGCTGGTGGGCTTCGGCCACGTGGCGGCGTTTGCCGTGCCGTTGCTGTTCGGTGCAATGGGCTTCGCGGCCGGCATCGCCGGGCCGTCGCGCGACCTGATCGTCAAGCGCGCGACACCGGAGAACGCCAGCGGCCGGGTCTACGGCATCGTCTACTCGGGCCTGGACATCGGCCAGGCTGCCGCGCCGCTGCTGTTCGGGGCGCTGATGGACGCGCACCAGTACCGTGGCATCTGGCTCGGCCTCGCGATCACGCAGGGCGTGCTGATCGTCAGCGCGTTCAACGTGCGGCGGGCTCGCCGCACCGCGCTCGTGCCGGCCTGAAGTTCAGACGCAGCGGCGATGCCGCTCGATGCAGGTGTCGAGCACCTCGCCGCCGTCGCGCTGCCACCAGTTCGCCGCCGAGAAGATCTCGACCTCGCTGTAGCCGGCGAAGCCCTGCGCCTCGACCCAGCCGCGCAGGCGCGGCAGGTCGATCACGCCGTCGCCCATCATGCCGCGGTCGTTCAGCAGGTCGGCCGTCGGTACCAGCCAGTCGCACACGTGCAGCGCGAGGAGGCGCTCTTGGCCGGCCCGTTCGATCTGGGCGGCGAGCTTCGGGTCCCACCAGACGTGGTAGGCGTCGACCGCGACGCCGAGGGCGCCGGAGCGCCGCGGGTCGAGCATGTCGCAGACATCGAGCGCCTGCTCGAGCGTGTTGATGCAGGCGCGGTCGCCGGCGTACATCGGGTGCAGCGGCTCGATTGCCAGCGGCATGCGGCGCTCACGGGCGTCCTCCAGCAATGCGGCGATGCCTTCGGTCACCTGCGCGCGCGCGGCTCCGAGGTCGCGGTGCGCCGGCCGGCCGGCCAGCGCGCCCGGCAGGCCGCCGACCACCAGCACCAGGCACGGCGCGCCGAGCGTGCAGGCTTCGTCGAGGGCGCGGCGGTTGTCGTCGCGGGAGGCCTGCCGGCCGGCGGCGTCGGCGTAGGTGAACATGCCGCCGCGGCAATAGCCCGAGAGTTCCAGGCCCAGCGCGCGCAGCTGGCGCGCGACCGCATCGAGGCCGGCCGCCGCGACCTGGTCGCGCCACGGCGAGACGGCGCGGATGCCGCGTGCCGCGCAGGCATCCAGGATCTGCGGCAGCGGCCAGTCCTGCCCGCGCTGCTTGCGCACCGTGGCCGTGTTGATCGAGAGCCAGCGGTGGTCGGCCGAGAAGTCGCGCATCGGGTCAGGCCTCGACGCCGTGCAGCGCGAGCAGCGTGCGCATGCGCTGCACGGCGAGCGCCGGCTGCTCGAGCAGGCCGGCCGCGTCGGCGAGCCGGAACAGCTCCGCGAAGTGCGGCAGCGAGCGGGTGCTCTGCTGGCCGCCCACCATCACGAAGTGGTCCTGGTGGCCGTTCAGCCAGGCCATGAACACCACGCCGGTCTTGTAGAAGCGTGTGGGCGCCCGGAAGATGTGGCGCGAGAGCGGCACCGTCGGCGCGAGGATGGCATGGAAACGAGCCTCGTCGCCACGCGCCAGCGCCGCCAGCGCGGCGCTCGCGGCCGGCGCGATGGCGTCGAAGATGCCGAGCAGCGCGTCGCTGTGCCGCTGCGCCGGGGCGTCGCCGACGCCGTCGCCGGCGATCAGCTCGGCGTAGTTGAAGTCGTCGCCGGTGTACATGCGCACGCCGGGCGGCAGGCGGCGGCGCATCGCGATCTCCTGGTCCTTGTCGAGCAGCGAGATCTTGATCCCGTCCACCTTGCCGGCATGGGCCGCGATCACGGCGAGCGCGGTCGCCATCGCTGCGCCGGTGTCGCGGCTGCCCCAGTAGCCGGCCAGCGCGGGGTCGAACATGTCGCCCAGCCAGTGCAGGATCACCGGCTCGCGCGCCTGGCGCAGCACGCGGTCGTAGACGCGGACGTAGTCGTCCGGCCCCTGCGCGACGCGCGCCAGCGCGCGGCTGGCCATCACGATCAGCCGGCCGCCGAGGCGCTCGATCGCCGCCATCTGTTCCTCGTAGGCGCGGATCACGTCGTCGATACCGCGCGCGGCGTCGGGCGCCAGGTGGTCGGTGCCGCAGCCGCTGGCGAGGAAGGCGCCGGGCACGTCGCGCGCGGCCTCGATCGAGCGGCGGATCAGCTCCAGCGAAGTCGGCCAGTCCAGGCCCATGCCGCGCTGCGCGGTGTCCATCGCCTCGGCGACGCCGAGGCCGAGGCGCCAGAGCCGGCGCCGGTACGCGATGGTCGCGTCCCAGTCGATCGCGCACTGCAGCCACGGGTCGACCGCGGCGCGGGCATCGGCCACGACGTGCGCCGCCGAATAGGCGATGCGGTTCAGCGGCGCGCCAGGCGCGGCCGGCTCGAACGCGGCGGCCTCGCGCAGCGAGTAGGCGGCCAGCGTGCCGTCGGCCTGAGGCAGGGTGATCTTCATGCGGGCGTTCCCTCGGCGCCGCGGCGGCGCCCTCGATATCCGGTCACAGCGGCAGCGGCGGCACGTCGATCCAGCGGCGCTCCTTCCAGCTCTGCAGCGCGGCCTCGACCAGCTGCACGCCCTTGGCGCCTTCCGGCAGCGTCCAGCGGTAGGGCGCATCCTCGACGACGTGGCGGATGAAGGCTTCCCACTGCAGCTTGAAGCCGTTCTCGTGCACCTGCGTGTCCGGCACCTCCTGCCACTGCTCGAAGAACGGCATGGTCTGGCGCACGTCCGGATTCCACACCGGACGCGGCGTCGTGACGCGCGACTGCGCCCGGCAGTCGGTCAAACCGGCGACCGCCGAGCCGTGCGTGCCGTCGACGTGGAAGGTGACGAGGTCGTCGCGCCGCACGCGCGTGGTCCACGAGCTGTTCACCTGCGCGATCACAGGCTCGCCCTGGTGGCCCTCGAGCTGGAAGGTCGCGTAGGCGGCGTCGTCGGCGGTCGCGGCGTAGGGCCGACCGGCCTCGTCCCAGCGCTGCGGGATGTGGGTGGCGCCCAGGCAGGAGACCGATTTCACCTGGCCGAACAGGTTGTCCAGCACGTAGCGCCAGTGGCAGACCATGTCGAGGATGATCCCGCCGCCGTCCTCGGCGCGGTAGTTCCAGCTCGGCCGCTGGATCGGCTGCAGGTCGCCCTCGAACACCCAGTAGCCGAACTCGATGCGCACCGACAGCATGCGGCCGAAGAAGCCGGCGCGACGCAGAAGGTCCAGCTTGCGCAGGCCGGGCAGGAACAGCTTGTCCTGCACCGCACCGTGTTTCAGCCCGGAGGCCTGCGCGAGCCGGCAGACCTCGACCGCCTCGTTCAGGTTGGTCGCGATCGGCTTCTCGCAGTAGACATGCTTGCCGGCGCGGATCGCCTGGGCGAGCAGCGTGGGCCGCATCTGCGTCGTGCCGGCATCGAAGAAGACGGTGTCGCCGCGATTCGCGAGCGCGGCGTCGAGGTTGGTGCCGAAGCGGGCGATGCCGTGCGCCTTCGCCAGCGCCTCGATCTTCTCGGCGTTGCGCCCGATCAGGATCGGATCGGGCATGACCTTGTCGCCGTTGGCCAGCGTCACGCCGCCGGCCTGGCGGATCGCGACGATCGAGCGGATCAGGTGCTGGTTCATGCCCATGCGACCGGTCACGCCGTGCATGATGATGCCGAGAGGGGTGGTGGCCATGGGTCGGGTCCCGTTGCTCAGTGGATGGGTTGCAGGCTGGCCCAGTCCGGTTGGGCGGCGCTGGCGAAGCCGGGGTCGTGCAGGTCGCGCAGGTCGAGCCGCCCGTCGTGCACCGCGAGGCGTGCGCGGCCGCCGCGGCGTTCGTACAGCGCCGGATGGCGCTGCGCGAAGACCTCCGCCTCGGCCGCGGGGGCGACGCCGAAGCCGTCGACGTAGTGGTGGCCATTGCGCTCGACATGCGTGATGCCGAGGCTGGCGGCCAGCAGCGTGTCCTGCTGCACCGCGAGCCCGGCCTGGCAGGTCAGGTCCTCGCCGGACAGCAGCAGGCGCTGCGAGTCCTGTGCCACGCGCGCGGCGCTGCGCAGGCTGCGGTACAGGCCCTTGCAGGCCTTGCTGGAGATGCCGCGGTAGCCGAGCGCGAGGCCACGCTCCAGCGCCTCGGGGTGATCGTCCGATTCGTCGAGGATCACCGGCAGCGTCAGGCCGAGCGGGGCGATCGGCTCGGCCAGGGCGCGC
Organism: Piscinibacter sp.; assembly: GCA_019635485.1. Classification (GTDB taxonomy): domain Bacteria; phylum Pseudomonadota; class Gammaproteobacteria; order Burkholderiales; family Burkholderiaceae_C; genus Piscinibacter. The sequence goes on along the minus strand of JAHBZL010000006.1, from coordinate 88,803 downwards.
GTGCGTGCGATCGGCTGTTCGAGCAGCAGCGTGCGTTCGAGCAGCCCGCGCAGCGCCGGAGCGGCCGCCAGCGCGCGCCAGAAGGTGCCGAGCGCGGCGGCATCGGCGAAGGTCTCGTTGCCGTCCAGCGTGACGCGCCAGGCGCTGCCGGCGCAGCGCGCCAGCAGCGCAGCGATGCGGCCGAGGCGCTCCAGGTCGCGCTCGACCTCGCCGCACAGCTTGAGCTTGAAGAAGCGCAGCCCGTACGCGGCCACGGCATCCTCGAGCGTGGCAGGCAGGCCGTCGGCGGGGTCCGGACCGGGGTCGTCACGGCCGAGCCGGTCGGCCAGCCCGACGGTGTGGCGCACGGCCACCGCCGACGGCGACGCGATGGTCAGCCGCGCACTCCAGGGGTCGCCCAGGACTCCCGCACGCAGGCCCTCGCACCAGCCGAGCCCGGCGGCACGCAGCACCGCGTCGGCCACCGCCTTGTCCAGCTGCGCCGGGCCGAACTGTGCGGCCAGCCGCGGCAGGCCGCGGGCCACCCCCTGCGCGACGGCCGCCTCGCCGGCCGTGTCCGACAGCAGCCAGGCGGAGCCGGGCGCGTCGGCGGCCAGGTAGGCCGCGCGGGCGATGCGCAGCGCCTCGCGCAGCTGCTCGAAGTTCTGCTCATGGGTCAGCGCCGGGTTCTTGTCGAACCACTTGGGCACCATCAGCTCGGCGCTGGCACCGGGCAGCGTGCGGCCCCCGATCTCCGCCTCGACCCGCACGAAGGCCTGCGGGCAGCGCGTGACCGTGGCGGCGCCGAAGCGGAACGGCAGGCGCAGCGTGACCGGCCGCTCGAACAGCTCGACACTGCGGACGCGCACCGCCACGGCCTTCACGCCAGCGCCTCCCAGATGCCCCGCACGTAGCCCGCACTCGCCGCCGCGCAGGCCAGCGGTTCGGGCTGGTAGTCGAACGGCTCCAACGCGACCCAGCCGCCGTAGCCGGCCGCATGCAGCACCCGCAGCACCGGCGCGACCGGCGTGTCGCCCTGGCCGGGGCCGCGGCGATTGCGGTCGTTCAGCTGGACGTGCGCGATGTGGCCGCTCGCGAGGTGGCGGGCGAGCAGCACGTCCGGCGCCTCGACTTCGGTCACCGCGGCGGCGCTCAGGTCCAGCATCGTGCGCAGGGCCGGCGAGCCGATGCGGTCGACCACGGCGACGGCCTCGGCCAGCGTGTTGAGCACCGGTGTCTCGGCGCGCGACAGCGGCTCGATGCAGTAGACCACGCCATGTTGTCGCGCGACATCGGCCAGGCGCGCCCAGGCTGCCTCGCAGCGGGCCAGCGCGTCGGCCACGGTCTGGCCGGGCGCCGGCGCGCGCTGTGCCGGGGAGCCGTGCACCAGCACGCCGGCACCGCAGGCCGCGGCAAACGCGACCAGGCGTTCCAGGAACGCTACGCTGCGGCCGTGCAGGGCCGCGTCCGGCGTCGCGATGGAGAGGCCGGTGGGCTGCACCATCAGCCAGTGCAGGCTCGAGACGGCGAGGCCGTGCGCCTCGGTGTCGCGCCGCACCGCCCGGGCCTGCGCCTCGTCCAGCGTCGAGGGGTCGGCCGCAAGCGTGAAGGGCGCCAGCTCGAGGCCCTGGCAGCCGAGCGCGGCGGCAAGCCGGCACTGCTCGGCGAAGGGCCGCTCGCGCAGCACCTCGTTGCACAGCGCGAGCCTCATGCGGCCAGCCTCACCGAACGGCGCTGCAGCCGCAGCAGCTTCCAGACGATCGTGCCGATGATCAGCGCGGCGAACACCGCCGAGATCGGCCGGGTGAAGAAGGGCGTCAGGTCGCCGTCCGAGAGCACCAGCGCGCGGCGCAGGTTCTTCTCCAGCAGATCGCCCAGCACGATGCCCAGCACCAGCGGCGCCATCGGGTAGCCCCAGTGCCGCAGCACGTAGCCGATCGCGCCGAAGGCCAGCATCACCCAGACGTCGAACAGGCGCCCGGCGATCGCGAAGCTGCCGACAGTGCACAGCACGAAGATGATCGGCACGATGATGTGCTGGGGCACGCGCAGCACCAGCACCAGCAGCCGCGTCAGCATCAGGCCGTAGAGCAGGATGCCGAGCGTCGCGAACAGCATCATCGCGACCACGTCGTACACGAACTGCGCGTTCTCGACCATGATCAGCGGGCCCGGGCGCACGCCGTGGATGATCATCGCGGCAAGCAGCACCGCCGCCGGCGCCGAGCCGGGAATGCCCAGCGTCAGTACGGGGATCACGGCGCCGGGTACGCAGGCGTTGTCGCCGGTCTCGGCGGCCATCAACCCGTCGATCGAGCCCTTGCCGAAGGTCTCCGGCTCCTTGCTGGCGCGCTTCGCGGCGGCGTACGAGGACCAGGCCGCCACGTCCTCCCCGACGCCCGGAATGATGCCGACGCCGGTGCCGATCAGGCCGGAGCGCACGATGGTGCGCCAGTGCCGCACGATGTCGGCCAGGCGCGGCACCACGGTGTCGAACGGATTGACCCGCACCGGCGCCTGGCGCTCGCGCATCGCCGTGAGTAACTCGGCGAAGCCGAACGCGCCGACCAGCGCCGGCACCAGCTGGATGCCGCCGGCGAGGTCGCGCACGCCGAAGGCGAAGCGCTCGTGGGCGTACATCGGCTCCTGGCCGATCGTCGCGACGAACAGGCCGGCGATGCCCGCGATCCAGCCCTTCAGCGGGTCGTCCCCGGTCAGCGTGCCGGCGATGATCACGCCGAACAGCGCCAGCCAGAAGAACTCGTAGGCGCCGAACTTCAGCGCGAGGTTGCCCAGCAGCGGCGTGAAGCCGGCGAGGAACAGCATGCCGATCAGCGTGCCGAGCACCGAGCCGGTGGTGGCGATGCCCATCGCCCGGCCGGCCAGCCCCTGCCGCGCCAGCGCATGGCCGTCCAGGCAGGAGGCGGCCGAGGCCGGCGTGCCCGGAATGTTGAGCAGGATCGCCGAACGCGATCCGCCGTAGATCGAGCCGACGTAGGTGCAGACGAGGATCAGCAGCGCCTGGTCCGGCGGCAGCTTGATGGTCAGCGTGGTCATCAGCGCCAGGCCCATCGTCGCCGTCAGGCCGGGCAGGGCGCCGATCACCACGCCGACCAGCGAGGCGAGCAGCGCGAGGCCGATCACCGAGGGTGCGCTGAAGTGCGCGATCGACCGGCCGAAGGCGAGCAGCCCGTCCAGCATTCAGGGCAGCCTGACGAGGAAGACGCGCTCGAACACGAGCACGATCGCGACGGCGGTCAGCACCCCGGTGGTGGTACCGATCGCGGCGCGCCGCAGCCACGAGCCGCCGTCCGCGAACAGGGCGCAGAAGAGGCCCACGAACACCGCCGTGGCCGGCAGGAAGGGAACATGGCCGACCGCACCCAGCGCGTAGCCGAGCGTGAGCAGCAGCGTCAGCGCGATGCGCCCGTTGAGCAACGGCGCCGGCCCCGCGCCGTCCGCCGCATGCCGGCCACGCCATGCCAGCAGCGCGCCGAGCAGCACGAGCAGCAGGCCGAACAGGCCTGGCACCAGGCCCGGCGCCGTGTACACCGTCGCGCCCATCGACTCGAAGCGCTCCATGCGCCACGAGCCGACCAGAATCACGAGGCCGAACGCCATCCAGCCGGCCCCGCCGGCCAGGTCGCTGCGCGAGGACATGAGGCCGGCGTCAGGGCTTGGGGATGCCCACGGTGTCCGGCGAGACCTTGGCCTTGCCGGCCGCCTGCTGCGTCCACGCGTAGGCCTGGATGGCCGGGAACACCGCGTTCTGCGCCGCGTCGCCGGCGATCGGCGCGAACAGCGCGCCGCGGCCCTGCGCGTACTTCTTGAGCGCCTCGTTGTTCGCGATCGCGCCGGCCCACAGCTTGTCCAAGGTCCCGGTGACTTCCGCCGGCACGCCCTTCGGCACGAAGATGCCGAAGTAGTTGATCGGGTCCTTGAAGCCGGGAATGAACTGCGACAGCGGCGGCACCGTGCCGAAGCCCTCGATCTCCAGCGGCTTGTCGCCGACCACGGCGAGCGGGCGGATCTTCTTGGCGCGGATCATGTCGGTCTGCTCGGCGGCGAGCTGCGTCGTGACCTGCGTCTCGCCCGCGACCGTGGCGACCACCGCCGGATTGCCGCCGTCGTAGGTGACGTGCTTGTAGCTGACGCCCGCCGCGCGCGCGATCGCCTCGATCGCGGCGTGGCCGCTCGAATTGACCCCGGCCGTGGCCACCGGCACGGCGCCCGGCTTGGCCTTCATCGCCGCGAGCAGCTCCGGCATCGTCTGGTACGGCGTGTCGGCGTTCACGCCGACCACCGCGATGTGGGCGACGTTCAGGTACAGGTTCCAGTCCTTCGCGCTCGTGTCGACCATGCCGAGCACCTTGTAGGTGCCCAGGTCCTTCGCGGCACCGGCGGTCCAGGTGTAGCCGTCCTTCGGCGCCTCCAGCGCGTTTTTCGTGCCCACCGAGCCGGACGCGCCGGGCTGGTTGAGGATCACCACCTTCTGGTTCAGCGCCTTCTCGATCTCGGCCGCGGTGACGCGCGTGACCTGGTCGGTCGAGCCGCCGGCGGCCCACGGCACGATGATGGTGATGGGCTTGCTGGGTTGCCACTGGGCGTGTGCGGTCGCCGCGGCGAACAGGCCGGCGGCACAGGCAAGGCGGGCGAAGGCAGTCGCGGACATGGGCAGTCTCCTGGTTTTATTCACTGAATGGTGAATCAGTGGTGCGGCTCAGTCCCTCAGGACATACCCGAGGATCACGTCGCACATGTGCGAGAGGCGTTCGCTGCGAGCCTTCGGCGAGAGCAGGTTGCGCCCGAAGATGGCCGACAGCGTGTGGCTGTTGCCGAGGTAGAAGTAGGACAGCCCGGCGATCGAGATGTACAGCTGCATCGGATCGATGCCGCCGCGGAACACGCCCTGCACCCGGCCGCGCTCGAGCACCTCGCCGAGCGTCGCGATCAGCGGCGAGTTCAGCTCGCGCGCGCGCTGCGAGCCGGCGAGGTGGCGCGCCCGGTGCAGGTTGGCGCTGTTCAGCAGCGTCAGGAACTCCGGGTGCGCGAGGTAGTAGTTCCAGGTGAATTCGGTCAGCCGGCGCAGCGCTTCGGCCGGCGGCAGATCGGTCAGGTGCAACTGCTGTTCGGCCTCGCGGATGCCGCGGTAGGTGTCTTCCAGCACCGCCTGGAACAGGCTGTCCTTGTTCTCGAAGTAGTAGTAGATCAGGCGCTTGTCCACCCCGGCGCGATCGGCGATGCGGTCCATGCGCGCGCCGCCCAGGCCGTGCTCGTGGAACTCGTCGCGCGCCGCGCCGAGGATGGTCTGCTGCGAGCGGTCGGCGTCGCGCTGGCGGGGTTCGACGGCGAGGTCGGTGGGTCGGGCCATGGCCGACATAATTCACCAGGCAGGGAATTATGTCCGTCGGCACAAACCCGGGGTCGGGGCCTGCCGATAATCGTCCTTCCTCTTCCGGAGCCCCTGAGCATGAGCGCACGCATTGCCGGCCACGCGCTGGTCGAAGCCCTGATCGCCCAGGGCGTGGACACCGTCTTCGGCGTGCCGGGAGAGAGTTTTCTGGCGGTGCTGGACGGCTTCCACGAGCACCGCGAACGCATCCGCTTCATCGCCTGCCGGCAGGAGGGCGGGGCCGCCTTCATGGCGGAGGCGCAGGGCAAGCTGAGCGGCCGGCCAGGCGTCTGCTTCGCCACACGCGGGCCGGGCGCGACCAACGCCAGCATCGGCGTGCACACCGCGTTCCAGGACAGCACGCCGATGGTGCTGTTCGTCGGCCAGGTCGCTTCCGACCAGCGCGACCGCGAGGCCTTCCAGGAGCTCGACTACCGGCAGATGTTCGGTCCCGGCACGCTGGGGCTGGCCAAGTGGGCGGCCGAGGTGCACAGCGCGGACCGGCTGCCGGAATACGTGGCGCGGGCCTTCCACACCGCCCTGCAGGGCCGGCCGGGACCGGTCGTGCTGGCGCTGCCGGAGGACCTGCTGACCACGCCGACCGCCGCGCCGGTGCTGCCGCGCGCCGAACCGGCACAGGCGTGGCCCGCGCCCGGCGCGCTGCGCGACCTGCGGGCGCTGCTGGTGGCGGCGCAGCGCCCGCTGGTGATCGCCGGTGGCAGCGGCTGGGACGCCGAGTCCGGGCGGGCGCTGCAGCGCTTCGCGGAGAACTGGCAACTGCCGGTCGGTTGCGGGTTCCGCTTCCAGGACACCTTCGACAACCGGCATCCGCTGTACGCCGGCGACGTGGGGATCGGCATCAATCCGAAGCTGGCCCAGCGGGTGCGCGAGGCGGACCTGATCATCGCGCTGGGCGTGCGGCTCGGCGAGATGACCACCGGCGGCTACACGCTGCTGGCCGCGCCGCGCCCCGCGCAGAAGCTGGTGCACCTGCACGCGGGCGCGGAAGAGCTGGGCCGGGTCTATGCCGCCGATCTGCTGCTGCAGTCCTCGGTGGCCAACGCGGCCAAGGCGCTCGAGGCGCTGACGGCCCCGCCGCAGCTGCCGTGGCTGGCGTGGGCTGCGGCGGCCGCCGCCGACTACGCCGCCAACCGCGTGCCGCCGGCGGTGGCGCCGCTGGACATGGCGCAGGTGATGCTCACGCTGCAGCGCCTGCTGCCGGAGGACACCATCTACACCAACGGCGCCGGCAACTACAGCGGCTGGCTGCACCGCTACGTGCAGTACCCGGGGCTGCAGCACCACGGCCGCACCCAGCTCGCGCCGACCGCCGGCGCGATGGGCTACGGCGTGCCGGCGGCGATCGCGGCCGCGCTGCTGTACCCGCAGCGCACGGTGGTGAACGTGGCGGGCGACGGCGACTTCCTGATGACGGGGCAGGAACTCGCCACCGCCACCGGCTACGGCGCCGGGCGTGGTGCCGGCCGGCTGCTCAGCATCGTGGTGGACAACGGCACCTACGGCACCATCCGCATGCACCAGGAGCGCGAGTACCCGGGCCGGGTCAGTGGCAGCGACCTGTTCAACCCGGACTTCGCGGCGCTGGCGCGTGCGTACGGCTGGCACGGCGCCTTCGTCGAGCGCACCGAGCAGTTCGAGCCGGCGCTGCAGGAGGCGCTCGCCGCGGGCCGGCCGGCGCTGCTGCACCTGCGGCTGGACGCCGACGTGAGCACCTCGCGGAGCACGCTGTCGGCGATCCGCGCGCAGGCGCTCAGGCGCGCCTGAGCGCCGTGCCGCGCAGCATCAGCACCACGCCGACCAGCACGACGACCGCCGCCAGCCACTCGAAGGACGTCACCGCCTCGCCCAGCACCGCGACGCCCAGCAGCATCGCGATCACCGGGTTCACGAAGGTGTAGCTCGACGCCAGCCCCGCGCTCGCGCGCGACAGCAGGATCATGTAGGCGTTGAAGGCGATCAGCGAGCCGAACACGACCAGGTAGAACCAGGCCGCCACCGCCGCCGGCTGCGGCGGCCACTGCGGCCGCTCGCCAGTGGCCAGCGACAGCAGCATGAGCACCGCACCGCCGCACAGCATCTCGCTGGCGAAGCCCATCGCGCCGGGCGCCAATGGCAGGCTGCGCTGGCTGAGCACGCTGCCCAGCGACCAGCTCACGCAGGCGATCGCGATCGCCGCGAGCCCGGCGGGCGAGGCCCGGAAGCCGGCGCCCTGCGTCAGCATCAGCACACCGGCCAGGCCGACGACGATGCCGGCCAGCTCGAGCCGCCCGGGTTTCACGCCCCACAGCCGGTTCAGCGCCGCGATCATCAGCGGCACGACGGCGATGAACGCCACCACCAGCCCGGAGCCGACGGAGATCTCCGCCGTCGCGGTGCCGCCCATGCCGCCGCCGAGCATCAGCGTGCCGACGGCCAGCGCGTTGCGCCACTGCGTGCGCGTCGGCCACGCCGCGCCGCGCCAGCGCATCCAGGCCAGCAGCAGCGCGCCGGCGCAGAGGAAGCGCGTGCCCATCTGGAAGAACGGCGGGAAGCTCAGCAGCGCGAACTTGATCGCGAGGTAGGTCGATCCCCAGACCACCCAGGTGGCGGCGAGGCAGAGCCAGAGCAGCGATGTCAGCGCGGGGACCAGCGGGCGCGCACCGGGCAGGGCATGGGTCGTCATGGGGCGAGATCCTATGAAGGCAGAGCCGTCCGATCCATGGGCATCTGCAGTTCCTTTGGGCACAATGTCCACGCATTTCAAGGAGATTTGCGGACATGGCCTTAGAACTCGATTCGCACGACACGCGCATCCTCGCCGAGCTGCAGGCCGACGCGCGACTCACCATGGCCGAACTGGGCCGGCGCGTGCACCTGAGCCAGCCGGCCGTCACCGAGCGTGTGCGCAAGCTCGAGGCCGCCGGCGTGATCACCGGCTACCGGGCGACGGTGGACCTCGGCAAGCTCGGCTACGGCATCCGTGCGCTGATCCGCGTCGGCCGCGCCGAGTACGCGCGGGTGGTCAAGCTGATCCAGCAATCGCCGGAGTGCATCAACGCCTACAACGTGACCGGCGAGGACAGCTGGGTGCTGGAGATCGCGGTCATCGACGTCGCGCACCTGGACGCGGTGGTGACCAAGTTCTGCCTGCTGACCGAGACCGCCACCTCGATCATCCTCAACCCGGCGCGCGAGCATCAGCCGATGCTGCCGCCGCAACGTGCGGACGTGAAGCCGCCGATCCGGAAGGTGGTGAACGCATGAACACGACCGACTTCGCCACCTGCGACCTGGGCGACGCCCACAAGGCCGCCATGGACGGCAGCTTCCGCGCGCTGCCGCCGGTGTTCCGCGACTTCGGTGCCCGCAACAAATTCTGCGGGCCGGTCGTGACCGTCAAGTGCTTCGAGGACAACACCCCGGTCAAGGCCGCGGTCGAGTCGTCCGGCCAGGTCGAGACCGCCGCCGGCCCGGTCGGCGCGGTGCTGGTGGTCGACGGCGGTGGCTCGCTGCGCCGTGCGCTGCTGGGCGGCAACCTGGCCGCCGCCGCGGCGCGCAACGGCTGGGCCGGCATCGTGATCGACGGCGCGGTGCGCGACGTGGCCGAACTGGCCCAGTGCGAGGTCGGCATCCGCGCGCTCGCGCTGATGCCGCTGCCGACCGAGCGCAAGGCACCGGGCCTGCGCAACCTGCCGGTGCAGATCCAGGGCGTCTGGGTGCGGCCGGGCGACTGGCTGTACGCGGATGCAGACGGCATCGTCGTGCTGCCGGCGCCCGCCTGACCGTCCGACTCGGCACGTGACTTGCGTGACCGGGTCCATGCACACCTTCATCCGCGTCGTCGAGGTCTGGCGCCCGTCGGTGGACGGCACGCTCCTGGAGCTGGCCGACGGTCTGTTCGAGTCCGCGCCCGCCTTCGGTGCGCAAAGCCGCGGCCTGTGCTTCGGCCGCGGCGAGGGGCTGCCCGGGCGCGCCTGGGAAGAGGCTCGCCCGCTGCTGCTGCGCCGGCTCGAAGGGTCCTATTTCCGCCGCGTCGCCGCGGCCCAGGCGGCCGGGCTGGTCTGCGCGGCCGCGCTGCCGGTGTTCGGGCCGGCGGGGCTGAGCTCGGTGGTCGTCATGCTGTGCGGCGATTCCGGCAGCCATAGCGGGGCGATCGAGCTCTGGCACAACGATCCACGCGTCACCGGCGACCTGACGTTGCAGGACGGCTATTTCGGCAGCAGCGGCGAGGCGCTCGAATCGCTGAGCCGCGACAGCTACCTGCCGCGCGGCGCCGGCCTGCCGGGCATGGCCTGGCAGCGCGAGGCGGCGGTGTTCATCGACGGCCTCGGCGAATCGCACCAGTTCCTGCGCGCGCAGACCGCGGCCAGCGCCGGCATCGTGCGCGGGCTGGCACTGCCCTGCGGGACCCCGTCGCAGCAGACCTGGGTGCTGAGCCTGCTGTCGTCGTCGGTGACGCCCATCGCGCGGCGCGTCGAGAGCTGGCTGCCGGGCGAGGCCGGCGCGAGCCGCCTGCAGCGCGGTTTCGGCCACTGCGAGGCGAGCGGGCCGCTGCCGACCGGGCCGGAGACGGCCGTCGAGCCCGCGGAGCTGGGCATCGTCGGCGCCGCGTGGTCCGGCGCCTCAGCCCAGGTGGGGCGGGGCGCCGGCCGGCTCGGGTCGGCGCTCGATGCGGAACTGGGCGGTGCCGGGCTGAGCACCGCCCTGGCGATCCCGCTGGCCGGCGACGGTGTCGTCGGCGAGGTCGTCGTGCTGCACTTCTGAGCGCCGGTCAGGCCGGCACCGACGGCAGGCCAGCCAGCGCCAGCGCGAGTTCCTTCTCGTCGTAGGGCTGGTCGACCAGCTTGCCGGCGGCGTAGTTGCTGTACGCCGACATGTCGAAATGGCCGTGGCCGCACAGGTTGAACAGGATCACCTCGGCGCGGCCCTCGCGCTTGCAGCGCAGCGCCTCCTCGACCGCGCCCTTGACCGCGTGATTCGCCTCCGGCGCCGGCACGATGCCCTCGGTGCGCGCGAACAGCACGCCGGCCTCGAAGCACGTGTTCTGGTGGTAGGCCACCGCCTCGATGAGCCCGAGCTCCTTCAGGTGCGACACCAGCGGCGCCATGCCGTGGTAGCGCAGCCCACCCGCATGGAAGCCGGGCGGGGTGAAGGTGGAGCCCAGCGTGTGCATCTTGGTCAGCGGTGTCAGGTGCGCGGTGTCGCCGAAGTCGTAGGCATAGCGGCCGCGCGTCAGGCTCGGGCAGGCCGCCGGTTCCACGGCGACGATGCGGCGCCGGCGCCCGCCGCGCAGCTGCAGTCCGAGGAACGGGAAGCTGATGCCGGCGAAGTTGGAGCCCCCGCCGGTGCAGCCGACCACCACGTCCGGATCGTCCCCAGCCATCTCGAGCTGGGCGATCGCCTCCTGGCCGATGATGGTCTGGTGCATCAGCACGTGGTTCAGCACCGAGCCGAGCGCGTACTTGGTGTCGTCGTGCGTCGCAGCCACCTCGACCGCCTCGGAGATCGCGATGCCGAGCGAGCCGGGATGGTCCGGCGTCCGGGCGAGGATCGCGCGGCCGCAGGCGGTTTCGTTCGAGGGGCTCGCGATGCAGCGCGCGCCATAGGTCTCCATCAGCGCGCGGCGGTAGGGCTTCTGGTCGTAGGACACGCGCACCTGGAACACGGTGACCTCGATGCCGAACAGTGCGCCGGCGAAGGCGAGCGACGATCCCCATTGGCCGGCGCCGGTCTCGGTGGCGATCTTGCGGATGCCGGCCTGCTGGTTGTACCAGGCCTGCGGCACGGCGGTGTTCGGCTTGTGCGAGCCGGCCGGCGACACGCCCTCGTACTTGTAGTAGATCCGGGCGGGCGTGCCGAGCGCCTTCTCCAGCCGATGGGCACGCACCAGCGGCGAAGGGCGCCAGAGGCGGAACACCTCGCGCACCGGCTCGGGGATCGGCACCTCGCGTTCGGTGCTGACCTCCTGGGCGATCAGCGCCATCGGGAACAGGGGAGCGAGGTCGTCCGGACCGACCGGCTGCAGCGTGCCCGGATGCAGCACCGCGGGTGCCGGCGTCGGCAGGTCGGCCTGGATGTTGTACCAGTGCGTCGGCATCCGGCTCTCGTCGAGCAGGTACTTGGTCGGCTTGCTCATGGGGTCTCCTGATGGCATCGGACGAATGCATCGTAGGAGCTGTGGACTGCGTCACGGGCCCAGGTTTTCCCGCCGCGATGCGCCCCACGCGACGGTGCTGCGCGGCCAGAATACCGCCGCCCATGAGCCGTCGATCCCTTGTCCTGTTGCTGCTGTCGCTCGCCGTGCCGCTCGTGCCGGCGCAGACACCCGAGCCTTCCAGCCGCGTGCAGCGCGAGGCGAGCAACCCGATGCGCATGATCATCGAGGCCGCCAAGATCCGCCCACGCGCCAAACCGCCCGAGCGGGAGAAGGTCGCCGCGCGCCCGGCCGCGGCGGCGGCGGATCTTCCGGAGACGACGCCAGCGGCGCCGCTGGCCGCGGCCAGTGCACCGGCCGAGCCAGCCCGTCCCCCCGAGCAGGAGAAAGAGGCGCGTGTCGCCGAGGCGCCGGCCCCGGCCCCGGCCGCCAGCGAGCCCGCGCCGCCGCGCACGCCCGAATCCCAGGTGACGACGGTGGAGGTGGAAGCTCCGGCACGGCCGGCGCCCGTTCCGGTCGCGCCGCCACCGCCGCCCGAACCGGATCCGCTGCCGCCGCTGCAACTGGCCAGCATGGTCGAGCCGATCACCCCGCGCGGGCTGATCGGCGTCCTGCGCGGCGACGTGCGCACGCATGTGGCGTTCACCGTCGATCCCGACGGTTCGGTGCGCGACGTCGCGGTGCGCTCGTCGACGCACCCGCGCATGGATGCCGCCGTGCTCGAGGCGGTGCGGCAGTGGCGCTACGAACCGATCGCCGCGCCGCGCCCGCACGAGGTCATGGTGGTGCTGCGCCCCGATTGAGGCCCGGGCTCGCGCTCAGGGCGCCAGCACCTCGAGCGCCCGGTCCATGCCGCCGCTGACGATCGAGACCATCGCCTGCTCGGCCACGGCCGGTTTCGGGTGATAGGCGATCGACAGCCCGGCGGCGGCCATCATCGGCAGGTCGTTCGCGCCGTCGCCGACGGCGATGGCCTGCGCCGGCTCGATGCCCATCAGTTCCGCCACCTCGAGCAGCACGCGCCTCTTTTCGGCGCCGTCGACGATGTCGCCCCAGGGCCGGTCGAACAGCGTGCCCGTCAGCCGGCCGTTCGAGACGCCCAGCGTGTTGGCTCGCGCGAAGTCCAGCCCGAGGCGTGCACGGATGCGCTCGCTGAAGAAGGTGAAGCCGCCCGACACGAGCAGCGTCTTCAGGCCGGCCGCCCGGCAGGCCGCGACGAAGGCCTCGACCCCCGGATTCAGGCGCAGGCGCTGCGTCCACACCCGCTCGAGCGCCTCGACCGGCGTACCGGCCAGCAGCGCGACGCGGCGGCGCAGGCTGTCCTTGTAGTCGGCGATCTCGCCGCGCATCGCCGCTTCGGTGATCTCGGCCACCTCGGCCTTGCGGCCGACCTCGGCGGCGATCTCGTCGACGCACTCGATGTTGATGAGCGTCGAGTCCATGTCGAACGCGACCAGCCGGTAGTCCGCCAGCCGCAGCGGCGGCGCGAAGCCGCGGATGAAGAGGCCGGGGGCGTGCTCGATGCTCGACATGGGGCGGCGATGTTAACCGCCGGCGGGTTTCAGCACCGCGCTGAGCAGGCGCATCTGGTCGCCGAAGTCGTCGCCGGCCAGCGTCTTCGCCGTATCGCCCTCGACGGCGTCCGGGTGACCGGCGGCCGCGAGGCGCTCGCGCATCACCGCGGGCGTGGTGCGTGCCACCTGTGCGAGCACCGGCAGCGGCGCGTCGGCCAGGGTGCGCATCGCGCCGGCGAAGGGCGGGCCGTCGCCCTGCGCCCCCAGGGGCAGGAAACTCGCCGCCAGCAGCAGCGCCGCGATGCCCACGACGATGCGTGCACGCCACCCCGCGAGATGCCGCTTCAGGCCCGGCCAGTTCACGGCGGCATGGCCGGCCACACCGGCCACCAGCACCCAGCTGAGCCATTCGTGGGCCGTCTTGTTCAGCCCGGTGTCGAGGTGGAAGAACATCAGCACACCCGTCACGGCGAGCAGCCCGAAGGCGCCCATCGTCAGTGGCGTGATCCAGTCGCGTTGCAGTTTCATCGAGTCCTCCTGTGGAATGTCGATGGGCATGCTGGCGCCACGCGGTATCCGCCCGTTGCCCGCCCTGTTGCGGGTCCGTAAAGACGTTTGGGCTGGATCAAGCCTCGTGCGCGCGCGCGGCCGCGCCGCCGCCGCGCAGCACGCCGGACACTGCCAGGCTCAGCAGCACCAGCGGCAGCCCGATGCCGAACGACCAGCGGATGCCCGCATGCTCGGCGACCAGGCCCAGCAGCGGCGGCGCGAGCATGAAGGAGACGAAGGCCGTCTGCGCCAGCGCGGCGACGTTGACCGCGGCCGGCCGGTCGCGCCGCTGCGCGGCGGCCGACATCGCGAGCGGGAACAGCACGCTGGTGCCCACGCCCATCAGCGCGAAGCCGAGCAGCGCGAGCGGCGCGTTCGGGGCGAAGAAGACCAGCACGTCCCCGATGCCGAGCACCACCAGCAAGCTGCGCGCGACGACCAGCGGGCTGTGCCGCTCGACGTGCCGGTCGGCGAGGTAGCGCGTGGCGGCCTGCGCGAAGGCGCCGGTGGCCACGGCCAGCGCACCGAGATAGGCCGGCGCGCCCTGGGCGTCGCGCATGTAGATGGCCGACCAGTCGAACCCGGCACCCTCCAGCACCAGCGCCGAGAACGACAGCGCCACCAGCGCCATGATGCCCGCCGTCGGCGCGGCGAAATGGGGGGTTTCGCCCCCATGGTCGCCGCTGCGTGCCGCCGCCGGCTCGAAGCGACCGAGCAGCACCACCGTGAGCACCAGCGACAGCGGCACCATCAGCGCCAGCTGCCACTGCGGCGTGAGGCCGACGCGGGCGCACAGCGTGCCGAGCAGCCCGGCGCCGAAGAAGCCGAAGCTCCAGAACGCGTGGGCGCGATTCATGATCCGCCGGCCGCCGGCATGCTCGACGCGGTCTGCCTCCAGATTGACCACGACCTCGATCGCGCCGATCAGCACGCCGGCGGGAAGGAGGATCAGGAACAGCGCCAGCGGCCCCTGCGCGTGCGCCGCCAGCGCGTAGCCGACCGGGATGGCCGGCGGAACCGCGAGCAGCATCCGGCGGTGCCCGATGCGCTCGATCAGGCGTCCGCCGAAGCTCAGCGACAGCAGCGTGCCGACCGCCGCGCCGATCAGCCCGAGACCCAGTTCGCCCTCGCTGACGCCCATCGAGCGCTGCAGTTCCGCGAGGCGCGGAAAGAAGCCGCCGAGCCCGAAGGCGTAGAGGAAGAATCCGGCGAACACCCGCCGGTGCGCCGGCAGATCCAGCCCGATGGTCGACACAGGGTGTCTCATGCGGTGTCGGCCATGCGCGGCACGCCCAGTGCACGGAGCACGTCGCGCACCAGCTGGGCGCGCGCCTGCGGGTCCGGCGTGTCGCGTTCGATGCGCAGCTTGTCGTTGCCGGCCAGCTTGATGTGGCGGTTCTTCTGCACCAGCTCGATGATCTTCTGCGCGTCCACCGGCGGGTTCGGGCGGAAGCCGATCACGATCAGCTTCGGCGCCGCGTCGACCTTGATCACGCCGTACGGGCGCGCCAGCACGCGCAGGCGGTGCACGTCGAACAGCGTGCGGCCCTGCGCCGGCAGCTTGCCGAAGCGGTCGGTGACCTCCTCGAGCAGCGTGTCGATCTGCTCCGTCTTCTCGGTGGTCGCCAGGCGCTTGTAGAGCGACAGGCGGGTGTGCACGTCGCCGCAGTAGGCATCGGGGAGCAGGGCCGGCGCGTGCAGGTTGATCTCGGTGGCGGCGTTCAGCGGCGAGAGCAGGTCGGGTTCGCGGCCCGCCTTCAGCGAGCGCACGGCTTCGGCCAGCATGTCGTTGTAGAGCTGGAAGCCGACCTCCATCATGTTGCCGCTCTGGTTCTCGCCCAGCACCTCGCCGGCGCCGCGGATCTCCAGGTCGTGCATCGCGAGGTAGAAGCCCGAGCCCAGCTCCTCCATCTGCTGGATCGCCTCCAGCCGCTGCGCGGCCTGCTTGGTGAGGCCCTCGACGTCGGGCACCAGCAGGTAGGCGTAGGCCTGGTGGTGCGAGCGGCCGACCCGCCCGCGCAGCTGGTGCAACTGCGCGAGGCCGAACTTGTCGGCCCGGCTGATCACGATGGTGTTCGCGCTCGGCACGTCGATGCCGGTCTCGATGATCGTCGAGCACAGCAGCAGGTTGAAGCGCTGCGCGACGAAGTCGCGCATCACGTGCTCCAGCTCGCGCTCGGGCATCTGGCCGTGGGCGATCGCGATGCGGGCCTCCGGGATCAGCTCGGCCAGCTTGTCGCGCCGCGCCTGGATGGTCTCGACCTCGTTGTGCAGGAAGTAGACCTGCCCGCCGCGTTTGAGCTCGCGCAGCACCGCCTCGCGGATCGTGCCCGTGCTCTCGTTGCGCACGAAGGTCTTGATCGCCAGGCGGCGCTGGGGGGCGGTGGCGATCACCGACAGGTCGCGCAGGCCTTCCAGCGCCATGCCCAGCGTGCGCGGGATCGGCGTGGCGGTCAGCGTCAGCACGTCGACCTCGGCGCGCATCGCCTTGATCGCCTCCTTGTGGCGCACGCCGAAGCGGTGCTCCTCGTCGATCACGAGCAGGCCCAGGCGCTTGAACTTCACGTCCGGGCTAAGCAGCTTGTGGGTGCCGACCACGATGTCGATCGTCCCGTCCGCCAGGCCCTCCAGCGCGGTCTTGACCTCCTTCGGCGAGCGGAAGCGCGACAGCTCGGCCACCTTGACGGGCCACTTGCCGAAGCGGTCGGCGATGGTCTGGAAATGCTGCTCCGCCAGCAGCGTGGTCGGCGCCAGGATGGCGACCTGCTTGCCACCCGTGACGGCGACGAAGGCGGCGCGCAGCGCGACCTCGGTCTTGCCGAAGCCGACGTCGCCGCACACCAGCCGGTCCATCGGCCGCGGCGAGACCAGGTCCTGGATCACCGCGTGGATCGCGGCCTGCTGGTCGGGCGTCTCCTCGAAGCCGAAGCTCGCCGCGAAGGCCTCGTAGTCGTGCGGCGTGAAGCGGAACGCGTGGCCCTCGCGCGCGGCGCGCCGCGCGTACAGGTTGAGCAGTTCGGCCGCGGTGTCGCGCACCTGCTCGGCCGCCTTGCGGCGTGCCTTCTCCCACTGGCCCGAGCCGAGCCGGTGCAGCGGCGCCTCCTCCGGGCTGACGCCGGTGTAGCGGGCGATCAGGTGCAGCTGCGCGACCGGCACGTACAGCGTCGCCTTGTCGGCGTACTCCAGGTGCAGGAATTCGGACGGACCGTCGCCCAGGTCGATCGTCATCAGCCCGACGTAACGCCCGATGCCGTGGTTGACGTGCACCACCGGGTCGCCGGCCTTCAGCTCGGAGAGGTCCTTGATCAGCGCGTTGACGTCGCTGACCTGCTCCTGCTTGCGGCGCCGCCGGGCGGTCGGCGTGGTCGCGAACAGCTCGGTCTCGGTGACGAACTGGATCGCGCGCCCGTCTGCCGGCTCGTGCCAGAAGAAGCCTTCGGCGAGCGGCGCGGCGGTGATCGCGAAGTGCTCCGCGCCGGCCTCGAACTCGGCCAGCGTCGCGACCGTCGGCGGTTCGAGCCTGTTGTCGCGCAGCAGCTCGAGCAGGCTCTCTCGCCGGCCTTCGCTCTCGGCGACGATCAGCACGCGGTGCGGCGTCTGCGCGATGTGCCGCTGCAACCGCAGCAGCGGCTCGGGCGCGCCGCGTTCGGCGCTCAGGTCGGGCAGTGGGCGCGCCCAGTCGACGCTCTCGTTGCCGCGCAGGGCGAGCGTCGCGAGCGCGCCGGCGCGGGCGAAGAAATCCTCCGGCCGCAGGAACAGCTCCTCGGGCGGCAGGATCGGCCGCTCCTTGTCGTGCTGCAGGAAGCGGTGCCGCTCGCGTGTGTCGGTCCAGAAGCGCTCGAGCGCCTCGTCGATGCGGCCGTGCAGCGCCAGTGCCGCCGCGCCGCCGAGGTAGTCGAACAGCGTCGCGGTCTGGTCGAAGAACAGCGGCAGGTAGTACTCGATGCCCGCGGTCGCGATGCCGGTGCCGATGTCCTTGTACAGCCGCACCTTGGTCGGGTCGCCTTCCATCTTCTCGCGCCAGCGGGCACGGAAGGCACTGCGCGAGGCCTCGTCCAGCGGGAACTCGCGGCCGGGCAGCAACCGCACCTCCGGCACCGGGTACAGGCTGCGCTGCGAGTCGGGGTCGAAGGTGCGGATCGAGTCGACCTCGTCGCCGAACAGGTCGACGCGGTAGGGCACCGGCGAGCCCATCGGGAACAGGTCGATCAGCCCGCCGCGCACGGCGTACTCGCCGGGCGAGACCACCTGGCTGACGTGGCTGTAGCCGGCCAGCGTCAGCTGCGCCTTCAGCGCCGCCTCGTCCAGCCGCTGCTTCTGGCGGAACTGGAAGGTGTAGGCGGCCAGGAAGCTCGGCGGCGCGAGCCGCACCAGCGCGGTCGAGGCCGGCAGCAGCACCACGTCCACGTCCTGCTGCTGGATGCGCCACAGCGTCGCCAGCCGTTCCGAGATCAGGTCCTGGTGCGGCGAGAAGGTGTCGTAGGGCAGGGTCTCCCAGTCCGGGAACACGGCAATGCGCAGGCCGGGCGCGAAGAACGCCAGTTCGCCTTCGAGCCGCTGCGTGTCGGCCGGCTCGGCCGTGACGATGGCCACCAGCTGACGCTGGGCGGCGCGGGCCTGGGCGAAACGGGCGAGCAGCAGCGCATCGGCCGAGCCGATCGGGCGGGGCAGCGCGAGGCGCTTGCCGGGGGCGATGACGGGTACTTGCATCGAGAAGGCGCGCGGGCAAAGCAAAACGCCCCGCGAGGCGCTTCCCACGGGGCGATGCAGAGGCGAATTATAGAATTCGCGCCTTTCCCCGGCCCGATGACCGCTCCCGACGCCCCCCGCTGCTACGCGCTGCTGCCCTGTGCCGGAACCGGCAGCCGCGCTGGCTCGGCGCTGCCCAAGCAGTACGTGCCCATCGCCGGCCGCCCGATGGTTGCGCACACGCTGGCCGCCCTGGCGCGGGTCGCGCGGCTGCAGTCGGTGCTGGTCGTGCTGGCGCCGGACGACGGGCGTTTCGAGACCGACGTGCCCGGCTTCGCGGGTGAACGCGGCTGGGTCACCCGCTGCGGCGGGGCGACACGCGCCGAGACGGTCGCCAACGGCCTGGCGGTGCTGGCCGAACGCGGCGTGCGGGCCGACGACTGGGTGCTGGTGCACGACGCGGCACGCTGCCTGATCGAGCCCGCCTGGGTCGACCGGCTCATCGACGCCTGCCTCGACGATGAAGTCGGCGGCCTGCTCGCGCTGCCGGTGGCCGACACGCTGAAGCAGGCGCAGGACGGGCGCGTGGCAGCCACGCTGCCGCGCGCCGACAAGTGGGCCGCGCAGACGCCGCAGATGTTCCGCCTCGGCCTGCTGCAGCAGGCGCTGGCCGCCGCCGGCGCCGCCGTGACCGACGAAGCCAGCGCCGTCGAGGCGCTCGGCCTGCGCCCGCGGCTCGTGGAGGGCGACGCCGCCAACATCAAGGTCACCTGGCCTTCGGACTTCCGCCTCGCGCAGGCGCTGAAAGGATCCCCGTGAACACCCCGAACATCCGCGTCGGCGAAGGCTGGGACGTGCACGTGATGGTGCCGGACCGGCCGCTCGTGCTGGGCGGCGTGACGATTCCGCACAGCCACGGGCTGCTCGGGCATTCGGATGCCGATGCCCTGTGCCACGCGATCACCGACGCGCTGTTCGGCGCCGCGGCGCTGGGCGACATCGGCCACCACTTCCCGGACACCGACGAACGCTTCCGGGGTGCCGACTCGCTGGCGCTGCTGGCCGAGGCCGGGCGGCGCATCGCGCAGGACGGCTGGCAGGTGCTGAACGTCGACAGCACCATCGTCGCGCAGTCGCCGAAGATGGCGCCCCACCTGCTGGCCATGCGACATCGCATCGCGACTGCGCTGGCGCTGAAGACCGATCAGGTCAACGTGAAGGCGAAGACCGCCGAGAAACTCGGTCCGGTCGGGCAGGGCGAAGCGATCGAGGCGCGCGCGGTGGTGCTGCTGTGGTCGCAGCGGCGCGCCCCGCCGGGCTGACGCCTCAGGTGCGCTGCGGCGGCGCGGTGCGCACCGCGGCGCACAGCAGCGCGGTCAGCAGGGCGAGCCCGATCTGCAGCCCGTAGACGGCGTGGAAGTCGGCACGTTGCAGTGCGCCGTGCCCGAGCAGCAGCACCGCGATCGCCACGCCGATGACCGCGCCGATCTGGCGGATGGCCTGATTGATCGCGCTGCCCACCGCGTACTGCGCGGCCGGCAGCCGGCTGACCGCCGCGGCGGCCAGGGAAGGCAGCACCATGCCCACCGCGATCCCGTTCAGTGCCAGGCCGGGCAGCCAGTGCGTCAGGTAGCGGGGCTCGGTGCCGGGCACGAGCAGGAACCAGAGTCCGGCGCTGGCGTACAGCAGCGCACCGCCGACCAGGAACGGCCGGTGGCCGAGACGCCCGGCAAGGCGACCGGTCAGGATCGCGGTCGGGATCACCAACAGCGGCCCGGGCACGATGGCGATGCCGGCGCGTGTCGGGCTGTAGTGCCACAGCTGGCCGGTGTAGAAGAAGAACGCGAAGAAGGTCAGCGCGAAGGCCGTGCCGAAGCTGAGTGTCGCCAGGTTCACCGCGCTGTAGCTGCGGTTGCGGAACAACGCCAGGTCGATCAGCGGCTCCCGTGCCCGGCGCGCCCAGGCGATGAACACCAGCAACGCGACCAACCCGCCCAGCCCGACGCCGGCCAGTTCATTTCGGGTCCAGCGGGGGGACTCGGCCTGCACGATGGCCAGCGCGACCGCCCCGACCGCGACGATCAGCAGCAGCATGCCGACCACGTCGACCCGCGGGCGCCGGTACGGCGCCGGGCTGCCGTCGAGCCGGACGGCGCCGCGCCACAGGGTCAGCGCCCCCACCGGCAGGTTGATGAAGAACGCCCACGGCCAGCCGGCCGTGTCCGCGATGAACGCGCCGAGGCTGGGGCCCACCGCGGCGGCGAAGCCGCCCACCGCGCCCCATGTGCTGATCACCAGCGCGCGGCGCTGGGCCGGGAAGGCCGCCATCACCATCGACAGCGAGGCCGGGGTCAGCAGCGCCGCGCCGACGGCCTGCAGCACACGTGCGGCGACCAGCCACGCCACGCTGCCGGCCAGTCCGCAGGCCACCGACGCCAGCGTGAACAGCGCGACGCCGAACAGGAACACCCGGCGGCGACCGAGGGCGTCGGCCAGGCCGCCGGCCGGAATCAGCATGGCGGCGTAGACCACCGTGTAGGCGTTCAGGACCCACGACAGGTCGGCCGCGCTGGCGGACGGGAATCCCGCCCGCAGCGCACCGAAGGCCGCGTACAGCATGGTTGCGTCGAGCGAGACGAGGAAGGCGGCGACGCTCGCGATGGCGAACACCGGCCAGGGCGACGCCGACGGCGGATGCGGCGCAGCAGCCGCGGGCAGGGCAGGGACGGCGGTGGCCATGGCGATGCGCCGCCTCAGGCGGCGACGGCGACAGGCGCCGCGGGCGCGGCGGCCAGCCCCTGCTTGACCTGGCGGGTGGTCTCGTCGGCCAGCACCTCGGTGAGGCCGGCTTCCAGGCCGTCCAGCGCGCGCGCGACGATCTGCTCGGGCGTGCTCTTGGGAACGTCGAAGCCGCGCGTCAGGTCGGTGTCGACGAAGGCCATGTGCAGCGCCGTGACCTGGGTCTTCTGCGCCGCGAGTTCGTGGCGCAGCGCGTTGGTCAGCGACCAGGCGGCCGACTTGCTCGCGGCATAGGCAGCGAGCTGGCCGCTGTTCATCCAGGAGACGATCGACAGCACGTTCAGCAGCGCGCCGCCGCCATGGGCCGCCAGCACCGGCGCGAACGCGCGGCTCATGCGCAGCATGCCGATCAGGTTCGTCTCGAGGTGCCAGCGCAGGGTGTCCTCGCTGTCCTCGACGAGGAAGCCGCCGGGCCGCGCGACGCCGGCGTTGTTCACGAGCAGGGTGACGTCGCCTGCCTCGCGGGCCGCGGCCGCGACCTGCTCCGGACGGGTGACGTCCAGCGCGAGCGGAACGACCCCGGGCAACGTGACGCTGGCCGGATCACGCGAGGTCGCGTAGACCTTGCGCGCGCCGCGTTCGAGCAATGCGCGGGCGAAGGCGAGGCCGAGGCCGCGGTTGGCGCCGGTGACGAGGGCGACGGAATCCTGGATCTTCATGGGAGGCCTTCTGCAGTCGATGGGTGGGGTGGTTATATGACGGCGGTCATATTGTTGGGTGAGCGAATCGGCTTGATGCGTCCGAGGGTGTGATCAGGCCCGAACGGGCGCGTGGTCGTGCGCCTGGAGCAAGGCGTCGCGCGTGGCCGCCAGCATCGCGCGTCCGGCGGGGACGTCGCCCAGTGCACGCCCGAGTTGCAGGGCGCCGACCAGCGTCGCCGTCACCACCGCAGCGGCCTCCGCAGAGGCCGGGGGCAGCGCGGCACGCACCCGGGCGACAAGCGCCTCGACACGCGCGGCGGAGGCGGCGCGGACATCCTCGGATTGGCGGGCCATGTCCGAGCCCAACGCGGCCACCGGGCAGCCGCGCTCCAGCGCGGACAGATGGGCGTCCGACAGGTAGGACTCGACCAGCGCACGGAACGCGCTGATGCCCTGCGCACGGCGCGCCTCGGCCGCGTCGGACACGGCGGCGGCACTGTCCCGACCGGCCCGTTCCAGCGCCTCGACGAGCAGCGCGTCGCGCGACTTGAAGTGGGCGTAGAAGCCGCCGTGCGTCAGCCCGGCCTCGCGCATGACTTCGGCGACGCCGACGCCCGCATAGCCCTTGCGGCGCAGCATCCGGGCGGCCACCTCGACGATGCGCTCGTGTGTGTCTTCCTTGCGGGTCTGGGGCAGGCGGGCCATGGGTGAGCGGGCTTTATATGACGAACATCATATTCACGGCCCGCCCCACTGTCAAGGCGCGTCGTTCAACCGATTCACGGTGCCTTCTTCAGGCGGATGTGGGCGACCAGCCCCCCCTCGGGTCCGTTCGTGACCTCGAAGGTCCCGCCCATGCGCTGGACCGCCTTCTCGACGATCGCCAAGCCGAGGCCGGCGCCGGTGGCGGCGGTGCGGGCCGCATCGCCCCGGAAGAACGGGGTGGTGAGCTGCGAGAGCTTCTTCGGGTCCACGCCCGGACCGTGATCGCGCACGCTGACGATCACCCACGGCCCGGTGCGCGCATAGCTCACCAGCACGTTCGCGATGCCGGTGTCCGTGTTGCGCCCGTAGCGGCGCGCGTTCTCGAACAGGTTCTGCAGCACGCGGCCGAGTTCGATCTCGTCGGCCATCACCTTGGTGTCGATCGCCACGCGCGACGTGATGCGGATCTGGCTGGTGTCGCGGAAGGCCGCCATCTCCCGATCCACCAGGCCCGACAGGTGCACCGGCGTCAGCTTGACCTCGCCGGGCCGCGCGTAGTCCATGAACTTGTCGATGATGGCGTCGAGCTGGTCGATGTCCAGCGCCATGTTGCGCTTGGCCTCCTCGTCGCTGACGCTCATCTCGGCCTCGAGCCGCAGGCGCGCGAGCGGCGTGCGCAGGTCGTGGCTGATACCGGCCAGCATCACCGCACGGTCCTCCTCGACCTTGGCCAGTTCGCGCGCCATCCGGTTGAAGCCCATGTTGACCTGGCGGATCTCGCTGGTCAGCGTGGTTTCGTCCAGGCGCGAATCGAACTCACCCTCGCGGATGCGGCTGGCGGCGAACGACAGCTCCTGCAGCGGCCGGTTGATCGCGCGGGCGATCGCGGCCGAGCCGAACATCGTCGCGATCAGCGCGATGCTGCCCCACAGCAGCAGCGTGCTCCAGGCCAGCGGCGCGACGCGGGTCGGATCGGCCTGCAGCCAGTAGGGATCCTTGTCGATCGTGAAGCCGACCCACAGCCCGCTCGCCTTGTTGACCGAGCTGGCCACCAGCGTGTCCGGTCCCAGCTGGGCGCGCAGTTCCGCGGCGATCGCGCGCGAGAAACGGTCCACCTCGAAGGGCTCCCACTGGTCGCCCGGCTCGCGCGGCGCCAGACGCACCGACTCCTGCTTGGACATGCTCTTGATCAGCGCGACCCGGTTGATCGTGTCGCTGGCGTTCAGCGCCGTGCGCGCCAGGTTCACCAGGCCGGCGATCTGCTGCGCCGCCTGCACCGCGCGCGGCTCGAACTCCAGCGCGCGGAAGGTCTGCGTCCAGGCCAGCACGCCGCCGGCCAGCAGCAGCGCCAGCAGGAAGAAGGTGCGCCAGAACAGGCTCAGGGCGACGGTCTTGCGGGCCATTCAGGGCGATGTCCGGCCGTGGGAAGAAAAAAGGCCCCGGGGACGGGGCCGCGTCAGGCGATTGTCGCCGCGTCTTCAGGAGGTGCCGTCCGGGACGAACACGTAGCCCACGCCCCAGACCGTCTGGATGTAGCGCGGCTGCGCCGGGTCGGGTTCGATCATCTTGCGCAGGCGCGAGATCTGCACGTCCAGGCTGCGGTCGAAGGGCTCGAACTCGCGGCCGCGCGCCAGCTGCGCGAGCTTGTCGCGCGACAGCGGCTGGCGCGGGTGGCGCACCAGCGCCTTGAGCATGGAGAACTCGCCGGTGGTCAGCGCGATCTGCTCGCCGTCCTTGGACAGCCGGCGCAGCGCCAGGTCGAACTCGAACGGGCCGAACGTCACGGTCTGTGCTTCCTTGGCTGGCGCGCCCGGGGCCTCGAGCGTCGGGCGGCGGCGCAGCACGGCGTGGATGCGCGCCAGCAGCTCGCGCGGGTTGAAGGGCTTGGGCAGGTAGTCGTCCGCGCCGACTTCCAGGCCGACGATGCGGTCCACGTCCTCGACCTTGGCCGTCAGCATGATGATCGGCGTCACGTCGTTGGCGGCGCGCAGGCGCCGGCAGATCGACAGGCCGTCCTCGCCGGGCAGCATCAGGTCGAGCACGATCAGGTCGACCGTCTCGCGTGTCAGCACGCGGTTCAGCGCCTTGGCGTCCTCGGCGAGCAGGACCTCGAAGCCTTCCTGGGTCAGGTAGCGCCGCAGCAGGTCGCGGATGCGGGCGTCGTCGTCGACGACCACGATGCGGTCGGGACGTTGGTTGGGGTTGGGTGCCATGGCGACCTCCGAACTTGTAACAGCCGGGATTCTGCGCAGGTTTCCCGGGCGTTCCGGGAGGCCTGACCACTTGTTACAAACTTTGCCCCAGGGCATCGGCGTGGCGCTTGACCCCATCCGGAGTGCCGTCACGTATAAGCCCGCATCGCATTGTCCGACCGGAGTTTCCGACCCATGAAGAAGTCCCTGCTGTCCTCATCGCTCCTGCTCGCCGCGCTGGCCGGTCCCGCGCTGGCGCAGGCCGAAACGCCCGCGCCGCAAGGGGTGGTCGGCCTGGCCGCGAGCGCCACGATCGAGGTGACCAAGGACCTGCTGAGCGTCACCCTGACCACCACCCGCGAGGGCACCGACGCCACCAGCGTGCAGACGCAGCTCAAGCAGGCGCTGGACGCCGCGCTCGCGGAGGCCCGGAAGGCGGCGCGGCCCGGGCAGCTCGAGGTGCAGACCGGCAACTTCTCGCTCTATCCGCGCTACGCCTCCAAGGGCGGCATCAGCGGCTGGCAGGGCAGCGCCGAGCTGCTGATCGAAGGCCGCGACATGCCCGCCATCGGCGCGCTGACGGGCCGCATCTCGACGATGACGATCGCCCGGGTCGGCTACGGCCTGTCGCGCGAGCTGCGCGAGAAGGTCGAAGGCGAGGTCGCCGCGCAGGCGATCGGCCGCTTCAAGGCCAAGGCGGGCGACTACGCCAAGCTGTTCGGCTATGCCGGCTACGTGATCCGCGAGGTCAGCGTCAATGCCGACTCGCCGGTGATGTACGCCGCCGCGCCGATGGTGCGCGCCAAGGCCATGTCCGCCGCGGCGGACGAGTCGCTGCCCGTCGAGGCGGGCAAGGGCACCGTGACGGTGAACGTCAACGGCACGGTGCAGATGAAGTGACCGCGGCGCGCGGGCCGCGGCCGCCTACTGCGCCGTCCAGCCGCCGTCGACGGCCCAGGCGACGCCCTTGATGTTCGCCCCGGCGGGCGAACACAGGAAGACGGTCAGCTCGCCGAGCTGCTCCGGCGTCGTGAACTGCAGCGAGGGCTGCTTCTCGGCGAGCAGCTGGCGCTTCGCCTCGTCGACCGGCTGCCCGCCGGCGGCGGCGCGGGCGTCGATCTGCTTCTGCACCAGCGGCGTGAGCACCCAGCCGGGGCAGATCGCGTTGACCGTGACGCCGGTGGTGGCCGTCTCCAGCGCGGCCGACTTGGTCAGCCCGACGATGCCGTGCTTGGCCGCCACGTAGGCCGACTTCTGCGCCGAGGCCACGAGGCCGTGCGCCGACGCGATGTTGACGATGCGGCCCCAGTTCTTCGCGCGCATCGCCGGCAGCGCCAGGCGCATGGTGTGGAAGGCCGAGCTGAGGTTGATCGCGATGATGGCGTCCCACTTCTCGACCGGGAAGTCCTCGACGTTGGCCACGTGCTGGATGCCGGCGTTGTTGACCAGGATGTCCACGCCGCCGAATTCCTTCGCCGCGTAGGCCATCATGGCCTCGATCTCGGCCGGCTTGCTCATGTCCGCGCCGTGGTAGCCGACCTTCACGCCGTGCGCCGCGCCGGCGGCGGCGACTTCCGCCTGCGGGCCTTCGGCGTCGCCGAAGCCGTTGAGCACCACATTCGCCCCCTGGGCGGCGAGGCACTTGGCCACGCCCAGCCCGATGCCGCTGGTCGAGCCGGTGACGAGGGCGGTCTTTGCTTTCAGCATGCGCTTCTCCATGAGGGTGTTGCTACAGTCGATTATCGAAGAGGAACATTCGCGTCCATGTCCGACATCGCCGAGCCCCGCCTGAAGCATGTGCAGTGCCTGGACAGCCACGGCCTGCACCGCATGGCCTACTGGGAGTGGGAGGGCAGCGCAGCGGCGCCGCCGCGCGTGCTGGTCTGCGCGCACGGGCTGAGCCGGCAGGGACGCGACTTCGACACGCTGGCCCGGGCGCTGGCCGGGCACTACCGCGTCATCTGCCCGGACGTGGTCGGGCGCGGCGAGTCGGACTGGCTGTCCGATCCGATGGGCTACCAGATCCCGTCCTACGTGGCGGACATGGTCACGCTGCTGGCGCGGCTGGACGTGCCCGAGGTGGACTGGGTCGGTACCTCGATGGGCGGCCTGATCGGGCTGGGGCTGGCCGCGCTGCGCGGTTCGCCGATCCGTCGCCTGGTGCTCAACGATGTCGGGCCGGCGATCGAGGCCGACGCCTTGCAGCGGATCGGCACCTACCTCGGCCGGCCGGCCCGCTGGGGCAGCGTCGAGGAGGCGGCCGACTACCTGCAGACCATCTCGGCCGGCTTCGGCCCGCACAGCCGCGAGCAGTGGCTGGCACTGACGCGGCCGCAGCTCAAACCCGACGGTGACGCCTTCAGGCCGCATTACGACCCGGCCATCGCGGTGCCGTTCCGTGCCGTCACGCCGCAGCTCGCCCGCTCGGGTGAGGCGCTGCTGTGGCAGGCCTACGACGCCGTGACCTGCCCGACCCTGCTGTTGCGCGGCGCCGAGTCCGACCTGCTGAGCCCCGCCACGGCGCAGGCGATGACGCAGCGCGGGCCGAAGGCCCGGTTGCACGAGTTCGCCGGCGTCGGCCATGCGCCGATGCTGGTGCAGCCGGACCAGGTGGCGGTGGTGCGGGAGTTCCTGCTCGCGCCATGAAGACCGGTGTGCTGGAGGCCCCGGAAGCGGCGGCCCCCATCGTCCAGCTGGCCGACGAGCCGACGCTGCCCGCGGAAGGCGAGGGCGACGCGGCCCCCGTGGCGCGCGCGCGCGCCTTCGCCGAGCCGCTTCTGTCCGGCCGGCTGCTGGACACCGGCGAGGAGGCCCTGTCGCACGCCGACGGCGTCGCCGCCATCCTGCAGGGCATCGGCGCCTCGCCGGCGATGCGGGCGGCGGCCTACCTGGTGTACGCGGGCGACTGGCTCACGCGGCCCGAGGAAGTCGTCGCGAAGGCCTTCGGGCCGTCGTACGCGAGCCTCGTCACGCACACGCGCAAGCTGGTGCAGATCCAGCGCGCCGCCCGCGAGGCGCAGGTCGGCCCCGAGCAGCGGGCCGGGCAGACCGAACGCGTGCGCAAGATGCTGCTGGCGTTCTCGCGCGACCTGCGCGTGGTGCTGCTGCGCCTGGCGTCGCGCCTGCAGACGCTGCGCTGGCATGCCGCCAGCCGGCAACCGTGCCCGCAGGCGCTGGCGGCCGAGTCGCTGCAGGTGTTCGCGCCGCTGGCCAACCGGCTCGGCATCTGGCAGATCAAGTGGGAGCTCGAGGACCTGTCGTTCCGTTTCCTGGAGCCGGAGCACTACCGCCAGGTGGCCGCGCTGCTAGACGGTAAGCGCGTCGAGCGCGAGCAGCGTGTCGAGGCGTTCCGGCGCCAGCTCGGCGCCGACCTGGCTGCCCACGGCCTGCGCGCCGAGGTGCAGGGCCGCCCGAAGCACCTCTACAGCATCTGGAAGAAGATGCGCGGCAAGGGCCTGGACTTCGCGCGTGTGTTCGACGTGCGCGCGATGCGCGTGATCGTCGCCGATGTGCCGGCCTGCTATGCGGTGCTGGCCCGCGTGCACGAGCTCTACCGCGTCGTGCCGGGCGAGTTCGACGACTACATCGCCCGGCCCAAGCCGAACGGCTACCAGTCGCTGCACACGGTCGTGCTGGACGACGAGGGCCGCGCCGTCGAGGTGCAGATCCGCACCCGGGCGATGCACGAGCATGCCGAGCACGGCGTCGCTGCGCACTGGGCCTACAAGGAAGCCGGGCAGAAGGGCTATGCCGGCGTCAGCGCGGGCAGCGACTTCGACGCGCAGGTGGCCGAGGCGCGCAAGGCCGTGCTGCGGCAGCTGCTCGCCTGGGAGCGCGAGTTCGTCGAGCAGGGTGCGGAGCCCGGCGCGGCGGCCGCTGCCGGCGTGTTCGACGACCGCATCTACGTGTTCACGCCGCAGGCCGCAGTGGTCGAGCTGCCGGCCGGGGCGACGCCGATCGACTTCGCCTACACGCTGCACACCGACCTCGGCCACCGCTGCCGCGGGGCGCGCGTCGACGGCGCGATGGTGCCGCTGAACACGCCGCTGAAGAACGGGCAGACGGTCGAGGTCACCGCGGTCAAGGAAGGCGGCCCGTCGCTGGACTGGCTGAATGCCGAGCTGGGCTACCTGCAGAGCTCGCGTGCGCGTGCCAAGGTGCGCGCCTGGTTCAACGCGCTGGCGCAGCGCGACACCATCGCGCGCGGCCGCGAGGCGGTCGAGAAGCTGCTGCAGCGCGAGGGCCGCACCGCGATGAAGCTGGACGACCTCGCGGCCCAGCTCGGTTTCCGCGGGGCGGATGCCTTGTTCGAGGTCGTCGGCAAGGACGAGTACTCGCTGCGCAACATCGAGAGCCTGCTGCGCCCGGCCGAGCCGCCGCGCAGTCCGGACGAGGCGATCGCCGCCAAGAAGCCGCGCGACGACGGTGCGCCGGTCTCGCGCGGCGGCGTGCTGGTGGTCGGCGTCGAATCGCTGCTGACCAGCCTGGCCCGCTGCTGCCGGCCCGCGCCGCCGGACGCGATCGGCGGCTACGTGACGCGCGGCAAGGGCGTCGCGATCCATCGCAACGACTGCAGCAACTTCCGCCAGATGGCGTCGCGTGCGCCCGAGCGCGTGATCGCCGTCGAGTGGGGCACGCCGCGGGCGGACCGGGCGGTGCTGTACCCCATCGATGTGATCGTCGAGGCCAACGACCGGCAGGGACTGCTGCGCGACATCTCGGAGGTGTTCGCGAAGGAGAAGATGAACGTCACCGGCGTGAACACCCAGACGCTGCGGGATGCACGCGGCGGCACGGCGTGGATGACCTTCACCGTCGAGGTGGCCGACTCGGCCCGGCTCGCGCACGTGCTCGGCCTGGTCACGCGGGTCGCCGGGGTGCGCGGCGCGCGTCGCAAGTGACGGGCGCGGCCTGCTATACTGTCGGGCTTACGCAGGCGCGTAGCTCAGCTGGTTAGAGCACCACCTTGACATGGTGGGGGTCGTTGGTTCGAGTCCAATCGCGCCTACCAGATCCGGTAGAACGGCCAAGAGCCTGGCGGCAACGCCAGGCCCTTGTCGTTTTCATGCCGCCGCTTCCGGTTCCGGTGCAAGCCGCCGGCGCGCCTTGTGCAGTTGCTGCAGCGAACGCCGCAACGCGCTCGCCCGGCTCAAGGCGCGCTCCATGTCGGGCAGCGCGAGTCTCGCGTCGGCGCCGGCGGTCAGCAGGGCGGCCTTGAGGTCCGCATAGCGCGCCTCCATGGTGTCAAGGTCGGCGTCCAGGCGCGCCGTGTCCACTACCCCGGTCGGATCGCAACCTGCCAGCAGCGTCGTGGCGGCGGTCAGGAACGCCGCATCGGCGGTGACGACATGCGCGTCGGCCTGTCCGGACGGACCGAGTGCCGCCGCCGTCATGGCCTGCTCGGCACTGGTCTCGTGGTAACGCTGCACGCGCAGCAGCTCGGCCAGGCGCGCGCTGGCCCCCTGGGGCAATGATGCGCTGCGCAGGCGCTCGACAAAGCGCTCGATCGCAGCGTCCAGGCTCGAGAGGATCGCATCGTCCGACCGCAGGGCACTCGTGTCCGCGCCGGCCAGGGCCGCCTGTGTCATGCGCAGGGCCACCTGACCCGCACGGGCCACCTCGCGCGCCAGGGCGTCCAGCGCCAGCGTGGGCACGGCGAGCACGTTGTCGTCCAGGAATCGCGGCTGGGCCTCGTCTTCTTCGCGGGCCCGGAACCGCCGCTGCAACCAGCGTGTGAGGCGCGCCGCGAGCGGCCACATCAGCAGCACGCCGAGGACATTGAACGTCGTGTGGAACAGCGCCAGCAGGGCGGCCGGATCCGGTGGCAGCCCCAGCGCGCGGCGTGCCAGGCCCAGCGCGTCGATCAACCAGGGCAGGAGCAGCAACGCCACCGTCCCCGTGAGCAGGTTGAACGCCACATGCGCCGTTGCGGCCCGGCGCGCGTTCGGTGTCGCGCCGATGGCGGCCAGCAGCGCCGTCACCGTGGTACCGATGTTCGCGCCGATGACCACGGCCGCCGCGCCCTGCAGGCCGATCAGGCCGCCGTGCGCGGCGGTGAGGGTCACGGTCATGGCCGCGCTGGAGGATTGCATGAGCACCGTCATCAGCAAGCCGATGCCGAGCTGCGCGAGCACGGCGACGGGTCCGTCACCCTGCGGCAGGCTGATCTGACCGGCCAACCCGACGAAGGCCTGCTGCAGCAGCGCGATGCCCAAGAACATCAGCCCGAAGCCGGCCAGCGCAGTGCCGACGGCGCCACTGCGCCGGCCTTCGCCGGTCAATCGCAGCAGCACGCCGAGCCCGACCAGCGGCATCGCGAGGGCCTCGACCTTGAACTTCAGGCCGACGAGCGCGACGATCCATCCGGTCATCGTCGTGCCGACGTTGGCGCCGAACAGGACCCACAGCGCCGGACCGAGCGCGAGCACGCCGGCGTTGACGAAGCCGATGGCCGCGACCGTCACGGCGCTGGACGACTGGACCAGCGCCGTGACCACGAGCCCGGAACCCAGCGCATGCGTGCGGGTGCGCGTGGCGCCGGTCAGGATGCGGTGCAGCGCCGGCCCGGCGGCCAGTTTGAGGCCGTCGGTCATCAGTCCCATGCCGAGCAGGAACAGGCCCAGGCCGCCTGCCAACGTTGCGAGACTCTGCAGTTCGATCATTCGCCGATGGCCACGGTCGGGATCATCGCGACCCGTGCGGGTCGCCCGACCGCGCATCATGCCTGCCACCGCAGCGGGAAAACCCCTCGGCTGTCCCCAGGCCCCCTCACTAGAATGTCCCGCTGGCCGGCGAGTTGCCGGTTCCCAAGGAGCTTCGCGCATGGTTGCACACCGTCGTCCCGCCAAGACCTCTCCGGAGGCGGGTTCCGCCGCGCCCGCGGCCGACGATGCCGACATGCGCGTGCTGAAGAAGTACCCGAACCGGCGCCTGTACGACACCCGCAACAGCAGCTACATCACCTTGGCCGACGTCAAGCAGATGGTGCTGGACGGGCAGACCTTCGTCGTGCGCGATGCGAAGAGCGGCGAGGACCTGACGCGCAGCATCCTGCTGCAGATCATCCTCGAGGAGGAGACCGGCGGCGTGCCGATCTTCTCGACGCAGATGCTCTCGCAGATCATCCGCTTCTACGGCCACGCGATGCAGGGCATGATGGGTTCGTACCTCGAGAAGAACCTGCAGACCTTCAGCGAGATCCAGCACCGTCTCGCGGAGCAGTCCGCCGGCCTGTACGACCCGAAGGCGATGTCCCCCGAGCTGTGGACGCAGTTCCTGCAGGGCCAGGCGCCGGTGGTGCAGGGCCTGATGGGCAACTACCTGGAACAGTCGAAGAACATGTTCCTGCAGATGCAGGAGCAGATGGCCAAGCAGGCCGAAACGCTGTTCCCGGGCATGGGCACGCTGACGCCCAAGCGCTGACGGGAGGCATCGGCGAAAATCGCCGCATGACCGACTCCCCGACCCGGGTGCCCGCCGCGCCCAAGATCGGCTTCGTTTCGCTCGGCTGCCCGAAGGCGCTGACCGACTCCGAGCTGATCCTCACCCAGTTGCGCGCCGAAGGCTACGAGACTTCGCGCACCTTCGCCGGCGCCGACCTGGTGATCGTGAACACCTGCGGCTTCATCGACGACGCAGTGAAGGAAAGCCTGGACACGATCGGCGAGGCGCTGGCCGAAAACGGCAAGGTGGTCGTCACGGGCTGCCTCGGCGCCAAGGCGGGCTCGGACGGGGCGAATCTCGTGCGGCAGATGCATCCGAGCGTGCTGGCGGTGACCGGACCGCACGCGACGCAGGAGGTGATGGACGCGGTCCACGTGCACGTGCCCAAGCCGCACGATCCGTTCGTCGACCTGGTGCCGCCGCAGGGCGTCAAGCTGACGCCGAAGCACTACGCCTACCTGAAGATCAGCGAGGGCTGCAACCACCGCTGCACCTTCTGCATCATCCCGAGCATGCGCGGCGACCTGGTCTCGCGACCGGTCGGCGAGGTGCTGGCCGAGGCGCAGCGACTGTTCGAGTCGGGCGTGAAGGAACTGCTGGTCATCAGCCAGGACACCAGCGCCTACGGCGTGGACCTGAAGTACCGCACGGGATTCTGGGACGGCAAGCCGGTCCGCACCCGGATGACGGAGCTGTGCGAACAACTCGCCGCGCTCGCCGAGCGGCACGGAGCCTGGGTCCGGCTGCACTACGTGTACCCGTATCCGCACGTCGACGAGATCCTGCCGCTGATGGCCCGCGGCGGCGTGCTGCCCTATCTCGACGTGCCGTTCCAGCATTCGCACCCGGAGGTGCTGCGGCGCATGAAGCGTCCCGCCAGCGGCGAGAAGAACCTCGAGCGGCTGCAGCGCTGGCGCGAAGCCTGCCCGGAACTCGTCGTGCGCAGCACCTTCATCGCCGGCTTCCCGGGCGAGACCGAAGCGGAGTTCGAGCACCTGCTCGACTTCATGCGCGAGGCGCAGATCGACCGGGCCGGCTGCTTCGCCTACTCGCCCGTGGAGGGCGCGGCGGCCAACGCACTGCCCGACATGCTGCCGCCGGAACTGCGCGAGGAGCGCCGCGCCCGCTTCATGGCCGTGGCCGAGCAGGTGTCCGCCGACAGGCTCAGGCGTCGGGTCGGCGCCACGATGCAGGTGCTGGTGGACCATGCACCGGCGCTCGGGCGCCAGGGCGGGGTGGGGCGCAGCTATGCCGACGCGCCGGAGATCGACGGCCGCGTGCGCCTGCTGGCGCCCGAGAAGGCGTCCAGGACGCTGAAGGTCGGGGAGTTCACGCGCGCCCGCATCGTGGCGGCCGAGGGCCACGACCTGGTGGCCCTGCCGGTGTGACGCCATGAGCGAAGAGAAGCCCGACCCCGCCACCGCGCTGATCCACCATCCCTACCGGCCGCCGGACGGCTTCGTCGCGCCGCAGGTCGGGGTCCACAAGGCCTCGACGGTGATCTTCCCGAGCGTCGCCGCCCTGCGTGCGCGCAACTGGAAGTCCAAGGCGGGCTACACCTACGGACTGCACGGGACGCCGACCAGCTTCACGCTCGAGGAGCGCATCGCCACGCTCGAAGGCGGGCTGCAGTCGCTGCTCGTGCCCAGCGGGCTGGCCGCGATCGCGCTGGTCGACATGGCGCTGCTCAAGACCGGCGACCATGTGCTGATCCCGGACAACGTGTACGGGCCGAACAAGGAACTGGCGCGGCACGAACTGGCGGGCTGGGGTATCACGCACGACCTGTACGACCCGCTCGACCTGGCGGCATTCGAGCAGGCGCTGCGGCCCGGCACCAAGCTGGTCTGGCTGGAGGCGGCCGGCTCGGTGACGATGGAGTTCCCGGACCTGCGCGAGCTGATCCGCCTCGCCCGGGCGCACGGCGCCACGGTCGCGCTTGACAACACCTGGGGTGCGGGCATCGCGTTCGACCCGTTCGCGCTCGGCGTGGACATCTCGACACAGGCGCTGACGAAGTATCCGTCGGGCGGCGGGGACGTGCTGATGGGTTCGGTGACCACGCGCGACGAACTGCTGCACCTGACGCTGAAGTTCACCCACATGCGCATGGGCTGGGGCGTCGGCGCGAACGACGTCGAGGCCGTGCTGCGCTCGCTGCCGACGCTTCCGCTGCGCTACGCGGCGCAGGACCGGGCCGGACGGGCGCTCGCGCAGTGGTGGTCCCGGCAGCCGCAGGTGGTGCAGGTGCTGCACCCGGCGTTGCCCGGCGCGCCGGGACACGAACACTGGCGCGCGCTCTGCACGCAAGCGGCCGGGCTGTTCTCGGTGGTCTTCGACGAGCGCCTCGATCCGGCGCAGGTGGACGCCTTCGTCGACGCGCTGCGTCTGTTCAAAATAGGCTATTCGTGGGCCGGACCGGTCAGCCTCGCGGTGCCCTACCAGCTCGCCGCGATGCGGCGCCAACCCGCCTGGCGGGGGGCACTGGTGCGCTTCTCGCTCGGTTTCGAGGCCGTGGAGGACCTGATCGCCGACTGCGAGCAGGCGCTGCAACGCTCAGGCCTTGCTTGAAACCTTCTGCCGCATCAGCCGACCC
Source organism: Piscinibacter sp. (assembly GCA_019635485.1). Taxonomy (GTDB): domain Bacteria; phylum Pseudomonadota; class Gammaproteobacteria; order Burkholderiales; family Burkholderiaceae_C; genus Piscinibacter. Next base: position 54,150 of record JAHBZL010000006.1, on the reverse strand, counting down.
TTTTCCCGTTCCCAGTCCTTCTTCTTCTCGGTCTCGCGCTTGTCGTGCTGGGCCTTGCCCTTGGCCAGCGCGATCTCTGCCTTCACGCGCCCGCCCTTGTAGTGCAGGTTCAGCGGCACGAGGGTGAAGCCCTTCTGCTCGACTTTGCCGACCAGGCGGCGGATCTCGTCCTTGTGCATCAGCAGCTTCTTCGTGCGGTCCGCCTCCGGATGCACGTGCGTCGACGCGCTGCGCAGCGCATTGATGCGGCAGCCGATCAGGAACAGCTCGCCGTCGCGGATCAGCACGTAGCCGTCGGTCAGCTGTACCTGGCCGGCCCGGATCGCCTTGATCTCCCAGCCTTCCAGCACCATGCCCGCCTCGAAGCGTTCTTCGATGTGGTAGTCGTGGAAGGCACGGCGGTTTTCGGCGATGGACATGAAGGCGATGTGGGGCCGGGTGCCGCCAATACAATTTGGACCATTGTATGAAGCACGTGAAGAAGTCGGTCCTGCTGTGGTACTCGCCACAGGAGATGTACGCGCTGGTGACGGCGGTGCAGGACTACCCGAAGTTCCTGCCCTGGTGTGAACGCGCCGAGATCATCGAGCAGCACGACGATGGCGTGACGGCCCGGCTGCACCTTCACTACGCGGGCGTGCGCCACGCCTTCACGACGCGCAACACCCACGAGCCCGATGCCCAGGTCGAGGTCAACCTGGTCGACGGCCCGTTCTCGCTGCTCGAGGGCCTGTGGCGCTTCGTGCCGCTGGCGATGCCGGGCGATGCGGATTCGCTGGCCTGCCGCATCGAGTTCGAGATGCGCTACGCCTTCAGCAGCAAGGCCCTGGAGACCGTGGTGAGCCCGGTGTTCGACCGCATCGCGAACACCTTCGTCGACTCCTTCGTGCGCCGCGCCGAGCAGGTGCACGGTGCGCGCTGAGCACATGCGCATCAGCGTCGCGTTCAGCCCGCGCGCGGGGGAGGTGGACGAGTTGACGCTGGATCTGCCGGAGGGTGCGACGCTCGTGCAGGCGATCGAGGCGAGCGGCCTGCTGCGGCGGCATCCCGGCCTCGATCTGACGCGGCTGCGCACCGGCATCTGGGGACGCATGAAGCCGCTCGACGCGGTGCTGCGCGAACGCGATCGGGTGGAGATCTACCGGCCGCTGCAGGTCGATCCGAAGGAGGCGCGGCGGCTGCGTTACCGCCAGGACCACGCCGCGCGGCGGCGCCGCTGAGGCCGCGCTACTGCTTGCAGTCGGAGGCGATGACGTCCTGCGCGCGCTTCATCTCGGCGGCGCGCGTGTTGTCGTCGATGATCTCGCGCTCGCCCTTCTCGTTGACACGCGCCATGCGCAGGCCGCTCTCGAGCGAACGCGCGTGGCTGCGTGCACGCTGGCAGTTCTCGGCGCGGGCCGCGGCGAGCTTCTGCTCCTCGGCCTTGGCCTTCTCGGCCTGCTCCTTCTCCGCGGCCTTGCGCTTGGCCTCGAGTTCGGGCTCCTTGCCCGCGGCCGCGAGCGGCGGGGCCGATGCCGCCGAGGCGGGCGCAGCGACGAAGGCCGGCGCCTGCCGGGTCACGGCCGATGCGGGCCGCTGCAGGATGTCCTTCTCGGGCACACCGGCCGGCGGCGGCAGGTCGCTGTACTGGATGCGCCCGCCACCATCGCGCCACTTCCATTGCGCCGCGGCCGGCAGCGCCAGCGCGATGCCGAGCATCAGGGCGAAGAGGGCGGGCAGACGACGACGCATGACGATCCTGCAGCAGGTCACGCGTGCGAGTGTAGCGGCGCCCCTCTGCGTTGCGGGACGGCAAGTGGTCACAAAGCGTGCCGTCCTGCACGGTCCGTATAATCCGCTTTTGCGTCTGGAGCCTGCCTCATGCGCCTTCTTGGCAAAGCGCTCACCTTCGACGACGTGTTGTTGGTGCCCGCCTTCTCCCAGGTGTTGCCGCGCGACACCAGCCTTGCCACCCGACTCTCCCGCCACATCCACCTGAACCTGCCGCTGGTCTCGGCGGCGATGGACACGGTCACCGAAGCCCGCCTCGCGATCGCGATCGCCCAGGAGGGCGGCATCGGCATCGTCCACAAGAACCTCAGCCCGAAGCAGCAGGCGGCCGAGGTGGCGCGCGTGAAGCGCTACGAGTCCGGGCTGCTGAAGGACCCGATCACGATCTCGCCGGGCGTGCCGGTGCGGCACGTCATCGAACTGTCGAAGCAGCACGGCATCTCCGGCTTTCCGGTGGTCGACGAAGGACGCGTGGTCGGCATCGTGACCAACCGCGACCTGCGCTTCGAAACCCGCCTGGACGTGCCGGTGCGCGAGATCATGACGCCGCGCGAGCGGCTCGTGACGGTGCGCGAGGGTGCCTCGCTGGACGAAGGCAAGGCGCTGATGCACAAGCACAAGCTCGAGCGTGTGCTGGTCGTCAACGACGCGTTCGAACTGCGCGGCCTGATGACGGTGAAGGACATCACCAAGCAGACCAGCTTCCCGAACGCCGCGCGCGATGCCGCCGGCAAGCTGCGCGTCGGCGCCGCCGTGGGCGTGGGCGAGGGCACCGAGGAACGCGCCGAGCTGCTGGCCCGGGCCGGCGTCGACGTGCTGGTGGTCGACACCGCGCATGGCCACAGCGCCGGCGTGATCGACCGGGTGCGCTGGGTGAAGAAGAACTTTCCGCAGGTCGACGTGATCGGCGGCAACATCGCCACCGGTGCTGCGGCGCTCGCGCTGGCGGAGGCCGGTGCGGACGGCGTGAAGGTCGGCATCGGACCCGGTTCCATCTGCACCACGCGCATCGTCGCCGGCGTTGGCGTGCCGCAGATCACCGCGATCGACAACGTCGCCAAGGCGTTGCAGGGCAGCGACGTGCCGCTGATCGCCGATGGCGGCATCCGCTACTCGGGCGACATCGCGAAGGCGATCGCCGCCGGTGCGCACGCCGTGATGATGGGCGGGATGTTCGCCGGCACCGAAGAGGCGCCGGGCGAGATCGTGCTGTACCAGGGCCGCAGCTACAAGAGCTACCGCGGCATGGGCTCGATCGGCGCGATGCAGCAGGGCAGCGCCGACCGCTACTTCCAGGACAACACCGGCGCCAACCCGAACGCCGACAAGCTGGTGCCCGAAGGCATCGAGGGCCGGGTGCCCTACAAGGGTTCGATGGTCTCGATCGTGTTCCAGATGGCCGGCGGCCTGCGGGCCTCGATGGGCTATTGCGGCTGCGCGAGCATCGAGGACATGCGCAGCAAGGCCGAGTTCGTCGAGATCACCGCGGCCGGCATCCGCGAAAGCCACGTGCACGACGTGCAGATCACGAAGGAAGCGCCGAACTACCGGATGGAGTGAGCGGCGCATGAAGGACAGCGCGAGCGGGCCCCGGCCGCCCCCGGACGCGCCACCGGCCACGCCTTCCGTCGTGGCCCCGGCGGAAGCCGGCAGGAGGACGGCGGCGATGCCGTTCATCCTCGTCACGGTGCTGCTGGACATGGTGGCGATCGGCCTGATCGTGCCGGTGCTGCCGCTCATCGTCGGAAACTTCACCGACAGCCCGGCCGAGCAGACCTTCTGGTTCGGCGCGGTGGCGTTCGCGTTCGGCGTGGCCAACTTCTTCGCCGCGCCGATCCTCGGCGCGCTGTCGGACCGCTTCGGCCGGCGGCCGGTGCTGCTGCTGGGCTTCAGCGGGCTGGCGGCGAGCTTCATCGTGACTGGCTTGGCGACCGCGCTGTGGATGCTCATCGCGGTGCGCCTGCTCAGCGGTGCGCTGCAGGCCAACGCTGCCGTGGCCAACGCCTATGTCGCGGACATCACGCCGCCGGCCGAGCGGGCACGCCGCTTCGGCCTGCTCGGCGCGATGTTCGGCCTGGGCTTCATCCTCGGCCCGATGGCGGGCGGCCTGCTCGGCGCGATCGACGTGCACCTGCCGTTCTTCGCCGCCGGCGCGCTGGCGATCGCGAACTGGCTGTACGGCTTCTTCGTGCTGCCCGAGTCGCTGCCGCCGGCGCGGCGCCGGCCGTTCGAATGGCGCCGCGCGCACCCGTTCTCCGCGTTGCGCCAGTTGCGGGCGCTGCAGGGTGTCGGGCCGCTGGTCGCGGTGATCGGCCTGGCGTCGCTGGCCCAGTTCACGCTGCATTCGAGCTGGGTGCTGCACAACGCCTTCAAGTTCGGCTGGGGGCCGGCGGAGAACGGCTGGTCGCTGTTCGTCGTCGGCATCATGTCCTTCCTCGTGCAGGGCGTGCTGCTGCGGCACCTGCTGAAGCGCTTCACGCCGCGCCGCCTGGCCGCCGTCGGCCTGATCGGATCGTCCCTGACCTACCTGGGCTTCGGCCTGGCGACCCACGGCTGGATGATGTATGCCGTGATCGTGGTCGGCACGCTGCTGGGCGGCGGCGCGCAGGCCTCGATCCAGAGCCTGGTGTCCAACGCCGCCGACGCGCAGAACCAGGGCCAGACGGCCGGCTCGGTCGCCTCCCTGACCAGCCTGATGGCCGTGATCGCCCCGACCATCGCCGCGCCGCTGCTGGGCATCGTCTCGCACCTGCCGCGTGGCGACGTCTGGATCGGGCTGCCGTTCCTCTTCTGCGCGCTGCTGCAGGCCATCGGCGCGTCACTCGCCATTTCCCACTTCCGCCGCCAGCGCGCACCGCAACCCGCGCCCGCCGTCTGACCACCATGCACGACAAGATCCTGATCCTCGATTTCGGCTCCCAGGTCACGCAGCTGATCGCCCGCCGCATCCGCGAAGCGCATGTCTACTGCGAGATCCACCCGAACGACGTGAGCGACGCGTTCGTCCGCGAGTTCGCACCCAAGGGCGTCATCCTGTCCGGCAGCCACGCCAGCACCTACGAGGAACACGACCTGCGCGCGCCGCAGGCCGTCTGGGACCTGGGCGTGCCGGTGCTGGGCATCTGCTACGGCATGTTCACGATGACGGTGCAGCAGGGCGGGCAGGTGGAGGCCAGCACGCACCGCGAGTTCGGCTACGCCGAGGTGCGAGCGCACGGCCACACGAAGCTGCTGGACGGCATCGAGGACTTCCGCACGCCCGAAGGCCACGGCATGCTGAAGGTCTGGATGAGCCATGGCGACAAGGTCACCGAGCTGCCGCCGGGCTTCAAGCTGATGGCCTCCACGCCGAGCTGCCCGATCGCCGGCATGGCCGATGAGGCGCGCGGCTACTACGGCGTGCAGTTCCACCCCGAGGTCACGCACACGGTGCAAGGCCGCGCGCTGCTCGAGCGCTTCGTGCTGCAGATCGCGCAGGCCCGGCCCGACTGGATCATGCGCGACCACATCGAGGAGGCGGTGGCGAAGATCCGCGCCCAGGTCGGCGACGAGGAGGTGATCCTCGGCCTCTCCGGCGGCGTCGATTCGAGCGTGGCCGCCGCACTGATCCACCGCGCGATCGGCGACCAGCTCACCTGCGTCTTCGTCGACCACGGCCTGCTGCGGCTGGACGAAGGCAAGGCCGTGATGGAGATGTTCGAGGGCCGGCTGCACGCGAAGGTCGTGCACGTCGACGCGAGCCCGCAGTTCCTCGGCCACCTGAAGGGCGTCGCCGATCCCGAGACCAAACGCAAGATCATCGGCCGCGAGTTCGTCGAGGTGTTCCAGGTCGAGGCGCGCAAGCTGAAGGGCGCCAAGTGGCTCGCCCAGGGCACGATCTACCCGGACGTCATCGAGTCCGGCGGCGCCAAGACCAAGAAGGCGACCACGATCAAGAGCCACCACAACGTCGGCGGGCTGCCCGAGACGCTCGGCCTGAAGCTGCTCGAACCGCTGCGCGACCTGTTCAAGGACGAGGTGCGCGAACTGGGTGTTGCGCTCGGCCTGCCGCCCGAGATGGTCTACCGCCATCCCTTCCCCGGGCCGGGGCTGGGCGTGCGCATCCTCGGCGAGGTGAAGCGCGAGTACGCCGACCTGCTGCGCCGCGCCGACGCGATCTTCATCGAGGAACTGCGCTCGGCCGTCGACCCGGCCACGGGGCGGAACTGGTACGACCTCACCAGCCAGGCGTTCGCGGTGTTCCTGCCCGTCAAGAGCGTCGGGGTGATGGGCGACGGCCGCACCTACGACCACGTGGTCGCACTGCGTGCGGTGCAGACCAGCGACTTCATGACCGCGGACTGGGCCGAGCTGCCGTACGCGCTGCTGAAGAAGGTTTCCAGCCGCATCATCAACGAGGTGCGCGGCATCAACCGCGTCACCTACGACGTCTCGAGCAAGCCTCCGGCCACGATCGAGTGGGAATGAGCCAGAATGGCTCGACAGCGTTCGGCGAGGTTCGCCGGTTCGCACATTCCCGTGACGTGACAATGGGTTAGCGTTCAGAGCGGTGCGTCGACGTTCATCGTCGAACGCGACCAAATGACGGTATCCATGACGGGCTGCGCTGCTACGCTGAAGTCGCTCGCAAAGTACCGTCAGACGGGCTGACGGTATCGAGCGACGGTATCGGTGAGGCCTTCATGTCAGTCGTACGCCACCTGGACGAGTCCGCCAGCGCGGTCCCTTCGCGGGTCCGCTCCCTCACGGATCTCCAGCTCAAGGCCCTGAAGCCGCGAGACAAGGCCTACAAGGTCAGCGACCGGGACGGGCTGTATGCCTACGTGTCCGCGTCGGGGACCATCAGCCTGCGGTTCGACTACCGCATCGGCAAGCGGCGCGAGACCTTGACTCTGGGCCGCTACGATCCGACCGCCCCGGCGCGCGCACCCCGGCCCCTGGACGTGCTCGACTACGGCATGGGCCTCTCCCTGGCCGAAGCCCGACTTCTGCTGATCAAGGCGAAGCGTTCGCTCGACGAGGGCGTGTCGCCGTCGCGTGCGAAGGCGGAGAAGAAGGCGGCGGAAACCGACGCCCTGACGTTCGGCAAGTGGGTCGAGCGCTACTTCGAGTTCAAGGGCGACCCGAAGAGCAAGGGCGAGCAACTCGCCGACAGCACGCTCGCCATGCGTCGATCGACCTACAAGCGCGCGCTGGAGAAGCCACTCGGCAAGTTGATGCTCGAGGAGATCACGCCGAACCGGCTCGCCGCCCTCTGCGATGACATCAAGGCACAGCGGGGTCCTGCGGTGGCGGTGCACGCGCGGGAGATCGTCCTGATGGTCTACCGGCATGTCCAGCGCAAGGGGATCGAGGTGTCGAATCCGGCCGAGCGCGTGCAGGCCAGCGCCATCGCCCGCTTCGAGCCGCGCGATCGGGCGCTTTCCCCCAGCGAGCTGCGCCTGTTCCTCGCGGCGCTGGATCAGGCTGCCACGATGCCTACGCTGCGGCTGGCCGTTCGCTTCGTGCTCCTGACGGGCGTTCGCAAGGGCGAGTTCATCGACGCCACCTGGGACGAGATCGACTTCGACGGCGAGACCTGGACCATCCCGTCGCGCAGGATGAAGGGCGGCAAGCCGCACATCGTCTACCTGAGCGACCAGGCGCTGGACGTCCTCACGACGCTGCGATCTTGCTTCTCAGCGAGCCGATATCTGCACCCCGGGCGGTACGACAGCGATCTTCCGATCAGCGATGCGACCCTGAACAGGGTCATCGCCATGGCGATCAGCCGCATTCAGACGACGGTGCCGGAATTTCTGCCGTTCACCGTGCACGACCTCAGGCGGACGTTCAGCACCTCCCTGAACAGGGCCAAGTTCGATGAGCGCTGGATCGAAATGGCTCTGGCGCATGCCCCTCGGAACCGCATCGCCGCAACGTACAACGTGGCGCGCTATGCAGCAGAGCGCCGCATCATGATGCAGGCCTGGGCGGACATGCTGACCCTGTGGGAACAAGGCAAGTCAGCGCGGGATGCGATCGCGAAGGCCAGACGCGATGCCTCCGAGGTGATGGACCTGGAACTCGCTGACGATCTATGACCGATGGGGTCGGTGTTCCTGGCGGTTCGACGGACCCGCTTGCGCCACCTTGACATGCTGGGGGTCGTTGGTTCGAGTCCAATCGCGCCTACCAAATTCGGTAGATGAATCAAGCACTTGGCGGAGACGCCAGGTGCTTTTTTCTTGCCGGTACGGAAAAAGTACGGAAACGCGGGATGTCAGGTCGGCGGCCTCACAGCCTTGCGCGGTCGGCGCGTGTCTCGAGTTCTGATCTCGCGCATCTCCACGGTGTATGCGCGTGGATGAATGGCTGAGTCCGGCCAGGAGCGGGTACTGACGAACGACGCCTTCGCTGAGGCCTGCTTGGCCGCCGCCTGATCGGTGGCCTGTCCGCATCCCACGCGGCGACCGTGCTGGCGTCGATCACAGCCTGTGGCGGTGGCGAGCCGGCGCCACCGCGGAAGCACGAAGCCTGCCGCGGCCCAGGGCGAGAGATGCGCGTGGCTGGCGATGGACTCCCGTTTCAGCGCGCCGGTGCCGAGGGGTTGGCCATCGATGAAGGCCAGCATCCCCACGGGAAGGGCCGACTCGGAGGCGCTGAAAGCGGCGAGGTCGGCATGTACGTCACCAGCACCACCGGCGCCGTACCACGCCGGCCACTCCGCCATGAACCACCCGGCCACCAGCGGCAGTCGATCCCGATGCGGGGTCTATGGGCTCGATGATCACGGCGGGCGAAGTCTCTGAATGGACGGACATGATGGGCAGCGGCAACCAGGGGTACTCCATCAGCCCTGCATGCCCGGATCCGTGCCACCCAGGAGGCCGGCACGTCGCAGCCCCCCTTCGACTTCACGAGCGAGGTCATCCGCCGAAACGTCGACGTTCGAGATCACGAAGTCTGGCGCAATGTCGACTGCCTCTGAAAGTGCGTGGATCTGGCGAATCGTTGCCTGGTCCACGGCAATGTGGGCGGTGGCGTCCCGGCTCGCGATCCGGGCGACGCACAGGCCCAGCGGGGCCTGGACACGAACGATCAAGGTCTGATCTCTGGGCGCCAGGTTCAGCAGGTCGGAAAGGATGGGCGGCGACGCCCCGGTGGTTTCCACGGCCACATGCCTGAACTCGGCGAGGGCGCGACGGACGACCGGATGAACTTCCCCGATGCCGACGCCGATGTCCGGCGGGATTCCCGAACTGGCGCAGCGCTCGAAGTACGCTTTCCACAGCGGCTCGACCGGTACGAACCGGACGCCGAATCGTTCTTCGAGCAGCCCACCGATGAAGGACTTGCCGCATCCTTTGGGACCCAGCAGGATCAGCAGCATGGCCGATCGAGACCGAGCACGCGGGCGGCCAACCACCCCGCGAGGCAGAACTCCAGCAACCCGGCCACGAACCACGCGATCGGCACCCGAGCCGGCAGCGGATACAGCAGGTACTGGTTCAGATCGACCAACAGCCCTGCACCGAGTGCGAAGAAGATCCCGTGACGCAGACCGTGGCGCCAGGCGATGCGCCCGTTCTCATCGAGGCTGGCGGTGGCGGCGAGCGAGGCCACGAACAGCGCAGCGAGGCCGGCGGTGAGCAGCAGGCCGAGCGCGAGGCTGCGCTCCGCAGTGGGCCGGCCGATGTCGGCCAGCGCCTGGTTCAGCGAAGCCAGCACGAGACCATGCACCAGGCCATTCCACGCCAGCGAGAACAGGGTCATCAGTGCCATCGCCGCAAGGATGCGGACAGGTGGGAAGCGATCCATCGGTTGCACCTTCGAAGTACGATCGGATTGGCTCACGGCCGGGCAGGCGTGCTTCACGCCGCCGTCGTACAGCCCCAGCTGGAACACCGCGCGACCACCGGCACGTCGGGCGCTTGCGTGACGAGGTTCAGGGCATCGCGCAGCAACGCGGCGGAGAGATGGTTGCGCTCGTGGGGTTCCGAGACGGGCAAGCCAAGCCAATGCGGCAGCGGTGACTCGTAGGCGAACTCGATGGCCTTGGCATGACTCGTGTCGCGACCGGCCGCGCTGCGCAGCGCGGCGCTCCACATCGTCCCGAAGTCCATCGCGGGCTGCCCCCGCTCCCAGATGCGGATGGCACCGACGCTGCGCCAGGCGTTCACGCAGCCGACTTCGGCGAATGCCGGCATTTCATCGAGCAGCGGCAGCCCGAGCCGCCGGCGGAACACCTCGAGCGGGCCCCGGACCTCGGCGGTATCGAGGCACCTGGCGGCGAAGGCTTCGACCTCCGCGGGCTCGCCAACGAAGCGGACACCGAAGAACGAGCGCCCGAAGAACGCCTCGAACGCGATCTCGGTGCGCCCGGCAAGGTATGCCCGAAGGTCGGATCGGGGCGGCAGACCGCCGCCCGCGAAGGCCCAGGCCTGCTCCCATGCCCCGTCCTTGGCGAACTGGATGCGCGTGGGTGCGGAGCGGAACTGCGGCAGCCACATCACCGCGGGGCCTCGCGAAGCGGCTTGACCAGGTACAGGGCTTCACCGGCCGCCTCGACATGGACGGACCGGGTGAAGCCCGCTCTCGCGTAGACGGCAAGGGCGCGATGGTTGTGTTCCTGGACTTCCAGGGGCAGCTTGCAGCACCGGAGCTCTCTCGCCTTAGCCTGGACCTTCTGCATCAGCAGCCGCCCCACGCCTTGCCCGCGCAGCGCGGGCACGACGTAGCAGTCGGAGATGTTGAGCAGCAGGCGTGCGGCAAACGTCGAGAAGCCGAGGAAGCACGCCGCGATGCCGACCGGTTCATCCTCGCGGAAGGCCAGGAAGACCTGCGTGGTCGGATGAGTCCTCAGCCACGGTACGAGGGTGCAAGCCACCTCGGGCTCCAGGGGGCAGCCCGCACCCATCGGGTCCGCAGCGTAGGCGTTCATCAACGCAAGCGTGGCCTGCGCGTGGTCGGCTCGCGCCAGGTCGGCCTCCAGTGCGACCGGGTCGGACAGTTGCGAGCCCATCGACTCAGTGCAGGCTCAACGCCGCCTTCTTGCCGCCGCGGTACTGGAACAGCGTCATGGCCGGGTTCTTGAGATCGCCATCGGGCCCGAACTCGATGCGCGCGGTGACGCCGTCCAGGCGCGCGTCGGCGAGCTTCCTGACGTAGACCGACGGGTCTGCCGAACCCGCGCGCACCATGGCGTCCGCCAGGACCATCGTTGCGTCGTAGGTGTACGGCGAGAAGACCTGGAACTGGCCGGGGAAACGTGCGTCGTAGCGTTGTTTCCAGGCCTTGCCTGCCGGCATGCGGTCGAGCGAGACCCCGCCTTCCGCGCACCGGACCTGATCCACCAGCGCCGAGCCCGCGGCCAGTTCGGGCAGCTTGTGCGAGCAGATGCCGTCGCCGCCGTAGACCGCCACGCTGCGCATGCCGAGCTGCTCCATCTGCCGCAGCATCGGCCCCAGCTGCGCGTCGACCCCGCCGAAGAAGATCGCCTGCGGCGCCTTGGCCTTGATCGCGGTCAGGATCGAGGTGAAGTCGACCGACTTGTCGGTCGTGAACTGCTCGCTGACGATCTGCAGGCCGCGGGCGCGCGCGGTCCGCTTGAACACCTCCGCGATGCCCTGGCCATAGGCCGTGCGATCGTCGACCACGGCGACGGTCTTGATGCCCGACGCGGCCGCATGATCGGCCACGCCGGCGCCGAGTGCGTTGTCGTTGGCGATCACGCGGAAGCTGGTCTTGTAGCCGGCCTGGGTGAGCTTCGGGTTGGTGGCTGATCCGGTGATGTTCGGGATGCCGCAGTCGCTGTAGACGCGCGACGCCGGCAGCGCCGTCCCCGAATTCATGTGGCCGACGACACCGGCCACACGGATGTCGCACAGCTTCTGGGCGACCTGGGTGGCCTGCTTCGGATCGGCAGCATCGTCTTCGGCAACCAGCTCGAAACGCACCTTGTTGCCGCCGATGACGACGCCTCGGGCATTGAGTTCTTCGATGGCGAGCCGGACGCCGTTCTCGTTGTCCTTGCCGAAGTGGGCCTGCGCGCCGGAGGTCGGGGCCACATGCGCGATGCGCACGACGGTCTGGGCGTGCGCGGCGGGCGTTTGAGTCGCGAGGGCGATCGCTGCGAGGGCGATGGGTGTGAACGCAAAGGCAGGAGAAGTCAGTTTCATGTCGATGGTCAAGCTGGGTTGGAAGTGATGGGGGCGAGCGACTAGACGATCCGCATGCCGGACTTCGGCTGCGAGCGACGCTGGCGCATGCGCACGATGGCGATCTCCTCGCCGTTGGGCAGCCGCCAGCTCGACCGGCCGAGCGGCTGGTACCCGGCCGACAGGTAAAGCGGCACACCGGCGAGCAGTGCATCGAGTTCGAGCGCCTGCGAGCAGTGCGACAGCGCCGCGCGCTCGGCTGCGGCAAGGATCTGCCGGCCCAGCCCGCGTCGCGCATAGGCCGGATGCGTGTACATGGCGCGGATCAGCGGCGCGCGAGCCTTGTCGGGGCTTGCACAGCCCTGCCCGAAGACGGGCAGGTAACCCGGAATGCGCGCGCTCCATCCACCGCAGGCCACGATCCGGCCATCGAGTTCGGCGACCAGGTAGGACCGGTCCGCGAGCAGCGAGGCGTCGAGCGTCGGCACATGCCGCAGCAGCGACTGGATTTGGGCTTCGGTGTAGTGACCCAGCGAGAGACTGACCAGGGCTGCCCGGTGCAGGGCCAGCAACTCCGGCCGGTCGTCTTCGGTCGCTTCGCGCAGACGGGCTTGCAGGGTCGCGCTGCCGGGTTCGTGGGAGGGTGCGGGGGCCGCCATCGATATGCGGTCGGTCGGGATCAGGGTGTCCATGGGTCTGGAGTCGGAGTTGGGGAGATGCCGTATTGAGCGAGACACGCATCGTCGGCGGGAGTGCTGTTCAGGTCTTTGGGCAACTCCTGAAATCGCAGCCGCGGCGCCGTATCCTTTTGGTCTTCGAGTCTCCGAGCGCATGACCCCCGAACCCGACCTTCCGCTGCACTTCGGCCGCTTTCGGCTGGACGTGGCACGCCGCGTCCTCCTGGCCGATGGCCGGCCGGCGAAGCTGCGCGCGCGTGCGGTGGACGTGCTCGTGACACTGGTTGAACGGCGCGACCGCGTCGTTTCGAAGGAGGAGCTCCTCGAGATCGTCTGGGCCGGCCTTGTCGTCGAGGAAAACAACCTGCAGGTGCACGTCTCCGCACTGCGCAAGCTGCTCGGTCCCGACGCGATCGTCACGGTCCCTGGACGCGGCTACCAGTTCGTGGCGCCAGTCGAGGGCACCTCCGCGGAGGAGCGATCACCTCATCCCGAGGGCGTGTTGCCTGACGCTCGGGCCGCACGAACCAACCTGCCGGCGACCCCGCCGCTGCTGTTCGGGCGCGAGCAAGACGGCCTTGCCGTGGCGGAACTGCTGGGCTCGAACGCCGTCGTCACCCTGGCCGGGCCATCGGGCGTCGGCAAGACAGCGCTCGCGCAGGCCGTGGCGCACCGGCTGCTCTCGACATTTGCCGACGGGGTGTGGTGGGTGGGCCTTTCGGCGCTGCGCGAGCCGGAGCAGGTCGTGCCGCTGGTCTGCCGTGTGCTCGGCATCGGTACGGACGACGCTGCGCCCGTGGCCGACACGGTCGGCGCCGCCTTGCGTGCCCAGTCCCTGCTGCTGGTGCTCGACAACTGCGAGCATCTTTCGCAGGCAGCCGCCGCGCTGGTACAGGCGTTGCTGCATCGAGCACCTGGGCTGCGCGTGCTTGCGACGTCGCAGGAGAGCCTGCGCATCGCGGGCGAACAGGTCTATCGGCTCTCCGCGCTGCCGGTGGCCGATGCCGATGTCGAATACGCGAACCGGTCGGGCGCGTTGCAGCTCTTTGCCGCGCGAGCTCGGGCAGTGGTGTGCGGGTTCACGCTGACGGCGGAGAACCTGGCTGTCGTCGGCGACATCTGTCGCAGCCTGGATGGCTTGCCGCTGGCGATCGAGCTGGCCGCTGCACGCTTGCCGCTGCTCGGCCTCGATGGCATCCGCGCACGCCTGGACGAGCGTTTCCGCCTCCTGACGGTCGGCTCGCGCATGGCGCCACCGCGTCATCGCGCTTTGCAGGCCGCGTTCGAGTGGAGCTACGAGTTGCTGTCCGATGCGGAACGGGCTGTGTTCCGCCGGCTCGGTGTGTTCGTCGGCGGGTTCTCGCTGGCCCTGGCGCAGCGCGTGGCCGCCGACGAGCGAGCCGACGCATGGCAGGTGGTCGAGCAGCTCGGCGCGCTGGTGGACAAGTCGCTGGTCGTCGCGCAGGGCGCACGCACGCCGCGCTACCACCTGCTCGAGACCGTGCGCGCCTTTGCGCTGGATCGGCTGGCGGAGGCCGACGAGATCGAGGCGCTGCGGCGTGCGCACGCGCAAGCGCTGCGCGAGGTGCTGGAAGAGTCGGATCGTGCGATTGCCCATGCGCCGCGCTTCGACGTTGTCATGAGTGCGCTGGAGCCGGAACTGGACAACCTGCGTGCAGCGCTGGGTTGGGCCATCGACGAAGCCGGCGATCGCGAGCTGGCCGTCGCGCTGTTCGCAGCGACCGACTGGCTGTGGAACGAGACCGACCTTTGGCGCGAAGGCCGGCAGTGGCTTCAGAAGTTGCTGCCCTGGATCGACGACACACTGCCGACAGCGCTGCGGGCGCGCTGCCTGCTGACGGCTGCCGGGCTTGGCCGGGTCACCATGAGCCCCGTCGGCGAGTGGGCCGCATGGGCGGAACAGGCAGCCGCGGGGTTTCGCGCTTGCGACGACGAAGTGGGTCTGTATCGGACGCTGTGCCTGCTGGGACAGGCCCACGGCGAGGTCACTCACGAGCAGGCGGGACGCAGCCTGGACGAGGCGGAGCGAATCGAGGTTCGATCCTGGTCACCCCGGCTGCGGCTGCGGCGCGCGGCGGCGCTCGAGCTCTGGTACCACCTCGGCAATCAACTGCCCAAGGCGCGCGAAGAGGGACTGCGCTGTGTCGCCCTCGCGCGGGAGGCCGGCGGCGCGATCGAGGTGGCGGCGCTGTCCAACCTGGCCGACACCGAGCGCGCGCTTGGCAACCTCGACGCGGCGATCGAATTGTGCCGAGCGGCCATCACGCGCGCGGTGGAACTCGGCCGTGGGTCAGCGGCCGCGCACGTCTACTCGACCCTGGCGCCGGCGCTTATGGAACTGGGTCGGCTCGATGAAGCCGCCGCTGAATTGCACGCAGGGCGCGAAGTGCTGGTGCGGGCAGTCGGCACGGCTTTTTCGCTACTACCGTACCTGCCTGTGCTCGCGCTCGCCCGGGGCGAACATCGCTTGGCTGTGCAGCTTGCTGGGTGCGCTCAGCACACCTACCAACGGACGGGCCGCTCGATGTGGCCGTATGAACAGCAAGGGTGCGAACGGGTGATCGAATCGTCCGGGGCGGAGTTGCCGTCCGATTCCCTCCAGGCGCTTCTTGCAGAAGGTGCGGCGTGGGATGAGGATGAAGCATTCTCAAGAGCGGCAGGCGAGCAAGCTGTGAATGCCGCACCTCGCAACGGCCGGGCACGAGGTTGAGCGGCCCCGAAGCACATGGCCATCGCACTCACACGCTCCGAGGGACTCGTCAACGAGTTGAGCACCACCAGCTTCCTGCGTCTGTGGACTCACCCCTACCCCGTCGGCAGGGGTGCCAAGGCAGATCTGCATGTAGTTGCCGAGCACGCGTTTCAACGGCCGTGCCCCGCGGATGCGATGCCAAGGCTCACTGGCTGCTCCGCGGCGACAAGATCGCGACTGGGGATGTCGCTAGAGGGTCGAACAGAGTCGTTCACTCGTCAACGGGTCAGGAGTCTTACCGCTCTGTCCTAGTCGGTCGCACTATGGCCCGCAGACCATTGCATTCACTTTGTCTGCGAGTGCCTGGCAGCGTTCGAGCATGCTGTCGAAGGCCTCGGCATCGTCCATCAGCAGGCCATCCTCGACCATGCGTTGGTAGTCATCGGCCAGCGCCGTGCGTGCGTCGCCTTTCGGTACGAGAACCAGTGCGCCCTTGACAGCAGCCCCGTAGTCGATCGTCGTGCCATCGGGTGCCGATTCGGCGAAGAAGACGCTCTTGTGGGCAGCGACGGCCTGTGCCAGTTCTCGGTCCGCGGCTGCGCTGTCGACGAAGCCTGCAGCATGCAGCCGGGTCACGTCGTGCCAGTGGCGCGCGAAGCGGGCGCCGCCGCGGAAGGTGCCCTGCGCGCAGAAGACGTGGATGGCCGTGGCCTTCTCCCAGAACGTGCGCTCGGCGCGCATGACCTGCGGTGTCGCCGTTGGCAAGCTCAGATCCTGCAGGTGCGCCGCAGCATCGCACACGACCGGCTTCGGCTCGTTGGGCTCGCCCGTGGATCGTGCGCCGAACTCGAGAAGGACGGAGGGGCGGACGTAGCCGGTGCCCTGGCCCAGTGCGTCGTAGTCGATGAGGATCTGTTCGCCTTCTGCATGGACGGTTGCCGGCAGGCCCTGCGCCTGGAGCGCCTTGGCGACCTCGGGGAGCAGTTCGCCTGCGACGAGTTCCGCCAGGCGCTGCCGGATCGCCTTGCTCCACTTCTTCTCCTGGCTGCGGGTCGTGGGCCAGGGCGACTCGGACTTCCCGACCAGGTCGGGCGCGATGGCTCGGATGTCGTAGGTGAGGTCCACGTCCTCGGAGAAGCGGCGGATGACGCCGTAGGCCTTGGACAGGGGGGTCCCGCCCTTGAAGACCAGATGCTTCGCGTGCGGGCCTGCGAAGAGGTGCTCCAGTGCCCACACGACCCAGACGTCCTTCTCGAGGAGGTGCAACGGACGGCCTGATCGCTCGGCCGCGACGAGCAGCGCTTCGCGCTGGTCGTCGGGCGACAGGCCGAAGAAGTCAGGCACGGGTCACCAGCGCGCTGACCTGGCTCGCCAGCCAGGTGGGCAGGCGCGCGCGTGCGTTGGCGACGGCCTGAAGCTCCGACGCCGGCAGCCTGCGCCTCAGCTTGCCCAGTGCCTCTGCCGACCCAGAGGGGCCTACCCAGGCCAGCGACCGGATCGCTTCGCCCGCGGCCTGCCCGGGGTAGAGCAGCTGCCAGGGCGGGGCATGCTGCAGTTCGACCGTCTGCGAGCCGAGCCTGAGCTTGCGGCTGCACCCCGAGGTCAGGAACACCTGCCGCACCGGCACCTGGGTGGTCAGTCCCAGCGCGTTGGCGGCCGCCGCGCCGTTGCCGACGACGATCTCGCCTCGCTGGCTGGCCCATTCCTGAACCACCTTGGCCACTTCGGGCGCGCGTGCCCCGAACTTGCCCTTGACGGGCAGGACGTAGACCCCCCGGCCGGCGCGCAGCAGCTCACCGCTGCGGGTGAGGCGCGACAGGACCTGGTCCACGGCCGCCCGGCTGCCCAGGTGCAGCAGCGCCTTGGCGGACAGGCTGGCGCCTTCCGGCAGCGAGGCGGCGTGCGCGAGGACTTGGTGGGCGAGGTTGGACACGGCGGATCCTTGGTTGTCAGAAGTATGACGCGTTTTCTGACGGCTTTCAAGGGTGAGGCTGGTTCCTGCGAGGAGGGCAGTTGGAGCGCCGCGGCCGGATGCATAGAATCCGTGCCGAGGCGCCCGCCGTACTTGCACGCGAGTAGAAACAGGCACACCCTTCATCGTCATCGATCTCCCTTCAAGGCCTCGTCGTCGGGGACTTAAACGCGTGCGCATGACCCGATCCGGCGAGGTGGACCGAAGGAAGACGCATGACCTTGAAAGAACTCGCGCACCTCGCGCAGCAAACCCTCCAGACCCGCGCCGGCTGCCCCGTGAGGCGCAGCCACGTGCATGAACTGCTGGCCGCGACGTTCGGCCACGGCTCCTGGGCCGCGTTCCTGAGCGAATCCGTGCTCGCCGATGCCGGCGTCGGATCGGCGCCCACCGGAGGCTTGCCGGGGATGGTCGGACGCGCCGTGCAACTGGGCTATCCGCAGCCCGCCGCGACGGCCCTCGCGACCACCGTCCTGGCCTTCGTCGCGGAGCACGGGCTAGCGGCCGTGCCGTGGGCGGACCTGAGAGCCGCGCTGCTGCCGGCGCCGTCGATCGACGACTCCGGGGACGTGGACGCCGACGACGAGGACGACAGCGAAGACTGGGACGACGAGCCGGATGCCGAGCTCCCTGCCGGAGCATCGGTCGCGTCGGGCCCGGCCCGCAGTCACTTACTCGCCTCACCGCTGCTGCTGAGCAGCCTCGAACAGGCGGCAGCGGCGCCGAGTCCGCAGGCGCACCACCTGCTGGCATCGCTGCTCCGCTGCGGTCGCCCGAACCCCTACCTGTACGAGGAATCGCTGAAGGGGCGGGTGCTGACCACCATCGAGCGGGGCTGGGTCGAGGACTACCTGCGCCTCGAGCCCCAGTACCGGAAGTACGAGGCGCACCTGAAGGCCGCCGCGCTGGGCGGCGTCCGGGCGGCGGCGCTGGAGTACGGCAAGGCATTCGAAGACCCGGAGTTCATTGCGATGGCCGACCGGATGACCGGGGAGGTCGATGCGCTGGAGATGGCTCGCGTGGCGCCCAGCGAGGAGTCGCGCGAGCGATGGCTTCGCACGGCGGCACAGGAGGGATCGCGAAGCGCGCTCGAGACCTTGGCTGCCAACGGGGACGCCTGGGCGGAAGACCAGGTCGCCGCCTGGGCGGACGGTCACTGGCTGCGCACTGCTGCCGAGCGGGCGATCGACGCCGGAGATGCCCTTCGCGCCTGGACGTGGCAGTACCTGGCACTTGAGCGTGGCGCCGACCTGGCGCGCTCGACGATGGCGGCGTACCACGACGGTGGCGAGCGCGATGGCCAGTTCTACGACAGCGACTTCGGCGGGCCACTGTATGCCGCTGGCGACGAGGCGCTCGAGCTTCCAGAGCTGGATCGGCCGTCACACCGTGCCGCCAAGGTGAAGGCGAGGGAGCTCGCCGGACGGGCGCGGTAGGCATCCACTGCCCTGACGGGCCGGCCCGCGGGCCGTGGAAGGGCCAGGTGGGACGAGACCGTTGATGGGGGGAGCGTGGGTGGGCTTGCCGTGTCGACCCACGCTACCACGCCGTTCTCGCCGTCAAGGTCTGCGCGCCCGCGGTGGCGGGCGCTTGCGGCCTGCGGCCGTCTTCGAACCCTGACGGCTGCGCTGCGCCGTGGTGCTCCGGTCTCGGGCAATCCCGCCCGACACCGACCGGAGTCCCGCCATGTCTTCCAACTCTTCCGCCGTTGACGCCGATGCCCTGCTGGTGCGCGATGTCGATGGCCAGTACCGTCCTGCACATGCCGAGGAGGTGCTGTCGCAGGCGCGGCGCGTGTTGTCTCGGCGCGTGCGTCGCGGTGCCACCATGTCGTCACCCCAGGCCGTGAAGGATCATCTGCGGCTGGAGATCGGGGCGCTGGAGCACGAGGTGTTCTGCGTGCTGTTCCTCGATGCGCAGCACCGGATCATCGTGCTCAAGCAGATGTTCCGCGGCACGGTGACGCAGACCTCGGTGTACCCGCGCGAGGTGGTCAAGGAGGCGCTGGCGCAGAACGCGGCGGCGGTGATCCTGGCGCACAACCATCCGTCGGGCGCGCCGGAGCCGAGCCGGGCCGACGAGTACCTGACGCAGACCCTGAAGACCGCGCTGGCGCTGGTCGACGTGCGCGTGCTGGACCACCTCGTGGTGGGCGGTGGCGACGTGGTGTCCTTCGCCGAGCGCGGGCTGCTCTAGGTGCCTGGGGGCACTCGCGGTGCCCCTTGTTCCTGCTGGCCCAGGTCAGGCGAGGCCGATGCGCTTGACATGCAGCGAGAAGTCTTCCTCTGGGCGGTCGGCCATGGGGAGGCCAACGTGGCGATTGCTTGCTGGGTAGTGCGCGGGCGCACCCTGCAGGTCCCGAGCGGGAACTGGTGCAAAGGGACTGGATCGGCACGCCGATCGTCTGGCCGCGTCCACCGCAGTGGTCAGCCCACCGCCGCATGACCACTGTGGTGGTTGCATCAGATGTAGTAGCGAAACGGCAGCGGTGGCAGCTCGTTCCTGCGCGGCGCGGCGGTCAGGATCTCGCCGACCGCATCGGCGAATCGAAGCGTCACCGGCACGCCGTCACCGTATATGCAGGTGTTGTAGTTGAGCTTGGTCAAGGCCAGCACGTCGGCCATGACCTGCTCAATGTCGGCTTCGCCCCGGCTGATCTCGATTGAAAGCGGATTCGGTACCTCGCGGCCTGCATAGGTCTGCAAACGGGGGACAAATCCTTTCGTCCACAAGTATGCGCGCCACGAGGACCGCACCCAGGCTATGCCGCGACCGATGCTTGTCGTGCCGTGCCGGAACAGCTTCAGGCTGGAGTCGGGCCTGATGCGCACGCAGACGACATTCGTTTCGGCAGGCACGGTTTCGCGGAAGCCCTCCCATTCCTCGGCATCGAATCTGGTCTTGCCGTGGATGAACAGCTCCTTGGGCGCTTCGCCGCCGTGGCTCTTCCTGTAGGCATCCACGACGAGCTGCATCAGAGCACGAGCCTTGTCGCGGGGCAGGTGGAAGTCGTCGTCGGCCTCCGTCATCCACGGACCGACCGCGCCGCGGAACACGATTCCGTCGCCGGACTCCA
This sequence comes from Piscinibacter sp., assembly GCA_019635485.1. Taxonomy (GTDB): domain Bacteria; phylum Pseudomonadota; class Gammaproteobacteria; order Burkholderiales; family Burkholderiaceae_C; genus Piscinibacter. Next base: position 33,803 of record JAHBZL010000006.1, on the reverse strand, counting down.
GGAACATCTGGGCTCCACAACAGGCGTTGCCCGGTTCGGGAGACGAGAAGTCCTTCTTGAACACGATCCCGACGTAGCAGACACCGGGGCGTGCCTTGCCCAGCTGCCACGGGCGCCCTCCGGCCTTGAAGAAGCAGGTCGTCGCGAGGTTCCAGGCCAGCGTCGCAGGGTCCTGAAGGCCGCGCAGCGGCATGCCGTTCGCCTTGATGAAGTCCTCCGGTGCCAGGGTGGTTTCGCGGAGAACCTGGACGGCCACCTTGTGCTCCAGCAGCCGCGCCTTGAGCTGGTTGTGAAAGTCCAGTTCGTAGAGATAGACCTCGGCTGCCACGTTGTCTTCCTCGAAGAGACCGGGAGCCTGCAAAAGCCGAGTCGCCGCCTCCTTGTTCATCAGCGTGTCCGGACGCTGGCGCTCGTCCTTCTCCACCTTCGATTGCGGCCGGCAGTAGCGGTACACGTCCTCGGGCACGACGGCCATCCAGAGATCGATGCCCGCTTCGCTGCCCTGGCGCAGGTGCTCGACGATCGCCTCGGAGTACAGGGTGACCGCATGATGGATCGCCTGGTGGCGGTCTTCGATGCGGATCACTCGGGCCAGCTCGTCCGCATCGACCTCGATCCAGGTGGCGGGTGTGGATGGCCATTCGACACCGAAGACCGCCTCGAAGCCGGGAAAGTGCGTGTGATTCGGGTCGCCAGCCTTCTTCGGCGGGATCGGCAGCGCGAGCCTCGCGACGCATCTCGAGTAACGCTCCAGACCGGGCCGAGTGGCGACGACACCGATGCGCAGGGTGCCGCCCGACCAGGGGTTCTGGTTGGGACCGTAGAGCAGGAGGCCATCCTTTGGATGCTCCATGCGTTGGCCATGGCCGAACAGCAGGTTGGGCTCGGGCACCTCGATCAACTGGGGTCGAGCGCTCATTGCGGCGCCTCCTCTTCATCGAGGTCGTCGAAATCTGCCTCGTCTTCCTCATGCTCGTCGACGGGGTCCAGGTCTATCGACGGAGCCAGGTCCGACAGGCCGACCGGCGCCGTGAACTGGATCGGTTCGGCCGCTACGACCACGAACCGGCCGGAGCCGACGGGAAGCCGGAACTCGGGCTGGCCCTCCGCGACCAATGCCAGGAAGGCGCGCAGGAAGCCGCGCCAGCGGTCGTTCCACCAGCTCCGGCAGAAGCTCATGCGGAGCCGATGCGCCCTCGCAACCGAGTCCAGCGGCTTGCCATCGTCGTCGGTAAAGACGATCGTGGATCGGAGTTCGATGCGCCAGGGTTTGTCGAATGCGGGCACCATGCCCACGGCGTAGCACCAGTTCGCCTTGCGCTTCTCGCTGCGGCCGTTGAGCGCCTTTCGGCGCTGCTTGCCGTCCACGTCGATGAACGCCACCCGTTCGCCACGACCCTTGGTCAACTCGGGAGTGACGAAGAACACGCGCCTCCCGCCCGACTGTTCGTAGCTGCCGAGACCCTTGGCCTCCATCGTCAACTCCCAGGCCTGCCTGACGAGGTTTGCGACTCGCTTGCGCGCTTCTGACGGCCGAACCGTCTGAGTTCCCAGCGTCGAGCCCGATTCCAGGAATGCCTCGGTATCGACGGCATTTGCGGCCTTGAGCATCACCGTGTTCCGCATCATGCTCACAAGGTCGGCGGCCTTCGCGAAGCCGACGATCAGATTCTCGTGTTCGAACCACGGAGTGGCCCGGTTCTCGTCATTGACCTTGATCTTCCGCTCCGTGCCCAGAATCCTGGCGCTGTCCAGGGTGGGCGGTAGCGAGGAGATGCGCAGCCAGTTGGAGTCGAGGATCTCTTCCTTGTCGGTTCGCAGGATGGCTCCCGCCTTGGTTTCCGGAAGCCAGTGCAGCGCCACGGATGGATCGGGCGCCGCAATGCGCGGGATACCCGCTTCGGCAAGGGTGTCGAGAAGCGCCTTCAAGCCCTTGTGCCAACCCGCTCCGAACCCCAGCACGTTCTTGCGGTGGATCTCGATCGGCAAGGTAGAGAAGTCGAAGCCCTCGTCGATACACACGGGAATGATGAAACCCGGTTGTGCGCGTTCCAGCGTCGCACCTACAGCCCACTCGTTCTTGACGCCGGACTTGTGGATGGAGACTTTGGAGACGACTGCAATCATGCGGATGGCCTCGCCGCGGATCGCTGCTTCGATCTTGTCCCAGAAAGGGTCGCCGCCCTTTAGCTGGTCGAGGTCGTGCCAGACACGGTAGCCAGCCAGTTCGAGCCTTGCACCCAGCCATCGAGTGAAGGCGTTGTCCTCGGGTGCGGCGTGGCTGATGAAGAGTGCTTTCGTCGACATGGTGTCATTGTCAATGCTGAGCGCGTCCCCGCTGCGCGGGGTCAGGCTGTCGTGCTTCGCGTCGAGCCCGTTCCTTCGTCGCGGTCTCGACCCTGACGGGCTTCCATCCTTCGCGCAACACGTCCAGGCCGGCTGCGCCGACGGCATGTGAAGGCGACCCTTCCCGTGGCCGTGGAGCGCGAGCCCTGATGTCCGTCGCGAGTACGCGACCGACGGTCCCGCTTGATGGACTGGCCCGCTGCTCGCGCACTGCGCTGCGCTCCGTGAGCTGCGCTCGTGCCAGACCGTCACCCCGGCTACCCGCCAAGCCCGGAGCCGGGTCGCTAAGACCGGGTTCAGTGAAGTGCTCGCAGCGGCTCGACCGCCGCGCCAGTCGCTGCGCTCGGTGGCACGTCGGCCGCTGAGCCGCCGCTGCTCGTGATCGTTCGGCCGGCTGCGCTGCAACCGCTGCGCCAGGCGAGCTGGCACATCGGCCGCGACGCTGCGCTCCCGTGGGGAAAGGGCAGCCCGTGCGCCAGTCGTCCCACCGCGCTCCCCCCACGGCGCCCCCGTCGAATTGCGAGGGGGACTTGTGGGGGGATCTTCAAGCGGTGGGCCGGGAAACCGGCTCACTGCTTCGGCTGCTGAAGAACACCACCCATCCCCCACCCCTTCCCGTGAGGGAAGGGGCCTTGCCCACCCCCCGCCCGCCCGTGGGCGGGAGCAAGGGAGTCCGAGCGAGAGGATCAGTTTTCAGGGAACCCGGACCGGGGCCCGGCTGGTTGCTCTCGATTGGAGTCCGTCATGGCAAACGTTTCTGTCATCCAGCGTCACGCGCACCTGGCCGGGGCCGTCAAGCTCGAAATCGTCAACGGCCGCGAAGGCAAGATCGCCAAGGCCGTGCTGACCGCGATCAGCAACACGCGACGCGGCTCGGGCGAAGCGCGCGAGGAGGAATCCACCGCGATCCAGTGGACGCTGTGGGGCAAGCAGGCCGAGAACGCGGCCGAGTACCTGGGCAAGGGCTCGCACGTCAACATCGTCGGACGCCTCCGCAACAACAACTACGAGAAGGACGGCGAAACCGTCTACGGCATGGCGTTCACGGCCGAGGAGATCGACTACCTCGACAGCCGCGCCGAGAGCGAAGCGCGCCGCATCCGTGGCGACGACAGCGCACCCCAGGCCGGCAACGGCAGTGGCGAGCCGCCCGCAGCGGCCGCCACCAGCCGCAAGCCCCGCAGCGCGCGCCAGCCGGCGCACGCCGACGCCTGAACCCTCATCGGGTGGGCGTGATGCCGCTGAGCCGCGCCCGCCCTTCGACCCTCATTCAACGATCGAAGGAAACCATCATGTACTCGACCCCGACCCTGGCGACCCGCTTTGCCCGCAACACCCGCGTGATGCGTGGCGACCAGCCTCTGAGCGAAGACCAGATGCGCGCCGCGGCGCCGTCCATCTTCGCCGAGGGCAAGCACGCGAGCCGCTCCGAACGCTACACCTACATCCCCACCATCGATGTCCTGCGCGGCCTGCGCAAGGAGGGTTTCGAGCCCTTCATGGTCGCCCAGGGCGCCAGCCGCGTCGAAGGCAAGGCGGAGTTCACCAAGCACATGATCCGCATGCGCCACGCCGGGCAGGTGCAGACGCGACCCGAGGCGAACGAGATCATCCTGATCAACAGCCACGACGGCGCCAGCAGCTATCAGATGCTGGCCGGCATGTTCCGCTTCGTCTGCTGCAATGGCCTGGTGGTGGGCGAGGTGGTGGAGGACATCCGCATCCCGCACAAGGGCAACATCCAGGGCGAGGTGATCGAAGGCGCGTTCCGCGTGCTCGACGAGTTCGAGGCGGTGAACGAGCACACGGAGGCGATGAAGGCGCTGCAGCTCCAGCCGCCCGAGGAGATCGCCTTTGCGACGGCCGCCCTGGCACTGCGCTTCGGCGAGCGCGGCGTGGAGGAAACGGGCGGGCACCGGCCAGCGCCGGTCACTGCCGAGCAGCTGATCGAGGCGCGCCGGCCCGAGGACATCGGGCACAGCCTCTGGACGACCTTCCAGCGCGTGCAGGAGAACGTGATCCGCGGTGGCCAGCCCGGCCGCAGCGCGCAGGGGCGCCGGTTGCAGACCCGGCCGGTCGGCAGCATCGACCGGGGCGTGAGCCTGAACCGTGCGCTGTGGATGCTGGCCGAGGAGATGCGCAAGCTGAAGGGCTGATCACAGGCCCGGCGCGCCAGATTTGCCCCCGAATCTGGCGCGCTGGCAGTGCCGCATCGGCCCAACCATCGGGCTGGTCCTTTCCGCACGAGTCCAACGAGGCGCCAATGAGTCCCGACGCGATCGAAACCGAACTCGCGCAATTCGACACCAGGTCGCGGCAGGCGACCCAGGCAGGAGCGCAGGCGTTCGCGCAGCTGCTCAAGCTGGCCGAGGAGCGAGACTCCGGCCAGATCCCGCGCATCGCGCGCTTCCTGGCCGCCAGCTACAACGGCCGGGCCTTCCCGTTCGACCTGTTCGAGTTGCGCGCTGTCGACATCGCCATCAGCGACGACATGCTGTGCTGCCTGGACGCGCTGCGCTGGGGCCGGGCCGACCTGCACACGCTGGTCCCCGACGGTGATGCCCGTGTACGCGCCGTCATCGAGCGCTGGGGCCTGCGCTGGCCAAGCGAGTGCTGATCGGCGATGCCCGTCCTGTCGGCGCTCTGAAAGCGCGCGGGCCGGCGTGCGCCGGCCCGCGGGAGTACCGGCGCCGCGCTTGCCTTCGGCCGCGCGCGGCGCCCATCAGTCGGCGGACAGCGCCCCTTCGTAGTCCTGGTCACCGTAGAAGATGCCGAGGACCAACACGGTCCGAGTGCACTCGTCAACGGCATAGGCGATCAAGGTGCTCCCCTTGTGGTGGGTGACGCGCAGGCCGGGGCGGCGGATGTCATCGCGCAGCGGGAACAACGCCAGACCCTGGCAGGTGCCGATCACCGCACCTGTGTAGCGCTCCGCGACGGCCGGGGACCTGCGCTCGGCAACGTAGGTGAACAGTTCCACGAGCTGGTCGGACGCCTCAGGAGCGAAGCCGACGAAGTAGGGGATCAGCCCTTGGGAGTCGCCTTCCGGGTCACCCTCGCGTGCGCGGCGGCCAGTCGCGCCTTGACGGCGCCGACCGCCACTGCACGCGACGGGTCCGCCTTCAGCTTGTCGTAGGCCGCGGCCACGTCCTTGCGCAGCCAGTCCTCGACGGCCCTGTCCCGGGCCAGCAGGACACGCAGGCCGTCGCGGATCACTTCGCTTTCCGTGGCGTACTCGCCGGCCGCGACCTTCGCCCGCACGGCCTCGGCCATCTCGTGGGGCAGGGTGATGCTGAACTGCTGGGTCGAGCGCATGGCGGTCCTCGCGAATGTAGGATTTAATCGTACACCCGGCTGAGGCGCCTGGTGCGCCGGCGGTCAATGCGCCCACAGGGTGACCGCCACGGTCCAGGTCAGCGCGGAGGCCGTCGCCGCTGCCGCCGCGTGCGTCAGCCACGCCTCCCACTGCCGTCGCGCAGGCTTCGCTTCCGCTTCGGCCATGGTCTTCAGGCGCTGCAGCGAGGCGCCGAGCTCTGCGCCGAACGCGACACGCGCAGCGTCGGCCATTGCGCGCGCCTGAACCTCGGCGGATCGCTTCGCCGCCTCGTCGGTGCGTGCAAGGATGTGCTGGACCGTCTGGACCTTGGCCTTCTCGGTCAAGGCTGCCACCTGGGCTTCGAACGCGGCGAGCTGGCCGGCAAGGCCGCTGTGCGCATCGGCGAGGGCCTGCCGCGACTGGTCGAGTGCCGGAGCCAGCGCCTCGACCCGCCGGATCAGTCTCGCAGCCTCGCCGAGCGCATCGACGATCAGCGCTTCCCGCGTCGTGCTGGGGTTCGTCATGCCGTGGGCACCGCCTGCGCACCGGCCGAAAGGCTCTGAAGGTCCAGCGCCGCGAAGCACGCATCGAGTTCCGGCATGACGCCGCGTGCCAGCCGCTGTATGGCTAGGCGGCGCGCCAGGGCCACCTTGTCGGGCTGCGACTCGGCCTTGGCGATCAGGGCCTTGTAGTCGGTCCCATCCGCCGCCAGGTCGGCCAGCGACTGGCCTGTTCCACGCACGAGCGAGTAGACCTCGTTGAACGGGATCACCGCCGCCGTGTTCGGCTTGGCGAGGCCCTTCGAGGCACAGTACGCCAACAGCGTCGCGAAGGTGGTCTCGACCGGATCTTCCTCGTCGACCTGATTGAAGACCACGCGCAGCCGCTCGTGCGGGACACCGATGCGCACCAGTTCTGCCAGCGTCGCCGCCGTGTCCTGCTGCTGCTTGCGGTCGGGCACGGTCGGCACGACGAAGCCATCGAAGTCCCGCTGGCTGTCGCGGTAGCGCCGCATCAGCTTGAGCAGTTCCTCGACGTTGCTCGCGCCGATGTCGACCACGACGTTGTCGACGCCCTGCAGGAACTCCTGCAACTGGGCGAACTGCCGGCCGCGGATCCGCACCGGCTGGCCGTTGTCGGCGTTGATGCTCTCGACCGCGACGACCTGGCAATCGGGGATGCGAGGCGAGAGCAGATGGCAAGCCACCGTGGACTTGCCGACGTTGCCCGAGAAGTTGATGACGGCGAGTTTCATGAGGTCTCCTTGGTGGTGAAGAGGGGGTTGCTCTCGTGAGCGGCGAAGAACGCTTCGGCGTCCTGCTTGCAGTCGAAGTCGTGGACGACCTGCGCACCGCGGTCGCCCTGCGGGACTGCCGCAGGGGCAGGTGCCGCGAGTGACACAGTCGAACTGGCCTGCCCAGCAGCGCTTGGGGCCGAAGGCGCCTGGATCTCGCGTGGGCCCTCGTCCGATCCTTGGGCTCGAGCGCTCGCGGGATGCTCCGAGGCGGCCCTCGCTGCTTCCCGCTGTACGGTGCTGTTGCTCACGTGCACACCGGCACCCGCCAGCGCCTCGCGGATGGCCTCGAACGTGTAGCCCTGCGCGCGGAGCTGGAGGATCTCGGCGGTGAACGCTCGAGCCTTGCGTGCGTTGGGGCCGGGAGGACGGACCGGAACCAGGTTCATCGACTCCTCGTCGGTCAAGCGCTGTTAAGGCGTTGTGCAAGCCCTGCGCAATCGCTATGCACGCTGTGCACCCTTTGTGCATCGCGTGACCGCGATGTGTTCAACCTTGTGCGTTGCCTATGCATCGATTGGTCACTGCCTTTGCATCGCCTATGCGGTGGTTAGTCGAGACCATCGTAGGAGCGCGCGTGAGGTCAACGCATGCGGCATTTCGGCCCAAATCTCGCAGGCAGGCTGCCTCGAATCGAGCCAATACTGGTCTTCAAGGTGAGTGCAGAGATAGGTGGCTTGCCGCCAATTTCACAAGCGCTTCGCGCCCCTCCATTCGTCGGCTCATGAACACCACTGCCCATGACTTCGTCACGGTCGACATGCGCGGCCTGAAGGCCGCACTGGTGGCGCGTGCCGAAGCGGAGCGAGTGAGCGTCTCGAGGCTGGTACGGTCCGCGGTGGCACGAGACCTAGGCGTGCCGGAGGTCGGCGAGCCTGGTGAGGCCCAGGCCACGACGAGCAACTGCGAGGCGATCGTCAAGCTGTCGATTCGACTCACGGCCGAGGAGGCTGAACGGTTTGCTTCCGCGGCTCGCGCCGCCGGCCTGTCGCGTGGCGCGCTCCTCGCCGGCCTGGTGTCCGGCGTGCCGGTGCTGGCAAGCGGATCGAGTCGCGCCGGGCATGTCGCTGCTGTCGTCGCGTCTAACGCCGAGGTTGCCACTCTCAGCAGGAACATTCGCGATCTCACCGTCCTGCTTCGGCGGGGCGACGTGCACGCCGCGAGGCCGTATCGCGAGATGCTCGACGCACTGGGTGGCGATCTCCGGCGTCACCTCGGGCTTGCCTCGCGGGCCCTGGCTGAGTTGCGACCGCGCGGCGCCATTGGCGCCTCGTCGAATCGGAACGGCCCTTGACGAAGGAGCAGACCATGTCCGAAGCGAACCGCCTGAACCGCCTAGACGGCGTCCTGATTCAATGGGGAGACCGGCTCTTCTATCCCGCCAACCGCAGGGTCCGGGCCGGACCCGAACCCCGGTTGAACGCCCTGGCGGCCCGCCACCGTGCCGCCGCCATCCGCCAGCGCATCGAGGCCACGGTGATGCGCCGTGTGCCCCAGGTGATGGTCAAGGTGACCGGGGGAGGGCGCGGCATGAAGGCCATCACCGCGCATTTCCGCTACATCAGCAAGAACGGCCGGCTCGACATCGAGGACGAACGCGGCGAGACGATGCGCGGCAAGGACACGCTGCGCGCGCTGGCCGATGACTGGCGCTTCGGCGGTACCTTCATCGACCAGGTCAGCGATCGGCGCGAGGCCTTCAACATCATGCTGTCGATGCCCCGCGGGACCGACCCGCTGGCCGTGCAGCGCGCGGCATGCGAGTTCGCCCGGGCCGAGCTGGCCGATCACAAGTTCGTGATGGTGCTGCACGACCACCAGGCCAACCCGCACGTGCACATCAGCGTGCGCGCCGAGTCCAGGCACGGCCGGCGCCTCAACCCGCGCAAGGCCGATCTGCACTGCTGGCGCGAGACCTTCGCCGAGAAGCTGCGGAGCAGGGGTGTCGAGGCCGAGGCGAGTCGACAGGCCACCCGTGGCCGCAACCGCAACGACGACCCGCTGTGGCGCATCAAGGCGCGGGAAGAAGGGCGCCTTCGCACGGTCAGTGCGACCGCCAAGTCGGGCGCGCAGGCACAGTCCACCCGCGCTCAGGCCCTGCACGCCTGGATGCAGATCGGCAAGGCGCTGGCCGAGACCGGAGATCCGGGCAACCTGCGACTGGCGCAGTCCATCAAGCAGTTCATCCAGGACATGGCGATCACGACAGAGCCGGCCATGCAGGGCGCACCGAACCGCGAGAGCCCGGGTCGCGGTCACACCCAAACGGCCGCCGTGTGCGATGCATCGCGAACAGACGGCACTCGAGCAGGGCCGACTGGATGAAGCGTTCTGCCTTGCCCTGGCTGCGAACAGGGCTGAGTGGAAGGACTTGGCGTTGTCGGTCAGCACCCGCTGGGTGGGTACGCCCAAGCGCTCGAAGTAGGCCACCTGCGGCTCGATGGCACGAGGCGACCTCTGGGGCCGCGACGACTTGTTTTGCAGCCCGAGCAGCCCGGCCGCCAAGAAGCGGTCAGTGGGATCCCAAGCGTCATAGCTACGTTGGGGTCGCCCCGTTAGAGGGTGAATTTTCTCCTAGCAAATCTATGACGATGTTCCTATCCAAGCTTGTTTTCCTTTCCAGTATCGTGCGTGCTGTCTAACGGTCGACTTGCCTTCTGGGTAGACCGTCTGGTCGAGAGGTTTGGCGAGCGGTCGGCGCGCAGTTTCTTTCTGAGCGTAGTTGCGTCGAGCGAGGAAGCGCGTGATGTTGGCGCGCGTGATGGCGGCGGAGTTTGGTTTTGTTGATGCGCCAGGACGTGGTGCGCTGGAGTTCAAGAGATGGTTGCAATTGTTGGTGGCAATGGGCTGGGGCTGTTCAACGCGTCGCTGAACGTGCTGGGTGGTGTTGGGGTGACGGGCGAGTCGGTGCTGGGGCAGGGCGGCACGAGGCTGATGGTCAATGCGGTGACGGGCAACCTGATCTCGCAGTCCAGGGACGAGGGTTTGTCTGGGCGGGGTTTGGATCTGGCGCATTTGCGCACGTACAACTCGCTGGGTGAGTGGAGTGATGGGGATGGGGATGGCTGGCGCTGGCTGGGGGAGCGGCAGCTGAAGCTGACGGTGGGCGCTGCGCCGAACGAGGCGGGCAGCGTGGTCACGCGGGTGGACGGTGATGGTCACGAGAGTGCGTACAGCTTTGATGGTGGGGTGTACGTGTGCAGCGAGGGGGCGGGTGCGCACGACAGTCTGCAGTACGCCGATGGTCAGTGGATCTGGACGGAGGGGTCGAGCCGGCTGCAGGAGGTCTACAGCTACGACAGTGCGAGCAAGAGCGGGCGGCTGGAGCGGCAGATCGATGCCAGCGGGAACAGTGTTGTGTTCGGCTACGACGGCAGTGGCCGGCTGAGCAGCCTGACCGACGAGGCCAGTGGCCAGAAGATTGTGCTGAGCTATGCGGCCGTGGGTGGGGCGGGTTCGGCGGTGCGGCTGAGCAAGGTCGAGACCTATGCGCTGGTGGAAGATGCGCAGGGGCGGGCGACGGCGACGCTGGGGGTGGCGATCCAGCAGGTGAGTTACGGCTACGACAGTGTGGGGCGGCTGGTCTCGGTGAGCACGGACCTCAGTCCTGGGGCGGACAACAGCACTGCGGACGGCAAGGTGTACGTGACCAGCTACACCTACGAGAACCCGTCCGACCCGGCGAGCCAGCGCATTGCGAGCATCACGCAAAGCGACGGCACGCAGGTGTACTTCAGCTACTACGCTGATGGGCGCATCAAGACCGTGCAGGACAGCACGGATGTGCTGAGCAAGTATCTGCAGTTCAGCTACAACGACAGTGCCAACAGCACCGACATCACCAACGGGGTGGGAGAGGTGTGGACCTACACCTACGATGCGGACAAGAGGCTGAAGTCTATCGAGGCGCCGGTGGTGGGGGGTGCTCAGCGGCTGAAGACCAGCTTCAACTACGACGCGCAGGGCAACGTCACCTCGGTGGTGGATGCGCAGGGCCAGGCGATCACCTACGGGTACGACGCCAATGGCAACCGCACGCTGGAAGTTGATGCGGCGGGCAACACGATCAAGCGGGTGTACGACGCGGACAACCAGCTGGTGATCGAGACCCGGTACAAGACGCCGGATCCGGACGGTGTGGGGGGTGCGGGGCAACCGGGCGGGGCGCAGAGCACGCGCTACGTTTACGACGAGCACGCGAGGCTGCGCTTCACGGTCAGTGCGGAGGGGCGAGTCAGCGAGAACGTGTACGACGCGGTGACGGGGCTGCTGAAGCAGGCGCGCCGCTACGCGAGCAGCTTCGCTGGAGTGGCGGGGGCGCCGGAGAGCACGCCGCTGAGCCAGGCGCAGCTGAGCCAGTGGGTGGGGCAGCTGGGTGCGGCGGAGCTGGGCGAGACGATGCTCAGTGACTTCGAGTACGACCTGCGGGGCAACCTGTCGAGGCAGGTGGACTACGCGAGCGTGGACGGCAGCGGGGCCGGGGTGCTGGATGCGACGGCGACGGTGACCGAGTACATCAGCGATGCGCACGGCCAGCTGAGGCAGACCATTGCGGTGCGTGGGCAGGCGCGTGACCAGCGCAGCGTGCTCAGCAGCTACGGCTACGACGGGCTGGGGCGGCTGACCAGCAGCAGCGGCAGTGCTGGCACGCAGGTCACGGCGTACCTGGACGCCCAGCGCAAGATTGAAGTGACCAGCCAGGCCACGGGGCTGGTGCAGACGCGCACGTACGACAGCCGAGGGCGGTTGACCAGCCAGCTCGAGACGGGGGACGGGGTCAGCCGGGCGACGGCGAAGTACGTGTACGACAACGCTGGGCGGCTGCGCATGAGCGAAGACGCGCAGGGGCAGCGGCGCTTCAACTTCTACGATGCGGCGGGCCGGCTGAGCTACACGGTGGATGCTCAGGGTGCGGTGACCGGGATGGAGTACACCGACGCGGGGATGCTGAGCCGGCAGACCCGGTACCGGAACACCGTGTCGGCGGCGGCCATGGCGGGCTGGTACGACGGGGCTGTGGTCACGAAGGTGAGTCTGAGCGTGGGGGCGAGCGGGGCGGACCTGCTCAGCGATGCCCAGGACCGAGTGCGCCAGTATGGCTACGACGCGGCCAACCGGCTGAGCACGCTGACCGATGAGCTCGGGGTGGAGAGCACGACGGTGTATGACGGGCTGTCGCAGGTGACGGCCATGCGCACGGGCGAGCGCATCAGCCGTGTGCTGTACGACCGGGACGGTCGCCAGGTGGGCAGCGTGGATGCGCAGGGCTACCTGAGCGAGAACGTGTACGACGCGGCGGGGCGGCTGGTCAAGACGGTGCGCTACAGCGAGCGCGGCAAGCTGGCGGGTGACCAGAGTGCGCCGATCTGGCTGGGGGCCCAGGCGCAGACGGCGGTGGCCGGCCGGCCGTTCGAACACCGCCTGGGGGCGGTGGATGGCGACGCCGATGTGCTGAAGTTCAGTGTGCTGCAGCTGCCGGACTGGCTGAGCTTCGATGTGCAGGCGCTGACGCTCAGCGGCGTGCCGCCGCAGGGTGCGAAGACGGCCACGGTGAGTCTGCGCGCGAGCGACCAGCGCGGGCGGTTCACCGATGTGAGCTTCGACGTCGTGGTGACCGAAAGCGGCCCGAGCTGGGGCGAGATTGGCGACATTGCCGCGCAGCAGGGGGCGGTCTTCACTGGCTTCGAGCTGCCGGCGGCGAACGATGAGATCGGTCTGAGCTTTGATCTGACGTATTCCATCCTCGGGCCCTTGCCGCAGGGCATGGTCTTTGATCCTATGACGCGAGGGGTGTACAGCCTGCCGACGCAGCCGGGGGTGTACATGTTGACGGCGCGGGTGACGGACGGGCAAGGGCGGTACACGGACCGCAGCTTCAGCGTCACGATTGCTGCGCCTGGGGGGGACAAGCAGTGGGCGCCGATGGGGCCGGTGACGGTGGCCACGGGTTCGCCCATCGTGGCGGTGCTGCCGCCGGTGCAAGCGCCTGCGGGGCAGGTGCTGACGTACACGAAGCTCAGCGGGCCGAGCTGGCTGACGGTGGGGTCGGACGGCACGCTGGGCGGGACGCCTGGCGTGACGGGTCGCGAGGCGGTGGAGGTGCAGGTCAGCGGCGGGGGCAGCAGCGTGCGGCTGCGCTTCGAGATGAACGTGCAGGGGCCGGCGATGAGCTGGTCGCCGGCGCCGGTGGTGGTGAGTGCGGGGGTGGCCAGCAGCGTGACGGTGGCAGCGGCCAGTGGCACGAGCCCGAGCTACAGCGTGGTGGGCGGACTGCCCGCGGGCTTCAGCTTCGATGCGGCCACGCGGGTGCTGACGGCCGGTGCGGGCACGGCGGCGGGTTTTTACACCCTGGTGCTGCGCGCCACCGATGCGGGCGGGCAGAGCATCGAGCGCATGGTGGCGGTGCAGGTGAAGGCGCCGGTGGTCACGGGCGGCGTGGTTGCGGCCAGCGACGACATTGCGGCATGGCGGCCGGACGACACCAGCGGGCTGAGCAGCCATCTGTACTACGACGGCCAGGGCCGCGTGGTGGGCGTGGTTGACGAGCGCGGCTTCCTGAGCGAGACGGTGTACGACGCGGCGGGCAACAAGCAGCAAAGCCGCAGGTACCTGGAGGCGGTGACGGTGGTGGCTGGGGACACGCTGGCCACGCTGAAGGGGCGAGCCGGGGCGCAGCAGACCACGACCCTCGAGTACGACCTGCTGGGGCGGCTGAGCAAGACCACGACGCTGGACGGCACGGCCGGGGCCACGGTCACGCACAACCTGTACGACGACGCTGGGCGCATGGTGCGCGAAGTGCGTGCTGAAGGCAGCGGGGTGGACGAGCGTGCCAGCCGCATCCGCTACAACGCCTTCGGTGAAGTCACCGGGCGCGTTGATGGCCGAGGTGACGAGGCGATGGCGCAGCAGTCGCTGAGCCTGGACGAGGCGATCGAGCAGTACGGCACGCGCTACCAGTACGACAGCCTGGGCCGGCTGAACCGCACGGTGGACGCCAACGGCCACGCGACGCTGTACTACTACGACCGCGAGAACCGGCTGACCCACACCGTGGACGCGCAGCGTCAGGTCAGCCAGACCGAGTACAGCGCGTTCGGGCAGGTGCAGGCCACGCGGCGCTATGCCACGCAGATGGAGCAGGCCAGCTACGACGCGCTGCTGGCCGATGCGAGCCTGGGCATTGAGGGCAAGCTGCCCGGTGCCACTGCGGCCGACCAGGTGAGCCGGTACGACTACGACAAGCGTGGCCAGGTGCTGAGCATCACCGACCCGGCCAACGTCGTGGCGCAGACCTACGTGTACGACCAGTACGGGCAGCTGGTGGGGCAGACCCGTGCGCTGGGCACCGGCAAGCTGGCCACCGACCAGTTCGACTACGACCTGCGCGGCCAGCTGGTGGCCAGCACCAGCGACGTCAGCGGCGTGAACCTGCGCAGCCGCATGGAGTACGACGCGTTCGGGCGTGTGACGCGCTCGTTCGACGGGGCGGGCAAGCAGACCCGCACCGAGTACGACGACAGCGGTCGCACCGTCGTGGTGACCGACCCGTTGAACCGCGAGCGGCGCACCGAGTACGACGCGTTCGGGCGCGTGTTCAGGGACGTGGACGGGCTGGGCAACGCGACCACGTACGAGTACGACGATGCGGCGCGCCGGATGACGATGAGCACGCCCCAGGGCGTGAGCGTCAGCACCGAGTACAACCGTCACGGGCAGGTGCTCGGTCTCACCGACGGGCGCGGCAACACCACGCGCTACGAGTACGACAAGAACGGTGCGCTGACCAAGGTGACCGATCCGTTGCAGGGTCTGAGCCAGACGGTGTACGACAAGAGCGGGCGGGTGTTCCAGACCATCGATGCGCGCGGCACGGTGGTGGAGTTCGCCTACGACAGTGTCAACCGCGTGTTCCAGCGCCGGGTCGACCCTGAGGGGCTGAACCTGGTGACGCAGTACGAGTTCAACGCGCTGGACCAGCAGGTCAAGGTCACCGAGGCGCTGGGCACGGGTGTCCAGCGGGTGAGCAGCTATGCGTACGAGGCGCATGGCTGGCTGCAGCAGCTCACGCAGGACGATGTGAGCGGGGGGCTGAAGCTGTACACCCGCTACGGCTACGACCTGCAGGGCAACGTGGTGCGGGTGGAGCAAGGTGCGGGCACGCAGAAGCTGAGCGTGAGCCTGGTGGAGTTCGACGGGGCGAACCGGCGCGTGAAGGAGACGGTGGCGCCGAGTGCGGAGTTCGGCGCCGGGGTACCGGGCAGCCGCGACATCACGACGCAGTACCGCTACGACGCGGCCGGTCGGGTGAGCCGGCGCATTGATGCCAACGGGCACAGCACCTGGTACGTGTACGACGCGGCGGGCCAGCAGACCCACGTCATCGACGAACTGGGCGAGGTCCGCGAAAGCCACTACGACGATGACGGCCGGGTGGTCTTCAGCCGCACGTACCTCAGCCGCCTGGACCCGAACGTGGTCCAAGGCTTCGGCGACGCGGTGCACCTGAGCAGCGGCGTGGGTGATGTGGCCAGCGCCTTCAAGGTACCCGCAGAGGATGATGGCGATGCCCGCAGCCGCATCGTCTACGACCAGGACGGGCGGGTGCGCTTCGCCCTCACGGCCGTCAATGGGGATGACTGGCGCCTGAGCGAGACGCGCTACGACGACAACGGCAACGCCGTGGAGGTGCGGGGCTACGACCAGTTCATTGCGCAGAGCTGGATCGACGCCCACGCGGGGGTGCAGGGTCTGCAGTTGCAGGAGCTGATCGCGCAGCTCGGTGCGCTGGGCTACGACGACGGCGACAGTGCGACGCTGAGCCAGGTGCAGCGCACGCGGTACGTGTACGACGCCAACAACCGGCTGCGCTACAGCCTGGACGCGCTGGGCCATGTGACGGAGAGCCGGTACGACGCGGGTGGCAACATCACCAGCGTGGAGCGCTTCGCGGGCGAGGTCGATCCGGGCGGGCAGCTCAGCGAGGCGTCGCTGGACGCGGCGGTGGGCGGCCTGCGTGGCCAGGCAGGCAACCAGGTGCAGCGCACGGTGTACGACGCGCTGGGGCGGGTGAAGTACCAGGTGAGGGTGCTGCAGCCCGGAGCCAGCGGGCAGAACCTGATCCGCCGCAACGGGTACGACGAGCTGGGCCGGCTGGTCAAGACGACCGAGTACGCCACGGCCGTGGCGCTGGCTGACGACAGCGAGGCGAGCCTTGAGGCGGCGCTGGCCGCGGTCGAGTCGGATCCGAACAACCGCATCAGCGCGTTGGTGTACGACGCGGGCGATCGGCTCGCGTACAGCGTGCAGGTGCTGTCGAGCAACGGTGCCGGCCAGCCCGACCGCAGCATTGTGGTGCAGCACGGGTACGACGCGCTGGGGCGCGAAGTGGTGCGCACCGAGTACGCGCGTGAGCTGACGCAGGCGCTGGACGGTCTGGACAAGGCGACGCTGGATGCGGCCGTTGCGGCGGCGGGCCTTGCGGATGCTGGAGCCGACCGGAAGACCTACACGGTCTATGACGCGGCGGGGCGACAGCGCTACGTGGTGAGCGCCAACGATGGGGTGAGCCTGGCGGTTGGCGAGAGCCGCTACGACGCGGCGGGCAACGTGGTGGAGCTGCGCCGGTACGACAAGGCGGTGACGAGCGCGGCGGTGGCCGCGCTGGACACGACGGGCAGCCCGGGGCTGAGCGAGGCGGAGGCGCAGGCGCTGCTGCGTGCGCTGGGCTACAACGACAGCTACCCGGCGACGCTGGCGCAGGTGCAGCGGGAGCACTACGCCTACGATGCGGACAACCAGCTGCGCTTCACGGTGGATGCAACCGGGGCGGTGACGCAGCGTGTGTACGACGCGCTGGGGCAGGTGGTGCGCACGGTGAGCCATGCCCGGCGCCCGACGCTGAGTGGCTACAGCGAGGCGCAGGTGGCGGCCGCGCTGGACGATGTGACGGCGGTGGACCAGGTCACGCACTACGCCTACGATGCTGGCGGGCAGCTGCGCTTCACGCTGCACAAGCAAGGTGGTGGGTACCTGGCCAGCGAGACGCGCTACGACGGGCTGGGCCGGGCGGTGGAGGTGCGCGGGTATGCGCAGGCGCTGACGACGCTGGGGGTGTTGTTCGACGAGGCGAGCGTGGCGCAGGCGGCGCAGGCGGCGCAAAGCGCGCAGGACCGGCGCAGCGTGAGCGTGTACGACGCGGCGGGTCGCGTGGTGTACAGCGTGGACAAGCTGACGGCGGCGGGGGAGTACCGCATCAGTGAGCGGCAGCTGGATGCGCTGGACCAGGTGATCGGCGAGCGCAGCTACGCGAAGGCGGCGGTGCTGGCCGGGGCGGTCGATGCGGACACGGTGGGCGCGGCGGTGCAGGCGCCGGGCTTCGCGGATGCGCAGCGGGACCGAGTGGCGGGGTATGCGTACGATGCGGCGGGGCGGCAGGTGTACGCGGCGCTGGGGCTGAACGTGGACGCAGCCGACGGCAAACTGCGCTACGGTGTGAGCAAGACGGAGTACGACGCGCTGAACCAGGCCGTCAAGAAGACGGACTTTGCCACGGCGCTCAAGCTTGTCAGCTTCGACGGCAGTAAGATTGACGCGGCGCTCGTGGTCGATGCGGCGCGGGATGCGGTCAGTGCCAGCGTGTACGACGCGGCCGGGCGCATGACCTACGGTGTGCGCTCGGTGTCGCTGGATGCGGCGGACGGCCAGCTGCAGTACCAGGTCAGCCAGATCGAATACGACTGCCTGGGCCGGGTGCGCAGCCAGATTGCGCGTGCGAGCGCGGTCAAGCTGAGCAGCATCGATGCGGAGACGATCGATGCGGCGGTGCTCGCCAGTGCCCAGGACCGCAAGAGCGTGTTCGTTTACGACGCGGGCGACAAGGTGCGCTTTACGCTGCAGGCGGACCAGGGCGATCAGTGGATCGTCAGCGAGAACCGGTACGACCCGAGCGGCAACGTCGTCGAGACCCGACGCTACGACCAGTGGGTGAAGACGGACTGGATCGATGCCAACGACACCAGTGCATCGCCAGGCATCAGCGAGCAGGAGCTAGGCAGCAAGCTCCAGGCCCTGGGCTACGACGATGCCGACGAGGGCACGTTGGCCGGCGTGCGGCGCACCCGCATGGCGTACGACCTGGACGGTCGGCTGCGCTTCATGGTGGATGCACTGGGCACGGTCAGCGAGCAGACCTACGACAGCTTCGGGCAGGTCACCGGCCGCATCGAGTATGCGCAGCGGCCGGCGCTGAGTGTCTATGACGAGGTGCACATTGCCGCCGCGCTGGATGGTGCGAACCCGGCCAACCGGGTGCAGCGGCTGGCCTATGACGCGCTGGGGCGCATGGTGTACAGCGCGCGGCTGGTTCAGGCCGGGACGGGCAGCTACGTGCTCGAGAAGACCGACTATGACGCGCTGAGCCGGGTGAGTCAGCACACGGCCTTTGCGGAGCTGGTGCAGCTCGGGGCCTTCGACGATGCGGCGATCAATGCGGCGGTGGTGGCCAGCGCGCAGGACCGCAAGACCGCGATGTACTACGACGCCGGCGGGCGCCAGCGCTTCACGGTGGGGGCTGACGACGCCTTCGGCGAGACGCTCTACGATGCACTGGACCGGGTTACCGAATCGCGCCAGTTCGACTTCAAGGTGACGCTGGCGGCCGGTGATCGCAGCGAGGCGAAACTGCAGACGCTGCGTGGCAGCCACGCGGTTGGTGACGGCAGCACGCGCGGCGAGACGTACGACTACGACGCGGGCGGGCGTCGCATTGGGCTGACCGATGCGGCCGGCTTCAGCGAGAGCCTGGCCTATGACGCGCTGGGCAACCTGCGCAGCCGCGTGGACAAGAAAGGCAACACGTGGACGTACGCGTACGACCAGCTGGGTCGCAAGGTCAAGGAGAGCACACCGCCACTGCGCTTCCAGCTCGCTGGCGAAACGCAGCCGCCGGCGACGGATCGGACGCTGGAGACGCACTTCGTCTACGATGCGCTGGGGGATCTTAAGCAGCGCATCGAAGCGGCCAACACGGCCGATGCGCGCACGACCGACTTCGAATACGACCGGCAGGGGCGGCTGACCAAGACCAGCCAACCGGGCTGGTACGACGCGCAGACCGGCCAGGTTGAAGGCAGCGACGCGGTTGGCCGCTTCCGCCGAGAAACGCAGCTGACCTACGACGCGCTGGGCAATACCGTGCGCACCCGTACCCGCACGGGCGTGGACAGCTACCAGTACGAATACAGCACCTACGACGCGCTGGGCCAGCTGCTGCACCAGGTCGATGCGCTGAACCACGTCAGTGCCTTCGCCTACAACAGCTTCGGCGAGCAGAAGACGCTCAGCCGGTACGGCGTGACCCTCGGCGGCGCGCCGGCCGACGGCGTGAGCTGGCGTGCCGAGGAAGTGGCGGCGCAGCTCGAGGGCGACGCCCGCGCGCGTACGATCACGATGAGCTACGACAACCTCGGACGCAAGACCGAGGTGCGTCAGCCGCAAGTCGCGAGCTACTACTACGGCTCCACCCAGCCTGTACTCAACAGCGACAGCGTCAGCGCCGTCAGCGCGCAGGCGATCACGCAGTTCGAGTACAACGCCTTTGGCGAAGTGCACCGCGAGCGCATCCAGCTGGACGACAGCCAGTGGCGCGACACCTGGCACTACCACGACGTGATGGGGCGTGAGGTCCGCAGCATCGATGCGCTGGGCTACCACACGGCCTACGCCTACGATGTGCTGGGCAACCTGACGCAGAAGATCGAGTATGCGGTCGCAGGTGCGCTGGGCAGCGACGCGCTGACGGCGCCGGGCGTGCCCGTCGACAGCGACGAAGATCGCATCACCGGCATCGTCTACGACACGCTGAACCGTCAAAGCGATGTCCGGCGCTACAACCTCACCTATGCCAAGGCCTCGGGCGAGCTGGAGAGCACCGGGCGCAACGGCTACCTGACCACACAGCATCAGGAATACGACGCACTGGGCAACGTGCGTGCCAGCACCGACGCGGCCGGTCATGTGACGGCGATGGACTATGACGCGCTGGGCCGGTTGATCAGGGTGACCGAACCGGCGCGGCTTGTGGCCAAGGCCGGCGCTGTCGATGCGTTCGCGGCCGGCAACCAGGTGCTGGTCAGTCCGGTGACCACGCTGACCACGGATGCCTTCGGCAACGTGCGCAGCAGCCAGCGCGATCCGGGGGGCCAAGGCGCTGGTGGCGTGATCACCACCTCGCAAGCCTTCGACCACGCTGGCAACCTCGTCAGCAACACCGACGCCAACGGCAACGTGACGCACTTCCAGCTCGACTATGCCGGGCGCGTCATCCGCCAGACGCTGCACATCGATGTGGATCTGGACAACCCGGGTGCGTACGGTGGCAAGGGCCAGCTGGGCACGACCGAGCACACGATCGAGCGGCGCTTCGCCTATGACGCGCTGGGGCGCCAGCTCGCAGCCACCGATGTGTTTGTGTCCGAAGGGGATGAGTGGCAAAGCGGCCAGCGCGTGGTGTACAACGCGTTCGGCGAAGTCGCCGAAGAGCAGCGCGTCTGGGGTGAAGCCGGCTCCGCGCCGCTGGGCGCGGCGCTGGAGGGCCTGCTCAGCGCCAAGGCGGCCAGCTACACCTATGACGACGCGGGCCACCGGCTGACCAAGACCGCCGCCGACGGCCTGACGCGCTACTACTACGACCTGGCCGGGCTGCTGACGCGCCAGGAACAGCGCGGCAACGACTCCAGCAGCGACGGCACGGTGGCCCGCGTCACCGAGACCGGCTACGACCTGCTGGGCCGTGCGGTGATCCAGCGCCTGCCCTCGTTCAGCGCTTCGTTCGCGACGACCCAGGACACGATGCTCGAGCAGGCGGTGACTCCCTTCGTGGAGCAAAGCTTCGACCGCTGGGGCAACGTGCTGTCCAACAGCACGGGTGGCTTCGTGGCCAACGCCGACGGCACCGTGGACACCGCGCAAAGGGCGGTGACGAACTACCTGTACAACCACGACAACCAGCTCATCAAGGAAGCGGCGCCGAAGGTCCGGGCCTACCACACGAAGGACGGAGGACTCGAGGAAGACTACGACGTGCTGATGACGCACGAGCTGCGCTACGACCGGCTCGGACGCGAAGTGGCCGAACTCGACTGGGCCGAGAATGCCGGCACGTCGCAGGCGGTCCTCCAGCGCGAGCGCCACCGCCAGTACGAAGGCAGCGGCGCCCAGCTGAGCCAGGAGACCGATGCCACCGGCATCAACACGTACTACCTCTATGATGCGCACGGCCGGCGCGTGGCTACCAAGAACAACCTTGGCACGGTGTTCGTCGACGCCTATGACGACAACGGCAATGTCCTCAGCCACGGCGTACTGCGCGATGGCGAAGGCCGGCCCTATATCAGCGGCTCGGCCCAGACGCCAGTGGTGCGCTGGCTGCAGTACTACCAGTACGACCAGGCCAACCGCCGCTATGCGAGCGCCGACAACCTGAAGGACGACGGCAGCTACGTGGTCTGGAGCTATACCCAGTACGACGGGCGCGGACTGGTGCACAAGACCAGCAAGCCCGGCAACGCGTTCTGGTTGACCGTCAGCGAATACGACGCGCTGGGCAACAAGACCTCGGAGAGCACCGACGGCTACACCAAGAGCTGGAGCTACAGCCTGCTCGACGAGAACCATGTGCCGGTGGATGACTATACGGTCGGGCGGCTGTTGACCAGCCACGACAGCGGCGATGTGACGCTGGTGCACAGCTACAACGACTTCGGCCAGCTCAGCGCGCAGACCGAGCTGGGTCAGAGCACGTCGCTGCGCCAGTACCAGTACCACGACAACGGGCTGCTGCGCCAGATCGACTCCAGCTTCAGCAGTGGCACGGTGGGCCAGGCCGATGCCTTCGGCTTCGACGACATCTCCAGCTACGGCTACACGGTCAAGGGCGAACTGGCCAAGGAGACGCTGCTGCGCAGCGGCTGGCGCGGCGCGCCGACCAACTACCTGCCCACGATCACTAAAACCACCTATACCACCTACGACGCGCGCGGCCGCACCGACCGGGTGTGGGCGGACGACCAGAACACCGGCAATGCGCTGGAGCGACTGAACTATTTCTACGACGAGCTGGGTAACACCCACAAGGTCTATGCGCTGTACAACGCGCTGGAGTACAGCAGTCACCGCTACGCCTACGATGCCGAAGGCCGCCTGACCCGCGACCTGGACGAGCGCGTGGAGCAACAGGCCGCCGGCACCGGCGAGACGGTGCTCACCTATGACGGGCTGGGCCGCCGCGCCACCAGCTTCAGCTTCGACAAGGCCGAGCAGACCGCGCAAGTGGCGTGGGAGTCGGGCGACCATGACGGGCACGACTACGCCGTCTTCACCTGGGATGGCTGGCGCGAGCAGCGCTACGGCTATGACGACCTGGGCTACCTGACGGACATCGACGAGAGTCTGATCCATCGCCACATCGTCGAGCGCGACTACGACGTCGACGAGATCTACATCCAAGGCAATCCGACCGGCACTTATACGACGACGCAGGTGGGCTCGGCGCTGGGTCACTCGGACATCGAAAGCGCCTATGTGAACATCGATCACCGCGACAACAGCGTGCGTGGAGAAGTCCAGACGCAGCGATTGAGTGCCCTGAAGGACACCGACTGGGGAGGCGCCGGTACTTCCGAGCCGGCGACCACGATCGAGAATGTGTACCTGCCTGCGGGCGAGCTGTACTCGCGCAGGACCTCGCAAACCGTCAACGGGAAGACCCACACCGTTGAGCAGTTCTATAACTACCACGTCGACGGCAGCATGGACTGGTACTCGCACAGCGAGTCCGAGGACGGCAACCCGCTCTTGCGCAACGAGTTCCACTATGCCTACAGCGACAGCAGCAGCAGCGCCAGCCGCCAGGAGGTGTCCGTCACAGAGCAAAGCGGCGCGCAGCAGACGCTGACCGGCATCACCGTCAACTACTACGACGGGCTGGGCCAGCTGGTCAGCAAGAAGGCCACCGTGTTCAACGACAGTGGCAGCGCGGATGACAAAGTCACGGAGAGCGACTTTGCCTACGACAACCAAGGCCGCATCGTCCTGGAGAGCCAGCGGATCGACGATGCGGGCACCTCGAGCAGCGGCGTGCGCGAGTACTACTTCGCCAACGGCCACCAAGTGGGCATGCTGGGCAACGGCACGCTGGAGTCGGCCCAGTTCGACTTCGCCTACACCCCCATCAGCGCGGCCTACCCGGGCAGCAGTCCGGGTTCGTACAGTGTGCGCAGCGGCGACACGCTGCAGTCCATCGCTGCCGCCGTGTGGGGTGATCAGTCCCTGTGGTACCTGATCGCCGATGCCAACAGCCTGAACTTCCAGCCCGGCGAGGCGCTGCCGAGCGAAGAGCTGGGCAAGAACTACCGCATTCCCAACGTGGTCGCGGGCTCGCACTACAACGCGAGCACCTTTGCGCCGTACAGCGTGGCCAGCATCATCAGCAGCGGTACTTCGGGCATCCACCTGCCGCCGCCGCCGCCGACGCAGTGCGTGAGCACGCAGCAACTGCTGTCGGTGGCGCTGGTGGTGGCCGTGTCCGTGGTGGTGACGGCCTTCACCGGCGGGGCGGCGGCCGCCGCGCTGCAGCCTCTGGGCAGTGTGCTGGCCGGTGCGGTGGGCGGGGCCGTGGGCGCTGCCGGCGGCGCCCTGGCCGGTCAGGTAGTGGCCAACGGCGGAATCCGCGACCTGGACGTCAACTGGAGCCAGGTGGGCGTGGGTGCCGGCTTGGGGGCTTTGGGTGGTGCCTTGAGCGGCGTCGCCGGGACCGAGGCCGTCAAAGAGGCGCTCCAGGGGTCCCTGGCCAAGGGGGCCTGGGGCTTGGGAACCGCATCCGTGCAGGGCTTCGCCAGCGTGGCGGCCAACGGGGGCAACGGCAACGCGGGCTCGCTGCTGGGCTGGCTGGGTGCCGGTGTGAACGGCGCCCTGGGGTCGCCGTTGGGCACCGCAGGCTTGATCGGCTCACAGGTCGGGCTGTCGCTGGGCGAATCGGCCCTGGCAGCCAACAGCTGGAACAGTTTTGCGCTGAGCGCCACCCAGGCCGTCACCGGCACCCTCGTGGGCCTGGGGCTCGGGCTCGCGCAGGACCACTACCAGCGCCGAGCGCAGGAAAAACAGTACCAAATGGCGTTGGCTCAGGCCCAATCCATCGAAACTGAAAACCGTGCGCTGCGATTGCAGCACCAAGGAGTACAGGAATATCAAGTCGTTATTGCTGGCAATGAAGAAGAGAATCTCGACATCATCCCCATCCGCAAAACCGCCGAGAAGTTCAAGACAACCTGCATTCGAACGGCCGCGCTCGAGCTTTGTTCGAATAAGGCCCTGATCGATGGCGTTTGGCACTACGTGGACGGAGGAGCTCGATTCAACGAGTATCACTACGACTACGGCGAAGTACCTGAGGAACTGCTAACCGCAGATGAGGAGGCTGACGAAATCGCATACGCGCAAATCAACGAAGTGGGGGGGCTGGGCCCTCAGAAGCGCTTCGCAATCAAAACTGTCAGTGCAGCGGAGGCGAACCTTCGCTCAAGAGCTGCGGCAGTTCGAAAATATCGCCCGCAACCTGCGCCAGCCGCCAGAACTGTGAGCCAAACCCTCGACACGATGGGGGCTCGAATCACGCTAGACGTGCCGGCAGACTCTCAAGTGCAACGAGCTACTCCGCTTGTGATGGGAATGCAAGCCATTGATGCGGAGATGGTGATCGAAGAAGCACTCAACGAGCTCACGTATCAGCATGAGCAGGCGGCCCTCCGCGACCGTGACCTTCGTGCGGTACAGGCGCGTGCAGACGAATGGGGTCTAAGTGTCGAGCAGGTTCTTGATGGCGAACATCAATACCGAAAGGGCTTCCTGGTATCTGTCGCTGCAACTATCGCTGAGCCGTTTCTGATGGCGCGAGACGCCTTCATCCCTGGCAGCCGCAAGAGCAACTACGCACAAGAAATTGCTATCAATCGAAGGATAAATGACGGCCCTGACTGGCAGGACGAAGCCTCCAGGGCCGCGACAAAAGCCGTAGCCTTTCTCGCCAGCACTAATACCATTACGCAGGCCGCGTGGTCGGCGATTGGCAGCGGGCTATCGATTTCCGAAGCGATTGATAAAGGGGTCACGCGCGAAGGGGCCGGTGAATTTGTCGCAAATATAGCTACAGCACTACTTATTCGTCGAGCACTCAGATCCGGAGCGCGATTTGACTATAAGCCACGCCAAAATGGCCCGACGATCCTTGGCGGAAGCGGCCCGACGATGGGCACCCCAAGACTTGTCGAAACTCCGGAGTACACCAGCGGCCCGACCGGCGGGCGGCCCGCGGTCGCGGGGCAAATTATGGCGCCGGAGAAGCCCATTCGAACCGTGCCCTACGAGCCATCAGTCATCGTCGATCCATCCGCTTCGACCCCCAGCGCGCAATCGCTCTCACCGTATGCGCCCGAGAGGCCGTACTTGCGTCTTCCGGAGTTTGATCGATCGCTTGACGGTAATATTTTCGGTGACCCCATTTACCTACACGGCGGCCAAGGGCCTGCAGTGGCATTCGTCTCGGATAGGGACAAAACACCAAAGGGGTATTTTCCACAAGACTATTCTATCGGACCAGAACTAGCTGCCCAGCCCGGCAAGCCTTGGGTCGACCTCACGGCCCGAGAGCGAAATATTATATCCCGAGACAAATTCGAAAAATGGTCGAAAGAGTGGGAGGTTCCGGAAGCCGTTACCGGTCCGCAGCTTGATAACTCCCCACTTCACGAAGTGCAAACAAGCGAGTTCAAGCAATATTTGGGGCAAGGCGCTGTTAAAATGAGCTTCCTGCGCGAAAATCCAGAACTTGGAAGGGATACGGTAGTATCAATTCCAATTGCTGATAAAGTGCTGGTCAGCGATCGGACTGCGAATTCATTCATGCATGATGGGAGGCGCTGGAGTTGGGGCCTCTACAGCCCGGGACTCATTGCGCTAGAGGTGGATGGAATGGAGAAAATTGCCAGCACAGGACAAGTCTCACACGGATACATTGGCCGTGGCGTCACTTCAGGGTTTCCATTCAGAGTTGGTAAGCACGGCGTCGATGTGTATCCTGAGAAAATAGCCCCGTCAATCGAGTACGAGAGATACATGCTAGGTATGAGAGATTTGAGCAAACGCCGCGTGTATAATGATGAGCGAGAAGTTGTTGGTTTTCGATTTCCTGATGAATTCGAAGTAAATCAGGGGCATCTGGATGATCTTCTGAAATTAAAGGAATTTACCCGTTGGCACACAATTAATGATCTCCAGGGTGGATTCACGAAAAATGGCTTTCACGTAGGGGATCCGATGGGTGTAATGCTGAATCATCCGCAGCAGACTTGGGAGGATTCGGGGGGCTTCTCAATACCGCAGTGGCTCGAGTACGGAATCCTGCCGAACAGCGGCCTAGGATTTCTCGATAACGTAATTCGATCCACCGGAAATCATCTGAAGTATGGGCCAGAGTGGCACCTCGACAGAGCGCTTGTCAATATGATGCTGCCCATTCCGCAATAGGCGACCTTAGGATAGCGCCCGCTCGCATCGGCACAGTGCGAAGTGACTTGTACCCAGCAACTGGTCGGGGTTGTCGCCGATCGCGAGCGGGCGGGCCAGTCGCAACCGGTACAACCAAAGCCGCCGATTGATTGCATCGCGTGACTTGCGCAATAGGAGTTGCGATCTTGGGCAAGGACAGCGCCGCCGGCTGTGCCGTGTCCACAATCGCTTCCGAATGCCGATCTTCATCGGTAGCGACACTCTGCCCCAGACGCGCCATGAAGGCCCTTCAGCAAAACCCGCTATTGCTCCCCATCTTTCTCCTCTCGGGATGCGGGGTGACGCTTGAGCGGCCCTTGGAAGCACCGGACGTGCCTCCAGCACTCCAGGTGCCGAGCGATGTCCAACCCGTGCTGGCACTGAGAGCCACAGGTCTACAAGTCTACGCATGCGCCAGGGGTGGGGTGGCAAGCGCTTTTCGCTGGGCACCTCTCGGGCCGGAGGCAACATTGGCCGACTTTCAGGGGGGGCTCGCAGGCCGCCACTTCGCCGGCACGATTTGGGCCGCCGTCGACGGCAGCGCGGTGCATGGGGACGTGGTGGCGAAAGTGGCTAGTCCAACTTCTGGAGCAGTGCCGTGGCTCCTCCTGCGGGCTAAGCCCGCTGGGAGTGCCCATGGCCTCTTGAGTGAGATTTCAAGCATTCAACAACTGCATACGGTGGGCGGCGAGGCACCCGATGAAAACTGCCTTCCAGACGCGCCCAGATTGGCCGTCCCGTTTCAGGCGGTCTACTACTTCTACCGCTCGAAGAAGGAAGGGTTGCTCCCTGCGCAGCCGCTGCTGGTGCCCTAAAGTTCCGATTGCGTGCGGCAGTGGGCCTTAAGGCGCGCCACACTGAGTCACCTGCAACCGACGCTGGAGAACGACTTGTGGGAAGGCGTGCTCGACGGCGATCGAGAGTCGCTGGTCTACAGCCAGGCCCCGTGCTGCTGGGCATTGGCCGCGGCACGGTGTACTACCAAGTCGACCTACAAGCCGAAGAGGCGCTAGTGCGCCGCAATCGACGAGTTGCACCTGGAGCTCCTGTCGTCGGCAGTCGCGTGCGAGCGGCCTGCCGCGACTACCGGACACCGAGACTGAGCGCCGACTTTTGCGGGATCTCGGCCACTATCCTACTACTGGCCCGCACCACAATCGCCACCCAGGCCTCAGTCGCCGAGTGAACGTGGCGCGGCCTTCTGCTCAGGCTTTGCTTCTGCTTCCCGGGCTCCATGTTCCATCGTCGCCGATTGGAGCCCTCGACTCAATTTGGGCCGGCTCATATTCACGTGGCTGACGCTGCCCCACACCGCGGTCAGGGTTGACAAATACATGCCTCGAGTGCGTAAGAGTTGGCACACCCTAGATCTGGCCTGGGTCAGGGTGACCTTTGTCATGTGGCCGTATGGCGAACCCTTGGGTTAAACAACAGCGTCGGTGGCTTCGAACATTCTGGGGAAGCCACGCACAAGCGAAAACAGGGGACATCATGCATCCGAGGCAAAATATTCTTCTACTGGCCATCCTTTGCGCCCAGAGCGCAGTCACCGCGTGCGGCGGCGATCGAAGTGAGGATCCGGCAGGCAGTGCACCCGCACCCGCACCCGCACCCGCACCCGCACCCGCACCCGCACCCGCACCCGCACCCGCACCCGCACCTGCACCTGCACCTGCACCTGCACCTGCACCTGCACCCGCACCCGCACCCGCACCCGCACCGGCACCGGCACCCGCACCCGCACCGGCACCTGCACCCGCACCCGCACCGGCACCTGCACCTCAATCGCTTATCAATCCCGTTCTGTTTGTGACCCAGGTGCCAATCCTGAACGACTTTGCGGCTCGAGCAACTACCTTTGGGAACCATCAGTCAGGCGTTGAACAAGTGCCTCGGGGAGGCGACCTTTGGATCCGCTATCCGGACGGAACGCTACGGAATCTGACGAAGGAGGCAGGCTTTGGGGCGGAAGGATTCCAAGGCGACAGTGCAATCGCCGTTCGGGAGCCGTGTGTCCACTGGAGCGGCAAGAAGGCGCTATTTAGCATGATCGTCGGGAGCCCAACCCCCGCGACCACCAGCAAGGCCTTCTATTGGCAGATGTATGAGATCAGCGGTTTGGAAGCCGGCAAGCCGGCGGTCGTCCGGAAGATCCCAAATCAACCGGCCAACTACAACAACGTGTCACCGTTCTATGGAACGGACGAGCGCGTCTTGTTCACTTCTGATCGCCCGCGCAGCGGGCAGCCGCATCTCTACCCCAACCTGGACGAGTACGAAAGCACACCGGCCGTGTCGGGCATCTGGGGTCTCGATCCTTCTTCCGGAGAACTCGAACTTCTCAATCACACCCCGAGCGGAGCCTTCTCGCCGTTCATCGACTCATTTGGTCGTATCGTCTTCACGCGTTGGGACCATCTGCAGCGCGACCAGCAACGAGACGCAGGGGACAAGGGAGCATACAACCTGTCCGACGAGAGCAGTGCCGCCGTGCCGACCGGCGCCGACACGGAGGTCTTTCCAGAGCCGCGGCTGACAGTCACGACTACGCCGTATGGCGCTGTCAACGGCAATCGCAACAACCTCTTCACGCCGTGGCAGATGAACGAGGACGGAATGGAGGAAGAGACGCTCAATCACATCGGAAGGCATGAGCTGGCACCGGGTGGCTTCCTTCAGCGAACCTTCGTCAATGACCCTTCGCTGTCCGACAATGCCCCTCTGTCGGCAACAGCAAACCGCAAGACGGTGACGATGGATGGGGGGGTCTTCCATCTCAAGGAGGATCCGCTGCGACCGGGAACATACTTGGGCATCCTGGCTCGGGAGTTCGGGTCGCTCACGACCAACCAGATCGTCAGCCTTGCTGGAGCGCCAAATCTAGCGGCAGACAAGATGACAATCAGCGATGTGACGATTGGCAACCTCGACTCTGCAGGCAGTCTGGGTGGCCGATTCCGCAATCCGCTGCCGCTAACGACCGGCGCACTGGTGGCAACGCATACCAGCGCCACGAGCGCAGATCCGTCGCGGATGACGGACTTTCGCTTGAGGCTCCTGTCAAAGGACTCCGCGTCGGGACTCTACGGAGCAGGCCCGACTTCGACGCTCTTAACCCCTGGCATCGCCAAGTCTGTTTCCTGGTTCAACCCGAACAACGTCAGTGCCAACCCCTCATACTCTGGGCTGCTCTGGGAAATGGAGGCTATTGAGGTGGTCGCTCGACCCAGGCCGGCGCGAAGACAATCGGTGCTGGAAACTCCTGAGAAGAATGTGTTTCTCCAGCAGAGCGTCGACGAAGCCGACTTCCGTGCTTGGCTGCGATCGCAGAATCTGGCATTAATTGTCACGCGCAATGTAACAAGACGCGATGCCGCTGACATTCAGCAACCATTTAATCTCCAGGTACCCGGCGGAGCGAAGACGACCTCTGCTACGCGCCAAGGTGCAATTTATAGCCTGTCGAACTTCCAGATTTTTCAGGCCGATCAAGTTCGAGCCTATACGAAGTTCCACGCCGGACGAAGAAGTCTTCCACAGCCGCTGCATGATCCGAATGCGATCAATCCACCGAATCCTGCCGGACCGGTGGGAAGCGTGGCGATCGCTGCCGACGGATCAGCCGCGGCGCTGGTCCCGGCACGGCGTGCAGTGACCTGGCAGACGACGGACGCTGAAGGCATCCCGATCGTACGAGAGCGTGTGTGGGTGACGTTTCAGCCAGGTGAGATCCGCGTCTGCGCATCTTGCCATGGCCTGAACAGCAGGGACCAGGCGGGAGGATCAACGCCAACGAACGAGCCTGAGGCGTTGCGGCAGCTGTTGCAATACTGGAAGGTGAACAGCCAAGTCGGGAGGTAAGTCGAGCGACCTTCCTCCCACAGAACTGCTATTCGTCCAACCGCGCCGCTTGAGTACGGTTGGACGCCTTCAAGGTCTTGAGAATATCGGTGACGTGGTTCTTGACCGTTCCCTCGCTGATGTTGAGCGTCCTCGCAATCAACTTGTTGCTCATGCCTTGGCGCAAGAGGCTGCGGATTTCCAGCTGACGCGGCGTCAACAGACTGTGCAGAGGATGATTCAAGTCCGGGTCTTCGACGAATTCGACAGTCTTTCGGCGGTGATATACTGCTTCGATGGCTCGGACAAGCTTCTGGATGTCTGCACCCTTTACGACATATCCATACACCGTGGGTATTCGGAGGCTCCGGTGAATCACGTCGGGTGCGGATAGTGCTGATAGCACGAGGACAGAAACATCAGGGCGCAGTCGCGCTGCTTCGAAGAGCTTGGCGCCATCGTCCATGTAAGGCATCCTCAGATCTACGATGGCCATGCAAATTTGCGGATTCGCATCAAGTGCGCGCATGAACCCTACGCCGTCAGCCGCCTCCAGGAAGGAAGTCGAACCTCCGAGAACGGCCGGAAGCAATCGCTTGAGGCCTTCCCTCACGATGGCGTGATCATCGGCTAGCAGCACCGCCGGCGATCGGTGCAAATTTCCAAACCCGGCGACAAATTCAGGGCGTTCTCGCTGCATTGTGAAGGGCAGTAGGCTTGGGCGTACTTGTTCGCCGCACTAGCGGCTTCCGTGCCACCGGCTTCGGTCCGGCAATTGCACCCGTCGAGATGTGATGCTGGGTCCAGCCATACGAACGGCATCCTTTCAGTACCGAAGATCGCAACTTGCTGGTGCTACAGGACATGTGTCGCACAACGTCCAGGCGTTCGGCTCGCGTGGGGCCGCGCATGGCGGAATGTCTAGCTTCGAGCGCTGGCGAAAAAGCTGGCCGGAAGTGGCCAGGGCATCCGATACGTCAAGTACAAATGGCCCGACGCTGAAGCCCGTAAGACGCTTGCCGCCAAGGACGCGCGGCGAATATGTCGAGGCAACGGCAGGGGCGAACTCGGAAGAATTGATGAAGGTGACTTCGGTTGCGCCGTCACGCAGCGAGCAGGATCTGAGGGCTCAAGCCGGAGGCTGCTTGAAGCGCCTTGCGCGCGGTGAATCTCGGTACGGCACTAGTAGCCGCTCGGGTTTGAGGATTGGGGCGGGGGTGCTACTTTCGGTGGTCCTCAATGTGGCGGCGCACGCTCGGGTGCCGCCCCTGCCGCATCCACGTGCATGGGTGCATTTCACGGCCGTTCCGCATGTTCGAAGCGAACACGCGCGGCCCGAAGAAATGTGGGATCGGCTAAGGGCGGGATTTGCCGTTCCCCGGCTAGATGATCCACTTGTCAGGAAATACGAGAAATGGTACTCGAGATCTCCGCGGAATTTGCAATTCGTGCTCGAGCGTGCGGATTCCTTGTTTGCGATGGTCGTGGCGGCGACTGAAGCGGAGCGTCTGCCGATGGAGATTGCGCTACTCCCTG
Organism: Piscinibacter sp.; assembly: GCA_019635485.1. GTDB lineage: Bacteria > Pseudomonadota > Gammaproteobacteria > Burkholderiales > Burkholderiaceae_C > Piscinibacter. The sequence continues at coordinate 1,869 of JAHBZL010000006.1, read as the reverse complement.
TAGTCGAAAGCGCCTACAAGGAAGACGCCAAGTCTTCGGCAAATGCCTCTGGCTTGTGGCAAATCATGCCGGAGACTGCGCGAGACTTGGAGCTGATTGGAAAACAAGGTGAAGACCTTCGTTGGGACGCAAGGGCCTCTACGGGCGCGGCACTAAAGCATCTTAGGCGCTTGTATGAGCGATTCGAGAACTGGCATTTGGCACTTGCGGCCTACAATTGCGGTGAAAGCTGCGTGGAGCGCGCCTTGGATAATGCCCGACGTGCCGGTGCGTCAACGCGCTTCCAAGATCTGCGTCTTCCGGAAGAGACGCGCCACTATGTTCCTCGCCTCATTGCGATCAGAAACTTGATCAATGGTCAAGAGTGGGGGCGTGGTGAACTATTCCTGCCTCCGGATCTGAATTTGACGCCGAGCGGATCCGGTGGGTGCGATCCTGTTCGAGTAACGCCAGGCTTGCGCCGAATTCGATCGCAAAACTACGGCGCAGGTCTATCGAGACGATTCGTCGAAGTCACTAGCAGCCCCATGTCAGCGCCAATCGACAGCGCTGCGCACGCTCAGTGCCTATTGGGCATCAAGCGGGCTCTTCACCCATCTCGGAGTGTGTCGTGAAGTATAAGCCGGGCCTTTTGCCAGCTCCTGCGAATTGTCCTCTCGGACACGTTTCGCATTTCCGCAATCTCGCAGAAAGAAAAGCCGCTAAAGAACTTCAGATCAACCAATTCGGCAAGATCTGGATCCATTTTCGCGAGATCGTCCAAGGCTCGGCCCAGCGGCAACAAGTCATCGGGCTGAACCAAGTTTTCGGCTGCGTCAGTGTCAAGTGATGTTAGCTCAAAAGCGCCGCCCCTCTTCAGGGCCCGACGCTCACGAACATAGTCAATGATTAGTCCCCGCATCGCCCGAGCAGCGTACGAGAAAAACCTCGCCCGATCAGGGAACAACGCGGTTCCGGAGCGAAGGCCGACATAGGCCTCATGAAGCAGAGTTGTGGCTCCTAATGTCACGTGGCCGGCACTCTGGAAGAGTTGGCGACGAGCAATTCTATGTAACTCTTTGTAAAGTAGCGGGAACAGTTCCTCGGCGCTCGCCCCATCCGTCCCGGAGGCTGCTTCCAGTGCCCGCACCAGCTCATCGGTACTTCCGTGATGCGACTCGTCGGCGCATGTGTCTATAGCCATCAAGCCTCTTCGCCTTTAAGTTACCAGATAGCATACTGGAGAGAAGGGGGGGGCGGAAGCGTCTAGGCACCGCCGCCACGGTTACCGGATGCTGCACAGCCGCCTGCTGATCGACGGCTGGGCGATCAGCAGGCGCACCTACCGGGTCTACTGAGAGGAAGGCCTGATGGTGCGTAAGCGCCGGCCCAAGAAGCTGCCGGTGCCCGAACGGCAACCGCTGGTGCGGCCAGTGCAACCCAACGAGGTGTGGAGCATGGACTTCGTGTTCGACGAGCTGGCCAACGGCCAGCGGGTGAAAACGCTGACGGTCGTGGACGACTGCAGCAAGGAGGCGGTGCAGATCGCCGTGGACACTTCGATCCCGGCGCTGTACGTGACCCGCGTGCTCGACCAGGTCAAGGCCGAGCGCGGACTGCCCAAGGTGATCCGCACCGACAACGGCCCGGAGTTCGCCGGCAGGACGATGCAGACCTGGGCGGCCAGCAACGGCATCGAGCTGCGCTTCATCCAGCCAGGCAAGCCGGTGCAGAACGCCTACATCGAGAGCTTCAACAGCCGCTTCCGCGACGAGTGCCTATCGCAGCACTGGTTCGCGAGTCTCAGCCACATGCGCAGCGTCATCGACAACTGGCGCGAGGACTACAACCACCACCGGCCGCACAGCACCCTCGGGTACGTGCCGCCGG
>JAHBZL010000059.1 GCA_019635485.1 Piscinibacter sp. | reverse complement strand
GGCGCTCTGGCTCTTGTTGCCGTGGATCGCCATCGCGGTGATGCCCTGCTTGACGAGGTGCTCCACCAGCCGGTTGGCGCCGTGCTTCATGCGCGTGAAGACGAGCACCTGGTGCCAGTCGTTCGACTGGATCAGGTGCGTCAGCAGGTCCTTCTTCATCTCGCGGCCCACCGGGTGGACCTTCTGCGCGATGGTGTCGGCGGTCTGGTTGCGGCGCGCCACCTCGATCAGCGCCGGCTTGTTCAGCAGCCGGTCGGCGAGCGCCTTGATCTCGTCGCTGAAGGTGGCGGAGAAGAGCAGGCTCTGCTTCTTCTGCGGCACGATCGCCAGCACCTTCTTGATGTCGTGGATGAAGCCCATGTCGAGCATGCGGTCGGCCTCGTCGAGCACGAACACCTCGACGTGGCTGAGGTCCAGCGTGCGCTGGCCGTGGTGGTCCAGCAGCCGGCCGGGCGTGGCCACCAGGATGTCGACGCCGCGCCGCAGGCGGTCGATCTGCGGCTGCATGCCGACGCCGCCGAACATGACCATGCTCGTCAGGCCGCTGTAGCGGCCGTAATCGCGCACGCTCTCCTCCACCTGCGCGGCGAGCTCGCGGGTCGGGGTCAGGATCAGCGCGCGGATCGGCAGGCGCTGGCGCGCATCGCGCGCCTTGGGTTGCTGCATCAGGCGCTGCAGCAGCGGCAGCACGAAGCCGGCGGTCTTGCCGGTGCCGGTCTGCGCGCCGGCGAGCAGGTCGCCGCCCTGCAGCACGAGCGGGATCGCCTGGGCCTGGATCGGCGTGGGGGTGGTGTAGCCCTGTTCGCGGATCGCGCGCAGCAGGGGCTCGGCAAGGCCGAGGGTGTCGAAGGACATCGGTAGGAAGGGAAGGTCGGCCTGTCGCCGCGGAATCGGGCGCCAGTCGCAGGCAGAAGAAACGGCGGGCGGGGTGCCCGGGTCGGGAACGACGGCAGCGCAGTGACTGGAGGCTGGGCTGGTGGACGGATTCTACCCGGGCTCCGCGCGCCGCGCCGGGCCCCGGGGTTCAGGCCGGCTGCACGCCGCGTGGTGAAGTACCGGCCAGGCGCAATGTCAGCCAGCCGAGCGCGGCGAACGGCACGCCGACCCAGGGCAGCCGCTCGAAGCCGACCGCCAGCGAGGCCGGCCCGCCGATGGCGGCGCCGAGCGCGGTGCCGAAGTACAGCATCGAGGTGTTCAGCGACAGCAGGATCGGCGCCTGCGCCGGTGCCATCGCGGCCAGCCGCGATTGCTGCGGCGACATCATCCCGAAGCCGGCCACGCCCCAGACCACCAGCACGGTCAGCAGCGCGGCGTACGAGCCACGTGTCAGCGGCAGCAGCGCCATCATCATTGCCAGCACGCCCAGCTGCACCGTGAGCGTGCGGCGTGCGCCGAACCGGTCGTGCGCCCAACCGCCGCTCAGCGTGCCGACCACGCCGGCGAGGCCGAAGATGGCCAGCGTCGCTGCCATGCGCTCCGTGCTCATCGGCTGCAGGGCCTGCAGCACCGGGCCGATGTACGAGAAGACCACGAAGATGGCGACGAAATACATCAGCGTGAGCAGCAGCGTCCACAGCACCTCGGGCCGCGCCAGCAGCGTGCCCAGGCCTTCGAACTTCGCCCCCGGTGCGGCGATCTCGCGCGGCAGCCAGGCCGCGAGCAGACCGCCGCAGAGCGCGGCGAGCAGCGCGACCAGTCCCACGGGCCAGTGCCAGCCGAAGCGGAAGCCCAGCCAGGCGCCGAGCGGCACGCCGATCACGTAGCTCAGGCTGATGCCGAGAAAGGCGAGCGACAGCGCGCGGCCGCGCCGGGCCGGCTCGACGAGCGCCACCGCGAGGCCCGCGGCGATCGGCGTGAACATCGCGCCGACGCCCATCAGCACGCGACCGGCGAGCAGTGCGGCCAGGCTGCCGGCCAGCGTGCACAGCAGGTTGCCGAGCGCGAACACGCCCATGCCGAACCACAGCGCACGCCGGCGCGGCCAGTGGCCCGTCAGGACCAGCGCGAGCGGCGCGAGCACGGCCGTCGCGAGCGCGTAGGCCGTCATCGCCTGTCCTGCCGCCGGCACGCCGACCTGCAGGTCGGCGGCCATCGGCACGAGCAGCCCGCCGATGACAAATGCGCCCGTGCCGATCACAAGATTGCACAGCGACAACAGGTACAGCAGTCGGGGCATCGGCGGGTCGTGCAAGCGAAACGCGCGACCGTATCAGAAAGCACGAACTGGCGTGCATGCGGTCGTCCTGCCCTTGGCAGGAATGGGGGACGGACGATATATTGCCCGGACCCCCGGGACAAGGAACTGCATGGAAATCGAGCTCGGTGCGCTGACCGTGGCGCATGCGCCTGCCGCGCTCGTGGCGACCGATGCCTCCGGGGTGGTGCTGCTGTGGAACCCGGCAGCGGAGGCGATCTTCGGCTACGCCGCGACCGAGGCCATCGGGCGGACCCTGCGCGAGCTGATCGTGCCCGCCGACCTGACGGGTGACGACGAGCTGGCTCGTGCCGAGGCGCTGGCCGACGGCCAGAGCGAGCGCCACGAGGTGCTGCGGCGCCGCAAGGACGGCGTGCCGATCTACATCAACACCAGTACCCGCGCGCTGCGCGACGGCGGCGGGCAGATCACGCATCTGGTCAGCACCCTTTCCGATGCGTCGCGCTACCGCGCGCGGCGCGATGCCGAGATGGTGCGGGCGCGCTTCCACGGCGTGCTCGAGAACGCCCCCGACGCGATCGTGATCGTCAACGGCACCGGTCGCATCGTGCTGTTCAATGCGCAGGCGCGTGCGCTGTTCGGCTACGAGGCCGAAGCGGTGATCGGCGAGCCGATCGAGACGCTGCTGCCGCACCGCCTGCGCCAGGGCCACCTCGGCCAGCGCATGGGCTACATCACGTCGCCGCGCATGCGCCCGATGGGCGAGGGCCGCGAGCTGAACGGCCTGCGCGCGAGCGGCGAGGAGTTCCCGGTCGAGATCAGCCTGAGCCCGATCGACACCGAGGTGGGGCGTCTCGTGATGAGCGCGATCCGCGACATCAGCGAGCGCAAGCGCTTCGAACGTGCACTGAAGGAGAAGAACGACGAGCTCGAACGCGCCAGCCGCGCGAAGGACCGCTTCCTCGCGACCATGAGCCACGAGCTTCGCACGCCGCTGAACGCGATCATCGGCTTCACGGGCCTGCTGCTGATGAAGATCCCGGGTCCGCTGACGGCCGACCAGGAGAAGCAGCTCGGACTCGTGCAGTCCAGCGGCAAGCACCTTCTGTCGCTGATCAACGACCTGCTCGATCTCGCGCGCATCGAATCGGGCAAGGTCGAGCTGCATTACGAGGACGTGGCCTGCGCGCCGCTGCTCGACGAGGTGCTGCAGACCCTGCGCCCGGCGGCGCTGGGCAAGGGCCTGCGCATGGAGATCGAGCCGGTGGATCCGGCGCTGCAGGTCGCGGCGGACCGCCGCGCGGTGCAGCAGGTGCTGATCAACCTGGCCAGCAATGCGGTGAAGTTCACCGCCGAGGGCAGCATCCTGATGTCCGCCCGGCGCGTCGAGCAGGGCGGCCGCGGCTGGGTGGAACTGGCGGTGGCCGACACCGGCATCGGCATCAGCGAGGAGGATCAGGCACGCCTCTTCCTTGCCTTCACGCAGGTGGGCCAGGCGCAGTCGCGCAAGGTCGAGGGCACGGGTCTGGGCCTGCACCTGTCGCTCAAGCTCGCAGACCTGATGGGCGGGCGCATCGACGTGCGCAGCACCCTCGGCCAGGGCAGCCGCTTCGCGCTGCTGCTGCCGGCCGGCTGAGGGGGGCGATGGCGCGCATCCTGGTCATCGAGGACAACAAGATCAACCTGGAGTTGATGTGTTACCTGCTGCGCGCCTGGGGCCACGAGGTGTGCACCGCCGAGGACGGCGACGCCGGGCTGGGGGCGGCGCGGGCCGAGTCGCCCGACCTCGTCGTGTGCGACATCCAGATGCCGGGCAAGGATGGCTACGCCGTGGCGCGCGCGCTGCGCGCCGACCCCGCGACGGCCGCGCTGCGGCTGGTGGCGGTGACCGCCTATGCGATGGTGGGCGACCAGGAGAAGGCCATGCAGGCCGGCTTCGACGCGCACTTCCCGAAGCCGATCGAGCCGTCCGCGTTCATGGCGGCGCTGGCGCCGTTCCTGCCGGCCCCCGGCAGCCCGCCTCCGCCGGCACCCGACGACAGCCGGCGCGCGGACCGGATGCAGATCAGCCCCGAGCTGCGCGCCCCGCGGCCGGACACCACGGTGCTGCTGGTCGACGACACCGAGGCCAACCTCGACTTCAAGCTCAGCCTGTTCGAACCCGCCGGCTACCGCACGCTGGCGGCGCGCGGCGGGCAGGAGGCCCTGCAGCTGCTGCGCGCGCAGCGGATCGACCTGATCCTGTCGGACGCCGTGATGGCCGCCGGCAACGGCTACGACCTGCTCGCGGCCGTGCGCTCCTCACCGGAGCTGCACGACACGCCGTTCGTGTTCCTGACGGCGACGGCGCGCGATTCCGACTCGCGCGAGCGCGGCCTGTCGATGGGGGCCGACGACTACCTGGTGCGGCCGATCGAGCCGCTGGCGCTGCTGGCGGCGGTGCGCGCCGCGCTGCGCCGCTGAACGCCGGCGCGGCGGGGCCTGCGCGCGCTCCGGGATAATCGACCCTTTCGGCGCGCCATGCGCCGTCCCGATCAGCCCGAGATCCCCGAATGGCCCAGTACGTCTACACCATGAACCGCGTCGGCAAGATCGTGCCGCCGAAGCGGCAGATCCTGAAGGACATCAGCCTGTCCTTCTTCCCCGGCGCGAAGATCGGCGTGCTCGGCTTGAACGGCTCGGGCAAGTCGACCCTGCTGAAGATCATGGCCGGCATCGACCACGACATCGAAGGCGAAGCCGTGCCGATGCCGAACCTGAAGATCGGCTACCTGCCGCAGGAACCGCAGCTCGAGCCCGAGCAGACGGTGCGCGAGGCGGTCGAGCAGGGCATCGGCGGCGTGCTCGACGCGAAGGCGCGGCTGGATGCGGTCTATGCCGCCTACGCCGAGCCGGATGCCGACTTCGACAAGCTGGCTGCCGAACAGGCCGAGCTGGAAGCGATCATCGCCGCGGCCGGCAGCGAGAACACCGACCTGCAGCTCGAGATCGCCGCCGACGCACTGCGCCTGCCGCCCTGGGACGCCAAGATCGGCGTGCTCTCCGGCGGCGAGAAGCGCCGCGTCGCCCTGTGCCGCCTGCTGCTGTCCAAGCCGGACATGCTGCTGCTGGACGAGCCGACCAACCACCTCGACGCCGAATCGGTGGAGTGGCTGGAGATCTTCCTGAAGCGCTTCCCCGGCACCGTGGTCGCGATCACCCACGACCGCTACTTCCTCGACAACGCGGCCGAGTGGATCCTCGAACTGGACCGCGGCCGCGGCATTCCCTACCAGGGCAACTACAGCACCTGGCTGGACCAGAAGGAGAAGCGCCTCGAGCTGGAGCAGAAGACCGAGGACGCGCGCACCCGCGCGATGAAGCGCGAGCTGGAATGGGTGCGCAAGAACCCGAAGGGCCGGCAGGCCAAGAGCAAGGCCCGCCTGGCGCGCTTCGAGGAGCTGTCGGACGTCGAATACCAGAAGCGCAACGAGACCAACGAGATCTTCATCCCGGTGGCGGACCGCCTCGGCCACGAGGTGATCGAGTTCGACGGCGTCACCAAGAGCTTCGGCGACCGCGTGCTGATCGACGACCTCAGCTTCAAGGTGCCGGCCGGCGCGATCGTCGGCATCATCGGCCCGAACGGCGCCGGCAAGTCGACGCTGTTCCGCATGATCGCCGGCAAGGAGCAGCCGGACAGCGGCACGGTGAAGACCGGCCCGACGGTCAAGATGGCCTTCGTCGACCAGAGCCGCGACGAGCTGAGCTCGGGCAAGACCGTCTGGGAGGACGTCTCGGACGGGCTGGACAACATCGTCGTCGGCAAGTTCGTGATGCCGTCGCGGGCCTACATCGGCCGCTTCAACTTCAAGGGCAACGACCAGCAGAAGCTCGTCGGGCAGCTCTCCGGCGGCGAGCGCGGCCGGCTGCACCTGGCCAAGACGCTGGCCAAGGGCGGCAACGTGCTGATGCTGGACGAGCCCTCGAACGACCTGGACGTCGAGACGCTGCGGGCGCTCGAGGACGCGCTGCTCGAGTTCGCCGGCAGCATCATGGTGATCAGCCACGACCGCTGGTTCCTGGACCGCATCGCGACCCACATCCTCGCCGCCGAGGGCGATTCGAAGTGGGTCTTCTTCGACGGCAACTACCAGGAATACGAGGCGGACAAGAAGAAGCGCCTCGGCGAGGAAGGCGCGCGACCCCACCGGCTGCGTTTCAAGGCGCTGAAGTAACGCAGGCCCGCCGGTGGCTGGCCGGACCTGCTGTTCTGGGGATTGACCCGGCCCCCAACGTCGGGGGGCCGGCGTCGCGAAAGGCCCCAAACGCCCCGTGATCGCGGGACACGTCGCGCTGCGGAGCTGATCTCAGCCGGACCAGAATCCGGTCACGGGATCTGCCCATAAATGATGAATCCGCACCACCCACCTGGCGACGGCGTCGGGCCGCACGGCCCGCGCGACGAGGTGCCGGCGCGATGAACCCCGCCGAGCTGGCGGCCGGGCTGGCGGACTTCGAACCGCTGCGCCGTGCCGAACGGGTGCTGCTGAAGGCGCTGGCGCGGGACGACATCGCGCGCGTCGGCCTGCGCCGGCCGGCCGAGCGCAGCGACGACGTCGCGGTGCGTGGTGCGCTGCTGGCGCGGCTCGCAGCCGGCGGCGGCACACTGCCGCGCCTGCGCCGCCTGCAGCTGCTGGGTGCTTGGATCGAGGGCCCGCTGGACCTGGGTGACCTGCGCGTCGGCGCGTCGTTGTGGTTCTACCGCTGCGTGTTCGAAGTCGCCCCGCGGCTGGACGGGGCCCGCCTGGGCGGCTCGCTCAGCCTGGGCGACTGCCTGCTGCCGGGCCTGCTGGCGGAACGCGCCCGCATCGCGCAGGACCTCATGGTGCACGCCGGCTGCAACGTCGCCAGCGAGCTGCGGTTGGAGGGGGCACGCATCGGTGCGGACCTGGTGCTCTCGCGCAGCGTGCTGCACGACGAGCACGACGCCTCGCTGCGCCGCCCGCTGCTGGCCGACCGCGTGCGGGTCGGCGGCAACGTGCGCCTGGACGACGGTTTCCAGGCCCATGGCGAGGTGCGGTTCGTCGGCGCCCGCATCGGCGGCGACGTGATCGTCAGCCGTGCGCAGCTGAACGGCCCGGTGGATCCGGCCGGCGTGCGGCGCGATGCGCTCGTGATGGACCGGGCCGAGATCGGCGGCCACTTGCGCCTGGACCAGGGGTTCTCCGCCGCCGGGCGCGTGTGCCTGCGCCGCACGCGGATCGGCGGTGACCTGGACTGCAGCGGCGCGGGATTCGACCGCGTCGGCGACGCGAGCTGGGGTGACGGCGCCTCCCTCGTGCTCGAGCGCGCGCGCGTGCACGGCGCGCTGGTGCTGTGCGGGCTGCAAGGTCCGCTCCTCGGCGCCTCCTTCGCCGGCACGCGCGTGGGCACGCTGGTCGATGACGTGTCGAGCTGGGGCGAACGGCTGGTGCTGGACGGCTTCGCCTATTCGCGCTTCGGCGAGGGCGCGCCGCTGGACGCCCCGTTCCGGCTCGCCTGGCTGGAGCGCCAGCCGGGCTCGCACCTGGCGGAAGATTTCCGGCACCACCCCTGGCGCTGCCTGATCGCCGTGCTGGCGCGCATGGGCGAGACCCACAGCGCCGGCGAAGTGGCGCTGCGGCGCGAAGGGCGGCTGCGTCGCAGCGGGCGCGTCGGCCGGTCATTCCCGCGTGCGCTGCGCTGGGTGGCGCGCCTGGGGCATGGCCTGTACGGCTGGACGCTGGGCTACGGCTGGCGCCCGCAGCGCCTGGCGGCATGGCTGCTGGCTGTCTGGCTGGGCAGTGCGCTCGTCTACGGCGCCGCGGCCGATCAGGGGGCGCTGTCCGCGCCGTCGCCGCAGGCGCGCTTCAGTCCGCTGGCCCACTCGGCCGACCGGCTGCTGCCGCTGGTCGACCTGGAGCCGGCACCGGAATGGACGCCGCCGCCACGGGCGCGCGCCGAGGCGGCCGACTGGGCGCTGGGCGCGCGCTGGGTCGGGCGCCTGGAGGCGCTGCTGGGCTGGATGGCGCTGCTCGGCCTGGCAGCCTCGCTGGCCGGGCGTGCCCGGCGCGAAACCGGTCGTTGATCCGTTCGGACCGCACAGGTTCCGTGCCGGCGCGGAGGGACTCTCCCAAGCCGCGGCGTGCGGTGCTGCTGCAGAATCTTCTCTTTCGCCCACGGGCGTTCCCGCACCGACGATGAGCCTCCTGACGTCCCCCACGAAACTCCCCCGCATCGCGCCGCTGGCGGCGGCGCTGTCGCTGCTCGGCGGCTGTGCCACCGTGGCATCGCCACCGACCGCGGCCACCCGCACGGCTGCCGCGGCGCCGGCGGCCGCGAGCGCGCCGGGCGGTGCCGCCTCGGCGCCGACAGCCAAGCCCGAACCCGGTGCGCCCAAGCCGTTCGACGAGGTCATCAAGGGCGCCACGCGCCAGGCCGGTTTCCTGCCGGTGTGGCGCAAGGACGAGAAGGTCTGGCTGGAGATCCCGCCCGAACGCATCGAGCGCCCGTTCCTGCTCTCGGCCAACATCTCGAACTCGGTCGGCGAGCGCGGCCTGTACGGCGCGCAGATGGGTCCGTCCTGGATGGCCACCTTCCGCAAGGTCGGCAAGCAGGTGCAGCTGATCGCGCTGAACACGAACTACACCGCGACCGGCGCGGCGATGAAGGCCACGGTCGAGCAGTCCTTCACCGACAGCCTGCTGGCGTCCGCGGCGATCGCCAGCGCGGAGCATCCGCAACGCAAGTCGGTGCTGGTCGACGCGAGCTTCCTGCTCACCGACCTGCCGGCCTACTCGACGCGCATCGAGGCCGCCTACCGGCTGCCGTTCGCGCTCGACCGCGGCAACTCGTCGATCGAGACGAGCCGTGTCGCTGACGACCTGACGACGCTGAACCTGCGCATGCACTTCGCGACCTCGCGCATCCCTGCACCGCCGCTGGTGCCGCCGCCGGTCGCGCTGCCGCCGCCGCCGTCCGCGTCGGCCGATCCGCGCAGCCTGTTCGTCGGCTTCGTCTACAGCTTCAGTGCGTTGCCCGAGGTGCCGATGACGCCGCGCGTGGCCGACCCGCGGATCGGCCACTTCACCGACACCGTCACCGACCTGTCGACCGACCTGAAGGCCAACCCGCGCGTGCACTACGTGAACCGCTGGCGCCTCGAGAAGGCCGACCCGGCGGCGCCGCTGTCCGAGCCGAAGCAGCCGATCGTGTTCTGGCTCGACAAGAACATCCCGCCGGTCTATCGCGCCTCGGTCGAGGCCGGCATCCTGGAGTGGAACAAGGCGTTCGAGAAGATCGGCTTCCGCAACGCGATCGTCGCCCGGCAGCAGCCCGACGACGCCGACTGGGACACGCTGGACGCGCGGCACGCGTCGATCCGCTGGTTCACCGGCGCGGACGTCGGCTTCGCGCGCGGGCCGAGCCACTCGGACCCGCGCAGCGGCGAGATCGTCGACGCCGACATCGCGATGAGCGACGTGTTCGGCCGCAGCGCGCGCCGCTTCCTGGTCGAGAACGTCGGCGCGCGCGCGCAGCCGTTTGCCGAGCCGATCGCGCTGCCGGGCCTCAAGCCGGAGGCCGCCTACTGCCAGTACGCCGAGGGCGCGGCCGCCGAGCTGGAGTTCGCGTTCGACCTGCTGGAGGCGCGGCGCGACATCGTGTCCGACGGGCCGGAGGCGGAGGCTTTCGCGCAAGCCGTGATCCGCGACACGATCATGCACGAGGTCGGCCACGCGCTCGGGCTGAAGCACAACTTCAAGGGCTCCACCGGCTACAGCCGCGCGCAACTGCAGGACCCGGATTTCACCGCGAAGAACGGCATCTCGGGCTCGGTGATGGACTACAACGCCACCAACCTCGCGGTGGCTGGTGAACGCCAGGGCAGCCTGATCAACACCACGCTCGGCCCGTACGACTACTGGGCGATCGAATACGCCTACAAGCCGATCCCGGCGGAGCAGGAATCGGCCGAGCTGGGCCGCATCGCCGCGCGCAGCACGGAACCGCTGCTGGCCTACGCCGACGACACCGATGCCGGCGGCTACGGCGGCAACGACGGCGTCGACCCGCTGGTCAACCGCTTCGACCTCGGCGACGACCCGCTGGCCTACTACCGCAAGCGCCTGGCGCTGTCGCGCGAGCTGTGGCAGCGGGTGCAGGCGCGCGAGCCGCAGCCGGGCGACGACGCGACGCGCCAGCGCCGCGTGCTGCTGTCGGGATTCAGTTCGCTGAACACGGCCGCCGCGCTGGTGGGCAAGTACGTCGGCGGCATGGACACGACACGCGACCTGCCGGGCCGCGGCAGCCGTCCGGCGTACACGCCGGTCGCCCCGGCCAAGCAGCGCGAGGCGCTGCAGTTCCTGGCCTCGGGGCTGTTCACCGTCGACAGCTTCCGCTTCAAACCGCAGTTCCTGGCCAGCCTCGCGCCCGACTACAACGAGTGGGTGCGCGGCGGGCCGGTCAGCATCCCGTCGGCGGTGCTGCAGCTGCAGACGGTCGCGATGGACCGTCTGCTCAGCCCCGGCACCGCGGGGCGCCTGCTCGACCTGCCGCTGTACCTGCCGGAATCGGAGCGGCGCGGGATCATCTCGCTGCACGAGGTCTACGAGACCGTCCAGTCGGCGGTCTGGAGCGAGCTGCGGCGTGGCGGCGACATCGAGCCGATGCGGCGCAACCTGCAGCGCGAGCACCTGAAGCGCCTGCAGGCGCTGCTGACGCGCAGCGCCGGCCCGCTGCCGCCGGATGCGGTCAGCCTGGTCCGCCTGGCGGCGGTCGACCTGCAGGGCGAGTTGCGCCGCGCCGGCCAGCGTCCGGGGCTGGCGGTCGAGACGCGCGCCCACCTGCAGGACAGCCTCGCCCAGCTGACCGAGGCGTTGCGCGCCTCGATGCTGCGCAGCTGAGGGCGGCGGGGCCGTCGTTCGGCCCCGCCGAACCGTGGCCCGTCGCATCGGCGGGCCCGCCCCGTGGCGGCGCCTGCGCCGGGCCGCTATCGTGCGCGCATGAATGCTGCCTCCGATGCCGCGCCGGCGCGCGGTTTCGACCGTTTCGTCACCGCACTGAGCCTGCGCCGCGTGGCGATCGCGATGGCGCTCGCCACGCTGGCCGCGGCGGCGCTGAACCCGCTGTTCGTCACGCCGTTCACGGTGCTGCTCGGGCGGCTGCTGGTGATCGCGCTGCTGCTGCTGCTGGCCTTCACCGCCGCCGGCCTGACCGAGCTGCGCTGGGCGCCGCGCTGGCTGCTGCAGGTGATCGCGATCGTCGTGACGGCGCCGCTGGCCACCTACCTGGTCTACCTGCCGGCCGTGCAGGGGCAGGTGTTCGAGGTGCTGCGCCACGAGGGCCGGCTGTCGGGATTCATCCTGATCACGAGCACCGTGCTGGTCGTCGCGCCGCTGCTCGCGCTCGGCGCGCTGTACCGCGAACGCGATGCGCAAGCACGCAACCAGGCGCTCAGCTTCGAGCTGGAGCGCGCCCGCCTCGAGAAGCAGGCGCTGGACGCGCGGCTGAAGCTGCTGCACGCGCAGATCGAGCCGCATTTCCTGTTCAACACGCTGGCCAACGTGCAGCAACTGGTGGAGGCCGGCTCGCCGCAGGCGCCGCGTGTGCTGGCCAGCCTGATCGCCTACCTGCGCGCGGCGATGCCGCGTCTGGCCGACGAGGGCGCGACCCTGGCCAACGAGGCAACGCTCGTGCGTGCCTATCTCGAGCTGATGCTGATGCGCATGCCCGACCGGCTGCGCTACCGCGTCGACGTGCCGGACGATGTCGGCGCCGCGCGCTTCCCGGCGATGGCGCTGCTGACGCTGGTGGAGAACGCCGTGCGCCACGGTGTCGACCCGAGCGAGGAGGGCGGCGAGATCCGCGTGCAGGCCACGCGCAGTGCGGACGGCACGCTGCAGGCGAGCGTGGCCGACACCGGCGTCGGCCTGCGCGAGGGCAGCTGGCAGGGCACGGGTCTCGCGAACCTGCGCGAACGTCTGGCCGCGTTCTACGGCAACGCGGCGCGGCTGGAGCTGGCGGAGAACACGCCGCACGGCGTGGTCGCGACGATCACGTGGAAGCCCGCATGAATTCGCGGGCCCGCATCCCCGCGGGGGATCGGCCGCGCTACGCTGCGGACGAGGGGCTGACATGATCCGCGCGCTGATCGCCGACGACGAACCGCTGCTGCGCGAGCGCCTGCGCGGCGTGCTGGCGCGCCTCTGGCCCGAGCTCGACATCGTCGCCGAGGCGCGCAATGGCCGCGAGGCGGTGGAGCTGTTCGACGAGCACCAGCCGCAGGTGGTGTTCCTGGACGTGCACATGCCCGGCCTGAACGGCATCGAGGCGGCGCGGGCGCTGGCGCGGCGCACGCAGATCGTGTTCGTGACGGCCTTCGAGCAGTACGCCGTGCAGGCCTTCGAGCACGGCGCGATCGACTACCTCGTCAAGCCCTTCGACGAGGTGCGCCTGGCGCAGACGGTGGCGCGCCTGCAGGAGCGCTTCGCGGAGCGAGGCTCAGCGCCGGGCAGGGGGGTGGAGACGGCGCAGGGGCCGGAGCGGCCCGATGGGACCGTGGCGGAGCCGGCAGCGCTCGAGGCGGTGCTCGACGGCCTGGCAGCGGAACTGAAGCGGCGTGCCGGCGCGCCGGCGCCGCACCTGCAGTGGATCAAGGCGTCGGTCGGCAGCAGCGTGCGGCTGATCCCGGTCGAGCAGGTGGTCTACCTCAAGTCCGACGAGAAGTACACGCTGGTCGTGTGGGAGGGCGGCGAGGCGCTGATCCGCAAGACCATCCGCGAGCTCGCGGACGAGCTGGATCCGGCGCGCTTCGTGCAGGTGCATCGTTCGGTGATCGTCAACCTGCACCAGGTGGCACAGGTCGACCGCGGGCCCAACGAGACGGCCGAGGTGCGCCTGAAGGGCCGCCGCGAGACGCTGCCGGTCAGCCGCAGTTACCTGCATCTGTTCCGCCAGATGTGAGTTGAAGAGTGTCGCCCCGGGGTCACTGGACCTTGGGGGCGGCCGGGTCCAGCGATTCGTTCTGTGCGATCGCCGGCGCCTCGCGCTTGCCGGTCACCGTGACGGCGGGCAGCGTCACCACCGTCGCCTGTTCGGCGGCGCGGCGGTCGTAGTCGGCCATCGCGCTGCCGATCGCGATCGTGCCGCCGGCCAGCAGGCAGAAGGTCAGCAGGGCGGAGAAGATGCGGTCGATCATGATGGGCTCCTGGAGGGGTTCGCAGTTCTTGTGTGAGGGTGACTGTAGGCAGCCGCCGGCGGCGTTCCCAGCGACTTGCGACGAACTGCGCTCCAGCGGGGATGAACTGCAGCCGGCGGTGTCGGGCGGCTCGAAAAAAAACGCCTGCGGCCGGGAGATCGGTAGGCCGCAGGCGTGTGAGTGCGTCGCCAAAGGGGTGGGGCGACGAGCAAGGTTGTAGGGCGCGGCGCGGCTCGGCGACAGGCGAATGCGACGAACGGCGGCAAACGCGGGATGAACTGCAAGGGCCTAGACTTCGCGCTTCCCAGGAGCAGACATGACACAGGACTGGCGCACCCCCTTCGAGCGCGGCAACGGCAACCAGACGGCCACCTGGCAGGAGTGCATCGCCTTCCACCGGTGTCTCGCCGGGGCGTTCCCGCAGTGGCTGTCGCTGGCCGAGATCGGCCGCTCCGACGGTGGCACGCCGATCCACGGCGGCGTGTTCAGTGCCGATGGCGAGTTCGACCCGGCGCGTGTCAAGGCGGCGGGCCGCACCGTGTTCTTCAACAACAACGGTATCCATCCGGGCGAGCCGGAAGGCATCGACGTCTGCATGGCGCTGCTGCGCGACCTCTGCCTGGACGAGGAAAAGCGGCGCGCGCTCGGCGACCTGGTGCTGATCTACATCCCGGCCTACAACGTCGACGGCGTGCTCGACCGTGCGGACACCAGCCGCGTCAACCAGGTCGGGCCGGAGCAGTTCGGCTTCCGGGGCACGGCGCGCCACCTGGACCTGAACCGCGACTTCATCAAGGCGGCCAGCCGCAGCGCCTGGGCCTTCAGCCGCTTCTTCACGACCTGGGACCCGGACGTGATGGTCGACACCCACACCAGCAACGGTGCCGACTACCAGCACGTGGTGACGCTGATCCCGACCCAGCCGGACAAGCTCGGCGGATCCCTGGGCACGTTCCTGCGCGAGCGCATGCTGCCCGCGCTCTACGAGGACATGAATGCGCGCGGCGAACCGATGTGCCCGTACGTCAACACCGTGAAGGACACGCCGGAGGAGGGCATCGCCGATTTTCTCGACCTGCCGCGCTTCTCGACCGGCTACGCGGCGCTGCACCACTGCATCGGCTTCATGCCCGAGACGCACATGCTGAAGACCTTCGCGCAACGCTACGCCGGCACGCGCCACCTGCTGGACAGCGCGCTCGCGTTCAGCGTGCGCGAGGGTGCCGAGATCCGCGCGCGGCGGGCCGTTGACCGCGCCGCCGTCGCCGGCGCACCGGCCTGGCCGCTGCAGTGGGCGCTGGACGAGACGCAGGCCGCGCGTTTCCGCTTCCGCGGCTACCGGGCGCAGCGCCTGCCCAGCGCCCTCGGGCCCTGGACGCGCCTGCGTTACGACCGCGCTGCACCCTTCGAGGAGGACATCCCGCACCACGACCGCTACCGCGTCGCCGCGCAGGTGGCGCCGCCGGCCGCCTACCTGCTGCCGCAGGCCTGGCCGGAGGTGGCCGCGCGGCTGCGCCTGAACGGCGTCGAGCTGCGCGCGCTGGCCGCGGACCGCGCCGTGGCCGCCGAGGCCTGGCACGTGGTCGAGGACGAGAAGGCACCGCGTCCGTTCGAGGGCGAACACCTGCACACCCGGCTCGAGCTGCGCGCCGAGGCGCTCACGCTGCAGGCGCGCGCCGGCGACTGGCTGGTGCCGCTCGGGCGCGGCACGGACCGCTACGTGATCGAGACGCTCGAGCCGCAGGGCGCCGACAGCTTCTTCCGCTGGGGCTTCTTCGACGCGGTGCTGGACCGCAAGGAGACCTACAGCGACTACCTGTTCGAAGACGAGGCGCTGAACGTGCTGGAGGCCGAGCCCGACACCCGCGCCGCCTTCGAGGCCTGGAAGCGTGCGAACCCCGCGCTCGCCGGCGACGCCGAGGCGGTGCTCGGTTTCATCCATCGCCACTGCCGGCGCTATGCGGAGCCCGCGTGGCGGCGCATCCCGGTCTACCGCCTCGCCGAGCTCGGGGGCCTGGCATGACGCGCCCGGTCCGCCTCGAGGACTTCGCGCCGCTCGCCTCGGCGGCATCGTCCGCTGTGCAGTCGGCCGCGTTCAGCGGCGATGGCCGCTGGCTCGCCTGGCTGCAGCCGCGCGACGGCACCGACCTGATGGACCTGCACCTGCTCGAGCGCGAGAGCGGTGCGAGCTTCGTCGCGCTGGAGGGCGGGCCGCTCGAGTCGCCGCTGCCGCTGGACGAGGAACTGGCCCGTGAGCGGGCGCGCCAGCGCTACCACGGCGTCACGCACTTCCGCTGGCTGCGCGACGGCCGCACGCTGCTCTCGCTGCAGGGGCGGCGCATCGTGCTGTTCGACGTCGCCACGCGCCGGGCGCGGCAGCACGAGCACCGCGATCCGGTCGCCTCCGCCGAGGTGGCGCCGGACGGGAAGTCGCTGGTCTTCGCGAGCGGGCGCCAGCTCTGGTCGCTGCCGCTGGACGCCGCTGACGGCGCGCCCGCGCGACTGCTGACCCAGGACGGCAGCGACACGCTGTCGCACGGCGTGCCCGACCAGATCACCGCCGAGGAGGTCTTCAACGGCACCGGCTACTGCTGGGTGGCCGACGGGTCGCGCCTGCTGGTCGCGAGCTTCCACACCGCCGACGTGGTGCCGGTGACGATCACCGACGGCGCGCAGAGCCGCGCGGAGCGTTCGCGCTACAGCTTCCCGGGCGGGCCGGTGGCCACCTGGTCGCTGGCGCTGCTCGATCCGGCCACCGGCCTGCGCGAGGAACTGCTCGGGCCGGACGCTGCCTGGCCGTATTTCCTCGGCTTCGTGCCGCGCGGCGACGACGAGATCCTCGTGCAGCGCGGCAGCCGCGACCAGGCGAGCCTGCAGCTGCTGCGCGTGCGCTGGCGCGAGCGCAGCGTGGCCACGCTGCTGGAGCAGGCCCAGCAGCCGTGGATCAACGCGCTCGGCCGGCCGCTGCTGCGCGGCGCGGACGGGTCGTTCTTCCTGCTGCACGAGCGCGAGGGCGTTGCGCGCATCGGGCTGCACGACGCGCACGGCGCCTGGCAGCGCGACATCGGCGCCGAGGCCGGCCACGTCGAGAGCCTGGTCGGCGCCGATGCGGCGGGCGACGGCGTCTACTTCATCGCCACCGGCGCCGATGCGCGCGAGCGCCACCTGTTCCACGCGTCGCCGGCGACCGACTGGGCCAGCCGGGCGCTGACGCGCGAGGCCGGCGTGCATGCGGCCACGCTCGCGCCCGGCGCGCGCGGCTGGCTGCACACGCTGGACACGCCGGAGCGTGCGCCGCAGGTGCGGCTGGTGCGCGAGGACGGCAGCGTCGAGCGCGAGTTCGCGCCGGCGCCGCCGCGCGAGTTCGAGGGCGGCACGATCGTGCCGCGCTTCGTCGACGTGCTCGCGGCCGACGGCCAGACGCCGCTGCACGCCGCCGTCTACGAGCCGGCGGCGCCGCAGGCCGGGGAACGCTGGCCGGTGGTGCTGCTGGTCTATGGCGGCCCGCACGTGCAGGTCGTGCGGCGCAGCCGCGGGCTGACGCTGGACCTGCGCGCGCAGCTGCTCGCGCAGCGCGGCTACCTGGTGCTGAAGGTCGACAACCGCGGCACCAGCGGGCGCGGCATCGTGTTCGAGAAGCCGTTGTACGGGCGACTCGGCCAGATCGAGGTCGAGGACCAGAGCGCGGCGCTGCAGCAGCTGCTGTCGCGCTATCCGCAGGCGGATGCCGCGCGCGTCGGCGTCTGCGGCTGGAGCTACGGCGGCTACATGGCGCTGCGCTGCCTGCAGCTGCGGCCGGACCTGTTCCGCGCCGCCGCGGCCGGCGCGCCGGTGGTGCGCTGGGAGGACTACGACGCGCCCTACACCGAGCGCTACATGGGCTCGCCGGTCGCGACGGCGCAGTTCCCGCGCGCCAACGAGACCGGCTACCGCGACGGCCGCGCCGCGCCGCGGCCGGACGGGCGCACGCGGCAGCTGCTGCTGATCCACGGCATGAACGACGAGAACGTGCTGCTGCGCCACAGCGCCGCGCTGATGGAGCAGCTCGCGCAGCAGCAGCTGCCGTACGAGACGCTGCTGCTGCCCGGCGAGCGCCACAGCGTGCGCGCGCCGGCGCAGCGCATGTACCTCGAGGCGCGCATCCTCGAGTTCTTCGACCGCACGCTCGCGGCCTGACATGACCGCCCTGCGCATCGATTTCCTGCACCGCGGCACGCCGCGCAGCGAGGCCTATGCGATCGCCGGCTGGGCCGCGAGCACGGCGGCCGACCCGCATTGCCGCGGCCGGCTCGACCCGCGCGGCGGCTACCGCTGGTCGCTGCTCGACGCGGGCGGCGGCGTGCTGGCCAGCCGCGGCTACTCGACGCTGCTGGAGGAATGGCAGTCCACCGTCGTCGGACACGACGAGGGCGTGCACGGCGAGTTCCGCGAGACGCACTGCGTGCCCTGGGTCGCCGGCGCGCTGCTGCGTGTGGAGCGTCGCGGCGCGCGCCACCGCTTCGAGACGCTGTTCGAGCAGCGCCTGCCGGCCGCGGCCGAGGTGCCGCCGGTGCCGGCCCCGCCGCCGCGCACGCTGCGCTGGCTGCATGGCGACGGCACGCTGCGGCCGATCCTGTTCGTCTCCGAGGGCTACACGGCGGACGAGGGCGAGGTGTTCTTCGACCGCGCCCGCCACGCGGCCGGGCTGCTGATGGCGGCCAGCCCGTTCGCCGAGCAGCGCGACCGGCTGGCGGTTGCCGCGCTGCACGTGCCGAGCCCGGCCAGCGGCATCCCGGCCGAGCCCGGCGAGGCGGTGGCCGGCACGGCGTTCGGCACGCACTACGGCACCTTCGGCATGGCGCGCTACATGGTCGCCGAGGACCTGCACGCGCTGCACCGCGCGGTGGACGGCATCGGCCACGTCACGCTGATCCTGCTCGCCAACTCGACGGTCTACGGCGGCAGCGGCATCTTCAACTCGAACGCGAGCCTCGCGGCGCACATGGACGAGGCCGACTTCGCCTACGTGCTGCCGCACGAGCTCGGCCATTCGCTGGGCGGCCTGGGCGACGAGTACTTCGGCAAGGAGATCACCTACAGCACCGACCCGGACGAGGCCGGCGAGGCGTGGGAGCCGAACGTCTCCGCGCTCGATGCCGCCGGCCGCCCGAAATGGGCCGCGCAGATCGACGCCGGCATGCCCGTGCCCTCGCCGTGGCGGCATGGCGATTTCCTCGCGCTGCTGGCCTCCGGCACGCCGGCCGCGGAGCAGCGCGCGCAGGTGGCGGATCTGCTCGGCAGCGAGCCGCTGCGCGGCCGCGTCGGCGCCTTCGAGGGTGCGCGCTACGTGCCCAAGGGCATGTACCGCCCCGAGGTCGACTGCCGCATGTTCAGCAAGACCGCGCCGCGTCTCTGCGCGGTGTGCCAGCAGGCGATGGTCGAGGTGCTGGACGAGGTCGTGCGGCAGGCGTGAGGGCAGCGACCTTCAAGTCGCCACAGCCGTGGCCTCGATGGCGTGCGCCACGCCCTCCAGGAACTGGTCGAATGCGATCGGCTTGGTCCAGTACGCGGTGACGCCGAGGGCGCGGGCCCGTGCCACGTCCTCCGGCATGGCGCTGGCGGACAGCGCGATCACGGGCAGCTCCCGCGTCGCCGGGTCGTCCTTCAGGCGGCGCAGCACCTCCAGCCCGTCGATGTCGGGCAACTGCATGTCCAGCAGCACGAGCCCCGGCCGCAGCGAGCGCACCATGTCGAGACCTTGGCGGCCGTTGTGGGCGTGGACAAAGCGCACGCCGGCCCAACGCGCCAGGAGCTGTTGAACCAGCAGCACATTGACCTCGTTGTCCTCGATGTACAGCACCGTGCCCTGCGGTGCCGCAAGCCCGGCCCGCGTGGGCGCGGGCGGCGCCTCGGGCGGCGGGGCCTCGGCTCGCGGCAGCGACACGCGGACACGCGTGCCGCGGTCCACGGCGCTATCGACGGCGATCTCGCCCCGCATCAGCCACAGCAGCTGGCGCGTGAGGACCAGGCCGATGCCGGTCCCCTCGACCGCGCCGCCCTCGCGCCCCAGACGGTTGAACGGCTCATAGAGGTGCGCCAGCTGATCCGGCGTCATGCCGACCCCGGTGTCCTCGATCAGCAGGTGCACGCGGTCCTCGTCGGTCTGCAGCGCCAGCCGGACCAGGCCGCCGGGCCGGTTGTATTTCAATGCGTTGGACAGCAGATTGAACAGCACCTGGCGCAGGCGCGTCGGGTCGGCGAGCACGCCGGGCGCCGGCAACCCGTCGTAATCGGCCTGGAGGGAGATGCCCTGCTCTGCGGCCGCTGCCCGGTTCAGCTCAATCGCCTCGTCCAGCAGGGGGACCAGTGCCAGCGGCCGAACCTGCACCACCATCCGACCGGACTCGATGCGCGAGACGTCCAGCACATCGTTGATCAGAGTCAGCAGGTGCCAGCCGGCCTGCTGCACGAGGTCCAGCTGGGCGAGCTCCTGCGCGTTCAGCCGCTCGCTCGCATCGTGGCGCAGCAGCTGGGTGAAGCCGAGCACCGCGTTCAGCGGCGTGCGCAGTTCGTGGCTCATGCGCGCGAGGAATTCCGTCTTGGCACGGCTGGCAGCCTCGGCGCGGGCAAGCGCCTCGCGCACCTGCTCCGCCTCGTGCAGGTCGGTGATGTCGAGGGACAGGACGAGCAGGCAAGCCCGACCTTCGTACTCGATGGGCTCCGCGTTGAACAACTGGTAGCGGAACGATCCGTCCGGCTGGTGAACCCGGCCGAGGCGGTTGCGCACGCGCCCGCGGCTGCGCAGCTCGGCGTAGAGGGCCTCGCGATCGTCGCTGTCGAGGCGGGACGGCAGATCCGCGGTCCGGCGGCCGATCATCTCCTCGCGCGCCAGCCCGAACGACTCGCAACAGGCGTCGTTGACCGCCAGGACGCGACGATCGTCGATCGACAGGATGCTCGAGGGCAATGGTGCGGTGTTGAACAGCTGCTGGAACCGCCGCAGGCTGGCCTCGGCCTCGCGGTGCGATCGTTCGCGTGCGTGCTCCTGCTCGATGGCGTCCAGGGCGAGCGAGATGTCGCCGACCAGCTTGTCCAGCAATGCGACCAGCGGGGGATCGAAGAAGTCGGTCTGGTCGGCGGCCAGCATGAGCACGCCGGCGACGCCACCTCGGCGGCGGAAGGGCAGCCAGGCGAAGGCATGCACGCCGTGCTTCACCGCCTCGTCGCGCCACGGGGCCGCGCGCGGATCGTTCTGATAGTCGTTGCTTGCCAGCGATCGGCCCTCCCGAAGCGCCTGCACGGTGTAGGAGCCCTGGGCCGCCGGCTGGCTGGTATCCCACGGCTGCGGAATTCCTGACAGGATCTCGGCCGCCGGCCCGGCGGTGGCCGCGCGTCGCGCCAGCACGCCGTCCAAGACGTACACGCAGGCCATGCGGGCATGACCTGCCTCGACGCAGATCTGGCTGATGGCCTCGAACAGCGCCTTGGGTTCCTTGATGCGCACGATCGCCTGATTGGTGCGCGACAGGACGTCGTAGAAGTTCGTCATGCGCTGTGTCAGCGCGCGCGCCGAGCGGGACAATTCGTGCTCGCGCATCATCGCCGCCACCGGCAGCACGATGCCGAAGATCAGCGCGGTCGGCCAGAGATAACGCTGCTGCCATTCGAACGCGTCGCGGGCGCCGAGCGCCGCCGCGAATGCGGCCAGGCTCGCGAGCGAGGCCATGGCCAGCAGTTCGTGGCCGGCCTGGTGTTGGCGGCGCGCGGCGGCGATGCAGCTCAGGCCGACTGCGAGGTCGAGATAGGCCAGCGCCCAGTGCGACCACGTGCCCGGCAGCAGCGCGATGGCCAGTGGCGGCACGAGCAGTGCGACGCGCCATGCCAGACCGGCCCCGACGTAGAGCCCGACCGCCCAGGCGACCAGGCCGCGCCAGACGACGGCTTCCAGCGCGACCGGCGCGCCCAGGGCGCCGGTCGCGGCGACCAGCGCGAGCAGGTAGCCGCCGGCCGCGCATCGCAGTCCGTCCTGCCGCTCGCGCCGCCAGACCACCAGGAGCATGGCGGCGATGGCGCCGAACGCGGATGAGATAACGAACTGCATGCTCGCCTGAAGACGGCCTTTGGCCGGGCCGTCCCGTAGTCCGATGCATGGTAGCGCCGGGATCCGTTGGCACGGGCCCGATTTTCCCGGCCACCCCCGTTCAATCGCGCCTCGCCGCGGAATATTCGATGTTCGATGGGCTTCGAAGCTCAGGCCGCCGCCGCCTGCACCCGCCGCCGCACCAGCCCGATGTGGCTGCGCAGCGAATACAGCTCGTCGGCGTAGCTCAGCGGCACCGTCACGCGGCCGGCGCGGTCCTCGATGTCGTCCAGCTGCTGCAGCAGCTCCGGGCCGCTCTTCTCGCCGATCGATTCCTCGACGCGGCGCAGCTGGCCGTACCAGCGGAAGATGCGCGAGCGGATGCGGAACTGGTACAGCGGCGGCACGATGCGCGACAGCGGGATCAGGATCGCGATGATCGACACCAGCACCACCCACATGCGGTCGATCAGGTTGGAGAGCCAGAACGGCAGGTAGCGCTGCAGCAGCGGCGGGCCGTTGCGGTAGAAGCGTTCCGCCTCGGCGGCCAGCGGCCGCTCGGTGTTCTCCGTGGAGGGGAACGCGCCCTTGCGCTGGAACCAGCCCGCGCCGCCGTGGATCGTGCGGGCCGATTGCACGAACAGCTGCACCAGCGCCGGGTGCAGGTCCTCGCGCGCGACGAGCGTCGCGGTCGGCGCGATGAGGCGGATGTTGGCGCTCGGCATGTCGGCCGCCAGGTCGACCACGCCGCGCGGCAGCGTCACGTTGCTCAGGAACGGGAAGCGCCGCGAGTAGGCCTCGGCCTGCGGGAAGTCGAACAGCCGGATGCCGGGCGTCTGCAGCAGCATCTGCACCAGCGGCGCCTCGGGCGCCGAGGCGAAGGCGAGCGCGTCGATCTCGCCGCCCAGCAGCGCCACCACGGCCGGCGTCGACGGCTTCTCGGCCAGCGTTACCGCGCCCGGCTCGAGGCGGTTCGCCTCGAGGATCTTGCGCATCAGGTTGGGCACGCCGCTGCCGGGCGCGCCGATGTTCAGCGTCCAGCCCTTGAGCTCGGGCAGGGCCGACAGCTGCGGCTTCTTCAGCAGGCGCTGGGCCGATTCTTCGCGGTAGAAGAGCCAGACCGGCTCGTAGAACAGGCTGCCCAGCGAGACCAGGCCGGCATTGGCCGTCTCGGCATCGGCTGCGCTGGCGTATTCGGTGTCGGCGCCGCCCTGCACGAACGCGAGGTCGACGCCGGAAGCCGGGTCGCGCAACAACTGCAGGTTCTCCGCCGCGCCCTGTGTGCCGCGCAGCTCGACCTGGATGCCGTGCTGGCGCAGGCGCGCGGCGTAGCGCTTGCCGAACTCGGCGTACGCCCCCTGCTCGGCGCCGGTGGCCAGCACCACCTTCTTCGGCGGGTTGGGCTGCAGGATCACGTAGGCGAGCCACAGCAGGACGAGCACCAGCAGCACGAAGGGCCCGGCAGTGACGGCGAGATCGCGGATGGACAGCAGCGTGTGGCGCAGGACTTGGGGCATGGCAGGGTCTCGGCGGAATCGTCGTCAGCGACGATAACCCGCCCGAGGACGAGAGACCGGACCACGGAAGCCGGCCGCGAAACCCTCTAGGATCGCTGCCGGAAGGGCAGGGCGGCAGCGGTGCCGCCGCCCGGTCCGCAGGGAGATCCGCGTGAGCACTCGAGGATTCGGCGGCCGCCGCCCCGCCGCGGCCACGGCCGGCCGGCTGCCCCCCGGGCAGTCGTGGACGGACGACTTCCCGGTGCTGAGCGCCGGCCCGACACCCGCCGTTGACCGCACCGCCTGGCGCTTCGAGCTCAAGGTCGGCCCGCGCACGCTGCGGGCCTGGACCTGGGAGGAGTTCCAGGCCCTGCCGCAGACGCAGCGCGTGGTCGACATCCATTGCGTCACGACCTGGTCCAAGCTCGACACCGCGTGGCAGGGCGTGACGGTCGACGAACTGCTCGCGCAGGCCGGGCTCGCCGCGCCGCCGACGCCGTTCGTGCTGGCGCATTCGGTCGACGGCTACAGCACCAACGTGCCGGCCGCGGACCTGCTCGGCGGCCGTGCGCTCGTCGCCACGCTGTACGACGGCCGGCCGCTGGCGCCGGACCACGGCGGGCCGGCGCGGCTGCTGGTGCCGCACCTGTACTTCTGGAAGTCGGCCAAGTGGGTCAGCGCGCTGCAGTTCACCACGCGCGACGAGGCCGGGTTCTGGGAACTGCGCGGCTACCACATGCGCGGCGACCCGTTCCTCGAGCAGCGCTATTCCGGTGACTGACGCGCGGCTGGCTTGGCAGCGCGGTCGCATCGTCGCGCGCGAGCCGCTGACCGCGCGCATCCTGCGGATCGAGCTGCAGCCCGACACCTGGCACGCCGCCCGGGCCGGCCAGCACCTGGACCTGCGCCTGACCGCCGACGACGGCTACCAGGCGCAGCGCAGCTACTCGCTGCTGTCGCCGCCGGAGCAGACCGGGCGCTACGAGCTGGCCATCGAGCGGCTCGACGACGGCGAGGTCTCGCCCTGGTTCCATGAGGTCGCGCAGCCCGGCGACGAGCTCGAGCTGCGCGGCCCGCTCGGCGGCCACTTCGTCTGGTCGCGCCCCGCGGCGCCGCCGACGCTGCTGGTCGGCGGCGGCTCGGGCCTGGTGCCGCTGCTGGCGATGGTGCGCCACCGTCACTACGGCGCCGAAGCGGCGGGCGCGCCGATGTCGCTGGTCGCCGCGGCGCGGCAGGCGTCGGACGTGCTGCTGCGCGACGAACTGCTCGGCTACGAGGCGCAGGGGCGGGGCTTCGCGCTGTGGCAGGCGCTGTCGCGCGCCGACCGGGCGCCGCGCCCGCAGGACCGCGCCGGGCGGCTCGACGCCGCGCTGCTTGCGGCGGCGCTGCAGCCCCTGGGCGCGCCGGCGGGCGTGCTCGCCTACCTGTGCGGGCGGCACGCCTTCGTCGAGGCGGTCGCGGCGCTGTTGCTCGTGTTCGGCGTGCCGGCCGGGCGCATCCGCACCGAGCGCTTCGGCGGCTGAGCCGGACGTTCCACGGCGGCCGGAGTGCACCGCTATCCTTGGCGCCATGCGCCTGCTCCTCGTCGAAGACGACCGCATGATCGGTGACAGCCTGCGCGCCGCGCTGCGCCTGGAAGGGCACGCGGTCGACTGGGTGCGCGACGCGCGCGCCGCCGAGGCCGTGCTCGCGAGCGAGCGCTTCGACCTGGTGCTGCTCGACCTCGGCCTCCCGCAGGGCGACGGGCTGGACGTGCTGCGCGGTCTGCGCGGGCGCCGCGACGACACGCCGGTGATCGTCGTGACCGCGCGCGACGCCACTGCCGACCGCGTGGCCGGGCTCGACGCCGGCGCCGACGACTACCTGCCCAAGCCCTTCGAGTTCGACGAGCTGACCGCGCGCATGCGCGCCGTGCTGCGCCGCCGCGAGGGCCGCGCGGCGCCGCTGCTGCGCTGCGGCCCGGTGACGCTGGACCCGGCGACGCGGCAGGTGAGCCGCGACGGCGAGCCTGTGCTTCTGTCCGCGCGCGAATTCGCGGTGCTGGAGGCGCTGATGCAGCGCCCCGGCGCGCTGCTCTCGCGCGCCCAGCTCGAGGACCGCCTGTACGGCTGGGGCGAGGAGATCGAGAGCAACGCGGTCTCGGTCTACATCCACCAGCTGCGCCGCAAGCTCGGCGCGGACTTCATCGGCAACATGCGCGGCGTCGGCTACTACGTCGGCCAGCCGAAATGAACGCCGCCGCGGGCGAGGGCGCCGCGCGGGCCGGGCTCCGGGCCGCTCCCAAGCCGGCCCGCATCCCCCCGGGGGATCGGCCGCGGCTGGCCGCGGGCGAGGGGCACCATTGACCTCGTTGCGCACGCGCCTGCTCGTGTCGCTGATGGGCCTGCTGCTGCTGGCCGCGGCAGTGTTCGGCTTCGCGACCTACCGCAGCGTGCTGGCCGAGACCGAGGCGCTGTTCGACTACCAGCTGCGCCAGATGGCGCTGTCGCTGCGCGATCAGGGCGAGATCGCGCCCGACCAGGCGGAGGCACTGGCCGACGAGCAGCTCGATTTCGTCGTGCAGATCTGGACCGCCGACGGCCGCAGCATCTACGCCTCGCGCCTGCACCCCGAACTGCCGGCGCGCGCGCTGCTCGGCTTCGCCGACGTGCAGGCCGGCGGGCGCACCTGGCGCACCTTCGGCGTCGCAACGCGCACGCGCGTGATCCAGGTGGCGCAGCCGCGCCCGGTGCGGCAGCGCCTGGCGGCCGATGCCGCACTGCGCAGCGTGGCGCCGCTGCTGCTGGTGGCGCCGCTGCTGCTGCTGCTGGGCGGCTGGCTGGTGGCGCGGGCGCTGGCGCCGCTGCGTCGGCTGGCGGCGGACGTGCGGCACCGCGGCGAGCTGGCACTCGCGCCGCTGCCGGCCGACGGCCTGCCCGACGAGGTGACGCCGCTGGTCAGCGCCCTGAACGGCCTGCTCGGGCGGCTCGGCAGTGCGCTGGACGCGCAGCGGGCCTTCGTCGCCGACGCCGCGCACGAGCTGCGCTCGCCGCTGACGGCGCTGAAGCTGCAGCTGCAGATGCTGCGCCGCGCCGGCGACGACGCAGCGCGCCAGGCGGCCACCGAGCAGCTTGCGGCCGGCATCGAACGCGCGGTGCGGCTGGTCGAGCAGTTGCTGGCGCTGGCGCGCAGCGAGCCCGGTGCCGCGGCCGCCACCCAGCCGGTGGACCTGGCCGAAGTGGCGCGCCAGGCATTGGCCGACCTGCTGCCGCTGGCGGCCGCGCGCGGCAGCGAGTTCGAGCTGCATGCCGAGGAGCCGGTGCCGGTGCAGGGCGATGCCGCCGGCCTGACGGCGCTGGTGCGCAACCTGGCCGACAACGCGCTGCGCTATGCGCCGCCGGGCGCGCGGGTCGAGCTGCGCGTGGCGCGCGAGCAGGGCGCGCCGCTGCTGGTGGTCGACGACGCCGGTCCCGGCATCCCGCCGGCCGAACGCACGCGGGTGTTCGATCGCTTCGTGCGCCGCGGCGACGGCGACATGCCGGGCAGCGGGCTCGGCCTCGCGATCGTGCGCGGCGTCGCGCAGCGCCACGGCGCCACCGTGACGCTGGGCGATTCGCCGCTCGGCGGCCTGCGCGTCACGGTGCGCTGGCCCGCGCCTTAACGTTCGCCTCACCTTCGGCTAACGCCGGCTTCACCGGCCGCTCCTATCTTTCGTGTCATCACGACACAAGGAGTGGCCCCATGAAGATCCGAGTGCTTCCCGCAGCCCTGCTGGCGGCCGGCGTGCTGAGCGCCGGCGTCGCCAGCGCCTTCAGCCTCAACCCCGCCGACTGGTGGAAGTCGCGCCACGAGACACATGTCGCGGCGGCCGACACCTCGGCCGCGGCCGCCGTCGCGGCGCCGGCCCCCGTGCCGATGATCGCCGCGCAGGGCCGCGTGCCCGACTACCGCGCGATCGTCAAGCAGTTCGGCCCGGCCGTCGTCGGCATCACCGTCTCCGGCCTGCACAAGACCTCGCTCGAGGAAGGCGGCCTGCCGCCGGGCTTCGATCGCGACCCGTTCTTCCAGTTCTTCCGCGGGCTGCCCGGCTTCGAGGGCCGCCTGCGCGGCAACCCGCAGCAGCCGTTCCGCGGCCAGGGCTCGGGCTTCATCGTCGGCAGCGACGGCCTGGTCCTGACCAACGCGCACGTGGTGCGCGAGGCGCGTGAGGTCACCGTGAAGCTGGCCGACCGGCGCGAGTTCTCCGCCAAGGTGCTGGGCAGCGACCCGGTGACCGACGTGGCCGTGCTGCGCATCGACGCGAAGGGCCTGCCCACCGTGCGCCTGGGCGACCCCGGCCAGCTCGAGGTCGGCGACCCGGTGCTCGCGATCGGCGCGCCGTTCGGCCTCGAGCAGACGGCCACGCAAGGCATCGTCAGCGCCAAGGGGCGCTCGCTGCCGGGTGATGCGGTGGTGCCCTTCATCCAGACCGACGCGGCGGTGAACCCCGGCAACTCCGGCGGCCCGCTGTTCGACGGCACCGGCGCGGTGGTCGGCATCAACGCGCAGATCTACTCGCAGACCGGCGGCTACCAGGGCCTGTCGTTCGCGATCCCGATCAACGTCGCGCTGAAGGTCAAGGACCAGATCGTCGCCACCGGCAAGGCCAGCCATGCGCGGCTCGGCGTCACGGTGCAGGAGCTGAACCAGACGCTGGCCGAGTCGTTCGGCCTGGCGCGGCCGGACGGCGCGCTGATCGCCCAGGTGGCCGACGGCAGCGCGGCGCAGAAGGCCGGCCTGAAGCCGGGTGACGTGATCACCGAGGTGGACGGCCAGCCGGTGCGCCAGTCCGGCCAGCTCTCGACGCTGATCGGCATGAAGGCGCCGGGCGAGCGCGTGGCGCTGAAGGTGTGGCGCGACAAGTCGGCGCGCGAGTTCGAGGCCAAGCTGGGCAGCATCGACGACGGCGAGAAGGTCGCCGGCGACGCGACGCCGGCCAGCGGCGGCCAGCTCGGCCTCGCGCTGCGCCCGCTGTCGCGCGACGAGCGCCGTGCGGCCGACGTGGAGCAGGGCCTGCTGATCGAGAACGTCGGCGGCGCGGCGGCACGCGCCGGCGTCGAGGCGGGCGATGTGCTGCTGGCCGTGAACGGCAAGCCGGTCGCGAGCGTGGACCAGGTCCGCGCGGTGCTGGCCGGCAAGCCCAAGAGCGTGGCGCTGCTGGTGCAGCGCGACGGCGACAAGATCTTCGTGCCGGTCGTGCTCGGCTGAGCGACCGACCCTTCACCG
>JAHBZL010000058.1 GCA_019635485.1 Piscinibacter sp. | reverse complement strand
GGGCAGATCAGGCAGACGCTGTACCGCGGGCAAAACGTTTTCAGCCAGTAAACCGCAATACCCTTGCGGTTGGCACGCTTGGTGTATATTTCAGCGTGTTGTAGATTTTCTTATAAGTACGCACCGTTATGGGTCGCGTCATAACATTTGGGGATTAAGCGCATGGCTCGCATCATGGTGGTGGACGATTCGCCCACCGACGTGCAGAACTTGAAGAATATGCTGTCCAAAGCCGGCTACGCCGTGGTCGAGGCCACCAGCGGACTGGATGCGATTGCACGCATCAAGCAGGAAAAACCGGACTGCGTGATCATGGACGTTGTCATGCCTGGCATCAACGGCTTTCAGGCCACCCGCACGCTCAGCAAGGATCCATCGACTGCACATATCCCGGTACTGGTGATCAGCAGCAAGAGCCAGGAAACCGACCGTGTCTGGGCATTGCGCCAGGGCGCACGCGACTACATCGTCAAGCCGGTCGACGCGGACGAGCTGATCGGCAAGATCAAGGCCTTCGACTGACCTCGCGGACGCGCATCGCATGGCCAAGAAGGAAGCACTGCGTGAACTCCAGAGCCGGCTGGCCGAGCGCCTGCAGGCCGCGCGCACGCAGCAGCGCAGCAGCTCGTGGCTGGCGGTCGAGTGCGCCGGGCGCGGCTTCCTGTTCCCGCTGCGCGAAGCCGGCGAGATCTTCGCCCCGGCGCCGATGGTCACCGTTCCGCACACCAACCGCTGGTTCCTCGGCGTCTCGAACCTGCGCGGCCACCTGCACGGCGTGGTGGACCTGGCGGGCTTCCTGGGCCTGAAGGGTGCCGATGCGCCGCCGCTCGCGCCCGGGCAGGGCCAGCTGGTCGGTTTCAACGCGACGCTCGACCTGAACTGCGTGCTGATGGTGGACCGCCTCGCCGGCCTGCGCAGCGAGGAACAGCTGACCCGGGAGGCCGACGACGGCCGTCCCCGACCGACGTTTGCCGGCGCGCGCCTGCGCGACACCGGCGGCCGCGTGTGGCAGGAACTCAGTCTGGCCGCCCTGGCGGGCGACGAGGCGTTCCTGCGCATCGTCGGCTGAACCCGAGAGCGAGCCGGACCGCAGGCAACACTGACCCAAAGAGGATCACATGAGCTTCCTGAACAAGATCAAGGGATTGGGGCGCAACAACGGCGCCACCGAACAGGACACGCTCGAGCAGGATGGTCGTTTCGACGAGACCAGCGCGCGCAGCGAGGCGCCGGACCTGCCGCTGCCCGGCCCGGACGGCGCCGCGACGCTGGACGCCGGGGGCCTGCAGCAGACCGTGAACATGGACTCGTCGATCATTACCGAGGCCGCTCCCTCGGAGATGGCCGACTTCTCCGAGGCGCGCGGTGTCGGTGCGGCGTCGGCGCTGGGCGCCAGCGGCCTGCCGCTGATCGGCTCGCGGCCGCAGGGCGAGCAGCAGCGCATCCTCGGCGGCCTGGTGGTGCTGGGCATCGTCGGCCTGGTCGCCGTGACGATCCTCTCGCTGAACGCCGCGACCCGGGGCGCCGCCCAGGTGGGTGCGACCGGTCAGGCGCTAATGCAGTCGCAGCGGCTGGCGAAGTCGGTGTCGCAGGCGCTGATCGGCAGCCCGCAGGCCTTCCCGGAAGTGCGTGAAAGCACCGAGGTGCTCTCGCGCACGGTGCGCAGCCTGAAGACCGGCGAAGGCCAGCTGGCCGCGGCGCCGGCGGGCGTGCAGGCGACGCTCGACCCGCTGATGCCGCTGGTCGACCGCGCCGAGAAGAACGCCAACACCGTGATCGCGCAGCAGAAGATCCTGACCCAGGTGGGCCAGGCGCTGCGCACCATCAACCGGCAGTCGTCCGACCTGCTCGAGATCGCCGAGACGGTGTCGTCGCTGAAGCTGCAGCAGGAGGCGTCGCCCGCCGAGCTGTCCGCGGTCGGCCAGCTCGTGATGCTGACCCAGCGCATCGGCAAGTCCGCCAACGAATTCCTGACGATGGAAGGCGTGTCGCCCGAGGCGGTGTTCCTGCTCGGCAAGGACCTGAACTCGTTCCGCGAGATCGCCCAGGGCCTGGCCGACGGCAACCCGGAGCTGCGCCTGCCCGGCACGAAGGACCCGCAGACCAAGGAACGCCTGGTTGCGCTGCTGAAGCAGTACGAGGAGACCCGCACGCAGGCCGGCGCGATTCTGGGCAACCTGCAGGGCCTGGTGTCCGCGCGCGAGGCGCAGGCCTCGATCATCGCGGACAGCGAACCGCTGCGTAAGGGCCTGGAAGCGGTGCAGGACGGCCTGTCCGGCCAGACCGGCTTCGGTGCCGGCAGCCTGCTCGCCCTCCTCGGATTCGCTGCGCTGATCCTCGCCGGCGGCTTCGGCTTCCTGCGCCTCTATGTGCGTGACCAGGCGCAGCGCGCCCAGCTCGCGGAATCGCAGCGCCAGGAAGCGGAGCGCCAGGAGCAGGAGGCCAAGCGCGTCAACGACGCCAACCAGGCGGCCATTTTGCGATTGATGAACGAACTGCAGACGGTGGCCGAAGGCGACCTGACGCAGCAGGCGACCGTGACGGAGGACATCACCGGCGCCATCGCGGACTCGGTGAACTACACGGTGGAAGAGCTGCGCACCCTGGTGGCCCAGGTGCAGGGCACGGTGGGTCGGGTGACCGAGACGACGCAGCAGGTGGAAGCCACGTCGACCGAACTGCTGGCGGCCTCCACGGAGCAGCTGCGCGAGATCCGCGACACCGGCGAGTCGGTGCTGCAGATGGCGGGCCGGATCAACAACGTGTCGGCCCAGGCGCAGGAAACGGCCCAGGTGGCGCGCCAGTCGCTGGACGCCGCGGAGTCGGGCCTGCGCGCGGTGCAGAACACCATCGGCGGCATGAACATGCTGCGCGACCAGATCCAGGAAACGTCCAAGCGGATCAAGCGGCTGGGCGAGTCCTCGCAGGAGATCGGCGAAATCACCGAGCTGATCTCGGACATTACCGAACAGACCAACGTGCTGGCGCTGAACGCCGCCATCCAGGCCGCCTCGGCCGGTGAAGCGGGTCGGGGCTTCTCGGTGGTGGCGGAGGAAGTGCAGCGCCTCGCGGAACGCTCCGGCGACGCGACGCGCCAGATCGCGGCACTGGTGAAGACCATTCAGACCGACACGCAGGACGCGGTGGGCGCCATGGAGCGCTCCACGCAGGGTGTGGTCGAGAACGCCCGGCTGTCCGACGCGGCCGGTACCGCGCTGGGCGAGATCGACCGCGTGTCGCGCCAGCTGGCGGACCTGATTTCGCAGATTTCCGCGCAGGCGCAGTCCGAAGCGCAGTCCGCCAACGTCGTGGCGGCGAACATCCAGCACATCTTCGCGGTGACCGAGCAGACCGGTGAGGGCACGCGCTCCACCGCGGCGATGGTGCGCGAACTGTCGCGGACTGCGGAGGAACTGAAGCAGTCGGTGGCCCGTTTCAAGATCGAGTGACCTTTCTCCGGGACCCTGCATGGACACGCGCACCTCAACGACGCCGGCTCCTCGCAGCGGGCCCTCGGACGACCTCAGCGCCCTGGCCTGGGTGCACGACGAACTGCGCCGTTCGCTCGACACGGCGCACAAGTCGCTGCGCCGCTTCCTGAAGGAATCGGAGGCGATCGGCGCGTCGGACGTCGACACCGTCGATCCGTCGGTGCTGCGCAGTGCGCGTGCCCAGATCCACCAGGGTGTCGGCGCGCTCGAGCTGGTCGGGCTGCCGGCGGCGGCGATGGTGCTGCGCGCCAGCGAGGCGGCGGTCCAGAAGTACGTCGCCAAGCCGCACAAGCTGACCACCCAGATCGTCGAGGACATCGAGAAGGCGTCGTTCGCGCTGCTCGACTTCCTGTCGCGCATGCTCGCCGGCAAGGCGGTCTCGGCGCTGGCGCTGTTCCCGCAGTACCGGGCCGTGCAGGAAGCTGCCGGTGCCGAGCGCATCCATCCCGCCGACCTGCTGAGCATCGACTGGCGCTGGCGCGAGCTGCCGGCCGACACCTCGGTGGAGAAGCGTCAGATCGACGACGCGACGCATCACGCGCTGGAAGCCAACATGCTCGGGCTGATGCGCAGCCCGCAGCCGCTGGTCGCCGCGGCGCGCATGAGCGAGCTGTGTGCCGGCCTCGGCGCGGCGGCACGCGAGACCCAGGTGGCGACGCTGTGGAAGCTCGCCTCCGCCGTCTACGAAGCGAACGCGCGCGGCCTGCTGACCTTCGACGTGTTCAGCAAGCGCCTCGCCTCGCGGCTGCTGGCCCAGTACCGCGCGCTCGAGAAGGGGCAGACCGAGGTCTCCGAGCGGCTTGCGCAGGACCTGCTGTTCTTCTGCGCCCAGGCCGCTTCGCCGGGCGACGGCAAGGCCGCACCCCGCCTGGCCGGGGTCCGACAAGCCTACGGCCTGGCGCACCATGTGCCGACCGATTACGCCGTCAGCCAGCTGGGCCGTTTCGATCCGGCGCTGGTCGTGCAGGCGCGCAAGCGTGTCGCCGCGGCCAAGGAGTCCTGGTCCGGCGTCGCCGGCGGCGAACTGCACCGGCTGGCCGGCCTGGCCGAACAGTTCTCGCTGGTCGGCGATTCGCTCAAGCGCCTGTTCCCGCTCGGCGAGGCTTTTGCCGCCGAGCTGCAGATGGCCGTCGCGCAGACACAGAACAGCGGCGACGCGCCGAGCGCGCCGCTGGCGATGGAAGTCGCCACCAGCCTGCTGTACGTCGAGGCGGCGCTCGAGGATTCCGATTTCGACCACCCTGAGCAGGCCGAGCGCGTGAAGCGCCTGGCGGACCGGCTCGGGTCGGTGCGCGAGGGCAAGGCCCCGGAGCCGCTCGAGTCGTGGATGGAGGAGCTGTACCGCCGCGTCAGCGACCGCCAGACGATGGGCAGCGTCGTGCAGGAACTGCGCGCCTCGCTGTCCGAGGTCGAGAAGGTCATCGACCAGTTCTTCCGCAACCCGGCCGAGCGCCAGGTGCTGATCCCGGTCCCGGCCCAGCTGTCGACCATGCGCGGTGTGCTGTCCGTGCTCGGCATGGACCAGGCGACCGCCGCGCTGCTGCGCATGCGCGACGAGGTCGAGGGCCTCGTGCAGACCGAGCTGGATCCGCAGCGGGCCGCCCAGACCGGCGTGTTCGATCGCCTGGCCGGCAACCTGGGCGCGCTGGGCTTCCTGATCGACATGCTCAGCGTGCAGCCGCAGCTGGCCAAGTCGCTCTTCATCTTCGATCCGCGCACGGGCACGCTGGACCCGGTCATGGGCCGCGGCGCGAACAGCCGTCACGCTGCCGCGGTGACGCTGGTCGAACCGCGCCTGATCGAGCAGGCACAGCACCTGGCCGCCACGGCCGTCCGCGAGGACGTGCCGGTGGCCGAGATCGCACGCGACCTCGAGCGCCTGTCCAACGAGGCGCAGGCGGCCGACCAGTCCGCGCTGCTGGCCACCGTGCAGCGCTCGCGCGAGGCGCTGGAAAAGGCCGAGCAGGATCAGAACCCGGAGTTCGTCGCCTCGGTGCGCGGCGAGCTGTCGGAAGCGCTGGTCGACTTCGTGCACACCTCGTCCCGCCCGATGCCGCTGGTGCCCGAGGTGCCGGCTGCGGTGCCCGCCCCGGCGGTGATGCCGGCGCCGGCCTCGGTCGGCAGTGCCGAGCTGGCCGAAGACGACGAGATGCGCGAGATCTTCCTCGAGGAAGCGCGCGAGGTGCTGCACGACGCCGGGGTCGCCCGGGCCGACCTGACGCATGCCCCGTCCGACCTGCCGTTGCAGACGACGGTCCGGCGCGCCTTCCATACGCTGAAGGGCAGCTCGCGCATGGTCGGGCTGAAGGAGTTCGGCGAAGCGGCGTGGGTCTGCGAACAGGTCTACAACGCGCAGCTGGCTGAGCACCGCGGTGCCGACCAGCCGCTGCTCGAGTTCACGGAATGGGCGCTGGCGCAGCTGGCGACCTGGGTCGAGGACATCGCCGCCCGCCGCGACGGTGCACATTCCGCTGCCGCGATGAAGGCCGCCGCACAGCGCCTGGCCGACGGCCAGCCCCCGGTGCCGGTCGCGGCGCCCGCTGCGCCCCAGGCGGCCGCGCCGCAGCCTGCTGCACCGGTTGCGATGCCCGAGCCCGCGCCGCAGCCCGCCGCGCCGCCGCTGACCATCGGCCTGCCGCCCGACCTGCCCAGCGCCGCCGATCTGGAACTGCCGACCGCGCTGCCGGTCGCGGCTGCCCCGGTGGCCGTGCCGCAGCCCGAAGTCGCCTTCGAACTCGACCTGTCGGCGCTGGACGAAGCCGTTGCCGCTGCGGCTCCTGCCCCGATCATGCCGGCCCCGGCCGCCCCGGTGGCGGAGCCCGCCGCGCTGCAGGCGCCGTTCGACCCGCTGGCGACGCAGCCGCTGCCGCTGCACGACCTGCCGACCGCCGCGCTGCCGGTGCCGGAGGTCAGCATCGACATGATCGACCTGGATCTGGGGTCGGTCACCGAGGTCGAACCGGCGGTGCCCATCGACGGCGGCACCGAGCTGGACTTCGACCTGGCCGCGCCGGATCCCGTGCCGCAGCCGGTGGTCGTCGAAGCCGCGCCGGCGCCCGACGAGGAAAACGTCAAGGTCGTCGGGCCGCTGCGCATCGGCATTCCGCTGTTCAACATCTACCTCAGCGAAGCCGACGAGCTGTCGCGCCGCCTGACCACCGAACTGGCCGAGTGGGCGATGGAGCTGCACCGCCCGGTAGGCGAGACGCCGATCGCGCTGGCGCATTCGCTGGCCGGCAGTTCATCCACCGTCGGCTTCAAGGACCTGTCCAACCTTGCCCGCGAGCTGGAGCATGCGCAGATGCGCTCGCAGGCGATCGGCTACGGCACGCCCGAGGAGGCGCGGCTGTTCGTCGACGTCGCCGAGGAAGTGCGCCGCCTGCTGCACCAGTTCGCGGCTGGTTTCCTGCGCGAGCCTGCGCCGGAGCTGCAGCACCGCCTGGCCCAGCACGAGGTCGATTCGGCGCGCCGCCTGGAGGCCGCCACGGCCGCCGCCGAGCTGCCCGAACCGACCGCACCCGGGCCGCTGAACGAACCGCCCGCTCTGGAGCGCATCGAGCTGGGCACTGCCCCGGAGAGCCTGGCGGCGAATCCGGCTGCCGCGCCGACGCAGCCCGCGCCGCTGACCGAGCCGGGCTTCCTGCACACCAGCAGCTTCGGCGGGCTGGACACGCAGTTCGACGCGCTGGCTTCTCCCGAGCTGAAGCCGCTGACCGAAGCGCCGGAGCAGTCCAAACGCGCCCACATCGTCGAGGCGGCGATCGAGGGCACCGAGGACATCGATGCGGTCGACGCGGTCGATGCCGAGCTGTTCCCGATCTTCGAGGAAGAGGGCCAGGACCTGCTGCCGCAGCTGGCCTCCAAGCTGCGCGACTGGGCGCGGCGTCCGGGCGACGGCAGCCATGCGGCCGCGTGCATGCGCACGCTGCACACGCTCAAGGGCGGCGCGCGCCTGGCCGGCGCGATGCGCCTGGGCGAAATGGCGCACCGCCTCGAGACGCGCATCGAGCAGTTGCTGGCCCAGCCGCCGGTGGCGGCGGCCGACGTCGAGCAGTTGCAGAGCCGTTGCGATGCGCTGGTGCAAGTCTTCGAGGCCCTGCGCGCGCGCGACGCCCAGGCCTACGAGGATGCCGGTGCGGCCCTGAGCACGCCGGCCTTCGAGGAACCGGCCCGTGCGCCGGTGGCCCCGGTACCCGCTGCGCCGGTGATCCCGCCGCTGCTGATGGCCGTGCCGGTCGAACCCGTGATCACCGCCGAGCCGATCGCGCCCGTACCGGTGGTGCCGGTGGCGGCCAACGACGCGCCGCCTGCGGCCCAGCCGATCGCCGCGTTCGCGGCGGAACCCGCCGTCGAGCCCGCCACCGAGTCGCCCGCTGCGGCGGCTGCGCCGGTCGCCGAGACGCTGCCGCCGATCGACTGGTCGCGTTTCGCGCCGGGCGGCCCGACCAGCCGCGTCGTCGCCGACAAGTCGCAGAGCGCCGCGCAGTCGGCCGTGCGCGTGCGCGCACCGCTGCTGGACCGGCTGGTGAACCAGGCCGGCGAAGTGTCGATCACGCGTTCGCGGATCGAGTCCGAGGTCGGGCAGATCAAGGGCTCGCTCGGCGACCTGACGGAAAACCTGGAACGCCTGCGCCTTCAGCTGCGCGACATCGAACTGCAGGCCGAGACGCAGATGAGCTCGCGGCTCGAGGCGGCGAAGGCGATGTCGCAGTCGTTCGACCCGCTCGAGTTCGACCGCTTCACGCGCTTCCAGGAACTGACCCGCATGATGGCCGAGTCGGTGAACGACGTGGCCACCGTGCAGCGCACCCTGCAGCGCGCGCTGGACAGCGCCGAGGACGAGCTCGCGACGCAGGCGCGCCTGACGCGCGACCTGCAGGACGACCTGCTGCGCACGCGCATGGTGGAGTTCGAGAGCCAGTCCGACCGCCTGTACCGGGTGGTTCGCCAGGCCGCGAAGGAAACCGGCAAGCAGGTGCGGCTGGACATCGTCGGCGGCTCGATCGAAATCGACCGCGGCGTGCTGGACCGCATGACCGGCTCGTTCGAACACCTGCTGCGCAACAGCGTCACGCACGGCATCGAGGCGCCCGAGCAGCGCACCGCCGCCGGCAAGGACGCGAGCGGCTCGGTGATCGTCTCGCTGACCCACGAGGGCAACGAGGTCGGCATCGAGTTCCGCGACGACGGCCGCGGCCTGAACCTGGACGCGATCCGCGCCAAGGGTGCGGCGATGGGGCTGATCGACGCGTCCCAGGCGCATGCGGACGCCGAACTGGCCAACCTGATCTTCACGCCCGGCTTCTCGACCGCCGACGCGGTGACCGAACTGGCCGGCCGCGGCGTCGGCATGGACGTCGTGCGCTCCGAGGTCAACGCGATGGGCGGTCGCATCGAGACCGCCACGTCGCCCGGCCAGGGCACCTCGTTCCGCCTCGTGCTGCCGCTGACCACGGCGGTGACGCAGGTCGTGATGCTGCGCTGCGGCGAAACGACCGTCGCGGTGCCGTCGACGCTGGTCGAGATCGTGCGCCGCGCGACGCCGGCCGAGATCGACGGCTGCTATTCGAGCGCCGCCTACACGCTGAACGACCGGGTGATCCCGTTCTACTGGCTCGGCGCGCTGCTGCAGATCAGCCCGCGCCCGACCGAGGCCACCGGCCGCACCCGCACGGTGGTCGTCGTGCGCAGCGCGCAGCAGCGTGTCGCGCTGCACGTCGACGAAGTGCTGGGCAACCAGGAAGTGGTGGTCAAGAACCTCGGGCCGCAGCTGTCGCGCCTGCCCGGCCTGGCCGGCATGACACTGCTCGCGTCCGGCGCGGTGGCGCTGATCTACAACCCGGTGGCGCTGGCCACGCTGTACGGCGAAGCCGCGCGCAGCGCGACCTTCGCGTCGCTGCAGGCGCCGGCCCCGGAGGCGCAGCAGCCGCAGCGCCCGGCGGCCGCCGTCGCGCCGGCCCAGGCTGCCGCGCCGCTGGTGATGGTGGTGGACGACTCGCTCACAGTGCGCCGCGTCACGCAGCGCCTGCTGGTGCGCGAAGGCTACCGCGTCGTGCTCGCCAAGGACGGCATGGACGCGCTCGAGCGCCTGGCGGAGGAAATGCCGGCGATCGTGCTGTCGGACATCGAGATGCCGCGCATGGACGGCTTCGACCTGGTGCGCAACATCCGCGCCGACGCCCGCCTGCGTGCGCTGCCGGTGATCATGATCACCTCGCGCATCGCGCAGAAGCACCGCGACTATGCCGCCGAGCTGGGCGTGGACCACTACCTCGGCAAGCCGTACTCGGAAGAGGACCTGCTTGCCCTGATCGGCCGGTACACCGGCGCCGCGTTGCCGGCCTGACGGGCCGGACACGCGCGCCGGCGCGATGCCTCGCCAGCCTGGGAACGGACCGTGGCCGAACTCGTCGACCACCTCGCCGAGCTGACGGGCTTCCGCGACCGCGAGCTGCTCGACGTCACGCTGGTGGGCGTGCTGCGCGACCTGCTGCAGCCGTCGCCGGCGTCGGTGGCGATCTACCGCAGCGTCGGCGAACCCGGCAACGAACGCTGGCTGACGCGGGCGCGGCAGCGCGCCGGCGACATGGCCGCCAGCGCCGACCCGAGCTGGGTCGAGGTCGACCAGCTGCCGGTGCACGCCGCGTATCCGTCCCGCCTGGAGGCGTTCCGGCGCCAGGCCATCGTGACCGTGGCCGGCGGCGAGGTGCACAGCACGCTGTTCCCGGTCTCCACCGACCGCGAGAGCCTGGGCGTGCTGGAGATCGAAAGCGCCGCCGCGCTGGACGAGCGCGACCGCCGCATGGTCCTGTCGATCCTGCGCATCTACCACAACTTCCAGGGGCTGCTGGACTACAGCGAGCGCGACACGCTGACCGGCCTGCTGAACCGCAAGACCTTCGACGAGAGTTTCCTGAAGATCGCCGCCGAGCCGCCGCCCGCGGCCGGGTCGCAGGACGGGCGACGCGTGGCGCCGAGCAATCCGCGCAGCTGGCTGGGCGTGATCGACATCGACCACTTCAAGCAGGTGAACGACCGCTTCGGGCACCTGATCGGCGACGAGGTGCTGCTGCTGCTGTCGCGCCTGATGCGTGCCAGCTTCCGTTTCCACGACCGCCTGTACCGCTTCGGCGGCGAGGAGTTCGTCGTGCTGATGCGCTGTGCCGGTCCCGAGGCGGCCATGCTGGCCTTCGAACGCCTGCGGCGCAACGTCGAGCAGTTCGCCTTCCCGCAGGTCGGCCGCATCTCGGTAAGCATCGGCTTCACCGGCCTGCGCGCGGGCGACACGCCGAACGCCGCGTTCGAGCGCGCCGACCGCGCCGTCTACTACGCCAAGTCGCACGGTCGCAACCAGGTGGCGCACCATGCCGACCTCGTGGCGCGCGGCGAACTGGACGACGAGGCCAAGGTCGGCGACGTCGAGCTGTTCTAGCCGTCGCCGCGGCGGACCGCGCTCATCCCTTCACGACGGCGAATCGCTGCAGCGTGCGCTGGCGTGCCTCCTCGTGGTCGACCAGCGGTGCCGGGTAGTCGCGCCGGAGCACCAGCCCGGCGGCAGCCAGGTCGACCGGCCGCGCCTCCCAGGGGGCATGCAGCACGGCATCGGGCAGCGCGGCCAGCTGCGGCAGGTAGCGCCGGATGAAGCGGCCCTGCGGGTCGAAGCGCCGGCTCTGCGTGACCGGGTTGAAGATTCGGAACCAGGGCTGCGCGTCGCAGCCGGTCGACGCCGCCCACTGCCAGCCGCCGTTGTTCGCCGCGAGGTCGAAGTCGTTCAGGTGGTCGGCGAAGTAGCGCTCGCCCCAGCGCCAGTCGACGCCCAGGTCCTTGGTCAGGAAACTCGCGACCACCATGCGCAGGCGGTTGTGCATGTAGCCGGTCTGGTTGATCTGCGCCATGGCCGCGTCGACCAGCGGGTAGCCGGTGCGGCCTTCGCACCAGGCCGCGAACAGCGCCTCGGCGTGTTTGCCGTGTTCCCAGCGGACGGCGTCGAAGGCCGGCTTGAACGACCGTTCGACGACCTGCGGATGGTGGTGCAGGATCTGGTGGTAGAAGTCGCGCCAGACCAGTTCCGACAGCCAGACCCGCGCGCCCTGGCTGCCGGCACCGGCGCGCTGCCAGGCCTCGCGCGCCAGCGTGCGGATCGAGACGGTACCGAAGCGCAGGTGCACCGACAGGTAGCTCGGCCCCTTGACGGCGGGAAAGTCGCGCGCCTCGGCGTAGGCGTCGATGCGCGGCAGGAAGTCCTGCAGCAGCGCTGCGGCGCCGTGTTCGCCGACCGGAACCTTCAGTTCATGCAGGTTGGTCGGCTCGAAGCCGAGGGCGGCCAGGTCGGGCAGCGGGCCCGCGAAGCCGTCGGGCGGTGCGGCCAGCGCGCCGGCGTGCGGTTCGACCGGGTAGGCCTTGAGGTAGAAGGCGTCGAGCTTGCGCAGCCAGGCGTTGCGGTACGGCGTGAACACGCTGTACGGCGAGCCCGCGCCGGTCAGCACCTCGCCGCGCTCGAACACCACGTGGTCCTTGGAGGTGTGCAGCGCGATGCCGGCGTGGGCCAGTTCGCCGCGCACCCGGGCGTCGCGCTGCAGCGCGGCCGGCTCGTCGTCGTGGTTGGCGTAGACCGCCTGCACGTGCAGCCCGCGCGCCACCGCGACGACCTCGTCGGCCGCGTGCCCGTGCCGCACCAGCAGGCGCACCCCCGGCTCGCCGTGCCGGCGCCCGAGCGCGGCCAGGGCGGCGTCGAGTTCGGCGACGCTGTCGCGGATGAACTCGACGCGCCGGTCGGCCCGGCGGCCCCGCTCGAGCAGCGGATCCAGGATGTCCCGGTCGAAGACGAACAGGCACCAGACCCGCCGCGCCGCCTTCAACGCGTGGTACAGGGCCGCATGGTCATGCGCCCGCAGGTCACGGCGGAACCACACAACGGCGCCGTCGACGGCCTTTTCGCTCGACATCCGCCGAGTCTATAAAATCGTTGTCATGGCCGGCTCGCCGATCAACCTGACCAATCAATTCCTCATCGCCATGCCGGGCATGGGGGACGGGACCTTTGCCGGCACCGTGGTCTACCTGTGCGAGCACACCGAGAAGGGCGCGCTCGGCCTGGTGATCAACAAGCCGATCGACATCAAGCTGAAGAACCTGTTCGAGAAGGTCGACCTGACGCTGGACCGCGAGGACCTGGCCGACGAACCGGTCTACTTCGGCGGCCCGGTGCAGACCGAGCGCGGCTTCGTGCTGCACGAGCGCCTGGGCGGCGAGGGCGACGACGGCGGCCACTACAACTCGACGCTGCAGATCCCCGGCGGGCTCGAGATGACCACCAGCAAGGACGTGCTCGAGGCGATGGCGCAGGGCGCCGGCCCGAAGCGCGTGCTGGTGACGCTGGGCTACAGCGGCTGGGGCGCTGGCCAGCTGGAGGACGAGATCGGGCGCAACGGCTGGATCACGGTCGACGCGGCGCCGGAGATCATCTTCGACACGCCGGTCGAGCAGCGCTACGACAAGGCGCTGTCGCTGCTGGGCATCGACCCGCGCATGCTGAGCCAGGAGGCGGGGCACGCATGAGCGTCGGCGCGATGCCGGACCGCCTTGCCCCGCCGCTGTCTTATTTGGCTTTCGATTTCGGCACCCGCCGCGTCGGCGTGGCCTGCGGCAACGGGCTGACGCGCCGGGCCAGCCCGTTGCGCACGATCGCCGCCGAGGGCGACGCCCGCTTCGCCGCGATCGCGCGCCTGATCGACGAATGGCGTCCCGACGCGCTGGTGGTCGGCGTGCCGTTTCACCCGGATGGCGCAGCGCACGACAATACGCGCCGCGCCCGGCGCTTCGCCCGCCAGCTGCACGGCCGCTTCGGGCTGCCGGTGCACGAGGTCGACGAGCGCTACAGCAGCACCGAGGCGATCGCCGGCGGCGCGCGCGACGTCGATGCCGGCGCCGCGACCATCATCCTCGACCAGTACCTGAGCGGCCTGCCATGAGCACCCTTCTTCTCGATGCCGAAGCGCTGTACGCCGACCTCGTCGCAGGCGTGCGCGGCCTGCTGCCGCCGGACGGCGCGCTGGTCGGCATCTGGTCCGGCGGCGCCTGGCTGTCCGAGCGCCTGCAGCGCGACCTCGGCCTGCCCGGCGAGGCCGGCGTGATCACCAGCGCACTGCACCGCGACGACTTCGGCTCGCGCGGCATGAGCGCGAGCGCGGCGCAGACGCGGCTGCCGTTCGAGGTCGAGGGCCGGCACCTCGTGCTGGTCGACGACGTGCTCTACACCGGCCGCACGACACGCGCGGCGATCAACGAGCTGTTCGACTTCGGCCGCC
The DNA here is from genome assembly GCA_019635485.1 of Piscinibacter sp. Classification (GTDB taxonomy): domain Bacteria; phylum Pseudomonadota; class Gammaproteobacteria; order Burkholderiales; family Burkholderiaceae_C; genus Piscinibacter. The sequence continues at coordinate 14,751 of JAHBZL010000058.1, read as the reverse complement.
CGGCCAGCATTGCGCTGGCGGTGCTGGTGGACCGCGGCGGGCGCGAGCTGCCGATCCAGCCCGGCTTCGCGGCGGCACGCATCACGCTGCCGCGCGGGCAGCGCCTCTCGCTGGCGCGCGACGATGCCGGCCGCTTCAGCTTCGACATCAAGACGGTGGCATGAACCGAAAGGCCCGATGATGCTTTCCGCCCGCAACCCCCAGCTCAACGCCCATGGCGAGCTGGTGCACCTGCTGTCCATCGAGGGCCTGCCGCGCGCGGTGCTGACGCAGATCCTCGACACGGCCGGCACCTTCCTGTCGGTCAACGAGCGCGAGGTGAAGAAGGTGCCGCTGCTGCGCGGCAAGAGCGTGTTCAACCTGTTCTTCGAGAACAGCACGCGCACCCGCACGACCTTCGAGATCGCCGCCAAGCGCCTGTCCGCCGACGTGATCAACCTGGACATCGCGCGCTCGTCCACCGCCAAGGGCGAGAGCCTGCTCGACACGATCGCCAACCTGTCGGCGATGCACGCCGACATGTTCATCGTGCGGCACAGCGAGAGCGGGGCGCCCTACCTGATCGCGCAGCACTGCGCGCCGCACGTGCATGTCGTGAACGCCGGCGACGGCCGGCACGCGCACCCGACGCAGGGCCTGCTGGACATGTACACGATCCGGCACTTCAAGCGGAACTTCACCGACTTGTCCGTGGCGATCGTCGGCGACATCGTGCACTCGCGCGTCGCCCGCTCGGACATCCACGCGCTGACCACGCTGGGCGTGCCGGAGATCCGCGCGGTCGGCCCGAAGACGCTGGTGCCGGGCGATCTGCGCGAGATGGGCGTGCGCGTCTGCCACGACATGGCCGAGGGCATCCGCGGCGCGGACGTGATCATCATGCTGCGCCTGCAGAACGAGCGCATGAGCGGCGCGATGCTGCCCTCGGCCGGCGAATTCTTCAAGAACTACGGGCTGACGGCCGAGAAGCTGGCGCTGGCCAAACCGGACGCCATCGTGATGCACCCGGGGCCGATCAACCGCGGCGTCGAGATCGACTCGGCGGTCGCCGACGGCCGGCAGAGCGTGATCCTGCCGCAGGTGACCTTCGGGATCGCGGTGCGCATGGCGGTCATGTCCATCATCGCGGGCAACAACGCATGAAGATACTCATCAGAGGAGGCCGGCTGGTCGACCCGGCGAGCGGGCGCGACGAGACCGGCGACGTCGCGGTCGCGGCGGGGCGCATCGTCGGGCTCGGCCAGGTCAGCAGCGACTTCCAGGCTGGCCGCACGATCGACGCGCGCGGCCTGGTGGTCGCGCCGGGGCTCGTGGACCTCGCAGCGCGGCTGCGCGAACCCGGCCACGAACACGAAGGCATGCTGGAAAGCGAGATGGCCGCCGCGGTGGCCGGCGGGGTGACCAGCCTCGTGTGCCTGCCCGACACCGACCCGCCGCTGGACGAGCCCGGCCTGGTCGAGATGCTCAAGTTCCGCGCGCGCAACCTGAACCTCGCCCACCTGTATCCGCTCGGCGCGCTGACGCGCGGCCTGGCCGGCGACACGCTGACCGAGATGGCCGAGCTGACCGAGGCCGGCTGCGTCGGCTTCTCGCAGGCCGAAGTGGCGTGCAAGGACACGCTGGTGCTGCACCGTGCGCTGCAGTACGCGGCCACCTTCGGCTACACGGTGTGGCTGCGTCCGAACGACCCGTGGCTGGGCAACGGTGTGGCCGCGAAGGGGCCGCTCGCGACGCGGCTCGGCCTGTCCGGTGTGCCGGTGATCGCCGAGACGATCGCGCTGAACACGCTCTTCGAGCTGGTGCGCGACACCGGGGCCCGAGTGCACCTGTGCCGCCTGTCGAGTGCCGCCGGCGTCGAGCTGGTGCGGCGTGCCAAGGCGGAGGGCCTGCCGGTGACGGCCGACGTCAGCATCAACTCGCTGCACCTGATCGACCTCGACATCGGCTACTTCGATGCCGCGATGCGCGTCACGCCGCCGCTGCGCCAGCAGCGCGACCGCGACGCGCTGCGCACTGCATTGGCCGACGGCACGCTGGATGCCCTGGTCAGCGACCATACCCCGGTGGCGGCCGACGCGAAGAACCTGCCGTTCGCCGAGGCCGAGCCCGGCGCGACCGGGCTGGAGCTGCTGCTCTCGCTGGCGCTGAAGTGGGGCGGCGAGCAGGGGCTGCCGCTGGCGAGCACTCTTGCTACGGTGACGCAGCGGCCGGTCGGCGTGCTCGGCGAGGCCCTCGGCTCGCTGGCCTCGAGCGCCGGGCGGCTGGTCGAGGGCGGCGTCGCGGACCTGTGCCTGTTCGACGCCGCCGCGCACTGGACGGTGCAGCCGCAGCGGCTGGCCAGCCAGGGCACGCACACGCCGTTCGCCGGCCTGGAGCTGCCGGGCCAGGTGCGCACGACGATCGTCGCCGGCCACATCGCCTACGAGAGCGAGCGGGCCTGAGCGGTGCGCGTGCCGCGAGCCTGCTGGCGCCTGCTGCGCGTGCTGCTGCACGGGCTGCACGGCGCGCTGGTGTGTGCGTTCCTGTTCCCCTTCCTCACGCCGCCGCTGCGCATGCAGCGGGTCGGCTGGTGGTCGGCCAAGATGTTGCGCATGCTGGGCATCGGCCTGCGGCACGCGGGTTCGCTGCATGCCGGGCCGCTGCTGGTGGTGGCCAACCACGTGTCGTGGCTGGACATCCTGGCGATCAATGCGGTGCACCCGGTGCGCTTCGTCTCCAAGGCCGATGTGCGGCACTGGCCGCTGCTGGGCTGGCTGGTGGCCTGCGGCGGGACGCTGTTCATCGAGCGCGAGCGCAAGCGCGACGCGCTGCGCGTGGTGCACCAGGTGGCCGAGGCATTGCGCGGCGGCGAGATCGTTGCCGTCTTCCCCGAAGGCACCACGAGCGACGGGCTCGGCGTGCTGCCCTTCCATGCCAACCTGCTGCAGGCGGCGATCGCGACCGCGGCGCCGGTGCAGCCGCTCGTGCTGCGCTACTGCGACGCGCACGCCCCGGTCAGCCCGGCGGCGCCGTACATCGGCGAGACCAGCCTGGCCGAATCGCTCTGGGCGGTGGCGATGGCCGACGGATTGGTCGCACAGGTCCGCGTCGAGCCGGCGCAGGCCACAGCGCATGCCGACCGGCGCGCCCTGGCCGGCCACCTGAGGGAAATCATTGCCGCGCGCCTGGACTCGGGTGAGATGATCTCGCCCGCGTCATGAGCCTGACCCCGTTGACCCTCCGCCGTGTCGGCATCGACACCTTCCGCGAGCACGTGGCCTACCTGCACCGCGACTGCACTGCGGTGCGCGCCGAGGGTTTCCAGGCTCTCGCGAAGGTCGAGGTGCGCGGCAACGGCGACGCGGTGCACGCGGTGCTGAACGTCGTCGACGACGCCGCGCTGGTCGGTCCGACCGAACTCGGCTTGAGCGAGGAGGCGTTCACGCGCCTGGACCTGCCGGCCGGCCACGCGGTGACGGTGCAGCAGGCCGAGCCGCCGGCCTCGATCGCGGCGCTGCGGCGCAAGATCGCCGGCGAGCGGCTGTCGCGCGAGGAACTGCACGCGATCGTGGGCGACATCGCGCGGATGCGCTACACGAAGGTCGAATTGGCCGCCTTCGTGGTCGCGACCCACCAGTTCGAGATGGACCGCGACGAGGTGCTGCACCTGACGGAGGCGATGATCGCCGCCGGAAGGCGGCTGGACTGGCGCCAGGAGGTGCGCGGCGGGCCGGTGGTCGACAAGCACTGCATCGGCGGCATTCCCGGCAACCGCACCTCGATGCTGGTGGTGCCGATCGTCGCGGCGCACGGCATGCTGATCCCGAAGACCTCGTCGCGCGCGATCACCTCGCCGGCCGGAACCGCCGATACGATGGAGCTGCTCGCCGAGGTGGAGCTGCCGCTGTCGCGGCTGGCCGCGATCGTGCGCGAGACCGGTGCCTGCCTCGCCTGGGGCGGCACCGCCGACCTGTCGCCCGCGGACGACGTGCTGATCGCCGTCGAGCGGCCGCTGGCGATCGACTCGCCGGCGCAGATGGTGGCCTCGATCCTGTCGAAGAAGATCGCTGCCGGCTCGACCCACCTGGTGCTGGACATCCCGGTCGGCCCGAGCGCGAAGGTGCGCGGCATGCCGGAGGCGCAGCGGCTGAAGAAGCTGTTCGAGCATGTCGCGGCGCGGCTGCAGCTGCAGATCGACGTGGTGATCACCGACGGACGGCAGCCGATCGGGCGCGGCATCGGCCCGGTGCTCGAGGCGCGCGACGTGATGCAGGTGCTCGAGAACCACCCGGACGCGCCGGCCGACCTGCGCCAGAAGGCGCTGCGCCTGGCCGGCCGCGTGATCGAGTTCGACCCGGACGTGCGTGGCGGCACCGGCTTCGCGATCGCCCGCGACATCCTCGATTCGGGCCGCGCGCTGGCGCGCATGAACCGCATCATCGATGCGCAGGGGCGCCGGCCGTTCGACTGGCGCACGCCGCCGGTCGCACCGCTGTCCTTCGAGGTGACCGCGGCGCACGACGGCGTGCTGGTCGGGGTGGACAACCTCGCACTGGCGCGCATCGCGCAGCTCGCCGGCGCGCCGAAGGCCGCCGGCGCGGGCATCGACCTGCTGTGCCGGCTCGGCGACACGGTGCGCGCAGGGCAGGCGCTGATGCGCGTGCACGCGCGCTTCGAGGCCGATCTGGAGTTCGCGCGCCGCAAGGCGCTTGCCGATCCGGCCTGGCGCCTGGGCACGCGCGATGAACTGCCGCGCGACGTCGTGGCCGGGCTGTCCGAAGCCTGAGGGGGCCCGCACCATGCTGCTCGCGTTCGCCGACGAGGAAGCCCTGGCCCGTGCGCTGGCGCGCGAGCTCGGCATGCCGCTCGCCTGGGTCGCCGAACACCGCTTTCCGGACGGCGAGATCAAGCTGACGCTGCCGCCCGCGCTGCCCGGCCGCGTGGTCGTGCTGCGCGGCCTGCAGCACCCGAACGACCGCCTGGTCGAGCTGCTGCTGACGGCGCGCACCGCGCGCGAGCTGGGCGCGCAGCGGATCGACCTGGTGTCGCCGTACCTGGCCTACATGCGGCAGGACATGGCCTTCGCGCCCGGCGAGGCGGTCAGCCAGCGCGTCGTCGCGGGTTTCCTCGGCGGGCTGTTCGATCGCGTGCTGACGATCGATCCGCACCTGCACCGCATCGCGTCGCTGGACGAGGTGATGCCCGGCTCGCGCGGCATCGCCCTGGGCGCCGCGCCGCTGCTCGGCCGCTGGATCGCCGCGCAGTGGCCGGCGACCACGCGGCCCCTCCTGGTCGGGCCGGACGAGGAGTCGGGCCAGTGGGTGGAGCAGGCGGGCGCGGCCTCGGGCCTGTCCGGCCTGGTCTGCCGCAAGACGCGCCGCGGCGACCGGGACGTCACGGTCGACCTGCCGGCCGGCAGCGTGGCGGGCCGGGCCGTGGTGTTGATCGACGATCTGGCCAGCACCGGGCACACGCTGGAGCAGGCGGCGCGCGGCTTGCTCGAGCGTGGCGCGGCGTCGGTCGACGCGGCGGTCGTGCATGCGCTGTTCCAGGGCGATGCCGTGGCGCGCCTGCAGGCCTGCGGTGTCGGCCGCGTCTGGAGCACCGACTCGGTGCCGCACCCGACCAACGTCGTGTCGGTGGCACCCCTTCTGGCGCAGGCGCTGCGCGAGGCGTAGGCTGCGAAGCCGAGGAGGGGCTCGGCGTGCATCTGCTGAAGCTCGTGCAAGGCCAGGTGCGGCTCGGAGAGCCGCTGCCCTGGGGGATCCGCGACGCGCAGGGCCAGCTGCTGCTGGGCCGCGGGCATGTCGTCGAAACCGAAGGACAGCTCGCGGCGCTGCTGGAGCGCGGCGCGACGGTGGACATCGAGGAAGTGCGCGCCGCCGCGGCACGCGCCGAGTCCGGGGCACGGCGCGCGCCCAGCCTGTTCGGTCTGTGGGAACAGGTGCTCTGGCAGCTCGACCGGCTGCTGCGCGGCGCCGCCACGGAACCGGGCTTCGTCGCGCAGCTGGACGACCTGATCGGCCATATCACCACGCTGACGCTGCGCGACCCCGACATCGCGATCTACCTGACCGTGCGCCAGGATCCCAAGCGGCTGACGATCTACGCGCTGGCGCACGCGGTGCACTGCGCGATGGTCGGCCTGCTGATGACGCGCCGGCTGGCCTGGGACGCGGCGCGCAGCCAGACGCTGCTGCGGGCCGCGCTGACGATGAACATCGCGATCCTGGAACTGCAGGGGCGCATGGCCGCGCAAGGTGTGCCGCCGACGGCGGCCCAGCTCGACCAGATCCGGGCCCATCCGCTGGGCGGGGTCGAGATGCTTCGCGCCGCGGGCGTCGACGACGAGGCCTGGCTGGAGACCGTCGCCCAGCATCATGAACATCCGGATGGCAACGGCTACCCGGCCGGCCTGCGCGACGTCGCCGAGCTCGCGCTCGTGCTGCGCTGGATCGACGTCTTCATGGCCAAGATGGCGCCGCGCGCGCTGCGCCCGCCTCTGACGACGCAGGCGGCGGCGCGCCAGCTGTTCCAGGAGACCGGCGGCCACCCGGTGGCCGCGGCGATCATCAAGGAGTTCGGCATCTACCCGCCGGGCGAGTTCGTGCAGCTGAAGTCCGGCGAGATGGCGGTCGTGGCGCGGCGTGCCGCCAGCGCGACCACACCGCTCGCCGCCGCGATCACCGACCGCCAGGGCATGCCGATGGTCAACACGGTCCTGCGCGACACCGCGAAGCCCGAGTTCGCGATCACCGGGCTCGCGTCGAACAAGGCGCTCGTGCTGCGCGTGCCGCCGGAGCGGCTGTTCGGGCTGCCCGAGTAGGGCGGCCGCCCGGCCTCCTAGGCCTTGCCCTGGTTGGCGACCGCGGCCGCCGCCTTGGCCGCCGCCTCGGCGTCGCCCAGGTAGTAGTGGCGCAGCGGCTTCAGCGCGTCGTCCAGTTCGTAGACCAGCGGGATGCCGTTCGGGATGTTCAGCCCGACGATGTCGTCGTCGGAGATGCCGTCCAGGTACTTGACCAGCGCGCGGATGCTGTTGCCGTGCGCCGAGACCAGCACCCGTTCGCCGGCGCGGACGGCCGGCGCGATCGTGTCGTTCCAGTACGGCAGCACGCGCGCCACCGTGTCCTTCAGGCACTCGGTCAGCGGCACCTCGCCGGGCGCGAGCTTCGCGTAGCGGCGGTCGCCGCGCTCGCAGCGTGCATCGTTCGCATCCAGCGCCGGCGGCGGCGTGTCGTAGCTGCGGCGCCAGACCAGCACCTGCTGGTCGCCGAATTCCTTCGCCGTCTCGGCCTTGTTCAGCCCCTGCAGGGCGCCGTAGTGGCGTTCGTTCAGGCGCCAGTGATTGACCACCGGCAGCCAGTGCCGGTCCATCTGGTCGAGCACGTGCCAGGTGGTCCAGATGGCCCGCTTGAGGACCGAGGTGTAGACCACGTCGAACTCGTAGCCTTCGGCCTTCAGCAGCCGCCCCGATTCGCGTGCCTGCGCGACGCCGGTGGGCGTCAGGTCGACGTCGGTCCAGCCGGTGAAGCGGTTCTCCAGGTTCCAGGTTGATTCGCCGTGGCGGATCAGGACGAGTTTGTGCATGGTCGCTCCGGCAGCTCGGCAAGGGCCCGAATTCTATAATTCGCGCTTTCGCCCGCACCGTCGGCAGCCGCACCGAAAGTCCCCGTGAAGTTCTTCATCGACAACTGGTTTCTGTTCCTCACCGCGATCGTCTCTGGCGGCCTGCTGCTGTGGCCCAGCCTGTCACGTGGCGGCGGCGCCGGCGGCGCGAAGGTCAGCGCGGCCCAGGCCGTGCAGCTGATCAACCGCGAGAAGGCGGTGCTGATCGACGTCTGCGAGCCGGCCGAATACGCCGCCGGGCATGCCGCCGGGGCCCGCAACGTGCCGCTCGGCTCGCTCGAGTCGTCCAGCGAGCTGCCGAAGAACAAGTCCCTGCCGCTCGTGATCCTGTGCCAGACCGGCGCACGCTCGTCGCGCGCGGCCGGTATCCTGAACAAGCTCGGTTTCGAGAAGACCCACGTGCTTGCCGGCGGACTCGCTGCCTGGCGCGAAGCCAACCTGCCGGTCGAGAAGGCCGCGTGACCATGCAACAAGTCAGGATGTACACCACGCAGGTCTGCCCGTACTGCCTGCGCGCGAAGGCGCTGCTCAAGCAGCGCGGCGTCGAGCAGATCGAGGAGATCCGCGTCGACCTCGATCCGCAGCAGCGCATGGCGATGACGGAGACGACCGGGCGCCGCACGGTGCCGCAGATCTTCATCGGCGACACCCATGTCGGAGGTTGCGACGATCTGGTCGAACTCGACCAGCGTGGCGGCCTGCTGCCGCTTCTGAGCGGCCAGCGATAATCCCCGCCCCACTATCGAGACTCCCATGGCCGACGAGAACCAGAACCCGGTGTTCCAGATCCAGCGCATGTACCTGAAGGATCTGTCGCTGGAGCAGCCGAATTCGCCGCAGATCCTGCTCGAACAGGCACAGCCGCAGGTCGACATCCAGCTCGGGCTGGGCGCCGAGAACATCGCCGACGGCGTCTTCGAGGTCACCGTCACCGCGACGGTCACCACCAAGGTCGGCGAGAAGACGCTGTTCCTCGTCGAGGCCAAGCAGGCCGGCATCTTCGAGCTGCGCAACATCCCGGAAGACCAGGTGTCGCCGATCCTCGGCATCGCCTGCCCGAGCATGGTCTACCCCTACCTGCGCGCGATCGTCTCGGACATCTGCACGCGGGCCGGCTTCCCGCCGGTGATGCTCGCCGAGGTCAACTTCCAGGCCATGTACGAGGCGCAGCAGGCCCAGCAGGCCCAGGCCGGCGGCAACGGCTCGGGCATCATCCTGCCGAACTGACGCGCGGGCGCCGCGCATGAACCTGACGGTGCTCGGCGCCGGCGCCTGGGGCACCGCACTGGCGGTGCAGGCCAGCAGCCGGCAGCCGACCCGCCTGTGGGCGCGCGACGCGGCCCAGGTCGCGCAGATGCGCTCGCTGCGCCGCAACGCAAAGTACCTGCCCGAGATCGCGCTGCCGCCGGCGCTGCAGGTGACGGCGGACCTCGGCGCCGCACTCGCGCACGCCCGCGACGGGCTCGTGATCATCGCCACGCCGATGGCCGCGCTGGAGCCGATGCTGCGCGCGCTGCCGGACGACGGCCCCGGCGTGCTGTGGCTGTGCAAGGGCTTCCAGGACGGCACCGGCTGGCTGGGCCACGAGATCGCCCGCGTCGCCTGCCCGCAGCGGCGCGTCGGCGTGGTCTCGGGCCCGAGCTTCGCGATCGAGGTCGCGCGCGGGCAGCCGACGGCCCTGGTGGCGGCCAGCAGCGACACGGCACTGGCCGAGCAGGCGGTCGAGGCCTTGCACGGCGAGCAACTGCGGGTCTACACCTCGAACGATCCGGTCGGCGTCGAGGTCGGCGGTGCGGTCAAGAACGTGCTGGCCATCGCCACCGGCATCGCCGACGGCATGTCGCTCGGACTGAACGCGCGGGCAGCGCTGATCACGCGCGGGCTGGCCGAGATGACGCGCCTGGGCGTCGCGCTCGGTGCCCGAGCGGAGACTTTCATGGGCCTGTCGGGCCTGGGCGACCTGGTGCTGACGACCACCGGCGATCTGTCGCGCAACCGGCGCGTCGGGCTGCGGCTGGCCGACGGCGTGCCGCTGGAGCGCATCCTCGCCGAACTCGGGCACGTCGCCGAAGGCGTGCTGAGCGCGGCCACCGTGCTGCGCCGAGCCCACGGCCGCGGCGTCGCGATGCCGATCACCGAGGCGGTGGTCGCGGTGCTCGAAGCCCGGCTGTCGCCGCCGCAGGCGCTCGAACTGTTGATGGGCCGCGAGTCGCGCCCGGAGCACTAAGGCGCGTCAGGCGCCGCCGGCGTAGCCGAGGCGACGCCAGGCCTCGAACACCGCCACGGCCACCGCATTGCTCAGGTTCAGGCTGCGCTGGCCGGGACGCATCGGCAGGCGCAGCTGCTGCGGCGGCGCCAGGCGATCGCGCAGCGCGCCAGGCAGCCCGGCGGTTTCGGAACCGAACACCAGCCAGTCGCCGGCGCGCCAGTCGACCTCATCGAAGCGGCGCGAGGCCCGCGTCGTGAACGCGAACAGGCGGGCCGGGTCGGGGGTGCAGCGCTGCAGGAAGCTGTCCCAGTCGGCATGCCGCTGCACCTCGGCGTACTCGTGGTAGTCGAGCCCGGCCCGGCGCAGCAGCCGGTCCTCCATCGCAAAGCCCAGCGGTTCGATCAGGTGCAGCGTGCAGCCGGTGTTGGCGGCCAGCCGGATCACGTTGCCCGTGTTGGGCGGGATCTCGGGCTGCACCAGGACGATGTGGAACATCGCGGCGATCTTAGTCGCCGGGCCGCGGCGTGCGCGCCAGCACCCAGACCTGCACCCGCGCCGCGCCGGCCTGGAGCAGCGCGCGGCTCATCGACGCTGCCGTGGCCCCGGTGGTCAGCACGTCGTCGACCAGCGCGACCTCGCCACCGTGCAGCAGGCCGCGGCGGCGCGGTTCGACCGCGAACGCGTCCTGCACGTTCGCCGCCCGCTGCGCGAGCGGCAGCGCGAGCTGATGCGGCGTGTCGCGCACCCGCAGCAGCAGGCTCGGGTCGGCGGCGATGCCGAGGCGGCGGCCCAGCCGGCGCGCCAGCTCCCAGGCCTGGTTGAAGCCGCGTTCGCGCAGCCGTGCCGGCGCCAGCGGGGCCGGCACCAGCAAGGTGGGCCGCGGCGCTTCGCTGCGCCGAACCGCGTCGGCGAGCAACGGGACGAACGCCGAGGCGAGTTCCACCGCCGCATGGAACTTGAACTGCGCAATCAGCCCGCTCCACGGGGCCGCATAGTCGAGCGCCGCGACGCTGCGCTCGAACGGCGGCGGGTCGCGCAGGCACTCACCACACACCGCCGCGCCACCCGGCAGCTGGATGGCGCAGCGCGCGCAGCGTGGCCGATGCGGTGCGAAGCGCGCGATGCAGTCCGCGCACAGGCGGCCACGGCCCCAGGACCGGCAGACGATGCACAGGCCCGGCCAGCGGGCCGCGGTCTCCGTCGTGCCGTCCGCGTGCATCGCCTCAATATACTGGCCGGCATGAGCGACCCGCGGGCCCCGATCGCATCCGCCCGCGGGCTCGACGAGGCGGCGGTCACGCACATCGTGCGGCGCCTGGCGCGGGCCGCGCAACCTCCCTGGCTGCATCGCGAGGTGGCGCGCCGCATGGCCGAGCGCCTTGCACTGATCCGGCTGCAGCCGGCGCTGCTGATCGACTGGTCGAGCTGGCTCGGCGCCGGCGCCGACCTGCTGAAAAGCGCCTACCCGCAGGCGCGTCGTGTGCAGGTCGAGCCGATGGCCGAACTCGCGGCGCGCGGCGTGCCGCAGACCGCGCCGCGCTGGTGGACCGCGGCGCGTTGGCAAGGCAACGCCCCGCAGGTGCTGGCCGAACCGGCCCCGCTGCCGCGCGGTGCGCAACTGGTCTGGTCGAACATGGCGCTGCACGGCGTGGCCGACCCACCCGCGCTTTTCGGGCGCTGGTACGACGCGCTCGCGGCCGATGGTTTCGTCATGTTCTCCTGCCTCGGTCCCGGCACGCTGCGCGAACTGCGCGCTCTGTACACACGGCAGGGCTGGCCGGCGCCGACGCCCGGCTTCGTCGACATGCACGACCTGGGCGACATGCTCGTGCAGGCCGGCTTCGCCGATCCGGTGATGGACCAGGAGGTGCTGCAGCTGAGCTGGCCCGACCCGGAGGCGCTGCTGGGCGAACTGCGCGCGCTCGGCGGCAACGCCGCGCCCGAGCGCCTGGCCGGGCTGCGCACGCCTCGCTGGCGCGCGTGCCTGCGCGACGCGCTGGCGTCCCTGGCCGGGCCGGACGGCCGCATCGCGATGAGCTTCGAGGTCGCCTACGGCCATGCCTTCCGCGGCGCGCCGCGCGCGCGTGCCGGCGAAGCGACACGGGTGTCGCTGCAGGACATGCGGACCATGGTCCGCTCGGGTCGCCCCGGGCCGGTACGCTAAACTTCGCGGGTTTTTGAGAATCGTGGTCGACGAGGGCACGCGCTCCAGGGCAGTACGGCAGCGAGGGCAGCATGACAGGCGGGTCGTCAACCGTTCCCGTGGCCGGCGCGGCCGACGCGGGCGCGGCCGCGGAGCCGACCTGCTGGGTGCTGCGCCGCAACTGTTCGATGGCGCCGCGGCTGGTGCTGCGGCTCTATCTGGCGCTGAGTGGGGTGTGCCTGTCCATCGGAACGATGTTCTGGTGGATGGGCGCCACGCTGGTGATGCCGTTTGCCTGGCTGGAGGTGCTGGCACTCGGGGTGGCCTTGCTGGTGTACGCGCGCCATGCGGCCGACGCCGAGCACATCCGCCTCGAGGGCGGGCTGCTCATCGTCGAGTGCGAGACGGGCGGCCGCACCGAGCGGGTGGATTTCCGGCCCGGCGGCGTCCGCATCGGGACGGGGCCGGCCCACGGCACGCTCATCGAGCTGTCGGGGCAGGGTCGGCGGGTGGTGGTCGGGCGCTTCGTGCGCCCGGAGTTGCGGCGGCAACTGGCGGATGAGCTGCGTCGAGCGGTGCGGCGCGAGAGCCAGGGGCCGGGGTTGGCGGGTTGGGTTGGAACAACACTGACGTGACGAGACGATGAAGACGATCAAAGCACTCTGGGCCGGGGCGGGGCGTTGGGGACTGGCCCTCGCGGCGACGCTGGTGAGCCACGCGGCGTGGGCCGTCAATGACCTGCCGGGCGGCCCGGCCGTCAACCAGCTCGACCTGCATCCGCCCGTCACGCGGATCGCCGCCGACCAGCAGTGGCTGCACTACTTCATGCTGGTGATCTGCTCGGTGATCTTCATCGGCGTGTTCGGCGTGATGTTCTATTCGATCATCAAGCACCGTCGCAGCAAGGGCGCGAAGGCCGCCAACTTCCACGAGAGCACGACGGTCGAGATCGTCTGGACCGTCGTGCCGTTCATCATCGTGATCCTGATGGCGCTGCCGGCCACCAAGACGGTCGTGGCGATGAAGGACACGACGGCCGCCGACCTGACGATCAAGGCGACCGGCGTGCAGTGGAAGTGGGCCTACGACTACCTGAACGGCGAGGGCGAGGGCATCAACTTCGTCTCGACGCTGGACGTCACGCACCGCGAGATGTCCAACAGCGGCCATCCGCCGCCGACCGACGACTACCTGCTGAAGGTCGACAACCCGCTGGTCGTGCCGGTGGACCGCAAGGTGCGCATCATCACCACCGCCAACGACGTGATCCACGCCTGGATGATCCCGGCCTTCGGCGTCAAGCAGGACGCCATCCCCGGCTTCGTGCGCGACATCTGGTTCAAGGCCGAGAAGGTCGGCACCTATCGCGGCCAGTGCGCGGAACTGTGCGGCAAGGAGCACGGCTTCATGCCGATCGTCGTCGAGGTCAAGTCCAAGGAGGACTACGCCAAGTGGGTGGGCGAGCAGAAGCAGAAGATGGCGGCCGCCGCCGACGACCCGAACAAGCAATGGACCGAGGCCGAGCTCATGGCCAAGGGCGCGACGGTGTACGCGGCCAACTGCGTGGCCTGCCATCAGGCTACCGGCAAGGGTGCGCCGCCGGCGTTCCCGCCGCTCGACGGCAGCAAGATCGTCAACGGCCCGGCCGAGGGGCAGATCGACATCGTGCTCAACGGCAAGGCGGGCACCGCGATGGTGGCGTGGAAGCACCTGTCCGACGTCGAGATCGCCTCGGTGATCACGTACACCCGCAACAGCTGGGGCAACAAGGCCGGCGTGGTCCTGCCGGCAGCCGTCAAGGCGGCGAGGAAGTGACGCGGCGGGCGAGCCGCACGCGTCGTCCATTCAGGAGTCAAGCATGAGCAGCATTCCGCACGATCACGCCCACGACCACGGCCACGACGATCACGCGCATCATCCCACCGGGATCATGCGCTGGATCACCACCACGAACCACAAGGACATCGGAACGCTCTACCTGCTGTTCTCGCTGTTCATGTTCTTCGTGGGCGGCGTACTGGCCCTCACGATCCGCACGGAACTGTTCCATCCCGGCCTGCAGGTGGTGCATCCCGAGTTCTTCAACTCGCTCACCACGCTGCACGGCCTCATCATGATCTTCGGCGCGATCATGCCGGCCGCGGTCGGCTTCGCGAACTGGCAGATCCCGATGATGATCGGAGCGCCGGACATGGCGTTCGCGCGCATGAACAACTGGAGCTTCTGGCTGCTCCCGCCCGCCGCGATCATGCTGATCGGCTCGTTCTTCGTGCCCGGCGGCGCGGCGTCCGGCGGCTGGACGCTCTATCCGCCGCTGTCGGTGCAGACCGGCATGGGCATGGACCTCACGATCTTCGCCGTGCACATCATGGGCGCGTCGTCGATCATGGGCTCGATCAACATCATCACGACGATCCTGAACCTGCGCGCGCCGGGCATGACGCTGATGAAGATGCCGCTGTTCTGCTGGGCGTGGCTCATCACCGCGTACCTGCTGATCGCGGTGATGCCGGTCCTCGCGGGCGCCGTGACGATGCTGCTCACCGACCGCCACTTCGGCACGTCGTTCTTCAACGCGGCCGGCGGCGGCGATCCGATCCTCTACCAGCATCTGTTCTGGTTCTTCGGCCATCCCGAGGTGTACATCCTGATCCTGCCGGGCTTCGGCATGATCAGCCACATCATCGGCACCTTCTCCAAGCGGCCGATCTTCGGCTATCTGGGTATGGCCTATGCGATGGTCGCCATCGGCTTCATCGGCTTCCTGGTCTGGGCGCACCACATGTACACGGTG
>JAHBZL010000057.1 GCA_019635485.1 Piscinibacter sp. | reverse complement strand
CCTGCACGGATGTTCCGGTACATCCCTCCCGAAAGCGGTCCCACTAAGATGGGGGCGGAATCGGGGACGGGGATAAGTTTTTTTTGCGGGGGCCTCAGGCGCCTTTCAGCGCGTGAAGAAAGAGGCCATCCGGCTCGCTTGCCGTCACTCCATATATGCCCCTTGACATGTACAATATTCTGTACATATATTGGGTTGTGTGAAATGGAGGCGAACATGGACGTGATAACCTACACAGAAGCTCGCGGAGAGCTGAAATCGGTTATGGATCGTGTCATTCACGACCGGGAGCCTGTCATTGTAACGCGCAAGAAAAACGAAGCGGTCGTGATGATTTCGTTGGAAGAATACAACTCGATCAACGAAACCCTTCACCTTCTCCGAAGCCCGAAAAACGCCCGCCGCCTGCGCCGTGCGGTGGAACAACTTGAGGCTGGAAGCGGCACGGAGCGCGAGATCGATCTGTGAAGCTGGTTTTCTCGGATGATGCGTGGGAAGACTATCTTCACTGGCAAGAGCATAACGACAATGGCCGTCTGCTCGCGCGCGTCAACGAATTGATCAAAGAGACCAGGCGTAGCCCGTTCAAGGGGTTGGGGAAGCCCGAACCCTTGAAGGGGCACCTGACCGGATGGTGGTCGCGCCGGATCAGCGATGAGCATCGCATGGTCTACAGGGTGGCCGGCAAAGGTGCCGCGCAACAGCTCGAAATCGCACAGCTGAGAAATCACTATTGATTGCCCGCGTTCCGCGGTGCCCCGGCCACATCCTTTGCCAATCATTCAGTGTCATCCCGGGCCTTGTGCCCGGGACCCATTGGTTCCCTCAGCAGAAATCAGGGGGTGAGGTATCGGCATCAGTACACCGTTGATCTCAGCAACAAGCGTTGACGTGGATTGGGTCCCGGCAACAAGTGCCGGGATGACACGTTGATGTTTGGCTGTCCCGGCATGAAAAAGCCCGCGCGGGTTAGGCGCGGGCTTTCTTCTTTTGAAGGGTCTTTTCCTGACGCCGCGTTACGGCTTCCGGGTTGCCGGGTCACGGCGCTTTGCGCCGGCCCGGCAATGACGATCTGAGTTAGTTCCGTTCGCGCCGGGCGAGGAAGGCGAGGCGTTCGAAGAGGTGGACGTCCTGTTCGTTCTTCAGCAGCGCGCCGTGGAGCGGCGGGATGAGCTTGGTGGGGTCCTTCTCGCGGAGCGTTTCCGGCGAGATGTCTTCGGAGAGGAGAAGCTTCAGCCAGTCGAGGAGTTCCGACGTCGACGGCTTCTTCTTCAGGCCCGGCACGTCGCGGATCTCGTAGAAGATCGAGAGGGCTTCCTGCACGAGCTTGCACTTGAGGCCGGGGAAGTGGACGTCGATGATGGCGCGCATCGTGTCTTCGTCCGGGAACTTGATGTAGTGGAAGAAGCAGCGGCGCAGGAAGGCGTCCGGCAGCTCCTTCTCGTTGTTCGAGGTGATGAACACCAGCGGGCGATGCCTCGCCTTGACGAGCTCGCGCGTCTCGTAGACGTAGAACTCCATGCGGTCGAGCTCGCGCAGCAGGTCGTTCGGGAACTCGATGTCGGCCTTGTCGATCTCGTCGATCAGCAGCGCGACCGGCTGGTCCGCCGAGAAGGCCTGCCACAGCACGCCCTTGACGATGTAGTTGTGGATGTCCTTGACGCGCTCGTCGCCCAGCTGCGAGTCGCGCAGCCGGCTCACCGCGTCGTACTCGTACAGGCCCTGCTGCGCCTTGGTGGTGCTCTTCACGTGCCACTGCAGCAGCGGCATGTCCAGCGCGGTGGCCACCTCCTCGGCGAGCATCGTCTTGCCGGTGCCCGGTTCGCCCTTCACCAGCAGCGGCCGCTTCAGCGTGATCGCGGCGTTGACGGCGAGCATCAGGTCCGCGGTAGCGACGTAGTTGGAGGAGCCTTGGAACTTCATCGGGGCGGCTGGAGGCTGGTTCAGGCCAGTATAAGGGGGCCCCTATAATCCGCCGCTGCCCGAGACACGACTCGCCTTCCCACCATGACGAAGCCGCTTTCCGCCCTGATCGCCCTGACCCTGGTGGCAGGGTTCGCCGCCTCCGCCCACGCCCAGGACGCCGCGGCCGGCGAGAAGAAGGCGGCGATGTGCATCGGCTGCCATGGCATCCCCGGCTACCAGGCGAGCTTCCCGGAAATCCACAAGGTGCCGATGATCTCCGGCCAGGGCGCCAAGTACATCGTCGCCGCGCTGACCGCCTACAAGAAGGGTGAGCGCAAGCATCCGACGATGCGCGCCATCGCCGCCTCGCTGTCCGACCAGGACATGGCGGATCTCGGCGCTTTCTACGAGAGCAACGCCGGGGCACCGGCTGCGGCGGGTGCGCCGGCGCCCGCGCCCGCGGACGTCGCGGCACTGCTGACCAAGGGCAACTGCGCCTCCTGCCACGGTGACAACTTCAGCAAGCCGATCGACCCCAGCTACCCGAAGCTCGCCGGCCAGTACGCCGACTACCTGTTCGTGGCGCTGAAGGCCTACCAGACCGAGAAGAACCCGCAGGTCGGGCGCGGCAACGCGATCATGGCCGGCATGGCCAAGCCGTTCAGCCACGCCGAGCTGAAGCAGATCGCCGGTTACCTCGCTTCGCTGCCCAGCGAGCTCAAGACCGTGCCGGAGTCACGCTTCCGCTGACTCAAGTCGGCCCGGACCGGGGCCGATAACCGGGGGTGAACCCGCCGACTCCCGGTCACCGATGCTGAAGAAGATTGCCGTCGCGGATCTGCGCCTGGGCATGCACCTGCATGCCATGTGCGGGGCCTGGCTGGAACATCCGTTCTGGAAGACGAAGTTCGTCCTGCGCGACCCGTCGGACCTGCAGAAGCTGCGCGGCAGCCCGGTCCAGGAGGTCTGGATCGACGTTTCCAAGGGCGTCGATGTCGTCGCCCCCGAGCCGACCGGCGTGGCGCCGCGCCGCGACGCGCGCCCGGCCGCAACCGCGCCTGCCGCTCCCGCCGCGGCACCGGTCTCCGCCCCGCCGGAGCGCGACACGCTGGCCGGCGAGCTGCAGCGCGCCACCGCGCTCGTGAACCAATCGCGCCAGGCGCTCAGCTCGATGTTCTCCGAGGCCCGCATGGGCCGCGCGCTGGACACCGAGAAGTGCCTGCCGCTGGTGGACGAGATCGCCTCGTCGGTGTGGCGCAACCCGGGCGCCTTCGTCAGCCTGGCGCGCCTGAAGACGCACGACGACTACACCTACATGCACTCGATGGCGGTGTGCGCGCTGATGGTGTCGCTGGGACGCCAGCTCGGCCTGGACGAAAGCCAGTCGCGCGAGGTCGGCCTGGCCGGCATGCTGCACGACATGGGCAAGGCGGCGATGCCGCTGGAGGTGCTGAACAAGCCCGGCAAGCTGACCGACGCGGAGTTCGAGATCATGAAGGCGCACCCGCGGCGCGGCTTCGAGATGCTCGAGGAAGGCAAGGCGGTCGGCGAGATCACGCTGGACGTCTGCCTGCACCACCACGAGCGGCCGGACGGCAAGGGCTACCCCGACCGGCTGTCGGGCGACGCGCTGACGCGCGTGGCACGCATGGGCGCGGTGTGCGACGTCTACGACGCGATCACCTCCAACCGCCCGTACAAGAGCGGCTGGGACCCGGCCGAGTCGATCGCCAAGATGGCCTCCTGGAGCGGGCAGTTCGACACCGAGGTCTTCCAGGCCTTCGTCAGGAGCCTGGGCATCTACCCGATCGGTTCGCTGGTGCGCATGCGCTCGGGCAAGCTCGGCGTGGTGGTCGAGCAGAACGAACGCTCGCTGGTCGCACCGAAGGTCAAGCTGTTCTTCTCGACGCGCTCGAACATGCCGATCGCCGTCGAGCTGGTCGACCTCTCCGCGCCCGGCTGCAGCGACGCGATCGCCGCGCGCGAGAGCAACGCGCAGTGGAAGTTCCCGCACCTCGACGAGCTGTGGGCCGGGCCGGAGGCGTTGCGCCGGATCGGCCGCGCCTAGGGCCACCGCGGCGCGAGCCCTTCCGTAGTGTGAACAGGTCCTAATCGTCGGTCCGGCCGGCCGCCAGGTCGTCGAGGATCGGGCAGTCCGGGCGCTCGTCGCCATGGCAGCAGTGCGCCAGGTGCTGCAGCGTGCGCTGCATGGCGCGCATCTCGTCGATGCGGCGCTGCAGGTCGGCCGCGTGCTCGGTCGCGATGCGCTTGACTTCCGCGCTCGAGCGGCGCCGGTTGCGCCAGAGGCCGAGCAGGCGCTCGATCTCCTCCAGCCCGAAGCCGAGGTCGCGCGCGCGCCGGATGAAGCGCAGCGTGTGCACGGTCGACTCGTCGTACTGCCGGTAGCCCGATTCGGTGCGCGGCACCTTGGGCAGCAGCCCGAGCCCCTCGTAGTGGCGGATCATCTTGGCCGAGACGGCGGATGCCTTGGCGGCCTGGCCGATGTTCATGCGCTGGTCCTCCATCGTGTCGCGTGCCGGACCGTTCAGGCCGCCGGCCGCCAGCGCCGCAGCAGCAGCGCGTTGCTGACCACGCTGACGCTGGACAGCGCCATCGCCGCGCCGGCCACCACCGGGTTGAGCAGGCCCAGCGCCGCCAGCGGGATGCCGACGACGTTGTAGAAGAAGGCCCAGAAGAGGTTCTGGCGGATCTTGCCGGTCGTCCGGCGCGACAGGTCGATCGCCTGCGCCACCAGCGCCGGGTCGCCGCGCAGCAGCGTGATGCCGGCCGCCTGCATCGCCGCGTCGGTGCCGCCGCGCTCGCCGGCCATCGCCATGCCGACGTCTGCCGCGGCCAGCGCCGGGGCGTCGTTGATGCCGTCGCCGACCATCGCGACCTTGCCGCCGGCTGCCGTGCGCAACCCGGCGACGATCTCCGCCTTCTGGCCCGGCAGCACCTCGGCGCGCACCTCGTCGATGCCCAGTGCACGGCCGATCGCTCCGGCGCTGCCGGCGTTGTCGCCGCTGATCATCAGCGTGCGCACGCCGAGCCCGCGCAGCTGCGCCAGCGCCGCCGCCGCGCCGGGCTTCAGCGTGTCGCCGAAGGCGAACAGCCCCAGCACCCGTGCCGCCGCGCCGGGCACCGCGCCCGTCTCGACCAGCCAGGAGACGCTGCGCCCCTCGCCCTGCAGCGCGAGCGCGCGCGCTTCCAGCGCGCCGCGCGCGGCGCCGAGTTCCTCGACCAGCCGCGTGCTGCCGAGCTGCAGCGGGCGGTCGCCCACCGTGCCGGCCACGCCGCGGCCGGGCAGGGCGCGGAGATCCTGCGCCGCTGGCACGTCGGCCGGCGCGGCGGTGCGCACCGCGGCGGCCAGCGGATGCTCGCTGCCGGCCTGCAGCGCCGCCGCCAGTGCGACCAGCTCGTCGCGCGTCAGCCCCGCGTCGGCTGCCGGCTCGGCGGCCACGAGCCGGGGCCGGCCCTCGGTCAGCGTGCCGGTCTTGTCGAAGGCGACGGTGCGCACCGCGTGCGCCACCTCCAGCGCCTCGGCGTCCTTGATCAGGATGCCGTGCCGCGCCGCAGTGCCCGTGCCGACCATGATGGCCGCCGGCGTCGCGAGTCCCAGCGCACAGGGGCAGGCGATCACCAGCACCGCGACGGCGTTCAGCAGGCCGGCCGACCAGTCGCCGGTGGCCGCGCCCCAGCCGATCAGCGTCAGCAGCGCGATGCCGATCACCACCGGCACGAACACCGCGCTCACCCGGTCGACGAGGCGCTGGATCGGCGCCTTGTGCGCCTGCGCCGATTCGACCAGCCGGACGATGCGCGCCAGCGTCGATTCGGCCCCGACCGCCGTGGTGCGCACCATCAGCAGCCCCTCCGCGTTGACGGCGCCGCCGGTCACACGGTCGCCCGGCTGCCGCGCCACCGGCAGGCTCTCGCCGGTCAGCAGCGATTCGTCGACGTGGCTGCGGCCTTCCTCGACGAAGCCGTCGGCCGGCAGCCGCTCGCCCGGGCGCACGACGACGAGGTCGCCCACCGCCAGCTCGGCAAGCGGGATCTCGGTGTCGGTGCCGTCCCGGCGCACGCGCGCGCCGGCCGGGCGCAGCGCCTCGAGCGCGCGGATCGCCTCGGTGGTCTGCCGCTTCGCCCGTGCCTCCAGCCATTTGCCGAACAGCACCAGCGTGATCACCACCGCCGCCGACTCGAAGTACAGGTGCACCATCGCGTCCGGCTCGCGCCACCAGAGGAACAGGCTCAGGCCGTAGGCGGCGCTGGTGCCGAGCGCGACCAGCAGGTCCATGTTGCCGGTGCCGGCGCGCAGCGCTGCCCAGCCGGCGCGGTAGAAGCGCGCGCCGAGCCAGAACTGCACCGGCGTCGCCAGCAGCCATTGCAGCAGCGGGTCGAGCATCCAGTGCCTGCCGAGCAGGTCGCCGATCATCGGGATGGTCAGCGGCAGCGACAGCGCGGCCGCCAGCACGACCTTCCAGCCGTCGCCGCGCGCGGCCGGGGCCGGCGCGGCCGCCTCGACCGCGTGCGCGACGTAACCGGCACGCTGCGCCGCCTGCAGCAGCGTCGCCAGCGGCGCCGAGCCGCGCGCGCGCCGCACGTGGGCCCGCTCGGTGGCCAGGTTGACCTCGGCCTGCAGCACGCCGGGCACGCCGCGCAGCGCCCGCTCGACGCGGCCGACGCAGCTGGCGCAGGTCATGCCTTCGATGCGCAGCTCGACCTCGTCCTCCGGCACCGCGTAGCCGGCGCGCTCGACGGCCTGGATCAGCGCCGCGGGTTCGACGCGTCCGGCCAGCTGCAGCGCGGCCGACTCGGTCGCGAGGTTCACGGTGGCGGCGGCGACGCCGGGCACCTTCTGCAGCGCACGCTCGACGCGCCCGACGCAGGAGGCGCAGGTCATGCCCTCGACGGGCAGCGACAGGGTGATGGTGGTGTCCATGTCGTCAGCCTAGACCTTGACATCATGTCAGAGTCAAGCCGCACGGACCTTGACGCCGGCGCTTGACCTTGCCACGGTGTCATGGTTCAGACTGCAGGCATCCCACACACCGGAGTGCACCATGATCGAACTCACCCTCCCCACGATGACCTGCGGCCACTGCGTGCGGACCGTCACCAGCACGGTGCAGAAACTCGACGCGCAGGCGCAGGTCCAGATCGACCTGCCGAGCCACAAGGTCCGGATCGAATCGACCGCGCCGGACGAGCAGATCCGCACCGCCCTGGCCGAGGAAGGCTATCCGGCACAGTAGCGCCGCGCTCTCACTACACTGCGGCCCTTCTCCACCACGCATCCACGGAGTGAGCCGCATGATCAAGTTCCTCGCCTCGGCCCTGTTCGCCGCCGCGCTGGGCTGGGCGGCGCCCGCCTCGGCGCAGACGCTGCGCTGGGCCAGCCAGGGCGACCCGCAGACCATGGACCCGCATTCGCAGAACGAGTTGCTGACCAACTCGATGAATGCGCAGGTCTACGAGAAGCTCGTCAACCGCGACAAGTCGCTCGGCATCGCGCCGGCGCTGGCCACCGAGTGGCAGCAGGTCTCGCCGACGCTGTGGCGCTTCAAGCTGCGCCCGAACGTCAAGTTCCACGACGGCACGCCCTTCACGGCCGACGACGTGGTGTTCTCGATCGGCCGCGCCGCCGAGAAGACCTCGCTGATCTCGGCCTACGCCAGCGCGGTCGGCACGCCGAAGAAGGTCGACGACCTGACGGTCGAGTTCCAGCTCGCCGCGCCGAACCCGATCTTCCTGCAGCACCTCGAGACCGTGTTCATCATGAGCCGGGCCTGGTGCGTGAAGAACAAGGTCGAGAAGCCGCTGGACTTCAAGAACAAGGAAGAGAGCTACGCCTCGCTGAACGCCAACGGCACCGGGCCGTACATGCTCGTCAGCCGGGCGCCGGGCGTGAAGACGGTCTACAAGCGCAATCCGGCGTGGTGGGGCAAATTCGAGGGCAACGTGCAGGACGTCGTCTTCACGCCGATCGCCAACGACGCCACGCGGCTGGCCGCGCTGGTCTCCGGCGAGATCGACTTCGTGCTCGACCCCGCGCCGCGCGACGTCGCCCGGCTGCGCAACACCGCCGGCGTGAAGATCATCGACGGCCCGGAGAACCGGCTCGTCTTCATCGGCATGGACCAGTGGCGCGACAAGCTCGCCTTCGGCAGCGTGCCGGGGGACAAGAACCCGTTCAAGGACATCCGCGTGCGCCGCGCGCTCTACCACGCGGTCGACATCGAGACGATCAAGAACAAGCTGATGAACGGCCAGAGCTTCCCGACCGGCGGCCTGACGCCGTCGCCGCTCGGGGCCTACAACGACGCCGAGATCGAGAAGCGCCTGCCCTACGACCTGCCGGGCGCGAAGAAGCTGATGGCCGACGCCGGCTACGCCGACGGTTTCGAAGTGACGCTGGACTGCCCGAACAACCGCTACATCAACGACGAGGAGATCTGCATCGCGCTGGCCGGCATGTGGGCGCAGCTGAAGGTCAAGGTGCGCGTCAATGCGATGCCGCGGGCCACCTACTTCCCGAAGATCGAGAAGCAGGAGACCAGCATGTACATGCTCGGCTGGGGCGGCTCGATCACCGACGCCGAGACCACGCTGACCCCGGTGATGCGCAACCGGGGCGAGAAGGGCGTGGGCTACTGGAACTTCGGCGGCGTCAAGGACGACAAGTTCGACGCATTGGCCGCCGCCTCCAGCACCGAGGCCGACCCGAAGAAGCGCGAGGAGATCGTCAAGGCCGCGCTGCGCACCTACAAGGAAGGGGTCTACGTGATCCCGCTGCACCGCCAGGTCATCCCCTGGGCGGCGCGCAGCAACGTCAGCGCCGTGCACCGGGCCGACAACTGGCTCGAGCTGCAGTGGGTGACCATCGGCAAGTAGGGTCCTCTTGCCGCTCCGTGCGTGCCCGTCCGGCCCTCGAACCGGGCCGGGCTGCGTCCTTTCGGCGGTCAGTGCCGTAGATCCCTGTCCGGATCGGTGCCCGGTTGGCGTGGTACCGGGTGGAGGACACGGCAATGGCACTTCTTGCGAAACTGGGACTGCGCCCGACGGCGCGCATGGTGATGGCGACCGCGGCAGCGGCGAGCGGGGCCCAGGCCGGCGTCGGCCCGGCCGCCGTGAGCCAGGCGGCCCGGCCGAGCCGGGCACGGGGCGCGGCCCACGCAGAGGCCGAGCTCGAGCTCGGCGGGGCGCAGATCGTCGAGATGTCGCTCGGCGCGCCGGTGCCCGGCCCGCGTATCGGCGAGCTGATGGCACTGATGTCGGCCGACGGCAGCGGCGCGCTGCACCGCGGCAACTCGGCGGTCGGCGGCCAGATCAACCGCGACGGTGCGGCGCTGCAGCAGGCCTTCGGCGCGCTGGTCGGCACCGAGAAGCGCTGGCGCGAGCTGTACGCCGGCGTGCAGAAGATGGCCCACCAGAGCGCGGTCGACGTGAAGAAGATGGAGGCGCAGAGCGCCGCCGTCGGCGACCGCAGCAAGCAGCGGCCTGGCGCCTACGTGCGCGACAAGTCCGAGGCCTACCTGCAGGCCGAGGCCAAGGTGCGCGACGCGCTGCGCGAGTTCGGCGTGCGCGAGAAGGCACTGCGCAAGGCGGTGTCCGCGCTCGACGAAGCGAACCTGCACAAGGAGATCGGCGCGCAGACCCGCGTCGTCGATAAGACCAAGGCCGACCTCGAGGCGGAGAAGAAGCGCATCGAGGTGATGAAGGCCCGCCTGAAGGGCGTGCTGGGCATCGCGATCAAGGTCGTCAAGCAGGACTGGAAGGCGGTCGCCGAAGAGGCCACGAAGTTCATCGGCGGCCAGCTGATCGACGAGATCTCCAGCTCGCGCATGGCCGAACTCAAGCAGCAACTCGAGCAGGCCACCGCGCGGCTGCATTCGCTGGAGGACATGGCGATGCTGCAGGCCATCGAGACCGCCAGCGCCGGCCTCGAGCAAGCGGCCGCGTCGCTCGACGACGGCGGGCAGGACCTGCGCGACACGCTGAAGTCGCTCAACCTGGCACGCAAGACGGCCGTCGAGGCGCTCGGCGAATCGCCGCGCACGCAAGGCGCGGCGCGCATGCTGGAGCGGCGCGGCCTGATGACGCAGCTGATGGCGCGCACGCGCACCGCCGTCGAGCAGTACCGGGGCGAGGCGCCGGCGGTGACGGCGGCGATCCGCAAGCTCGAGGGGCTGACCCGCAGCTACCCCGAGATCGTGCGCAAGACTCCCGGGATCGACCCGGACTACGCCCGCTCGCTGACCGACACCGTCGCACGCAACCGCGACGCGCTCAGCGGCTGGGCGCTGTGGATCCAGCAGGAGCTGAACTCCTGCCAGGCGGCCGTCGGCCAGCTCGACCAGACCGGCCCGGGCAGCTTCGTCGAACACTTCGACCGCGTCGACGACCTGCTCCAGGCCGCGCTCGAGGGCCGCTGAGCGCGACCGGCCGAGCGCGTCAGCGCCCGACCAGCAACGACATGGCGATCGCCCCCATCACCAGCGCGATCGCGCCGTCCAGCAGCCGCCAGGCGAGCGGCCGGGCGAACAGCGGCGCGAGCAGCCGCGCGCCGTAGCCGAGCGCGAAGAACCAGGTCGCGCTGGCCAGCATCGCGCCGCTGCCGAAGCTGGCCTGCTGGCCGGGCGGCTGCTGCGCCGCCACTGCGCCGAGCAGCACCACGGTGTCCAGCCAGCAGTGCGGGTTCAGGTAGGTGAAGGCCAGGCAGGCGGCGAGTGCGGCGCGCAGGTCGGTCGTTGCCGCACCCCGCGCGGCCAGCGCGTGGTCGGACAACGCACGGCGCGCCGCCAGTGCGCCATAGACGAGCAGGAACGCGGCGCCGCCGTAGCGCGCCGCGTCCAGCAGCAACGGGCTGGCCTGCACCAGCGCGCCGAGCCCGGCGATGCCCAGCGAGATCAGCAGCGCGTCGGACAGCGCACACACCAGCACCACCGGCAGTACATGCGCCCGTGCCAGGCCCTGGCGCAGCACGAAGGCGTTCTGCGCGCCGATGGCGACGATCAGCGCTGCCGAGGTCGCGAAGCCGCTGCCGAAGGCCAAAGAGATCATGGCGCGAGTCTGCCGATGCGGGCAGAATCGATCCAGCTAAACTTTCTGACCCTTCATTAGCAGAACTGATGCAGCTCGATTCCCGCCAGCTGGCCGCCTTCGCCGCCGTGCTGCGCGAAGGCAGCTTCGAGGCCGCGGCGCGCGCGCTGCACGTCACGCCGTCGGCGGTGAGCCAGCGCATCAAGGCACTCGAGGAGCGGCTCGGCCGCGTGCTGGTGCGGCGTGGCGCCCCCTGCGTCGCCACCGAGGCCGGGCAGGCGCTGCAGCGCCATGCGCAGCAGCTGCAGCTGCTGGAGGCGCAGGCGCTGGCGCCGTTCGGGCTCGGCGGCGCGGCGCGCGGGGCCGCGCCGGGCGGGTTGCCGCTGGCGATCGCCGTGAACGCCGACTCGCTGGCGACCTGGTTCGTGCCGGCGCTGGCTGGCCTGGGCGAGGCCGGTGCGGCCCGCTTCGACCTGCTGGTGGAGGATCAGGACCACTCCCACGAGCTTCTGCGCCAGGGTCGCGTGCTTGCCGCGGTGACCGCGCAGCCGCAGCCGGTGCAGGGCTGCGCGGTGCTGCGGCTCGGCGCGATGCGCTACCGCGCGGTCGCGAGCCCCGCGTTCATGCGCCGCCACTTCGCGGGCGGTGTCGACGACGCGGCGCTGGCGGCCGCGCCGTGCAGCGTGTTCAACGAGAAGGACCGCTTGCAGGAGCGCTTCCTGCGCCAGCTGACGCGCCGGCGCCTGCAGCCGCCGCAGCACCGCGTGCCGAGCACGCACGGCTTCGTGCATGCCGCGCTGCAGGGCCTGGGCTGGGGCATGAACCCGGAGGCGCTGGTGGCGCCGCTGCTGGAAGGCGGCGACCTGGTCGAGCTGGTGCCGGGGCGTGTGCTGGACGTGCCGCTGCACTGGCAGCACTGGCGGCTGGACGCCGAACTGCTGCGCGCGTTGACGGACTCGGTGCAGGCGGCGGCTCGCGTCGGCCTGGTGCGTTGAGCCGGGCGCGCCCGGACCCGCAGCTTCAGGCGATGCCGATGCGCCCGGCGGCCTGGCGCAACAGGCCGGTCGCGTCGTCCCCGAAACGGAACGACGCGAGGAACTCGTCGAGGCCGTAGCCGGGTTGAGCCCGCTGCAGCGCACCGGCCATCTGGCGTGCCTCGCCGAGCCGGTCGGCCAGCGCCAGGCAGTGCGCCGCGATGCCGAGGATGTGCGCGTGCGCGTTGGGCCGCGCCGCGGCGCGCACCGCCCAGTCGGCGGCCTCGTCGTGACGGCCCAGGCGCATCAGCGCCAGCGCACGCGTCGCGAGCATCGCGAACAGCAGCGGGTCGAACGGGCTCAGGTCGCGCGAGTGGTCGGCGGCGCGGATCGCCGCCCGCGGGTCGCCCGACTGCGCCTCGACGAACGCCAGCGTGTAGTGGCCGAGTGCGTAGTTCGGGCTCAGCGCCACCGAGGTCTGCAGCTCGCCGAGCGAGGCATCGAGCTGCCCGCGCAGCCACAGCGCGCGCCCCATCGCCCAGTGCGCGGCCGGGTCGCGGTCGTCGGCGAGCAGGCCCTGCGCGGCGATGCGGTAGGCCAGCTCGATCTCCTGTGTGCGGTCACCCCAGCCGAGGAAGGCGTTCTGGAAATGCGTGAACGACAGGCCCGCGTACGGCCGCGCGAAGGTGGGGTCCAGCTGGACCGCGGTGCTGAAGAAGCGGTGGGCCTGGACGTTGTCCTCGCGGTTGAAGCGCACCATGTGCCACAGCCCGCGGTGGTGAGCCTCCCAGGCGTCGAGCGAGTTCGGCGCCTTCAGCACCGCGCGGTTGCGCTCGGAGACCTCGATCTGCTGCGCGAGCGAGGCGACGATGCGGTTGCCGATCTCGTCCAGCACCGCGAAGGTGTCCTGCAGCGGGCTCGAGAAGGTGTCCGCCCAGACGAGGCGCGCGCCGCGCGCGTCGGTCAGCTGCACGGTGACGCTGACCTGGCCGTCCGCGCGGCGCAGCGAACCGCTGGCGAGGTAGTCGACGTCCAGCGCGCGGCCGGCCTCCTCGGCGCCGAGCTGGCGGGCGTCGAGCGCGAACATCGTGCCCTGGGCGATCACGAACAGGCTGCGCAGCTTGGCCAGCCGCGTGATGACGTCGTGTGCGAGGCCGTCGGCCAGGCCGCCGCGTGCCCCGGGCTCGCGGCTGTGGTCGGCGAACGGCATCACCGCGATCGACGCGCGGCGCGTCGGCCCTGGCGCCGCCTCCGGCGCAGGGGCCGGGGTTGCCGGCTGCAGCAGCGGCTGCGGCGCCGTGGCAGCGCGGCGGCCCTTGGCCGCGCGCCAGGCAATGCCGACCGGCGCCCAATCCTGCCCCTCGGCCTCGAACTGGCGGGCCGTGGCGGCGAGGTGCTCGTCGCCCTCGCGCAGCCGGCCGCGCCGGGCCAATGCGTCGAACAGGCGCGCGTGTGCGCGCAACTCGAACGGGGCGAGCTGCAGCCACTCCTCGAGGGTTGCGAGGGCCTCGTCGCTGCCTGGCGGCAGCGAATCGGCCAGCGCCTCCAGCAGCGCCGCACGCCGCTCCCGAAAGCGCCGCCGCTGGGCGGTGAGCCAGGCGCTGAACGGTGCGCTGCGCTCGATCGCGAGGTCTTGCAGCAGGTCGCCGCCGTGCTGCGCCGCGAGCTGGCGCAGACCGTCCGGTCCCGCGGCGCGCAGTGTCGTCAGGTCGGCCTCCAGCATGTCCAGCGCGTCGACGCCGGTGTCGGCGAGGTCCAGCCGAACCGATTCCCCTTCGGTGATCACACGCGGGCGGCCCGGCGAATCCAGCACCGCGCGCGCCTTGCTCAGGCACCAGCGCAGTTCGCCGCGCGGGTCGTTCGGCAGGTCCCACAGCAGTTCACAGAGCCGGCTGCGCGGCACGGCCCGGCCGGCCAGCGCCAGGTAGGCGATCAGCGCCCGCACCTTGCGCGAGGGCGGCAGCGGGAGCGGCGTGCCGTCGCGTTCGACGGCCAGCGACCCGAACAGCCGCAGCCGCAGCGACGGCCTTCCGGCTTCGGGCTGTGCGATCGATTCCACGCGAAATTCCACGCTGGCTTCCATGCAGGGTACCACGCAGCCCCCGGACAGTTCCGGACAGCCCCGCCGCCGTGCCGGGCCCCGCCCGATTCAGGAAACCCACACTGGAAGCCGATTCATGACCACCACCACGACCCCCGTCGCCGCCCAACCCGACTTCGCCGCCGTCAAGGCCCGCCAGCAGGCGAGCTGGTCGTCCGGCGACTACGCCGTGGTCGGCACCACCCTGCAGATCGTCGGCGAGACGCTCGCCGAGGCCATGGACCTGCGCTCCGGCCAGCGTGTGCTGGACGTCGCGGCCGGCAACGGCAATGCCTCGCTGGCCGCCGCGCGCCGCTGGTGCGAGGTGGTGTCGACCGATTACGTCGGCACGCTGCTGGCCCGCGGCCGCGAGCGCGCCGCCGCCGAGCGCCTGGACATCGAGTTCCGCGAGGCCGACGCCGAGAACCTGCCGTTCCCGGACGGTGCCTTCGATGCCGTGCTCTCGACCTTCGGCGTGATGTTCGCGCCGAACCCGCGCCGCGTCGCCAGCGAACTGCTGCGCGCGTGCCGCTCGGGCGGCCGGATCGGCCTGGCCAACTGGACGCCCGAGGGCTTCATCGGCCAGCTGTTCAAGACGATCGGCAAACACGTTCCCCCGCCGGCGGGCATCGAGTCGCCCGCGCTGTGGGGCACGCGGGCGCGCATCGCCGAGCTGTTCGGCAGCGAGGCCGCGGCGATCGAGATCGAGCCGCGCCACTTCCAGTTCCGCTACCGCTCGCCGCAGCACTTCGTCGACATCTTCCGCACCTACTACGGCCCGGTGCTGAAGGCCTTCGCCGCGCTCGACACGAACGGGCAGAAGGCCCTGGCCGACGATCTGACGGCCCTGATCGCCCGCTTCAACGGCGCCCGGGACGGCACGATGGTCGCCTCGGCCGAGTACCTCGAGATCGTCGTCACGAAGCGCTGAGGCACGCCATGCGACACGACGACCTCGACACGGTCCTGCTGCTGCACTCGAGCGCCAGCTCGGCGCGGCAGTGGGACGGCCTGGCGGCGCAGCTGCAGGGCCGCTGGCACGTGCATGCGCTGGACCTGCACGGCCACGGCGCGCAGCCCGAATGGCTGGGCGCCGGCCCGGACGACGCGTCGTTCGCACTCGCCGACGACGCCGCGCTGGCCGAGCCGCTGCTGCGCGGCGCCGGCCGCGTGCACCTGGTGGGCCACTCGTACGGCGCCGCGGTGGCGCTGAAGCTGGCGACGCTGCACCCGCGCCGCGTCGCCAGCGTGGTGGCCTACGAGCCGGTGCTGTTCCGCTGGCTGATCGACGACGATGCCTGCTCCCGGGCCACGCTGGACGTGCTGCGCATCGCCGGCGCGATCGACGAGCACCTGGCGCACGGCGATAGCGCCGCGGCTGGCGAGTGCTTCGTCGACTTCTGGTCCGGCACCGGCAGCTGGGCGGCGCTGCCGCCGCACCGGCGCCAGGCGATCGCCGGCCGCATGGGCGCCGTGCAGCGCCACTTCGACGCGGTGATCGGCGAGCCGCGCCTGCGCACCGTGATCCCGCGCCTGCCGATGCCCCTTCTTCTGCTGGGCGGCGAGCACACCGTGCCGGCCACACGCCGCATCGCGGAGCTGCTGCGCGCGGCGCTGCCGGCGGCCGTGCACGAGACGCTGCCCGGCATGGCGCACATGGGCCCGCTGACCCATCCGCACGCCTTCAACCGGCGCGTCGAGCAGCACCTGCTCGCCCACGACCGCCGCCTCGCGGTGCTCGATACCGCGCCCTGATGCCGGCCTGCGGCTGCGCCGGCTCCTGAGCTCTAGAGCAGGCCGCGCCGCGCCAGGTTGCGCATCAGCGCGGCCGTGCCGAAGGTCCAGGGCCCGGCGCGGTCGCTGCGCGTCACGCGGTTGGCCAGCGTGCCCAGGCGCGGCGTGGTGACCCGCACCACGTCGCCCAGCGCGTGCGTGAAGCCCTGGCCGGGGCCGAAGCGGTCCTGCACCGGCGCGAACATCGTGCCCAGGAACAGCAGCATGCCGTCCGGGTACTGGTGGTTCGGGCCGATCGCCTGCGCCACCAGGTCGAGCGGGTCGCGGCTGATCTTCGCCAGCGAGCTGTGCCCGTCCAGGTGGAAGCCTTCGGGCCCGTCGACGCTCATCGCCAACTCGCAGCGGCGCACGTCGTCGATGCCGAAGTGCGTGTCGAACAGCCGGATGAACGGGCCGATCGCGCAGGACGCGTTGTTGTCCTTGGCCTTGCCCAGCAGCAGCGCGCTGCGCCCCTCGAAGTCGCGCAGGTTGACGTCGTTGCCGAGGCTCGCGCCGACCGTCTCGCCGCGGCTGTTGACCGCCAGCACGATCTCCGGCTCCGGGTTGTTCCAGCTCGAGCCGGGGTGCAGCCCGACCTCGGCCCCCGGGCCCACCGCGGACATCGGCTGCGCCTTGGTGAAGATCTCCGCATCGGGCCCGATGCCCACCTCGAGGTACTGCGACCAGGCGCCTTGCGCGACCAGCACCGCCTTGACCTGCGCGGCCTGCGCCGAGCCCGGCACCACGTTCGCCAGGCTGTCGCCGAGCACGCCGTGCAGCGCTTCGCGCACCGCCTGCGCCCGGGCGGCGTCGCCGCGCGCCTGCTCCTCGATCACGCGCTCGAGCAGGCTGGCGACGAAGGTCACGCCGCTCGCCTTGACGGCCTGCAGATCGCACGGCGCGAGCAGCAGCGGCCGGTCGGTGCCGCGCGGTTCGGCCAGCGAGTTCGCCAGCAGCTCCGCCGTCGACACATTCAGCCGCGGCAGCGTGCCGACGGCCAGCGCGGCACGCAGCTCGTCGGCGAGCCCCGCACGTTCGAGCAGCTCGCTGCAGGTGGGGGCGAGGCGCGACAGGTCGTAGGCGGCCCCCGGCTGCACCAGCACGGGTGTCGGGCCGATCTCTGGCAGCCAAACCCGGCCGATCAGCAGGGCCTGGTCGGCGTCGGCAGGAAGCAGTTCGGTCAGCGGGGTGGCGAGCGGTGGCAGAGAGGTCACGGTGGGGTGGGGAATGGCGGCCTTGGGGGCCGCATCAGACCCCAGCGGACAAGCCGCCGTCAAGCGCGCTGTGGGCGAGGCGCGGGCCCGACCCGCTCAGGCACCGGTGACGGCGTCCGCCGCGGGCTCCTCGAGCAGACGCAGGGCATCGTCGAAGCGCAGGCCGTACAGGTGCGACCGGACCTGCTCGAAGACCTGCGGTCCGAGGTGGCACCGGAGTGACGCCGACAGCGAGTCGAACTGGCCCAGGGCGGCCATGTCGCGCTGGACCAGGCTGGCGCGCAACTGGCGCAGTCGCTCGGCATCCGGCGGCGCGGCCGCTGCCGGTCCGGGCGCGACGGCATCCTCCCGCTGGAGGATCGGGGCGGCCTCGGCCCGCAGGCGCTGCAGCAGCGCGGCCGTTTCGCGTATGGCGGCTGCGGCCCGGGCCTCTTCCTCGGCGCGGCAGGCCTCCTCCGCGCGCCCGGCGGCCAGCGCCAGCCCCTTGGCGCCCAGGTTGCCCGCGATGCCCCGCAGCTTGTGCAGCAGGGCCACGCGGGTGTCGCGACGGTCCAGCAGCTCGAGCAGCCTCGCCTCCGCGAACTCGTCGAGGAACCCCCGCAGCAAGCGGCCGAACAGGGCGGCATCGCCGCCCATGCGCAGGCAGGCATCTTCGGCGTCGATCCCCGCCACACGAGGCCATGTCGGCGACACCTTCATGCCACGAGCCGCCGCATCGGGCCCGCCCGGGGCCGCCGGCCGGGCGTGGCGCAGGAGCTTGGCGGTCAGGTCGGCGAGTTCGAACGGCTTGGAGATGAAGTCGTCCATCCCCGAGTCCAGCGCGGCCTGCCTTTCGCTGGCCAGCGCGCCCGCCGTGAGCGCGATGATCGGCAGGCGGGTCAGGCCCAATTCGCCGCGGATCCGGCGCGTGGCCTCGATGCCGTCCATTCCGGGCATGTGCACGTCCATCAGCACGACGTCGATGCCCTCGGGGTGACGCCGAAGGTGGTCCAGCGCCTGCCTGCCGTCTTCCGCCAGGCTGACACACGCGGCCTCGCGCTCGAGCAGCTTGCGCGCCACCTGCAGGTTGATGTCACCGTCATCCACCACCAGTACCCGCAGGCCGCCCAGGCCCGCCCCGCCGGCCGACGCGACCACTGCTCCGCCCGCCGGTGCCGCGGCGCCGAGCGGGAAGGGGATCTCGACGAAGAAGCGGCTGCCGATCCCGACCTCGCTGTGCAGCCCCACTTCGCCGCGCATCATGGTCACCAGGCGCTTGACGATGGACAAGCCCAGGCCGGTGCCGCCGAAACGACGTGTCGTCGACGCGTCGGCCTGCGAGAAGGGCTGGAACAGCCGAGCCTGGGCCTCCGGCGCGATGCCGATGCCTTCGTCGCTGACCGTGAAGCGCAGCCGCACCTCCCGTTCCCCTGCGTGCACGACCTCCGCACGCAGTTCCACCCGGCCGCGATCGGTGAACTTGATGGCATTGGCCACGAGGTTGGACAGGATCTGATGCAGGCGCAGCGGGTCTCCGCGCAGGCTGGCCGGTAGGTCGTTCGGCACCTTCAGTTCGAGGCGCAGCTGCTTGTCGCCGGCCTGCACGCCCATCAGCGCATGAAGATCCGTCAGCACGCCCAGCACGCCGAAGTCCGTCTGCTCGATGTGCAATTCGCCGGCATCGATCTTGGAGAGGTCGAGCACGTCGTTGATGACCCCGAGGAGGGCGCGTCCGCCCAGGCGCACCTTCCGGACCAGATCCGACTGCTCGTCGTCGAGGTCGGTGCCCTCGAGCAGCTGGGCCAGACCGAGCACCGCGTTCAGCGGGGTGCGGATCTCGTGGCTCATGTTCGCCAGGAACTGGCTCTTGGCCGCGTCGGCCCGTCGCGCCTCGTTCAGCGCCTTGCGCAGCGAAGTCTCCAGCTTCTTCTGCCGCGAGACGTCCTGCGCGACCCCGAGGTAGCCGAGCGCCCGGTCACCGCTGCGCAGTTCGGTCACCGTCAGCAGGACGGACGCGCGGCTGCCGTCCTTGCGCAGGTAGCTCCACTCGTGCGGCTCGCCGATGGCGGCCGGGTCGACGAGCGCCATCCCGGTCCGGATGCGCCGGCCGGTCTGCTCGCTCAGCTCGCGCGCCCGTGTCCGGAGCTCGTCGAGATCGTGGAACTCCATCGACGAACGCCGGCCGATCACCTCGTCGGCGCGGTAGCCGAGCAGTCGTTCGGCCCCCCGGTTGAACAGCGAGATCAGGCCATCCGGGTCGACCGCGATCACCGAGGTTTCGGTGGCCGCGTCGAGCACGTTGCGCAGCAGCGTGCTGGTGTCGATCAGCTCCCGCTCCGCCTGCTTGCGGCCGGTGATGTCGAAGGCGATGCCGACCATCCGCAGCGCGCGGCCGGCAGTGTCGCGCTGGACCTTGGCCGCCGAGCGCAGGTGGCGTTCCGATCCGTCGGGCCAGACCACGCGGTATTCGGTTTCGTACGGCGAGTCGTGCTCGAGCGAGTCCAGGACCTCCGCCTCGACCCGCAGGCGGTCGCTCGCGTGGACGAGGGTGCACCAGGATTCGTAGCCGACCGACGGGTTTCCCGGTGCCATGCCATGGTGCCCCAGCATCCAGGCATCCCAGGTGAACGTGAGCGACGCCGGGTCGAACACCCAGACGCCGATGCCGGCGGCATCGGCCGCGAGGGCGAAGCGCTCGTTGGTCTCTGCGAGTTCGGCCTCGACGCCCTTGCGGTGCGTGATGTCGCGCGAAATCCCGCAGGTGCCGATGATCCTGCCCGCGGCGTCGCGCAAGGGCATCTTCGTGGTCAGGTTCCAGGTGGGCGGCCGGTCCGGCCAGCTCTCCATTTCCTCGAGGTTGAGCACCGGCTCGCCCGTCTCGACGATGCCGCGCTCGACGGCCGCCGTGCGGGCCGCATGATCCGCGGTGAAGAAGTCCGCGTCCGAGCGCCCGACGGCGTCGCCCGGATCCGCCAGACCGTAGCGCCGCGCCAGGCCGGGATTGATGCGCAGGAAGCGGCTCTCGAGATCCTTGAAGTAGATCTGGTCCGGCACCGCCTCCAGCAGGGCGTTCATCAGGTCGCGCTCGTGGGCGAGGGCCATCTGGGCCTGCTTGCGGGCCGTGATGTCGTGGCGGATCGACACGTACTTGACGACCTGCCCGTTGTCGTCCATGAACGGCGCGACGATGCTGTGGACCCAGTACAGGCTGCCGTCCTTGGCCCGGTTGCAGACCTCGGCCTGCCAGGACCTCCCGCTGGCGATCGTCTTCCACATCGCCACCCAGAAGTCACGCGGGTGGTGACCCGAGTTGACGATGCCATGGGTGCGGCCGACCAGCTCGTCGCGCGTGTAGCCGGAGATGCGACAGAAGCTGTCGTTGACTTCGATGATGCGGCCCTGCCGGTCCGCCACGGAGACGATCGAGTGCTCGTCGAGCGTGGACAGCAGGGCCTGCCGGTCGCGCACGGCGGCGGCCAGGGCCTGGCGGCTCTGCGTGATCTCGGTGACGTCATGCATGACGACGTAGAAGCCGCGCACCTCGCCGTCGACGACGTCGGGCAGGTAGTGCGCGAGCGAGTTGCGCATGCCCGTTCCGTCCGGCTGCTCGGTGGCGAGTTCGAAGGTCTGCTGCTCGCCGCGCAGGGCTGCCTCGGCATGGGGGCGGATGCGCCCGGACAGCTCCGGACCGAGAGCCTCGACGATCGAGCGGCCGCGCAGCGCTTCGGCGTCGACCGCGAGCCAATTCGAATAGGCCCGGTTGGCGACGCGGTTGCTCAGCTCACGGTCCCAGTAGCCGATCATGGACGGCACCGCATCGAGAACGGTCTGCAGGTCGCGCCGGGCCGTTTCGAGCTGCGCGGTCCGCTCGTGCACACGCTCTTCCAGCACGGCATTCGTCTCGCGGGCGAGCCGCTCCGCGCGCCGCGCCTCGCTGATGTCGCGCAGCGACTTCGTGAAGCCGGTGCAGTGCCCGTCCCGGTCACGCACCGCGGAGATGCTGATCGAGACGTCGACGCGTCGGCCCCCGGCGGCCAGGCGGGTCGTGTCGATCGGCGCGGGATCGACGCCCGTCGCGGCGCTCTCGCGCAGGCAGCGGTCTTCGTCGCGGCACTCCGGCGGCAGCAGGAACTCCTCGACCGCGCGGCCGATCACGGCCTCGGCCGGGTAACCGAACAAGCGCTCGGCAGCCCGGTTCCAGTCGGTCACGCGGCCCTCGGTGTCCTGCCCGATGATCGCGTCGCTCGAGCAGGCCAGCATCGCGGCGTGGCGCGCCTGCTCGTCGCGCACCTGCGCCTGACGGGCGCGGTTCTGTGCCACCGCGTGAGCGAGCATCGACAGGGCGAGGGCCATCAGCGCGCCGATGCCGGCCACGGCGCGCGGGTCGACCAGATGCTGGGCGGCCACGAAGGCCGGCGTCGCGCGGAAGTCGGCTTCCCAGCGGCGGCCGAAGATGGACAGAGGGACAACGCGGGTCAGCCCGGCCTCGGCGGGCGCCGTGGCCTCGGCCGAGGAAAAGAAGGTCTGGGCCGGCGTGGCGGTGACATCGCGCAGTTCGAGCTCGGCTTGTCCGTCCCTGGCCAACAGGCTGTTGAGCACCTCGTCGATGACCAGCGGGGCATAGGCCCAGCCGATGGCGCGGGCCTCGCGCTCGCTGTCGTTCGTCGGCGCGGCGCCCGGGCCGTAGATGGGCAGCAGCAGCAGGAAGGACCTCGAAGGCTTGCCCGAGGCCTGCACCAGCGTGATCGGCGCAGTCAGCGTCGCCTGACCGCTGCGCATGGCGGTGATCGCCGCCGTGCGGCGATGCGTCTCGGAGGCGATGTCCAGCCCGACCGCCTGCCGGTTGCGTTCCACCGGCTCGATGTACTGGATCACGAAGCGCTCGCCGTCGTGGGGCGACAGCTGGCGGATGCCGAAGTCGGCCCAGCCATCCCTTCGGGCCGACTCGGCGAAGGCGGCTTCGGTGGCCTGCGGCACGCGCCAGATCAGGCCCGTGCCGCGCGCACCGGGAAACTCGCGATCGATGTCGCGCGTCGCCGAGTAGGCGCGAAACTGCTCGCGGTCCGGGCGCTGCCCGGTGCGTTGTGCCGCCACCACGCCGCGCGCGCCGCGCAGGCCGTATTCGTAGGTGTTCAGCCGGTCGTCGAGGCGATCGGCGATGCGCAGCGCCAGGGCCTCGAACCGTTCGTTCAGCACCGCCTCGTTGGACCGCTGCCACTGGGCCGCGATGGCGAACGTGGCGCCCAGGCCCAGCAGGAACACCCACAGCGCGACGAGCGCCGGGCGTTGCCTGTCCGATTTCATGGCGCCGCGGCGGCGAGGACCGCGCGCGCCAGCGCCGGGACGTCGACGTCGGCAGGATCGAGCTGCCAGGCCCGGTTCCGGCCCGCGCGCTTGGCCGCGTAGAGCGCCTGGTCGGCGGCCTGGACCAGGATGGCCGGCCTCATTCCCCGTGCCATGTCGTCCTGGAAGCGCGATTCGGGTCCCGTATCGATCCAGCCGGCACTTTCGGCGTCCCAACTGCTCACGCCGATGCTCACGGTCACTTCCGTGGCCGTCGGCGAATCGCCATGCGGCAGGCCGAGGGCCCGCACGGCCCGGTGCACGCGTTGGGCCACACGGTGAGCACCCGCGCGCGGTGTCTCGGGCAGCAGCATGACGAACTCTTCGCCGCCGAAGCGGGCCACGACGTCGGCCGGCCGCAGGCTCGCCGAGCGCAGCGCCTGCGCGACGCCGCGCAGGGCGGCGTCCCCGGCCGGATGACCATGCCGGTCGTTGAAGCGCTTGAAGTGGTCCACGTCGATCATCAGCAGCGAGACCGGCGCGCCGTTGCGCCGCGCGCGGGCCCATTCGCGCTCGAGCGCCTCGTCGAAGCCGCGCCGGTTCATCACCTCGGTCAGCGCATCGAGCGACGAGAGGCGACGCAGTTCGTCGGTGAGCTGCTTGACGCGCAGCTGGGTCTTGACCCGGGCCATGACCAGCGGTTCGCTGATCGGCTTGGCGATGAAATCCGATGCCCCGAGGTCGAACCCCGTGACCTCGAACTCGACGCCGCTGCGCGCCGTCACGAAGACCACCGCGACGTGCTGCAGCGCCGGGTCCGCCTTCAGGCTCCGGCAGACCTCGAATCCGTCCATGCCGGGCATCTCGGCATCCAGCAGGATCAGGTCTGGCGGTGCCGATCGGGCCAGCGCCAAGGCGTCTTCGCCGCAGGTCGCGAAGCGCAGCCGGGCCTGGCCGCCGAGGATGCGGGCCAGCAGCTGGATGGTTCCCGGATCGTCGTCGACGAGCAGAACCTCGGCTTCCGTGGACGTGGACATGACTACGAGGCGGCCCGGCCTGCCGCATGAAAGAGGGAAGGGGCTCCGCTCAACATCGGTCGAACGCGAGCGGACTTGAGGCGCCGCCACGATATCGGGCGGCCGGCGTCGGCGGGGCCGGAAAACGGCACGGATCCGAGTGCTGTCCCTCGCTTCGCTGACGCGTCACCGGGCATGGCGCGTCCGGGCGCGGGCGGCGCGCCGGACCCACCGCCGGGTCCCTCAGAGGAACTGCGCCAGCATGCGTTCGAGCGCCATCGTGAACGGGGCCTGCAGCAGCGGCAGCGTGAACAGCACGCCGACCAGGCCGACGCCCAGCGTGATCGGGAAGCCGATCGCGAAGATGTTCAGCTGCTGCGCGACGCGCGAGGCGATGCCCAGCACCAGGTTGACGAACAGCAGCATCGCCACCAGCGGCAGCGCGATCCACAGCCCGGTCGCGAAGATCTCGGCACCCCAGCGGTGTGGCTGCACCGCGCGCAGGAAGGCAAACGGCTCGGAGCCGACCGGGAAGCTGTGGAAGCTCTGGATCACGCCGGCGATCACCATCAGGTGCCCGCCGGTGACGATGAACAGCCAGCTCACCGTGACGCCGAAGAAGCGGCTCACCGCGGTGGTCTGGCCGCCGGTGGCGGGGTCGAAGAAGCCGGCGAAGTTCAGCCCCATCTGCAGCCCGATCAGCTCGCCGGCGAACTCGACGGCGGCGAACACGACCCGCACCGCCAGCCCCAGCGAGACGCCGATCACCAGCTGCTGCAGCACCACCAGCAGCGTCATGGCCGAATCGAGCGGGATCGGCGGCGCCGGCGGCAGCGTGGCCTGTGTGGCCAGCGCGATCAGGAACGCCAGCGCGACGCGCACGCGCATCGGCACGCTGCGCTGGCCCAGCACCGGCAGCGTGCCGAACAGCGCCAGCACGCGCAGGAAGGGCCACAGCACCGGGGTGAGCCAGCCGAGGATCTGCGCCTCGGAGAAGCTGATCATGGCCGGGTGACGCGCGCCTCGGGCCGCGTTCAGCCGACGACGGTCGGGATCGACTGCAGCGTGCGCTGCAGGTACTCCACCAGCGTCGTCAGCATCCAGGGCCCGGCCACGGCCAGCACCGCGACCGCGGCGATGACCTTGGGCACGAAGGACAGCGTCGCCTCGTGGATCTGCGTGGCCGCCTGCACGATGGAGACCAGCAGGCCGACGGCCAGCACGGTGAGCAGCATCGGCGCGGCGACCATCAGCAGCGTGTACAGGCCCTGCTGGCCGAAGGTGAAGACGAACTGGGGATTCATGGTCTCGGATTCAGGTCACGAAGCTGGCGGCCAGCGAGCCGAGCAGCAGGTTCCAGCCGTCCGCGAGCACGAACAGCATCAGCTTGAAGGGCAGCGCGACGAGCACGGGGCTGAGCATCATCATGCCCAGGCTCATCAGCACGCTGGCCACCACCATGTCGATGATCAGGAACGGGATGAAGATCAGGAAGCCGATCTGGAACGCGCTCTTCAGCTCGCTGGTGACGAACGCCGGCACCAGCACCTTGAACGGGATGTCCGCCGGCTTGACGGCCGGGTCCAGCTTGGCGAGCTTGGTGAACAGCATCACGTCGGACTGGCGCGTCTGCTTGAGCATGAACTCGCGCATCGGCACCTCGCCGCGCTTGAGCGCCTCGTCGAAGGCGATCTTGTTCTCCGCGTAGGGCTGGTAGGCCTCGGCGTAGACGCGGTCGATCGTCGGGCCCATCACGAAGAAGGTCAGGAACAGCGACAGCCCGATCACGACCTGGTTCGGCGGCGCGGCCTGCGTGCCCATCGCCTGGCGCAGCAGGCTCAGCACGATCACGATGCGCGTGAAGCCGGTCATCAGCAGCAGCACCGCCGGCAGGAAGCTCAGCGCCGTGAAGAACAGCAGCGTCTGGATCGGCACCGAGTAGCTGGTGCCGCCGGCGCCCTGGCCCACCACCAGCGGCAGCGCCGGGCCCGCCTGCGCGGCCTGGGCTAAAGCCGCTGCAGGAATGGCCGACAACACCGACAAGGCAGCCAGGCGGCGAACGAAGACCTCAGCGCGCACCGTCGCTCCCCTTGCCCTGGCCGAGCCGGGCCAGCATCTGCGCGAAGGCCGGGGCCGCCGTGCCCGGCGCGGCCGGCATCTCCTGCGGGTCCATCGTGTGCAGCGTCGTGATCGACGACGGCGTGACGCCCAGCACCAGCCAGCGGCGCGCCTCGCCCTGGCCGACCTCGACCACCGCGACGCGCTGGCTGGCCGACAGCGGCAGCGCCGCGACGTTGCGCAGCACCCCGGCGCCGCCCGCGCCGCCGACCGGCGTGCGCTTGAGCAGCCACAGCAGCAGCGGGATCAGCGCGAGGATCGCGATGAACCACAGCAGCGAGGTGAGTCCGGTTCCCTGCATGTCAGCCTTTGGAGAGGCGGCGCATCCGCTCGCTGGGCGTGACGATGTCCGTCAGCCGGATGCCGAACTTGTCGTTCACGACCACGACCTCGCCCTGCGCGATCAGGTAGCCGTTGACCAGCACGTCCATCGGTTCGCCGGCCAGCGCGTCGAGCTCGACCACCGAGCCCTGCGCGAGCTGCAGGATGTGCTTGATCGGGATCCTGGTGCGGCCCAGCTCGACGGTGAGCTGGACCGGGATGTCCAGGATCATGTTGATGTCGTTGCCGGCGGCGTTGGACGTCGTCGGCGTGAAGTTCGTGAACGACGCGGGCGCGACCTGCTCGGGCGCCACCTCGCTGGCCGGTTTCGATTCGGCCAGCGCGGCGGCCCACTCGGCGGCCATCGCGTCCTGTTCGTCGGCGGCGTTGCCGTTCTCAGCTGACATGCGATTCTCCCAGCCAGGTCATGTTCGACCCGGTCAACGTGCGTTCGACTTTCAGGGCGTACTTGCCATTGCTCGTGCCGTACTGGCACTCGAACACCGGCACGCCGGCGACCTTGACCTCGATGTCCTTGCGCAGGTCCAGCTCGATGAAGTCGCCCGGCTTGAAGGCCAGCAGCTGCTCGACGGTGGCCGGCGCCTGCGCCAGCTCCGCGACCAGCTCGACCTCGGCGGACTGGATCTGGTTCTTCAGCAGGTTGACCCAGCGGCGGTCCGGCTCGTGCGCGTCGCCCTGGATCGTCGAGTACAGCACGTCGCGGATCGGCTCGAGCGTCGAGTACGGGATGCAGAAGTGGATCGTGCCGCTGGTGTCGCCGACCTCGAGCGTGAACGAGGTCGCGACGACGATCTCGCTGGGCGTCGCGATGTTGGCGAACTGCGGCTGCATCTCCGAGCGCTGGTACTCGAGTTCCAGCGGGTAGATGCCGTGCCAGGCCTTGCGGTACTCGCCGATGATCACGTCGACCAGGCGGGTGATGATGCGCTGCTCGGTGGGCGAGAAGTCGCGCCCCTCGATGCGGGTGTGGAACTTGCCGGCGCCGCCGAACAGCGAGTCGATCACCGCGAACACCAGCGTCGGGTCGCACACGATCAGCCCGGAGCCGCGCAGCGGCCGCACGCTGACGATGTTGAAGTTCGTCGGCACCACGATCTCGCGCAGGAAGGCGCTGTACTTCTGCACCTTGATGCCGCCGATCGCGACTTCCGGGCTCTTGCGGATGAAGTTGAACAGCCCGATCCGGATGTTGCGCGCGAACCGCTCGTTGATGATCTCCATCGTGGGCATGCGCCCACGGACGATGCGTTCCTGGCTCGACAGGTCGTAGGAGCGGATGCCGCCGGTGGGCGCCTCCTCCTGCTCAAGCTTCTGGCTCTCGCCGGTGATGCCCTGCAGCAGCGCATCGACTTCGTCTTGCGAAAGGATCTGCTGGTTCATCTCACTCGCTCCATCGCGCACTGCCATCAAGCAGTCGCCGCGGATCCGGCTCCGCCGGTCCGCTGGCGACGCCCCCCCGGGGGGGAGCGCCGCAGGCGCTACGGGGGGGGGTCATGTCACTGGATGATGAAGTTGGAGAAGTGCACGTGCCGCACCGGGCTCTCGTCGGCCGCCGGCTTGCGCTTCTTCTTTTTCTTCTTCGGCTTCTCGTCGTCCTCGGCGGCCGCCGCGGCGTGCTCGTCCTCGGCCTCCGGCGCTTCGAGCTCGATGCCCAGCGGGCGCACCGACTCGCGCATGATCTCGGCGGCCAGCTGTTCCTTGCCCTTGCGCTCGAGCAGCTCGGCCGAGGTCTTGTGCGCCAACACCATCAGGATGCCGTTGCGGATCGCGGGCATGTAGGCCTTCAGCTGGTCGGCGAAGGCCGGGTCCTCGATCTCCAGCGTGATGCCGATCTGCGCGTAGCGGTCGGCGTCCTTGTCGGCCAGGTTGACGACGAAGGCTTCCAGCGGCAGGAAGGTCGGCGGGTGCGCCGGGTCGTGCTTGGCGTCGTGCTTGGCCTTGCCCTTGGCCTTGGCGGGCGCCTCGTCGCCTTCCTCCTCGGCAGCGGCCGCGGCCTCGGCGGCCTTCTTCTTCATGATGAACAGCGCGCCGCCCCCGCCCGCCAGCACCAGCAGCAGCACGGCGGCGAGGATGATGATCAGCTTCTTCTTGCCCTTGACCGGCGGGGCACCTTCGGCCGGGACGGCGGCTGCAGCAGACATGAGCACTCCTTGCAATGCGGGCGCGGCGCAGGGGCCGGCCATGGCGGTCGATTATGGAAATCCACCCCCGGCGAGAAGCGGCGATAAGGGGGCGGAAGGCATGCCACTCCGCCGCAGCGCTCAGGCGTAGAGGTCGAGGCCGCCGGCCGATCGTGGCATCCGCACGCTGTGCGTGACCGGGGCCACCGGCGCGCCGGCCGCGTCGCGCCGTGCCGAGCCGGCAGTCTCCTCGGCGGGCGCGGCATCGCGGCCGCGCGAGTGCTCGGAGACACCGCCGCCGCTGAGCGTGAGACCCTGCTCGCGCAGCGCCGCCGCCAGTTCCGGCAGGCTCTGCTCGATGGCCTGGCGCGTGGGCAGCGCGTCGGCGCCGAATTCGACCCGTGCGTGTGTGCCTTCCAGCACGATCTGGACCGAGAC
The DNA here is from genome assembly GCA_019635485.1 of Piscinibacter sp. GTDB lineage: Bacteria > Pseudomonadota > Gammaproteobacteria > Burkholderiales > Burkholderiaceae_C > Piscinibacter. The sequence continues at coordinate 337 of JAHBZL010000057.1, read as the reverse complement.
AGGCCCGGTTTCGGCCGGATTCAGGTGCAGTTCGGCCTGCTGCACGCCGTCGCGTGCCAGCACGCTCACCTGCAGCGCGAAGGCCTCGCCGAAGCCGGCGGCATCGGGCGCCATCGGCAGCGATACGTCCGTCGAGCCGGCCGGGCCGGGCAGTGCCGGTGATGCCGCGGGCGTGGCGGGCAGCGCGGGCAACGCCGGCGGGGCTGATTCGGTACTGGCGGTGCGCAGTGCGGGCGCGGCGGCGGTGGCACTGGTCGCGCCGGCGACGGCGCGCGAGGTGTCCTCGGCCGCGGCCGGCGGCGCGCCGGCGTTGCGGCCCGCTTCCTTCGTGCTGGTG
>JAHBZL010000056.1 GCA_019635485.1 Piscinibacter sp. | reverse complement strand
GCTAGGCCCGCGGCAACCACTCGTTGCGGCCGTTGCGTGCCGCAATGCCCCTGCCCTTTGCAGGGCGACGGCGAAGGTCCATGCTGGGGTCCTCAGGGCCACCTGCCGGAGTCCGCCATGGCGACGCTTCTCCCCACCCGCTGGCTGAGTGTGATCGGACTCGCGGCCGCCCTGTGGGCGCCGCCGGCGCCGGCCCAGATCGCCGCCCCCGCGCCCGGGGTGCTGGAGAACCGTGCCGAGGCGCTGGCGCGCGCGCACGCCGCGGTGGTCGGCGTGTTCACACTGGCGGTCGACGACGCCTCCTCGATCGCCACGCTGGGCCGCGTGCGCCAGGGCTCCGGCGTGCTGATCGGCGATGACGGGTTGGTGCTGACGATCGGCTACCTGATCCTGGAAGCGGAGCGGGTCGACCTGGTCGTCGAAGGGCAGCGCATCGTGCCGGCGCGCGTGGTGGCCTACGACCTCGCATCCGGCTTCGGGCTGCTGCAGGCGCTCGCGCCGCTGCGTGTCGCGCCCGTACGCCTCGGACGCTCGGCCGGGCTGGACGGCAACGAGCCGCTGATGGTGGCCAGCGGCGGCGCCGACGGCGAACTGAGCCTCGCGCGCATGGTGTCGCAGCGCGCCTTCTCGGGCTACTGGGAGTACCACATCGAACAGGCCCTCTTCACCGTGCCGCCGCGCACCGACCACAGCGGCGCCGGGCTGTTCAACCTCGACGGCGAACTGCTGGGCATCGGCTCGCTGGTCGTCACCGAGGCGATGGGGCCGGGCCACGGCCGGCTGCCGGGCAACATGTTCGTGCCGATCGACCTGCTGCCGCCCATCCTCGGCGAGCTGCGCAGCCAGGGCGCCTCGCGCCAGAGCACGCGGGCCTGGCTGGGCCTGAACTGCGCGGAGAACGACGGCAGCGTGCAGGTCGTGCGCGTGACGCGCGACAGCCCGGCCGAGCGCTCCGGGCTGCAGCCGGGCGACCGCATCCTGCGCATCGACGGCGCCGAGGTCGCCGCGCTCGAGACGCTCTACAAGCGGCTCTGGCGCGACGCGCCGGAGCGCGACGTCGAACTCGTGATCCGCCGCGGCGACGAGACGCAGACCCTGACCGTGCATGCGCTGGACCGCATGAAGACGCTGCGCAAGCCGCAGGGCATCTGACCCGTCAGGCCAGCAGCCCGGTCTCGATCGTCGGGTGGCGCAGCCGCAGGCGCAGCTCGCGCTTCAGGCGCGTGTTGTCGAGGCGGCGCGACTCGCTCATGAAGCTCAGCAGCACCGGCGGCAGTGTCGCGGCCGCTTCGGCGCGGCCGATGCGCGGCGGCGCGGGCAGGCCGCACAGCGCCGCGGCGCGCTCGAAGTAGTCGCCCATCTTCAGCTCGGTGTCGTCGCTCGCGTGCAGCACGCGCTGCGGCCGGCCGCGCCACAGCGCCGCGACGCAGGCGCGCGCCAGGTCGTCAGCGTGGATGTGGTTGGTGTAGACGTCGTCCGCCGCGGCCAGCACCGGGGTGCCGCGCGCCAGCCGCTCGCGCGGGTGGCCGCCGGGCCGGTCCGCGGCGTAGATGCCGGGAATGCGCAGGATCGTCACGCGCGTGCCGAAGGCGCGGCCATGCCGGCGCAGCTGCCGCTCGGCGTCGACGCGCCGGCGCGCCCGGTCGGTGGCCGGCGCGACGGCGCGGGTCTCGTCGAAGCGGGCCCCGCCGCAATCGCCGTACACGCCGCTGGTGCTGGCGTAGACGAGGCAGCGCGGGCCGCCGCGCCGCGCCAGCGCCTGCAGCAGGTGCGCGGTGCGCGCATCGGCCGCGCCCTGCGGCGGCGGCGGCGCGAGGTGCAGCACGGCATCGGCCAGACCGGCCAGCCGGCGCAGCGCGGCCGCGTCGTCCAGGTTGCCGACCAGCGGCACGATGCCCGCGGCGCGCAGTGCCGCGCGGCGCCGCGGGTCCGAGGTCAGCCCGAACAGGCGCCAGCGGCCGCGCAGCAGCCGCGCGACGCGCAGGCCGACGTCGCCGCAGCCGACGATCAGCAGGCGCGGGCGACCGAAGTCGGCGGCAGGAAAGGAGGTGGGCACGAGGACGGCGCAGTCCGGGGAGATCGGGTCGCGGGCACAATGGCGGGCCCTGTCGGCGCCGCGCGCGCAGTCTACTGTCCCGTCATGTCCTTCACCGTCACCGTCCAGCCCAGCGGCCGGACCTTCAGCGTCGATCGCGACGAACCGGTCCTCGTGGCCGCCATCCGCCAGGGCATCGGCCTGCCCTACGGCTGCAAGGACGGCGCCTGCGGCTCCTGCAAGAGCCGTCTGCTCGAGGGCCGCGTGATCCACGGCACGCACCAGGCCAAGGCGCTTTCGCCGGCCGAGGAGGAAGCCGGGCTGATCCTCACCTGCCGCGCCGCGCCGCAGACCGACCTCGTGGTCGAGGCGCGCACCGTACCGGGCGCGGGCGAGTTCCCGGTGCGCAAGATGCCCAGCCGCGTGATGTCGATCCAGCGCGCCGCGCCCGACGTCGCCGTGCTGACGATGCAGCTGCCGGCCAATGACCCGCTGCGCTACCACGCCGGGCAGTACGTCGAGTTCATCCTGCGCGACGGTGCACGGCGCAGCTACTCGATGGCCAACGCGCCGCACACCCAGACCGACAAGCCCTTCATCGAGCTGCACATCCGCCACATGCCGGGCGGCAAGTTCACCGACCACGTCTTCACGGCGATGAAGGAGAAGGAGATCCTGCGCCTGGAGGGGCCGTTCGGCAGCTTCTTCCTGCGCGAGGACGGCGACAAGCCCATCGTGCTGCTGGCCAGCGGCACGGGCTTCGCGCCGATCAAGGCGATCATCGAGCACCTGGAGTTCAAGGCCGTCACGCGGCCGGCTGTGCTGTACTGGGGCTGCCGCGGCCGGGCCGACCTGTACCTGCACGACTGGGCCGAGCAGGCCGCCGCGCGGCTGCCGAACCTGCGCTACGTGCCGGTGCTCTCGGAGCCCGCGGCCGGGGACGACTGGCGGGGCCGCACCGGCCTGGTCCACCAGGCGGTGATGGCGGACCTGCCCGATCTTTCCGCCCACCAGGTCTATGCCTGCGGGGCGCCGATCATGGTCGAGTCGGCCCGGCGCGATTTCGTCGCGCAATGCGGCCTGCCCGACGACGAGTTCTATGCGGACAGTTTTACCTCGGAGGCAGACAAGCATGGCCCGACGGCGTGAGGTTCTCGGAGTCGGTCTCGCGGCGCTGGCCGCACCGGTGCTGGCCCAGCAGGGCAAGCCGATCCGGCTGATCGTGCCCTACCCGCCGGGCGGGCCGCTGGACTTGGTCGGGCGGGCGCTGGCCGAGGCCGCGAAGGACTCGCTCGGCACCGTCGTGGTCGAGAACCGGCCCGGTGCCGGCGGCAACCTCGGCGCGGACCTCGCCGCGAAGGCGGCGCCTGACGGCACGACGCTCGTGATGGGCGCCGTGGCCACGCATGCCATCAACCCGTGGCTGTACTCGAAGATCCCGTACGACCCGGTGCGCGACTTCACGCCGATCACCGGGGTCGCCCAGGTCCCCAACGTGCTGGTGATGAACCCGGCCACGGCGGACCGGCTCGGCATCCGCGGCGTCGCCGACCTGATCGCCTACGCGAAGGCGAACCCCGGCAAGCTGAACTACGGCTCGGGCGGCAACGGCAGCGCCGGCCACCTGGCCGGGGAAATGTTCAAGGCGCAGGCGGGCGTGTTCATGGTCCACATCCCGTACGCGGGCGGCAACCCGGCCCAGCTGGCGCTGCTCGCCGGGCAGGTCGACCTGAACTTCGACAACCTCGCCGCCGCCTCGGCGAACATCAAGGCCGGCAAGCTGCGCGCACTGGCCATGACCACCGCACGCCGCGCCGCCGCGATGCCCGAGGTGCCGACCATCGCCGAGGCCGGGGGACCGCTCGCCGGCTTCGACATCCACACCTGGTTCGGCCTGTTCGGCCCGGCCGGCCTGACGCCGGAGACGACGGCGCGCCTGAACCGCGCCTTCGTCGCCGCGCTCGGCGCGCCCGAGATGAAGGCGCGCCTGTCCGGGATGCTGGCCGAAGGCATGCCGGGCACGCCGGAGCAGTTCAGCGCCTTCGTCAAGTCCGAGCTGGCCAAGTACGAAGGCGTCGTCAAGCGCAGCGGGGCGAAGGCGGACTGAGTCCGCCGGCGCCCCGCCGGCCGCTCACTCGCCCAGGTAGGCCGCGCGCACCTTCGGGTCGGCCAGCAGCGACTTGGCCTCGCCGGTCATCGTGACCTCGCCCGAGTCCATCACGTAGCCGCGGTTGGCCAGCCCCAGCGCGCGGCTGGCGTTCTGCTCGACCAGCAGCACGGTCGTGCCGCGCTTGTGGATGTCGTCGACGACCTCGAAGATCTTGTCGACCATGATCGGCGACAAGCCCATCGACGGTTCGTCCAGCAGAAGCACCTTCGGACGCGCCATCAGCGCGCGGCCCATCGCGAGCATCTGCTGCTCGCCGCCGCTCATCGTGCCGGCCAGCTGCATCGCGCGCTCCTTCAGGCGCGGGAAGATCGAGAACACCTTCTCGATATCGGCCTCGACCTCGTCGTCGTTGCGCACGAAGGCGCCCATCTGCAGGTTCTCGGTGATCGTCATGCGCGTGAAGGTGCCGCGCCCCTCGGGCACCATCACCAGGCCCTGCTTGACCAGGTCCCACGCGCCCTGGCCGCTGATGCTGCGGCCCATGAACTTCACCTCGCCGCTGGCCATCGGCTGCGTGCCCGTGACGGCCTTCAGCGTGGTGGTCTTGCCCGCGCCGTTGGCACCGATCAGGCTGACCAGCTCGCCCTCGTGCACCTCGAACGAGACTCCCTTGACGGCCTGGATGCCGCCGTACGCGACCTTCAGGCCGCTGACTTCCAACAGGACGTTTGCCATCGTCGCCGCCTCTTCCTCAATGCGCCTGGTGTCCGGCGCCGAGGTAGGCCTCGATCACCTTCTCGTTGCGTTGCACGTCCGCGGGCGTGCCCTCGGCGATCTGCTTGCCGTAGTCGAGCACGGTGACCCGGTCGCACAGGCCCATCACCAGCTTCACGTCGTGCTCGATCAGCAGGATGGTGCGGCCGTCGTTGCGGATGCGGTCGATCAGCTCGCGCAGCACGACCTTCTCGGTCGCGTTCATGCCGGCGGCCGGTTCGTCCAGCGCGATCAGCTTCGGGTCGGTGGCCAGCGCGCGCGCGATCTCCAGGCGCCGCTGGTCGCCGTAGGACAGCGTGCGCGCCTTGTACTCCGCGTAGCGGCCGATGCCCACGTAGTCGAGCAACTCCTGCGCCCGCTGCGCGATCGCCGCCTCCTCGGCCTTGAAGCCGGGCGTGCGGAACACCGCGCCGCCCAGCCCCGAGCGCGTGCGCACGTGCCGGCCGACCATCACGTTCTCCAGCGCGGTCATCTCGGCGAACAGCCGGATGTTCTGGAACGTGCGCGCGATGCCCGCCTTCGCGACGTCGTGCACCGCGGTGGGCTTGTAGGGCGCGCCGCCGAGCTCGAAGGTGCCCGAATCGGGCGTGTACAGCCCCGTCATCACGTTGAAGAAGGTGGTCTTGCCGGCGCCGTTCGGGCCGATCAGCCCGTAGACCTGGCCCGGCATGATCGTGATGCCGACGTCGGACAGCGCCTGCAGTCCGCCGAAGCGCTTGGAGACCCCCGCGACCTTGAGTTGTGGTTGTGTCATTTCGGCGCCCTCCTCACTTCACCGGCGTCGGCACGGCCGCGGCCTTGCCGTGTTCGGGGGTCGGCCACAGGCCGCGCGGGCGCAGCAGCATGATCACGATCATCGCGGTCGCGATCAGCAGCTGGCGCAGGATGGAGGCGTCCAGGCGCCCGTCGGTCATCTGCTGCAGCGGGCCCGCCACGTAGCGCAGCACTTCCGGCAGCGCGGCCAGCATCACCGCGCCGAGGATCACGCCGGGCAGGTGGCCGATGCCGCCGAGCACGACCATCGCGACGATCATGATCGACTCCATCAGGCTGAACGACTCCGGCGAGACGAAGCCCTGGAAGGCCGCGAACATCGAGCCCGCGACGCCGCCGAAGGTAGCGCCCATGCCGAACGCGAGCAGCTTCATGTTGCGCGTGTTGATGCCCATCGCCTTGGCGGCGATCTCGTCCTCGCGGATCGCCATCCAGGCGCGGCCGATGCGCGAGTTCTCGAGCCGGTGGCAGATCACCACGCTGAGCACGACCAGCCCGAGGAAGACGTAGAAGTACAGCGTCACCGACGGCAGCGTGAAGCCGAAGATCTCCACGCTGCGCCCGAGGTTCAGACCCAGGATGTGCATCGCGTCGATGCGGTCCAGGCCACGCGGACCGTTGGTGATGTTGACCGGGTGCTCGAGGTTGTTCATGAACACGCGGATGATCTCGCCGAAGCCGAGCGTGACGATCGCGAGGTAGTCGCCGCGCAGCTTCAGCACCGGCGTGCCCAGCATCACGCCGGCGATCGCCGCGAGCCCGGCGCCCAGCGGCACGACGATCAGGAACGGCACGTGCAGCCCGTTCGGCGCCAGGTTCTTGATCCACTCGAAGGTCTCGAACAGGTGCGGGCTGGCGAGCAGCGCGTACATGTAGGCGCCGACCGCGTAGAACGCGACGAAGCCGAGGTCGAGCAGGCCGGCGTAGCCGACCACGATGTTCAGCCCCAGCGCCAGCAGCACGTAGAGCAGTGCCAGCGCCATGATGCGCACCCAGCCCGCACCGAACTGCTGCGCGAACAGCGGCAGCGCGATCAGCGCGACCGCGGCGAGGAGGAATATGACGAGCTTGTTCTTCATGCTCGCTCCTCAGGCGCGGTCGGCGACACGTTCGCCGAGCAGGCCCGACGGCCGCAGCGTCAGCACCAGGATCAGCGCGGCGAACGCGAAGATGTCGGCATAGTGGCTGCCGAGCACGCCGCCCGTCAGTGCACCGAGATAGCCCGCGCCGATCGCCTCGATCAGCCCGAGCAGCACGCCGCCGACCATCGCGCCGGCGAGGTTGCCGATGCCGCCCATCACCGCCGCGGTGAACGCCTTCAGCCCGGGCAGGAAGCCCATCGAGTGCTGCACCGTGCCGTAGTTGGCCGCCCACATCACCCCGGCCACGGCGGCCAGTGCCGCGCCGATGATGAAGGTGGCGGAGATCACCATGTCGGGGCGCACGCCCATCAGCGTGGCGACCCGCGGGTTCTCGGCGGTGGCGCGCATCGCGCGGCCGAGCTTGGTGCGGTGCACCAGCCACAGCAACCCGCCGAGGATCGTCGCCGTCAGCACCAGGATCAGGATCTGGGTCACGCTGATCACCGGGCCGCCGAGGTCGATCGGGTCGCTCGGCAGCAGCGGCGGGTACGGCTTCGGGTTCGGCTTCCAGATGATCATCGCCAGCGTCTGCAGCATCAGCGACATGCCGATCGCGGTGATCAGCGGCGCCAGCCGCGGGGCGCTGCGCAGCGGCCGGTAGGCGATCTTCTCGATCGAGAAGTTCAGCGCGGCGCAGATGACGATGGCCGCGACCAGCGAGATCAGCATCAGCAGCCAGCCGGGCAGGCCCGAATCGGCCAGTGCGGTGACCACGGTCCAGCTCACGAGGGCCCCGACCATCAACACGTCGCCGTGGGCGAAGTTGATCAGGTTGATGATGCCGTAGACCATCGTGTAGCCCAGTGCCACCAGCGCATACATGCTGCCGAGCACCAGACCGTTGATGATCTGCTGGAAGAAGATGTCCATCAGGGGGATCTCCTGCGTTGTTGGATCGGGCCGCCTTGTACGAGGCGGCGGCCTCGGCGTTCAGGACGGAGTCGGACGCATCCGGAACGGACGCTTGCACTCTATTAGCAAAAAGCCCGCCGCAGTCTCTGCGGCGGGCCTGGCTTTCACCTAGCGGTCACACGACGGGGGCAGATTCTAGGGTTGGCTCACTAGCGAGATCGACCGGAGTTCCCCCAATTCCGGGCCTCGGATCGACCACATTCCGGCCGGTTCACCGATGTTTCTTCGCCTCTTCGTTCAATCGGCGCAGTTCCTCGAGCTTCTCCCCGATGCGGATCTCCAGGCCGCGCGGCACCGGCCGGTAGAAGCTCGGCGGCGCGGCCAGATCGTCCGGCCAGTAGCTCTCGCCGGCCGCGAAGGCGCCCTCCTCGTCGTGTGCATAGCGGTAGCCGCGCCCGTAGTCGAGCGACTTCATCAGCCGCGTCGGCGCATTGCGCAGGTGCAGCGGCACGGCGCGCGTGCCGTCGGCGGCGACGAACGCGCGCGCCGCCTTGTAGGCCGCGTAGACCGCGTTGCTCTTGGCCGCCACCGCGAGATAGACGACCGCCTCGGCCAGCGCCAGCTCCCCTTCCGGCGAGCCGAGCCGCTCGTAGGTCTCGGCCGCATCCAGCGTCAGCCGCAACGCGCGCGGGTCGGCCAGGCCGATGTCCTCGGCCGCCATGCGCACCAGGCGCCGCGCCGCGTAGCGCGGGTCGACCCCGCCGTCCAGCATGCGCACGAACCAGTACAGCGCGGCGTCCGGATCGCTGCCGCGCACCGCCTTGTGCAGCGCCGAGATGGTGTCGTAGAACTGCTCACCGCCCTTGTCGTAGCGGCGCAGCTGCTCGCCCAGCGCGCGTTCGAGCAGCGCCTCGTCGAGTTGGTCCGGCCCGGCACCGCCACCGGCCGGCATGGCGGTCTGCACCAGGTTCTCGTAGGCGTTCAGCAGCCGGCGCGCGTCGCCATCGGCATAGCCGATCAGGCGCTGCGCTGCGCTCGCCGCCAGCGGTGGCGAGTGCAGCAGCGCGCGGGCGCGTTCGATCAGTTCGAGCAGGTCCGCGTCCGACAGCGGCTTGAGCACATGCACCGTGGCGCGCGACAGCAGCGCCGAGTTGACCTCGAACGACGGGTTCTCGGTGGTCGCGCCGATGAAGGTGAACAGGCCCGCCTCGACGTGTGGCAGGAAGGCGTCCTGCTGGCTCTTGTTGAAGCGGTGCACCTCGTCGACGAAGACGACTGTGCGCCGGCCCTGGGCGCGCACCGCCTGCGCCCGCTCGACCGCCTCGCGGATCTCCTTGACCCCGCCGAGCACGGCCGAGATCGCGATGAACTGGGCGTCGAACGCCCCGGCCACCAGCCGTGCGAGCGTCGTCTTGCCGACGCCCGGCGGGCCCCACAGGATCATCGAATGCAGCCGGCCGGTCTCGAACGCCGTGCGCAGCGGCCGGCCGGGACCGAGCAGCTGCTGCTGGCCGATCACGTCCGTCAGCGAGCGCGGCCGCAGCCGCTCCGCCAGCGGCGCATCCGCCGGCACCTCCGCGTGCGACTCGGGCTCCAGCGGCAGGCTGAGTGAGGACATGGGGGGATTGTCGCAGCCCGTTCGCCCTCAAGATCCGCCCCGCGCCGCCGAGAATTCGGCCGAGGAAGCCCGCATGAAGATCCGCCACCTGGCACTGCTGTCCCTGACCCTGGCCGCCCAGGCCGCCCACGCCGGCCGACCGCTGGCCACCGAAGACGCGGACGTGCTCGAGCGCGGCGCCTGCGAATGGGAGTCCTTCGCGGCCCACGCACGCGCCGACGGCGAACCCTCGGCGCGCGGCTGGACGACGCAGGTCGGCTGCGGCATCGGCTGGCGCTCGCAGCTCGCGCTGGCCTACAGCCGGGCGCGCAGCGACGGCGTGACCGGCGAGGGCCTGCTGCTCGGCGGCAAGACGCAGCTGATCCCCCGCGACGACCAACGCACCGGCTGGACGCTGGCCTGGGGCCTGGCCGGCGCCAAGGAAGACGGCGGCTCGTTCGAACACGAGACCTCGTACCTGAACCTGGTGGCCACGCACACGCTGGCCGAAGGCCTGACCGGCCACGCCAACCTCGGCTGGGTGCGCAGCGAAAGCGCCGACGCCAGCAGCACGACCTGGAACCTCGCGCTGGAAAAGGCGGTCGGCGCCGGCGTCGACCTGATGGGCGAGGTCTACGGCGACGACCGCAGCGACGCCTGGCTCGGCCTCGGCGCACGCTGGACGCCGCACGAGCGCTTCAGCGTCAACGCGTCGTGGGCCCGCCAGGGCGGCTCGGCCGGCACCACGCTCTGGACACTCGGCTTCAAGCTCGCGTTCTAGGCGCGCCGCGCCACCCTTCGGCTATTGCTCGAGCACGTCCGCGCCCTTGGGCACGACGAAGCGGAAGGCGTCCGGCTTGATCGCCGGGTTCGCGACCCACTGGCGGAACTGCAGCAGCGAGCGCTGCCCGAAGCTGTCGACGATCTCGACCGCCGCCAGTTCCTTGCCCTTGAAGCCGACCTTCAGGGTCTCGAACGCGCCGTCCTTCGCCTTCGGCTTGGCCTGGGCCCAGTCCAGCCCGTCGGCGGCCGGCAACGCGGACAGTTCGAAGTCCTTGTCGAGGTTGCCGCCGGCCAGCAGCGCAGCCGGCGTCGCGCCGATCGCGCCGGCGATCTTGCGCGTGCTGACCTGGTTCAGGTCGACGTCGTGGATCCACACCTTCTGACCGTCCGCGACGATCGACTGCTCGAAGGGCTTGCTGTAGACGAAGCGGAATCGGTTCGGCCGCGCGAACTCGAAGCTGCCGCTGCTCTCCTTCTTCTTCACGCCGTCCGGCGCGGTGACCGTCTGGGTGAACTGCGCGCGGCCGGTCTTCACGTCGCGCACGAACTCGCGCAGCGTGTCGACCGCATCGGCCCGGGCGACACCGGCCGACACGAGCAGCAACATGCCGGCAAACAAAGGCTTCAGCGCAGGCTTCATTCGGAGCGGTTCGGAACGATGATGTCCCGGTTGCCGTTGGTGGACATGGCGCTTACGAGCCCGGATTTCTCCATTTGTTCCAGCAGCCTCGCCGCGCGGTTGTAGCCGATGCGCAAGTGGCGTTGCACCAGCGAGATCGAGGCGCGCTTGTGCTGCAGCACGATCGCCACCGCCTGGTCGTACATCGGGTCGCTCTCGCCGCCGCCGGCCGCACCGGCCTCGCCGGCCAGCACGTCGCCGCCTTCGCCGTCGAGCACGCCGCCTTCGAGGATGCCCTCGATGTAGTTGGGTTCGCCCTGCGACTTCAGGTAGTCGACCACGCGGTGCACCTCCTCGTCGGAGACGAACGCGCCGTGCACACGCACCGGCAGCCCGGTGCCGGGCGCGAGGTAGAGCATGTCGCCCTGGCCGAGCAGTGCCTCGGCGCCCATCTGGTCGAGGATGGTGCGGCTGTCGATCTTGCTGCTGACCTGGAACGAGAGCCGGGTCGGGATGTTGGCCTTGATCAGGCCGGTGATCACGTCGACGCTGGGCCGCTGCGTCGCGAGGATCAGGTGGATGCCCGACGCACGTGCCTTCTGCGCCAGCCGCGCGATCAGCTCCTCGATCTTCTTGCCGACCACCATCATCAGGTCGGCCAGTTCGTCGATCACGACGACGATGTAGGGCAGCCGGTCCAGCGGCTCGGGCTCCTCGGGCGTCAGGCTGAACGGATTGGGGATCTTCTCGCCGCGTTCGGCCGCGTCGGCGAGCTTCTTGTTGTAGCCGCCCAGGTTGCGCACGCCGAGCTTGCTCATCAGCTTGTAGCGCCGCTCCATCTCGCCGACACACCAGTTCAGCGCATTGGCCGCCTGCTTCATGTCGGTCACCACCGGCGCGAGCAGGTGCGGGATCGACTCGTACACGCTCATCTCGAGCATCTTCGGGTCGATCAGGATCAGCCGCACGTCGCGCGCCTCGGCCTTGTAGAGCAGGCTCAGGATCATCGCGTTGATGCCGACCGACTTGCCCGAGCCGGTGGTGCCGGCCACCAGGCAGTGCGGCATCTTGCCGAGGTCGGCCACCACCGGCGCACCGACGATGTCCTTGCCCAGGCCCATGGTCAGCTGCGATGCGGCGTCGTTGTAGACCTGCGAGCCGAGGATCTCCGACAGGCGGATCATCTGCCGCTTCGCGTTCGGCAGCTCGAGCGCCATCGTGGTCTTGCCCGGGATGGTCTCGACGACGCGGATGCTCACGAGCGACAGCGAACGCGCCAGGTCCTTCGCGAGGTTGACGACCTGCGCGCCCTTCACGCCGGTGGCGGGCTCGATCTCGTAGCGCGTGATCACCGGCCCCGGCGAGGCCGCGACGACACGCACCTCGACGCCGAAGTCCTTCAGCTTCTTCTCGATCAGCCGCGAGGTCATCTCGAGCGTCTCGGGCGTGACCGACTCCTGCCGGCCCGGCGCCGCGTCGAGCAGGTCGACCTGCGGCAGCTTCGTGTCGGCGAGCTCGACGAACAGCGGCTTCTGCCGCTCCTTCGCGACACGCGCCGACTTCGGCACCTCGGCCACCGGCTCCTCGATCAGGATCGGCAGGTGCTCCTCGTGCAGCTGGTGCTCGACCTCGATCACGTGCTCGCGCTCGCGCTGCGCGCGCTCGCCGAGCTGCAGGTCGCGTGCGCGCTCGATGGCCGCGGCGCGCCGCGTGCGGAACGAATCGAGCCAGGTGCCGATCGCCTCGGCCACGCGCAGCCACGAGAAGCGCAGCGCCATCGCGACACCCGCCACCAGCGCGGCGATCCACAGCACGCCGGAGCCGGCGAAGCCGAGCAGCTGCTGGCTGGCCGGCCCGAGCAGCGTGCCCAGCACACCGCCCGCGTGGCCGCCGGCGACACGCGCCTCGAACTGGTACAGGCGGGTCGACTCGAGCGCGCAGCTCGCGGCCAGCAGCAGCGCGAGGCCGAACCAGAACCACCACACCGGCGGCGCGTGCGGGTCGGCCGGCACCACGGCAGCGTGGTCGCTGCGCAGCAGCCGCGCGAGCGCGCCGAGCCAGGCCCGCGCCGCCACCAGCAGCACCCACCAGAACGAGAAGCCGAACAGGAAGTAGGCGATGTCCGAGAACCAGGCCCCGAGCGTGCCCGCCTTGTTCTGCGCGACCGCGAGGCTGCCCGAGGTCGTGAAGGCGGGATCGGCCGCGCTGTGCGTGGCCAGCGCGAGCAGCGCCAGCAGCCACAGCACGGCCCCGATCAGCAGCCGAGCCTGGGCCCGCCAGCGTGGCAGGCCGGGAGCGGCCGCCGCGGCGGCAGACTCCTTGCGCGAGGCCCGTTCGCGCCGCGTCCCGCCGCCCGCGGCGGCTCCCGACGCGGCGTTCGGCGCGCCGTCGGCACGCAACGATCCGAGGGGAAAAGTCATGCGCGGATTGTCGCCCAACGCATTGCGTGTGCAGGATGCCGCGTTGCGTGCGCGCACGTGCACGGATGGCTACACCCGGTTACCCCTCGTTGGGTCACACTCGGGTGCAGGGTGCCATTTGGCCCCTTGCTCCACGACACCATGCATCCGTTTCACCGCACCGCCCTGACGCTCGGCCTGGCCGCGCTGCTCGGCTTCGCAGGCACGGCGCAGGCCGCCGAGGCCGAGGCGCTGCAGCAGCAGGTGCAGCAGGCGCTCTGGCCGGCCGACATCGTGGCCGGCGCGGACCAGTATCTGGCGCGTTATCCGCAAGGCCCGTTCGCCGCGCAGGCGCGCGAACTGCGCGAGCGGGCGACCGCCGCGATGCGCGTGCTGGGTCGGCGCGACGTGCGCCTGTACCGCAGCGCCTTCCTCAGCGCGGAAGACGACGGTGCGCGTGCCGAGTTGCGGCGCGCGGCGCTGGGTGACCGCGAGGCCGCGGTGCGGCTGGCCCATGGCCACCAGCGCGGCGAGTCGGGCCTGACGCAGGACTTCAACCGCTACCTCGGCTGGCTGCAGTACGCCGCCTCGCTGGGCGACGAGCGGGCCAGCTACGAGCTCGCGCTGCACTATCGGCGCGATGCCCAGCCGGTGCTGGCGGCGATGTACGAGGCGCGGGCGGTCGAGCTCGGCTTCACGCTGCCGCGCGACCTCGACCACATTCGCAAGTAGGGTCGCGGAACCCGGGACTCCGATCGCGAGTCCGAGCGGGCTATGCTGCCCGCCATGGACTCGCCGCGTGCCGATCCGATCCGTCGCCGCCTCGTCGCGGCCGCCGCACTGCTGGGCGCACCGGTCGTCTGGCGCGGTGCGCTGGCGCAGGCCGGCCAGCGCCTGACGCCGAGCCAGACGGAAGGACCGTACTACCCGGTGGCGTTCCCGGCCGACACCGATTTCGACCTGCTGGTGCAGGACACCCACCGCTACACACGTGGCCAGCCGGCGTGGCTGAGCGGTAGCGTGGTGGACCCCGCCGGGCGCGCGGTGACCGGTGCGGTGGTCGAGATCTGGCAGTGCGACCAGGATGGCCACTACCACCACCCCGGCGACGGCGGCCGGGCCGACCCGCTGTTCCAGGGCTTCGGCCGCGTCCAGATCGGTGCCGATGGCAACTATCGGTTCCGGACCATCCGCCCGGCGCCCTATTCCGGCCGCACCCCGCACATCCACCTGAAGGTGCGCCTGGACCGGCGCGAATTGCTGACCACCCAGGTCTACGTGCAGGGCGACCCGGGCAATGCACGCGACTACCTCTGGCAGCGCCTGCGCGAGGCCGACCGCGCCGCGTTGACGCTGCCTTTCGAGCCCGGCCCGGACGGCCTGCAGGCGCGCTTCGCCATCGTCGTCGCGGCCTGATCAGGCCAGCGGCAGGCGCACCGTCACCTCGAGGCCCGGCGCGCCATTGCGGAACTCGATCTGCCCGCCGTGGGCCTGCGCGACCAGCCGGCACAGGGTGAGCCCCAACCCGACACCGCCCGTCTCCCGCTGGCGCGCCGCGTCGGTGCGGTGGAAGGCCTCGCCGAGCTGCGCCAGCTGGTCCGGCGGCACGCCGGGCCCGTGGTCGCGCACGACGAGACGGATCTCGCCGCGCTCGGCCGTGCTGCGCAGTTCGACCGGCGCGGCCTGCGGCGGCTGGTGGCGCAGCGCGTTGTCCAGCAGGTTGCGCAGCAGCATCCGGATGCGCGGGCGGTCCACGGCCGCGGACGGCAGGCCCGGGGCGAGTCGCAGCGCGATCGGCGCCGCGTCGAAGTGTTCCGCCACGAGATCACGCGCCAGCGCGTTCACGTCCGTCGGCTCGCGGTGCAGCGCCTCGTGCCCGCCGGCCAGCCGCTCGCTGTCCAGCAGCTCGGCGATCAGGTCGCGCATCTGGCCCAGGTCGCGCAGCAGCGCGTCGCGTTCGGGCCCGTCGGCGACCAGTTCGGCGTTGACCCGGGCACGCGTGAGCGGCGAGCGCAGCTCGTGGCTGATCGCCAGCAGCAGCGCCCGCTTGGCGTCGAGCCGGTCGCGCAGGCCCGCGGCCATCGCGTTGATCTGCTCGGCCAGCACGCCGAGCTCGTCGCGCCGGTGCACGACGATCGGCTGTCCGAAGTCGCCACCGCCGTAGCGCTGCGCGCCGGCCCGGATCTCGCCGAGCGGGCGCAGCAGGTGGCGCGTGTAGGCGTAGGCGAGCGCCGTCAGAAGCAGCAACGCCGTCAACGTCACCCAGCCGGCATGCCGTGTCCGCGCCTGCGGCCCGAGTTCGGCCAGCGAGAAGGCGATGCGGTGGCCATCGGCCAGGGTGCGGGCCGGATGCCACGGCGACGCATCGTGCCCGTCCGGGCCCGGCCGGCCGAAGCGGCGCTCGGGCTGCGGCTGGGAGTCCCAGTGCAGCACCGGCCCGTCGATGCGGATGCGCAGCGGCAGGCGCTGGGCCAGGGCCTGCGCACGTGCCAGGTCCGGCGGCGTGCCGATCTCGGCCGCCAGGCGGTCGACGTAGTCGGCCGTCAGCGGCACCGCGTAGCCCTGCCAGCCGCCGCGCAGCATGCTCTGCGCGCCGATCACGAAGGTGGCCGCCACCGCCAACGCGAGCAGCAGGAACATCAGCACCAGCCGGGCGCCGAGCGAACGCCGCCAGCGACGAGCGTGGCGTTTCATGCGCGGCCGAGCGCGAACACGTAGCCCGCGTTGCGCAGCGTCTTGATGCACTCGAGCGGCTCCAGCTTGCGCCGCAGCCGGCTGACCAGGATGTCGACCGCGCGCGTGAACAGCTCGGCATCCTGGCCGCGCAGGCGGTTCAGGATCTCGTCGCGGCCGAACACCCGGTTCGGCTCGGCCGCCAGCAGCACGAGCAGCTCGAACTCGGTGCCGGTCAGCATCACGGCCGCCCCCTGCCGTTCCACCGCGCGGCGCTCGAGGTCGATCACCAGGCCGTCGAAGACGAGCCGGTGCGCCCGCTCGTCCGGCGTCCGGGCGCGCCGCAGGATGGTCTGCAGCCGCGCCAGCAGCTCGCGCGGCTCGAAGGGCTTGGGCAGGTAGTCGTCGGCCCCGAGCTCGAGGCCGACGACACGGTCCATCACCTCGCCGCGCGCCGTCAGCATGACGATCGGGATGTCGCTGTCGCGGCGGATCTCGCGGCACAGCGCGAAGCCGTCCATCTCGGGCAGCATCACGTCCAGGATGGCGGCGTCGTAGGGCTGAGCACGCAGCCGCCGCAGGCCCTCGCTCGGCCGCGTCGCGGCCTCCAGCACGAAGTCGAAACGTGCCAGGTAGGCGGCCAGCGGCGCGGACAGGAACTCGTCGTCGTCGATCAGCAGCAGGCGGCGCATGCCGGCATTGTGGGCTCGGCGGCGCTCAGAACCAGCGGCCGAAGCCGTGGCGCCGCGCCATGAAGTCGCGCACGCGCTGCTGCTGCTCGGCGTTCAGTCCGTCGTAGAAGTCGGCCGCCGCGGCGATCACCTGCGGGCTCTGCTCGCGCACCGCGGTGAGTTTCGCGTTGACGAGTTCCTGCGCGCGCCAGCGGTCGAAGTGGGCGTCGCGCACCAGGTTCTGCACTTCGACGCGCGGATCCGCACTGCCCGCCACCAGGGCCTGGCGCTGGGCCCGCAGCCGCTCGGCGAGCACCGCGAGGCGGGCCTTCTGCGCCTCGTCGAGCTTCAGTTCGCGCGCCACGCGGTCGACCATGCGCTCGCGCAGGCGCGCCGCTTCCTCCTCGCTGAGGGCCGCGCTGCCGGACCCGTGGTGGTGGTGCGAACAGGCGGCCAGCCCGCCGAACAGCACGGAGGCGCCGAACAGGCCGATCAGGGTGCGCCGGAGCCAGAGTCGCATGGGGAGTCCTTTCGTCGTGTCGATGGCCCGCATGCTCGGCGCAGCCGCTGCCGGGGTCCTTTCAGCGCGGTATCGCCGTGTATCGTTTCTTTTCGCGCGACCGACACGCATCAATCCCGCGGCGGCCGGGCTGGGCTAGTCTTGGCCGATGAAGATCCGCTTCCTCGGCGCCGCCGACACCGTGACCGGCTCGCGCCACCTCGTCGAGATCGGCGACCAGCGCCTGCTGCTCGACTGCGGCCTGTTCCAGGGCTTCAAGACCTGGCGCGAGCGCAACTGGCAGCCGCTGCCGGTGCCGGCCGCGTCGATCGACGCCGTGCTGCTCAGCCACGCGCACCTGGACCACAGCGGCTACCTGCCGGCGCTCGTCAAGCAGGGCTTTCGCGGGCCGATCTACTGCAGCGCGCCGACGCGCGACCTGGCCGAGGTGCTGCTGCTGGACAGCGCGCACCTGCAGGAGGAGGACGCGCGGCGCGCCAACCGCCATGGTTTCTCCCGCCACGCCCCGGCATTGCCGCTGTACACCGTGGCCGACGCGAAACGCGCGATCACCCGGCTGCAGCCGATGCCCACCGGGCGGCCCTGGCGCATCGGCGACGTGACGGGCCAGCTGGTGCCGGTCGGCCACCTGCTGGGCGCCTGCGCGGTGCGGCTGCGCGGCGAGGACGGCCGCACGCTGGTGTTCTCGGGCGACCTCGGGCGGGCCGACGACCTGCTGATGCCGGCCCCGCAGACGATCGCGCAGGCCGACGTGCTGCTGGTCGAGTCCACCTACGGCAACCGGCTGCACCCGCACGAGGACGTGCAGCAGCACCTGGGCGCGATCGTGCGCGAGACCGTGCGGCGCGGCGGCTCGGTGCTGCTGCCGTCGTTCGCGGTCGGCCGCGCGCAGGCGCTGCTGCTGGTGCTGCAGCGGCTCAAGGCAGCCGGCGAGATCCCGGCCGAGCTGCCGGTGTTCCTCGACAGCCCGATGGCGATCGCGGCGACCGGCCTGTACCAGCGCCACCGGCGCGCGCTGCGCATCCCGGCGCGCGAGGCGGCCACGCTGTGCGACGGCGTGACGCTGGTGGCCCGCGCCCAGGACTCGGAGAAGCTCACCCGCTCGCGCTACCCGAGCGTCGTCATCTCCGCCAGCGGCATGGCCACCGGCGGGCGCGTGCTGCACCACCTGAAGGCGATGGCGCCGAACCCGCGCCACCACATCGTGTTTCCCGGCTTCCAGGTGGCGGGCACGCGCGGCGCCAAGCTGATCGAAGGCGCGCCGGACGTGAAGATCTTCGGCGAATACGTCGCGGTGAAGGCGCAGGTGAGCCACCTGGAGGGCTTTTCGGGCCACGCGGACGCCCAAGGGCTGCTGGACTGGCTGCACGGCTTCGAGGCGCCCCCGGCGCAGACCTGGGTGGTGCACGGCGAACCGGCGGCCAGCGACGCGCTGCGCAGCCGCATCGCCGACCGGCTCGGCTGGCGCGTGGCCGTGCCGGAGCACGGCGCGGAGGTGCAGGCCTGAACCGCCCTCCGGGGCTTATCCGGACCGGCGGCCGGGCGGCCGCCGGAACCGAAACCGCTGAATCGACTCGTCACAGTGTGACATTCCGCACACGCTAAGGTGGATCCATTCGGTGGAGATTCGACCATGAGAAACACGTGGCGCACGGCCTGGCAGGGCCAGGACATCGTCGTCTTCCGCGACGACGACGAGATCGACCGGGTCAACGCGCAGCAGATCCAGCGCATCGTGTTCGTGCACCGCGATGCCGGCGATTCGCCCGGGGACCTGCTGTACGCGGTCGTCGAACTCGAGGAGGAATGCCTCATCTTCCCCGACTTCACCGGCTTCGCCGGGCGGGTGAACTTCGAGCGGCAGGCCTTCTGGGCCGAAAAGGGCTGCGTCTTCTGGGCCAGCGACACGCATGCGTCGCTGCCGATGCGGCTGCGCCGCGGCCGCTGGTTCCTGCGCGCCGCCGGCCCGGCCTTCGCGCGGGTGCCGAAGGTCGAGATCGGGCCGCTCGTCGAGCGCTGGTCGCTGCACGGGCCGCAGACCTGGGAGCAGCGCAAGTGGCGCCGCATCGAGAACAGCCGGCCGTTCGCATCGACCGGGCCGGGGCGACTCCGCGCCTGAGCGGCTGACCCCGCGCCGCGTCAGCGGTACAGCGGGTGCGCGGCCAGTTCGTCCAGCCGCAGCACCGGCGTGACGCAGCAGTCGACTGGCTCGAGCCGGTCCGCCCACTCCGCCATCGTGCGGGTGGCGAGCAGGTCGGCCAGTTCCGAACGCAGCGCCAGCGCCGCCGGGCTGCCCGGCGCCTGGCCGAGCGACCAGTGCTGCGCGGCCCAGTGCGGCCGCTCGATCGCCTCGCACAGCGCACGCCAGAACTTCAGCTCCAGGGCGCCGACCGCCAGCAGCCGGTCGTCGGCGCAGCGGTAAACCCCGTAACACGGCACACCGCCGGACAGCAGGTCGCGCCCTGGCACCGGCATGCGGCCGGTGGCGGCGAGCGCGACCCGCGCCAGCACGTGGTGGCGCCACACCTGGTGCGTCATCGAGATGTCGACGAAGCGCCCCTGGCCGCTGCGCTGCGCGGCGAGCAGCGCCGCCAGCACGCCGGCCAGCGCGGCCTGCGTGCCGCCCATCAGGTCGCCGATCTGGAAGTTCGGCAGCGCCGGTTCGCCGTGCACGGAGGCGATCTGCTCCAGCACGCCGGCCATCGCGATGTAGTTGATGTCGTGCCCGGCCTTCTGCGCCCAGGCGCCGGACTGGCCGTAGCCGCTGATCGCGCACATCACGAGCTTCGGCCGGGCCGCGTGCAGCACGTCCCAGCCGAGGCCGAGGCGCGCCATCACGCCGGGGCGGAAGCCTTCGATCACGAGGTCGGCCTCGCGCGCCAGCGCGAGGAAGCGCGCGCGGCCCGCGTCCGCGCGCAGGTCGAGCTCGAGCAGCGTCTTGCCTTCGTTCAGGTGCTGGAAGCCCACGCTTGGCCGGCCCGCCGCGTCATCCGCGGCGCTGCGGCCGATCGCACGCATGCCGTCGCCCTGCCCGTCGGCCTGCGGCCCCTCGATCTTGATCACCTCGGCGCCGAGTTCGGCCAGATGGCGCGTGGCCAGCGGCCCGGGCAGCAGCCGCGTCAGGTCCAGCACCCGCAGCCCCTGCAGGGGCAGCGGGAGATCGTTCAACGGAACACCCCTTCGCGCAGCCACTTGGTCGCGACCCACTTCTCGCCCTCGAGCACCGGCGCGCCGCCGTGCAGCGTGCGCGACGAGGGGTGGGCGCGGTCGTAGCTGAAGAACACCGCATGGCCCTTGACCGGGGCGACCTCGAGCTGCACGTCGGGGAAGGTGGTGCCGCCGCCGACCTTCGGCGAGTTCAGGTACATCACCAGCGTGCCGACCCGCTGGCCGCCGCGCTTGAGGATGGTCGGCGTGCCCGGCTGGGCCGGGTCGAAGTAGTCGTAGTGCGGCTTGTACTCGGCGCCCGGCCGGTAGCGCAGCACCTGCAGGCCCTCGCCATTCTCGACCGGCCAGCCGACCAGCGCCCCGATGCGCGCCTCGATGCGCTGGCACAGCGCGTTCTCGCCGCGCTCGAAGAACATGCCGTCGCTGGTGCGCGCGGCGTTGACCTCGCTCGCGCCGGTGTCGGTCTGCACGGTCTCGGAGCGCGCCAGGCGCCGGCCGGCGAGGTCGATCATCTCGTCGCACTCTGCATCGCTGAGCAGCCCGCCGAACACGATCACCCGCGGGTTGCGCATCGCCAGCAGCACCCTGACCTCGCGGTCGCCGGCCATCAGCGTCGCGGGCATGCCGCCCTCGGGTGGCAGCGGATCCGGCACGGGCACCGGTGGCGGCAAGAGGTTGGCGCGCGCGCGGTCGTCGAGGAACCCGCGCAGCGTGTCCTCCAGCGCCGCGATGGCCACTTCCTCCTGCCAGCCGCTGGCCTTCATCGACTCGAGCACGGCTTCCGGCTGCACGCCGGCCTGGGCCTGCTCGACGATCCATTGCCGGAGTTCGGCGGTGATGGGCTGCTGCACGGGACTCATGCAGCGGATTCTGCCGCAGCGCGCCGGCGGATCCCGGGCCCGCCGTCAAGGTCTTTGCTGCAGTTTGTGTGGGCGCCGGAGCGCCCCGGGCCACGTCAGCGGGTGCGCCACAGCGGCGCGAGGAACAGCAGCCCGATCGCCGGGCCGACGGCCAGCCAGGGCAGCACCTGCGCGAGCGGCAGCGTGCCGGCCAGTCCGACGAACAGCACGATGGTCGCGGTGGTGATCGAGAAGCCGATCGCGTTGACGAAGGTCAGCACGCTGCCGACCATCGCGCGCGGCGCGTTGGCGGCGGTCAGCGCGCTGAACTGCGGCGAGTCGCCGACCACCGTGGCGCCCCACAGCAGCAGCCAGGCGGCCCAGACGGGCGTCGGCGCGTCCAGCAGCCACGGCGCGGCCAGCCCGCACAGCCCGCTGCCGGCGAGCATCAGGCCGGCCACGCGGGCGCCGCCCAGGCGCGTCGCGAGCAGGCCGCCGCCGACGCAGGACACGAAGCCGATCGCGATCGCGCCGAACACCCACCACGAGAGCGACGCGCCGGACCAGCGCTGCGCGACGATCATCGGCAGCAGCACGAAGAAGGCATACAGCTCGCCCATGTGGCCGAAGTAGCCGAACGCCGAGGCGCGCACCTGCGGGTCACGCCAGATCACCGCCAGCGCACGCGGCGTGATGCGCGCGGCCGGCGCGAGATGGGGCCCGTCGGGCACCCCCAGCGCCATCGCCACGCCGCCCGCCGCGGCCACCGCCGCGACGGCGAGCATCACGGCCTGCCAGTCCCACTGCGTGCCCAGCGCGCGCAGCGCGAACGGCAGCGCGGTGCCGAGCGCGAGTGCGCCCACCAGCACGCCGAGCGCCCAGCCGAGGCCGCGGTCGTACCAGCCGGCCGCGATCTTCATGCCGACCGGATAGATGCCGGCCAGCGCGATGCCGGTCGCGAAGCGCAGCACGAGCAGCCCGTCCAGGCGCGGCGGCAGCAGCGCGGTGGCGGCCGCGATCGCCGCGCCGGCCAGCGAGCTGGCGAGGAACACCAGGCGCGGCGAGAAGCGGTCCGCGATCGCCAGCACGGCGAACAGGAAGGTGCCGGCGATGAAGCCCAGCTGCACCGCCGAGGTCAGCCAGCCGACGGCGCCGGAAGGCAGCGCGGCATGGCGCTGCAGGTCGGTCATCACCGCGTTGATCGCGAACCAGAGCGAGGTGCCGGCGAACTGCGACAGCGCGATGACCGGCAGGATGCGCCGCGGCCGGACCGCGGCCGCGGCGGGCGGCAGCGTCATGCCACGCGCCGCCGGAACACCAGCCGGTCCGGGCCGGAGGCGCCGGCGGCGAAGGCGTAGCCGTCGGCGGCGAAGCCCGTCAGGCCCGCCGGCGTGTCGAGCCGGTGCAGGATCGCGTGGCGCGCCATCGCGCCGCGCGCGCGCTTGGCGAAGAACGAGATCACCTTGTAGGCGCCGTCCTTCCAGTCCTCGAACACGCACTCGACGACACGCGCCTTCAGCGCCGGACGCAGCGCGGCGCGGCTGTACTCCTGCGACGCGAGGTTGACGATCACCGGCGCGCGCTCGCCGCGCTGCAGGCGGTTCAGGTGCGCCGCGATGATGTCGCCCCACCAGGCATAGAGGTCGCGCCCGCGCGGCGTGCGCAGCGCGGTGCCCATCTCGAGCCGGTAGGGCTGCAGGCGGTCCAGCGGGCGCAGCACGCCGTACAGGCCGGACAGGATCACCACGTGCTGCTGCGCCCAGCGCAGGTCCTCGAGCGACAGCGTGCGCGCCTGCAGGCCGTCGTAGACGTCGCCGTCGAAGGCGAGCGCCGCGGGTTTGCTGTTCCTCGCCGTGTGGCGGCCCGACCAGGCCGCGTAGCGCGCCACGTTCAGCGTCGCGAGCGCGTCCGACAGTTCCATCAGCGCGGCGACCTGCGCCGGGCTCTTCGGCCGCAGCACCTCGATCAGCTCGTGGGCCTGCCCGACGTACTGCGGCCGCGTCGCCTCGGCGAGCACGGCGTCGGGGACCGGGGTGTCGTAGTCGAGCGTCTTGGCGGGCGAGAGCAGGAACAGCATGGGCGCGCATCTTGCCATCGGTTGCGCGCCGTGGCCGGCGGGGCCGCGCGCGGGGACCGTGCCGTCACACTCTCAGCGGAAGTCCCGGCTGCGCGCCACCAGCCCCTGCAGCAGCGGCGTGTGGTCGACCAGCTTGCGCGCGACCAGGTGCATCACCTCGCCCTCGCGCTGCCACTGGCCGTACACCGTCAGCAGGCGCGCGCCGACCAGCGGGCGGTGCTGCGCACGCGCGACGGTCGGCCAGACGATGATGTTGACCGCGCCGGTCTCGTCCTCCAGCGTGACGAAGATCGTGCCCTTGGCCGTCTCCGGCCGCTGGCGGTGCGTGACCAGGCCGCTGGCCCGCGCCAGCCGCCCGTGCGGGTAACTTTGCAGCACCGCGGCCGGCTGCACCTTGAACACCGCCAGTTCGTCGCGCAGCAATGCGAGCGGGTGGCGGCCGAGCGTCAGGCCGAGCGAGCGGTAGTCGGCCAGCATGTCGTCGACCTCGCGCGGTGCCGCCAGCGGCGCGGCCGCGTCCTCGTGCACGCGGGTTTCGCGCAGCAGCGCCGTCGGCCGCGTGTCGATGCCGGCCACCGCCCAGGCCGCCTGGTGGCGGTGGCCGGCCAGGCTGTGCAGCGCTCCGGCGCGCGCCAGCGCCTGCAGGTCGCGTGCGTTCAGCGCGGCGCGGCGCGCCAGGTCCTCGACGCTCTCGAAGGCGGCCTCGGCCCGCGCCTGCACGATGCGCAGGCCGGCCTCCTCGGCCAGGCCGTCGATGCGGTTCAGGCCGAGGCGCACGGGATGGATGGTGCCCCCCGCCGCCTGCGGCGGCCGCCCCTCCGCGGGGGGCAGGACCCCGGCTTGGGGCGGCCCGGCGCCGGGGTCCGTGGCGCCCCCCGCCGCCTGCGCTGCAGCAGACAGGCCCTCCAGCACCGAGTCCCACTCGCTGACCGCCACGTCCACCGGCCGCACCTCGACGCCGTGCGCACGGGCGTCGCGCACCAGCTGGGCCGGCGCGTAGAAGCCCAGCGGCTGGCTGTTCAGCAGCGCGGCGAGGAAGGCGTCCGGGTGGTGCCGCTTGATCCAGCAGCTGGCATAGACCAGTTGCGCGAAGCCGGCGGCGTGGCTCTCCGGGAAGCCGTATTCGCCGAAGCCCTCGATCTGCCGGAAGATGCTCTCGGCGTAGCCGCGCTCGTAGCCCTTCTCGACCATGCGGCCGACGAGCCGCTCGTGGAACGGCCCGAGCCCGCCCTTGCGCTTCCAGGCCGCCATCGCGCGGCGCAGCGCGTCGGCCTCGCCCGGCGTGAAGTCGGCCGCGAGGATGGCGATCTGCATCACCTGCTCCTGGAAGATCGGCACGCCCTTGGTCCGCGCGAGCGCCGGGCGCAGCGCCGGTGGGTAGTCGATCTCGTCGTCGGGCTTGAGCCGGTTCTTCAGGTACGGGTGCACCATCCCGCCCTGGATCGGCCCCGGCCGCACGATCGCGACCTCGACCACCAGGTCGTAGTAGCAGCGCGGCCGCAGCCGCGGCAGCATGCTCATCTGCGCGCGGCTCTCGATCTGGAACACGCCGACCGTGTCGGCCGCGCAGATCATGTCGTAGGTGAGCGGATCCTCGCGCGGGATGTCCTGCATGCGGAATGTCTGCCCCTGGACGCCTGCGGCGTCGTCCCCCGAGGGGAGCGAACCCGGCTTGGGACGGCCCGGCGCCGGGTTCGGTGCGCCCTGCAACTTCCACCCGATCATGTCCAGCGCCCGGCGCAAGGCACTGAGCATCCCGAGCGCGAGGATGTCGACCTTGATCAGGCCGAGCGCGTCGAGATCGTCCTTGTCCCACTGCACGACGACGCGGTTCTCCATCGCCGCGTTCTCGACCGGCACGAGTTGCTCGATCTGGTCGCGCGCGATCACGAAGCCGCCCGGATGCTGCGACAGGTGGCGCGGGAAGCCGATCAGCGCGCGCGTCAGCTCGACCCACTGCTGCACCAGCGGCGCCTCGGGGTCGAAGCCGTTCTCGCGCAGCCGCTCGGCACTGACGCCGCGCTCGTCGAACCAGTGGTGGCCCTTGGCGACGGCGGCGATGCGCTGCTCGTCGATGCCCAGCGCGCGGCCGACGTCGCGCAGCGCGCTGCGCGGCCGGTAGCTGATCACCACCGCGGTCAGCGCAGCGCGGTGGCGGCCGTACTTGCGGTAGATGTACTGGATCACCTCCTCGCGGCGCTGGTGCTCGAAGTCGACGTCGATGTCCGGCGGTTCGCGCCGCTCGGCGCTGATGAAGCGCTCGAACAGCAGCGAGGCCTGGCGCGGATCGACCTCGGTGACGCCGAGGCAGTAGCACACCAGCGAGTTGGCCGCGCTGCCGCGGCCCTGGCACAGGATGCCGCGCTCCTCGCGCGCCCAGCGCACGATGTCCTCGACGGTCAGGAAGTAGGCCTCGTAGCCGAGCTGGTGGATCAGCGCCAGCTCCTTCTCGATCTGCCGTTCCTGCTCGGGCGGCAGCCCGCCGGGGAAGCGCACCGGCACGCGGGCGTAGGTCAGCTGGCGCAGCCAGCTGATCGGCGTGTGGCCCTCGGGCACCAGCTCGCGCGGGTACTCGTAGCGCAGCTCGGCGAGCGAGAAGGTGCAGCTCGCCGCCAGCGCCAGCGTGTGCTGCAGCCACTCGGGCTCGACCAGGCGCGCCAGCCGCGGCCGCGAACGCAGGTGCTGCTCGGCGTTGGGCGCCAGCGCGGCACCGCAGGCGGCGACCGTCTGCCGCAGCCGTGTGGCCGTCAGCGTGTCCTGCAGCGCCTTGCGCGAGCGCACGTGCATCAGAACGTCGCCGGCGGCGACGATGCGCAGGCCGGTCAGCGCGGCGACGCGGCGCACGGTGGCGCGCAGCGCATCGTCGCCGGGGCGCAGCAGCAGCTCGAGCGCGATCGCCGCCCGCTCGGCACCGAACCAGGCCTTCAACCAGCTCGCGTGTTCGAACACCGTCTCGAAGGACTGCCCGGCGTCGGGCACCAGCAGCGCCAGGCAGCCGGGCAGGCCGGCCAGGAACGGCGCGTCCGGCACACGGCCCTCCAGGTCCTGCGGATGCGCGAGATAGCTTCCCTTCGGCGTGCGCCGCCGCGCCACCGTGATCCAGTGCGACAGGTTGCCGTAGCCGCGCCGCGACTGCGCGAGCAGCACGAGGCGGGCGTGCGCGACGGGTGGGACGGGTTCGGCGGGCGCCACGGGCGGCACGGCGGCGGGCGGCTGCGTCAGCCGCATCTCCGCGCCGATGATCAGCTGCAGCGCAAGCGGCGGCTGCTGCAGCCGGCGGCGCTGTTCCTGCTCGTCCTGCAGCGCCAGGTGCGCGCGCACGACACCGGCCAGCGAACACTCGTCGGTGATCGCCAGCGCCGTGTAGCCCAGCTGCGCCGCGCGCAGCACCAGCTCGCCGGGGTGCGAGGCCCCGGTCAGGAAGCTGAAGTTGCTGCGGCAGTGGAGCTCGGCGTAGCCCGGCAGGCCACGAGGTCGGCCCTCGGGTCGGCGGGGGGAGACAGGCGGTGGTAACACGGCGGATCGGGTTCGCGTGCGAAGCGGCCGGCGCGGGGCGGCCAGGGGTGGGCGGGGGGCGTGCCGTCCGGCGGCACCGGGCGCCCCGAGGACGGTGGGGCCGCCCTCTCGCCGCGCGCCGTGCCTCCGCCGGGCCCCGCGCCCTGGCCGGGACCCGGCATGGCCATCGGCGCCAGCTGGTCCAGCGGGCTGCGCACCGCGCCGCCGCCGAGCTTCAGCACATGGGTGTAGATCATCGTCGTGCTGACGTCGGCATGGCCGAGCAGCTCCTGCACGGTGCGGATGTCGTAGCCCGACTGCAGCAGGTGCGTCGCGAACGAATGGCGTAGCGTGTGCGGCGAGGCGAGCTGGTGGATGCGGGCCTGCTGCACGGCGCGCTTGAAGGCGCGCTGGAAGGTCTGGTCGTACAGGTGATGGCGGCGCGTCACCGGCGGCGGCGCATGCTCCTGCCCGGCCAGCGGGCGGCTGCGCGGGTCGACCGACAGCGTGGCCTGCGGGAAGACCCAGAACCAGGCCCAGGACTGGCCCGCGCGCGGGTACTTGCGCTCGAGCGCGAAGGGCACCTGCACGCCGGGCACCCCCGCGGCGCGGTCGGCGGCCCACAGGCGATGCGCCTCGGCGAGCTGCGCGCGCAGCGGGGCCTCGAGCGCGGCAGGCAACATCACGACCCGGTCCTTGCCGCCCTTGCCCTCGCGGATCACGATCGCGCGGCGGTCGAAGTCGATGTCCTTCACACGCAGGCGCAGGCCCTCGATCATGCGCATGCCGGTGCCGTAGAGCAGCTGGGCGAACAGCTGCAGCACGGGATGCGGCGCCATGGCCGCCAGCAGGCGCGACACCTCGTCGTGCGACAGCACCACCGGCAGGCGCGCCTGGCGCTGCGGGCGGCCGATCTCGTCCATCCACGGCACACGCTGGTGCAGCACCTTCTGGTAGAGGAACAGCAGCGCGGAGAGCGCCTGCTTGTGCGTCGCCGGGGCCACCTGCCGCTCCGCCGCGAGCCAGGTGAGGAAGGCCTCGACCTCGGCCCCGGACAACTCGGCCGGATGGCGCAGGCCATGGAAGCGGATGAAGGCCCGCACCCAGTGCACATAGGCCTGCTCCGTGCGCAGGCTGTAGTGCATGTAGCGTATCTGCATGCGCAGCAGGTCGAGCAGGCGGGGCGGCCGGGGTTCCCCGGCGCGAAGGTGTTCAGGGTCCATCGCGATCGAACCTCGGGCAGGCACGGAAGCTGTATATTTATACAGTCTTTTTGCCATCACTGCCAGTGGCGCGCGCGAGCGGGGCAGCCCCACCGGGGTCGGTCGCGACATGTCGCGCGCGCAGGCAGCCTGCAGCCATGCCGCAGAACCGGAAGCTGAAGCGCCCACGGACTGCCGAGTTCCACAACTGGGCGGTCAGCAAGACCATGCAGACCGACACACGCGGAGCCATCAAACTCTCGCGAAAGTTCGGCGATGCACTGATCTGCGTCCGCTACCGGCTCAGCCCGGACGGGTCGGAGCGACTGACCACGGTCGAACTGCTCGTCGATCGAGCCGCCGTTCAGTCCAGGGCCAACCCACCCGTTGCCGTGAAGATCTACGCATCCGAAGGAAAACTGCGTGCGCAGGCCAAGGCCAAGGGCGCCTGGTTCAACCCCGAGACTCGCCTGTGGCGCATGCGCCAGAATGACGCGCACGCGCTCGGACTGGCCGGTCGGATCGCCAAGCCGGTGAGGCAAAGGTAGGAATGAGTTCGCTCATGCGGCAACAGGTTGCCATTCCTGGTCACCAATGGCTGCTGGCTAAATCACGTTAGGCGTCACACAAGACCCGCGCAGGTCTCCATGGGAGGGAGATGAATGAACAACTGCAGCTCATGCGGCGCGGCGCTGTCGCTTGGCGCCTCCGACTGCGCTTCCTGCGGCGCGTTGGTCAAACCCGAGGCGCCAGGACCCGGCTCCGGCGAAGCCGCCGATCCCACACTCGGACGAATTGCCAACCTATTCGAGGGCAACTACGGGCTGCCAAAGACGTACTGGTTGTACGGCACCTTGGCGGGCCTTGTTCTTGGCCTGGTACTTGGCGGAGTGATTGCCATCACGCAGTCGGCGCTCGTCGCCCTGCTGTCTCTCCTCTTGCTCTGGGCGTACCAAGCGTTCATCACCATTGCCATCTGGAACGCTGCAAAGAAGTACCCGGGCAGTATGGTGTGGGCTATCTTGGCTCGCGTGGCCACAGTCATCGGAGTACTTCAGCTCCTTCGAGTCACTGCACAGTTCTTCGGCATCGGCAGGTAGATGGCGAGCGACGCCTAACCCTTCGCTCGAGCGGACCTCCACCGGCTAGGCACTTGGCCCGCGAGGCGCTCGCTGTCATCATGCTCCTCGCGGGCCAAGCGCCTACCCGGCGTCGGCCCTCTCAGCTCAAACGTTAGGCTTCACAGGGCACACAGCGGAGCCCGAGGTGCTGCTCAAACGGGTCGAAGTCCCGGTCCGAGTGCAAGATTTCCAGCTTGTCCACGATGCAGCGCGTCGCGATCACAGTGTCAATGGTCTTGCGAACCGTCAGCCCCAGAGCGCGCAGTCGGCGGTAGTTGCGCGCAGCCTCAATGGCCACGTCTTGGCCGCCAAGCGGCACCACGGTCAGGTTCAGCAGCATCCGGCGAACCTCGTTGAACTCCTTGTCCGTTCCGCAGCCTTGCAGCACCTCGGTCAAGATCAAGTCACCCACGGCCAGCGGCACGGTGCCCAACAACGCATCGAGCTTGTCCGCCTGCGGAGTCGGCGTGCCTCGCAGGTAGTCAACCCAGACACTCGTGTCAACCAGGATCACTTGTCTCGCCTCATGGCGTCCAAGTCCCCTTGCCACTGAACCTTACCCCGAAGCCGGCGCACCTCGGCCTGGCGGCTCATCTGCAAGAGGGTTCGAAGCCCGAGTTCCACGGCTTCCTTTTTGGTCTTGGCTCCCGTGGCCTTCAATGCGTCGGCCATGAGCTTGTCATCAATCACAATGTTCGTCCTCATGTGTATCTCCAGCGCAGTCCGTACACATTGTACAGTGCGGCGAGTGAAGCCTAACCCTTCGCTGGAGAGGGACCTCCACCGGCCTGGCACTTGGCCCGCGAGGCGCTCTGGTCTATCGTCCGCCTCGCGGGCCAAGCGCCATCCCGGC
>JAHBZL010000055.1 GCA_019635485.1 Piscinibacter sp. | reverse complement strand
CTCCTGTTCACTTTCTTCCCCCCCTCCCTCTCCCTCTCCCCCTCCCCCTCCCCCTCCCCCTCCTCCTCCTCCTCCTCCTCCTCCTCCTCCTCCGCCGCCGCCTCCTCCTCCTCCTCCCCCGCCTCCCCCGCCTTCGCCCAACGGCTATCGCTGGAGCAACGTCGCGATCGGCGGTGGCGGTTACGTCACAGGGGTGATCGCGAGCCGCACGCAGCAGAACCTGTTCTACGCCCGCACCGACGTCGGCGGCGCGTACCGCTGGAACAATGCCACCGGTCGCTGGGTGCCGCTGCTCGACTTCGTGTCCGAAGACGACGTCGGCCTGATGGGCACCGAGTCGCTCGCGCTCGACCCGAAGGACTCGGCGGTGCTTTACGTGCTGGCCGGCACGCCGTACTTCAGCAACGGCAAGACCGTCGTGATGCGCTCCACCGACTACGGCGCGACCTTCTCGCGCATCACCGACGTCAGCGCGCAGTTCCGCGTCAACGGCAACGGCATGGGCCGCAGCAACGGCGAGAAGCTGCAGGTGGACCCGGCCAACAGCAACGTGCTGTATGCCGGCTCGCGCAACAACGGGCTGTTCAGGAGCACCGATGCCGGCGCGAGCTTCACGCGCCTCGCCTCGCTGCCGGTGACCACCACGCCGAACGAGAACGGCGTCAGCTTCGTGCTGCTCGACCCGACGAGCGTCGCGAACGGCGCGGCGCAGCGCATCTTCATCGGCGTCTCGCGCTTCGGCTCGGTCGGCGCGAACCTGTACCGCAGCGACGACGGCGGCGCGACGTTCACGCCGGTGGCCAACGCGCCGGCCAACTTCATGCCGCAGCGCGCCGTGCTCGCCAGCGACGGCAACCTCTTCATCACCTACGCGAACGGCGGCGGCCCGCACCCCGGCTCCGACAACCTGAACCCACGCGAGCCGATGGACGATGGCGCGGTGTGGAAGTACAACGTCGCCGCGGGCAGCTGGACGAACGTGACGCCAGGCTTCAAGGCCTGCTTCTCCGGCGTGACGGTCGATCCCAACAACCCCCAGCGTGTGCTCGTCTGCACCATCAACACCTGGGCGGCGCAGGGCAACAACTGGGGCGACCACTTCTTCCTCAGCACCAATGGCGGCAGCAGCTGGGTCGACGTGGTGCAGCGCGGCTTCACCCTCGACACCGACGGCGTCTCCTGGATCGGCGAGAACTCGATCCACTGGGCGAGCAGCATCGAGTTCGACCCGTTCGACACCAAGTCGGCGTGGGTGACCTCCGGCAACGGCGTCTACCGCACGAAGAACATCGATGCGACGCCGGCCACCTGGTCCTTCGCCGTGCGCGGCCTCGAGGAGACGGTGCCGCTCGGGCTGGTGAGCGTGCCCGGCGGGCCGCTGCTGACGACCATCGGCGACTACGGCGGATTCCGTCACACCGACATCGACGCCTACGCGCCCGTCCACACGCCCCGGCTGACCTCGACACCCGGCCTGGCGGTGGCGCCGGCGAAGACCTCGGTGGTCGCGCGCGCGGGCGCCAACAAGATCTACCGCTCGGCCGACACCGGCCTCACCTGGACGCAGGTGCCGGCGCAGGCGACGACCAACCTGCTCGCGCTGTCGGCCGACGGGGGCACGTTGCTGCACACCGACGGGTCCAACGTCACCTACCGCTCCACCGACTTCACGAACGCCACGCCGACCTGGACGACGGTGACGGGCTTGGGCAGCAACGGCGCGCGCCCCGAGGCCGACCCGGTCAACGCGGCCAAGTTCTACGCCTACGACCCGGGCGCCGGCAGGATGCTGGTGAGCACCAACGGCGGGGCCAGCTTCGCCGCGGCCGGCGCACTGGACAACTGGGGTGCGCCCCTGATCCGCGCGGCACCCGGCCGCGAGGGCGACGTGTGGGTCGGGTTGAAGGGCGGCGGGCTGGCGCGCTCGACGAACTCCGGCGCGTCGTTCAGCAAGGTGGCCAATGTGACGTATTGCGCCGCGGTCGGCTTCGGCAAGACGATGAGCGGTGCGAGTTATCCCACCGTGTTCATCTGGGGCTCGGTCGACGGCGGCAAGCGCGGCATCTACCGCTCGACCGACGCGGGCGCGAGCTGGATCCGCATCAACGACGACGCGCACCAGTTCGGCGGGCCGGGCAACGGGCAGTTCGTCAACGGCGACATGAACACCGAAGGGGTGGTCTACATGAGCACCGTCGGGCGCGGCGTCGTCTACGGCGCGCCGGTGACGACGCCGTGATCCGACCCGCCGCCGACGTCGATGCGCGCCTTCAGTTCCGCCGCGAGCGCATGGTCGGGGTCCTGGTCGAGGACCACGTCGAGGACGCGCCGCGCTTCGTCGCAGCGGTGTTCCTCGGCAGCGCGCGACGCAAGGTCGAGCATCTGGGTCACCCAGGCGTCCCCGCCCTGGGCAGAGGTGCTCACCGGTACGCTGTCAGGGTGCAGATGCCGCAGCAGCTTGGCGGCCAGTCGACGCCCGAGTGCCGCAGGTGATCGGTCGAGCAAGCTGCCCTCGATGCGAGCTGCAGGCGACACGAGCAGGTAGTCCAGCGAAAGGGCCTCGCCGCGACGCGCCATCCGGGCGAACAGAACCAGCACACCGGGGTTTCGAGCGACCATCGCAGCCGCGATCGCCTCCGGCGTCACGGCGGCACTGCCGCCGAGAGCCTCAAGTACCTCGGCCTCGGACATGAGGTTCAGCTGCGAATGCAAGGCCAGCGTATGGCCCAGGACCCCCACGGGGTACCGGAAGTCATGATCGTCTGCCCCGCCGGCGAGCTTTCGATCCGGCAGCGGCACGACCGCCAGGCGCCGCTGCGGCGGGTGCAGGTCCGACAGCAGCGCCGTGGTGTCGTCGACCGACTCCACGGGCGTATCGGCCAGCAGCCGGAACCCCTTGCCATAGACGGTCTGTATTCGCACCGCGTGCGTCTTGCTTCGCCGCATGGCCTGGCGGATCTTCGCGATCGCCTGCGCGATCACTTCCGGCGAGCCGGC
The DNA here is from genome assembly GCA_019635485.1 of Piscinibacter sp. Lineage (GTDB taxonomy): Bacteria > Pseudomonadota > Gammaproteobacteria > Burkholderiales > Burkholderiaceae_C > Piscinibacter. The sequence continues at coordinate 27,407 of JAHBZL010000055.1, read as the reverse complement.
CGCTTCCTTCCACACGGTGTCGAGCAGTTCGTCGCGCGCCACCACGCGATGGCGATTTCGGACCAGGTGCACGAGCACGTCGAAGGGCCTGGGTGCGATGGTGTGCCGCCGGCCGTCGACCCACAGCTCCCGGCGCTCCACGTCGACCACGCAACCGGCGAACCGGTATTGCCGCCGCATCGTGCCGTCCGGCGGCGCGATCGGCACCGGCGGCAGGCCCTGCGGGTCGACCGGCATCGCAGACAGGTCCCGCCCCAGCCGACGGTAGAGCGGCAGTGCGGCTGGCGCCGTCGCGAGGCGCGCGAGCAGCGCCTGCGCCTCCGGTTCCTGCCGATGCCGTCGGGCGAGCAGCGCGCGCGGGTACAGCAGGTTCGCGGTGGTGCTCTCGTCCTGCAGATGGGCCTGCGTGCCGGCGCGGTCGAGTTCCGCCTGCGCGAGCTGCAGGCGCCCGCTGAGCACCAGGGCCTCCACGAGCCAGGGCAGCAGAGGCGCTTCGGCCATGCGGTTGGCGCGGCCGCGGCATTCGGCCGCCGCTCGCAGGAAGTTGTCGGCCGCCTCGTCGACACGGCCGGCCGCCATGGCCGCGTGCCCGTGGGCCTGCCAGAGGTAGCCCTCGTCCTGCACCTCGGCCGGCTGCGGCAGCAGCGACAGCAGCTCCGCCGCCGCATCCGGGCGGCCTTGCTGGCGATGGACCAGGCAGTGGATGTTGAGCACGGTGCTGAACAGGCTCGGCTCGGCCTCGATCGCCAGCGCGGTGGCGGTCGCCTCCTCCGCACAGGCGCGTGCCTCCTCCAACCGGTCCGCGTAGACCAGCTCGCCGGCCAGATTGAGACACACGCTTGCGAGCGCGGTGTTGGCATTGAGCCTGCGTGCAACGCTCGCGAGCTTTCTGTTCCACCGGATGGACTGCTCGGCATGGCCGGACAGCGAGCTCATGATGGCGCGCAGCCACAGCACGTTCAGCAGGCCCCAATGGCTTCCGATGCGCGTGAAGGTCGTCTGCGCCTCGTCCAGGCGCGTCTGTACCGAATGCAGCTCGCCGAGGCGGCACTCGACGGATGCCAGCAGCGTCAAGGTGTGCCCCTGCCAGTGCGGCGGCATGCAATGGCGACCCAGCACGAGGGCCTGCTGCAGGCTCTGCGCGGCCTCGCGCAACTGCCCTTTCACGTGGTGCAGCGTCCCGAGGCATTGGCGCACCTGTGCTTCGAGGGCCTTGTCGCCGTTGCGTCTCGCGGCTTCCAGCAGGCGTTGCGCGCTGGCCGGCCCGTCGTCGCTGCCGCAGGTGGCCCGAGCGCGCAGCAGTTCCAGGTCGAGGCGAGGAAAGCCTGGCTCGAGCCGCTGCAGCAACTCGAGCGCCCGCAACGCCGCAGGGTGGCTGTGCAGGGCGGCGCAGTGCTTGGCGCGCGCGAACAACTCGATCGACAGCGGCGAACAGCGGCGCAGTTCGTCCGCCTTCGCCCGGCGCGCGCGGACACCGAGCAGTCGCTGCCGCAAGGCTTCGACGGCGGGGACGACGAGCCCTGCAGGCGCAGCGGCCCTGACCTGGATGACGGTTTCCTGGTCGTGGTCATGGACCCGCAGTTCGAGCGCGAGTTCGCGGCCCCCCATCCGCAACGAACCGACGGCGGCATAGCGTGCGCCGGCCGCCCTCAGCATCTGGAGCAGCCGCTGCTGCTCGTCGGGCCAGGAAGCGTCCAGTGACTGTGCGTCCTGAACCTGCAGGCGTCCGTCGATCGACAGGCCATGTGCGATGCATGCCACCAGGCCGTGCGCCGCCCATCGAAGGCCCGATGCTCCGGTCTCGTTGCGCAGCGGGCCGATGATCACCGAGGGGCTGCCCTCGGGCAGCCATCCCGCAGCGGGCCGCTCCGGCGCCGGGGCCACCGGGACGTCGAGGATGTAGCCGACGCGCGCGATCGAGCGAATGATCGGCTCGGGCCCCTCGTCACCGATGGCGCGTCGTGCCGCACGCACGGCCTGTCGCAGCGCGGCCTCGGACACTTCGCCCTCCGGACGCAACGCCACGAGCAGCTCCTCCTTCGTGACCACGCGATGGCGGAAGCGGGCGAGTTGCTCCAGCACGCGCCACGCGCGTGGCTCGACCTTCACCGGCTCCCCGTTACGGAGCACGCGTTTTCCGAGCAGGTCGAGCGACGCGCTCGGCAGTGTGATGGCGCGCTCCGTCATGTCGTTCGAGGTCGTGCGCCCTGACGTTGCGCGGCAGTCAGGCACGGCGCGGACATCGGGGTCTCGTGCGGGGGCAGATGGCGTTCAAGTGAGGTGGCAGTCGATTGTTGCGCACGCGAGTCCGCACGCAATAAGCGTGCAAATGTGTGCAACGGGCGGCGGTCGTCACAAGTTGATCAAGATGACCTGTGGCCGCCTCGCGAGACTGCCGCCTCATGTCTCTCGCCTGGATCATCGCCCGTGCCCGGTCAGCGCATCGCCGAGCGGGCGCGGAACACTCGTCGCCGGTCGAACTGCAGGATCGTCAAACAACTTCATCGATGCGAAGAAGCATGCCTTCAGTACCGAACACCTCGTCCCATGCCCGGCTGATCGCCATCGGCTTCCTGATCGCAGGCGTCGCCGCGTGCAGCGGAGGCGGGTCGTCGTCGACCGACCCGACGTCGGCGCCATCACCCGCATCCGGACCCGCATCGGGACCAGCGTCTCCTCCAGCATCTGCGCCCGCGCCGGCAGCGTCGATCAACGCGGACCTCGGCATGCCCGGCCGACTTCTGGGGGGCCTGGGCGCCGGCAACCCGATCGCGGACATGACGAGCCAGCAGATCCAGCCGGACATCATCGACACGTACCTGGTGGGCGCGGGCAGCGGCTCGTGGCCGTACTGGAACAGCCCCGACGGGGCCTACGTCACCTACGTCTCCGCCAACGTCAAGGCCGTCGGCGCGGTGCCCATGTTCACGCTCTACCAGATGGCCACCCAGGGCGAAGGCAACCTCACCGCCATCAACGACGCGAGCTTCATGACCAGCTACTGGGCGCAGGTCAAGCTGATGTACCAGAAGATCGGCGCGACGGGCCTGCCCACGCTGGTCAACCTGGAGCCGGACTTCTGGGGCTTCGTCCTGGCGGGCGCGCCGGGCGGCGACCCGACGAAGCAGCCGGCACGGGTGAGCACCGTGACCGAGTGCGCGGACCAGCCCGACAACGTCGCCGGCCTGGCGGGATGCCTGCTGACGCTCGGGCGCACCTATGCGCCCAACGCCAAGCTTGGGTTCCCGCCGTCCTTCTGGGGACGCGATGCCACCACCGTCGGCAACTTCATGCTGAAGGTGGGAGCGGACAAGGCCGACTTCATGGTGGCGCAGACGAGCGATCGCGATGCCGGTTGCTTCGAAGCGGTCCCTACCCCGGCCGAGTGCGCGGGACGCGGCAACGGGCCGTTCTACTGGGACGAAACCAACGTGGCGACACCCAATTTCCATCAGGACCTCGACGCGTGGAGCGCCGTGCGACGCACGCTCGGCAACCTGCCGGTCCTGTACTGGCAGACGCCGATGGGCGTGCCCTCGGCCACCCCTGGCGGCACGCCCGGGCACTTCCGCGACAACCATGTCCAGTACATGCTGACGCACGCGACCGAGTACACCGCCAAAGGTGTGTTCGCGATCGTGTTCAGCGGCGGTGGCGCCACGTCGGCCAGCATCAACACGGACGGCGGGCAGTTCGCGCGCCTGTTCCGGGCTTACCTGTCGAGCCCGGCTCCGTTTCCCAACTGAGGCATCGAAAAAAAGGGAAGTGAACGTGTCGAAGAGATTGACGGAGGGAGCGGACATCGATCGGTTGCCGGATCCGGCACGGCGTGCGTTCTCGCTCGGCCTGGGCCTGTTGCCGCTCTTCCCGGCACTGCCCGGATGCGGCATGCGCGCCGACCCATCCGATGGTTCGGCGTCAGGGCAGAAGGAGGGGCAGGTCGAGCCCGCCTCGGTGAGCGGCGTGTTCCGCCATCCCGGCCTGCTGCTCACCGAGGACGACGCCACGCGCATCCGCGCGCACATCAAGGCGGGCGAGGAGCCATGGACGGGCTGGTGGAAAAAGCTGCAAGCTGACAGCACCGCCCGCTTGGGCATCAAGCCCTCCCCGCGGGAGGGGGCCTACCGGGCCGACCACGGCTCGGACAGGTTGATCGGCGACATCTGGCGCGCCTGGTCGCTGGCACTGTGCTGGAAGCTGTCCGACCCCCAGGACAACCGCTATGCCGACGATGCGGTGGCGACCCTCGACGCCTGGTCGAGCACCTTGAAGGAGATCGGGACGCTTCCTCCCGGATCGACCTCCCATGACGACCACACCTTCATCATCCTGGCCGGCATACAGGGCCACCAGCTGGCGCAGATCGGCGAGATCATGCGCACCTACTCCGGCTGGGCACCGGCGAACCTGAAGCGCTTCCAGGACATGCTCCTGAACATCTTCGCCTCGGTCTCGTCGTGGTTCCTCAGCGACGGGCGCATCGGCTCGCATGCCAACTGGGAAATGGCCTCGCTGGCCGGCGCCATGGCCATCGGCGTGTTCTGCGACAAGCCCGACCTGTACCGGCTCGCCTGCGACGTCTACGCCGGCAACAACCGCGGCAAGCTCAGGACCTTCGGCAACGGCTCCATCGTGCACGGCGTGTACTTCATGCACCCGGGCCACTTCGGGCAGTGGGAGGAGAGCGGCCGTGATCAGGGCCACTCGACGCTCGGCATGTCGCTGGGCGGCGACGTGCTGGAGATGGCCTGGAACCAGGGCGACGATCTCTACGGGATGTACAACAACCGCTTCCTCGCGGCGGCCGAGTACGTGGCGCGCTCCAACCTGCTGGACGAGAACGGCAAGACCTACCCGCTGCCGTATGCGCGCGAACACGATCCGTCGCAGCCCCACACGGCCCTGTGGACCCAGGTGAACCAGTCCTTCGGGGGCGGCCCCGGGAGCGGCCGCAACGCCTGGGAGCCCATCTACAACCACTACGTCAACCGCCTGGGGCTGGCAGCGCCGAACGTCGCGCGCATGGTGAAGCTGTGCGAGCCGAAGTACGGCGGCAGCAGCGACGACGTCTGGTGGCCGACGCTGGTCCATCGCCGCACGTACGTCGGGCCGACGCGGCCGGCGTCGGGCCTCACGGCCCACCTGCGCGCTGACCGCGTCGTGCTGTCCTGGTGGGGCAGCGCCGCCGCGACGTCCTACGTGGTCAAGCGCAGCAACCGGGCCGACGGCCCCTACGCCCCGCTGGGCACGGTGTCGGCGAGCGAGCTGCTCACCTACAGCGATGTGCCGGCCCGCGGGGTCTGGTTCTACCAGGTCGACGCCCAGGGCCCTGGTGTCCCCGCCGGCTCCAACGTGGTCCGCATCGCCGTTCCCGGCGAGCCTCGCCTGTTGCTGCCGCTGGACGGCGCGTACAACACCGGCACGTTCGGCACGCTGTTCACCGCCGCCGGCACCTCGACCTCCGTGGAGGGCACGCTGCTGGACGGCGCCACCTGGGGCGAGGGACGCCTCAAGGACAAGGCCCTGGTGTTCGACGGCAACAAGGCAAGCCTGCAATTGCCCCAGGGGGTGTTCAGCGACCTGGACGACTTCAGCGTGTCTCTGTGGGCCTACGCCAATGCGCTGCACTGGGACACCTCCCTGTTCTTCGCCGCGACTGACGCGTACTCCTGCATGTTCATCGCACCCCAGTCCGGCCCGGGGGTGCTGCGTTTCGGGCTCTTCGGCGCGACGCACAATGACATGCAGGCCGTCGACGCCCCCTGGGCCATGCCGATTCGCCGCTGGGTCCATCTGGCGGTCACCTTGCAGGGCAACACCGCGCGGCTCTATGTCGACGGCACGGAAGTGGGGAAGTCCGACGACATCCTGCTCTCGCCGCGCCATGTCGGCGACCAGGTGACCTTCCTCGGGCGCAACTGGGCACATCCGTCGTTCAACGGCCGCATCCAGGACTTCCGCGTCCATGCGGGCGCACTGAGTGCCGCGGAGATCGCCCTGTTGGCAGAGTAAAAGGGGAGCGTCAGCCTGCGGATGCCGCTGCCGCCGAAGCACTCGCGAGCGCAGACTCATCGCGCCCGCGTGGTGCGGCGTGTCAGTGCAGTCGCGCGACCGACGCTTCCGCCGCGACCGCGGTCGGCGTCAAGAGCGTCGCTTCGTCTTCCAGCGACTCTTCGGTCGCCGCAAACCCCAGCGTTCGTTCGCACTGCGGCACCTCGCAATCGCACGCCTTCTCCCAGATCGACACGTCTGCAACGACAGCCTGGAGACCTTCAAAGAGGAGCGCTTGGCCGAAGGCGTGAAGCCATCGACCGTCAACCGAACGCTAGAAGTGGCCCGCACGGTCCTGACCCGGGCCGCTCGTGTCTGGCGAACGAACGGCAAGCCCTGGCTCAGCACTGCGCCGTTGATCGAGATGCTCGATGAGCGACAGCAGAGACGACCGCCGTACCCGATCAACTTGTCGGAGCAGGCGAAGTTGATGACGCACCTGCCAGCGCATCTGCAGCGCATGGTGCTCTTCGCACTCAACTGCGGCGCACGCGACGACAACGTCTGCAAGCTCCAGTGGGCGTGGGAGCGCAAGGTGCCGGAGCTGAACCGCAGCGTCTTCGTGGTGCCGGCGGCGGAGTTCAAAGGCAAGCGCCCGCACGTGCTGGTCTTGAACGACGTGGCAGCCAGGATCCGCAGCGAAAAGTCGCGCAGAAACTCGCGCAGAAAGACAAACGGGCTAGACGCCGAAGCATCTAACCCGTTGATCTAGAACGCAAATTCTGGCGCGGCTGGCAGGATTCGAACCCACGACCCCTTGGTTCGTAGCCAAGTACTCTATCCAACTGAGCTACAGCCGCGCGAGCCGCACAGTATAGCAGGCTCCCGAGCGGCGTCCTCAGTCCAGGGCGGCTGCGGACTCGTAGGCGCGGGCGGCACGTTCGGCATCGCCCTGCTCGAGCGCGATGCGCGCCAGCGCGCGCCAGGCGCGCCGGCGGGCGGCATTGGTCAATGCCTCGTCGGGCGCCGCGTCCTCGAGCAGCTGCCGCGCCTTGCCCCACAGCTGGCGCTCCGCCAGCGCCATGCCGACCGCGTAGCTCAGGGCCGGCTCGCGCGGGTAGGCCTGGGCCGCCGCCTCCAGCCGCGGCAGCCACTCGGGGCCCAGGCCCTGCAGCACGCCGGCGAGCGCGAGCGCGATGGCGCTGCGCTCCTCCGCGGCCAGCTCGTCGAGCCGATCCCAGAAGGGGCGCAGCCAGCCGCGCGCCTCGTCGAAGGCGCCGAGCCGGCCGGCCTGGGTCGCGGCGCGTGCCGCGACGAACGGGTCGCGCCGGTCCAGCCCGTCCAGCTGCAGCCAGACCTGGCGCAGTTGCTCGGCGTCACGCGCGGTGTCCAGCGACTCGAATGCCAGCGAGCGCAGCAGCCCCTGCGCCGCACCCTTCGAGAAGCCCTGGTGCTTGGCGAGCAGCCGGGCGGTGCGCAGCGCGTCCTGCGGCTGGCGGCCGAGCCGGGCAGCCTGCAGCTTCAAGCGCAGCGCGTGCGTGCGGCGCGCCACACCGGTGGGCAGTTCGGCGAGCAGTTCCAGCGCCCGGCCGGCGTCGCGGTCGTCCAGCGCCCATTCGGCGGCGAGCAGCCGCGCGCCCTCCTCCGCCGGCCGCGCCGTGACGCTGCGGCGCGACAGGTCGAGCGCCCGCTCGAGCGCCTTGTCGCGGCCGGCCTTGTCCTGCAAGCGGTGCGAGCTGCCGGCGGCAAGCAGGTGGCCGAGCACGGTGAACTCGTTGTCCTGCGAGAGTTCGGGCGTGTCGCCCTGGATCGTCAACGCCCGCTGCGCCGCCTTCTGCGCACGGCTGTAGCGCCCGCCGAAGTACTGGGCCAGCGCCTCGCGCAGCGCAGCCTGCGCCGTGCGGTCGCGCCGCGCCACACGCCACTCGCGCGCGCGTCGGGGCAGCCCGATCAGGGCGTACAACCCGTTGAAGACCACCACCATCGCCAGGCAGGACACGGCCAGCAGCAGCAGGAACAGGTTGAGGGAGAGGTCGACACGCTGCCCGGCCCAGTAGAAGCTCACCAGCCCGTCGTTGCTCCCCAGCGTGGTCGCGGCGACGACCGCGACCACGAACAGCAGCACGAACCAGACGATCGAGCGCATCGGCCTGCCGCGTTCAGCGCCCTGCGGCGGCGGCGGTCAGCGCCGCCAGCGTGTCGTCCGGCCGCGGCAGCGAGACCTGGCGCGCCTGCTGCGACACCTGGCGCAGCAGTTCGGCCATCACGGTGGTGCGGCGCGAGCCGCGGTCGAAGTAGCGGTCGATCATCGTCTGCGCAACGGCGACGTCGGCCTGCACGGTGCCGAACTGCCGGCTGAGCAGCGCGAGCCGCGCGTTCAGCAGCCGCAGCTTCAGGTTCTCGCGCAGGAAGAACGACTGCTCGGGGGCGAGCAGCATCGCGTCCGGATGGTCGATGCGGGTCACGCGCACGAGCGAGCGCACCTCGGCCCAGACACGTGCCGACACGCTGCGCCAGCCCTCGATCCAGCCAGTCGGCAGGCCCAGGGCCGCCGGGCTGGCCGGTGCCGACGCCGCGGCGCTGGCCGCCGCAGCCGCGGCCGCCGCGGGGCGCGCCGGCTCGCGGCGCAGGTCGGCGTGGGCCAGCAAGGGCAGTTCGTCGACGCTGCGGATCGCCTCGTCGAGGCGGATCGTCAGCGACGAGATGTCGGTGGTGCCGACCGCCTTCACGCGCTCGAGGTCACGCGCGATCGCGCGGCGCACGCCTTCCAGGCGCGGCTGGTTGTAGCGGGCGAGGCGCTCGTCGCTCTGGCGCAGCACCAGCACCAGCGGCTCGGCACTGCCGGTGATCGCGCCCTGCTGCTGGGCCATGCGCAGCGCCGCGTCGATGTCCACCAGCAGGTTCTCGTCGCGCGAGCGCGAGAGCGACTGGATCAGGTCCTCGAGCTGCGTGCGCTGGATGGCGACCTCCGCGACCCGCGCCTCGAGCAGCGCCACCTTGGCCGCCGCGTCGCTCATGCCTTCCTGCGCCTGGCGCGCCAGCGTGCGCGCCTCGGTGGCCTGCGTCGCGCTGTCCTGCTGGCGCCGCACCAGTTCCTGCTCGAGGCTGGCCACGCGCTGCTCGGCCCGCCAGGCCATCACCAGCGCGACGATGCACAGCACCAGCAGCAGCAGGACCATGGCGGCCCACCAGCGTGCCGGGCCGGCAGGCACCGCGGGCGCGGTCGTGGCCGGCAACGGGGCGCTGACCGGCCGGCCTTCGTCACGGGGTTCGGGGGCGGGCGTTTCGGCGGTCACGGCAGGAGCAGGAACATCAAGGCTCGATCGATTGTATGCAGGCCACCACGGCCGCCTGTGACGGTCGGCACTCGAGCACCGTCCCGAAGCCGGCCGCACGCGCCCGGGCGGCGATGCGCGGATGGGTGGCGAGCGCGCGCGCGGCCGCGTGGTCGGCGTCCGGTGCGAGCGCGACGAACTGATCGATCGCCTCGGAACTGCTGAACAGCCAGCCGTGCGCGGCAGGCGCCACCAGCGCGGCCTCGAGCAGCGCACGCTGCCTGTCGTCGAGCTGCGGCGCGCCGCGCCGGTAGGCACACAGCGGGCGGACCCGCGCGCCGGCGGCACGCAGCGTCTCGGCCAGCCAGTCGCGCCCGCCGTCGCCGCGCACGATCAGCACCGACGCGCCACGCCAGTCGAACCTGCGCAACTGCGCCCAGAGGGCCTCCGAATCGAACTGCGCCGCGTCGGCGGCCGGTTCGACGATCGCGCCGGCCGGCACCCCCAGCCGCTGCAGCGTGCGCGTCGTGCCGGGGCCGGGCGAGGCAGCGCGCACGCCGCCCGGCCACGGCAGCGCGCCCGGCCGCAGCGCGAAGAACTGCTCGGCGGCATTCGGGCTGACGAACACGACCAGCGCCTCCTGATCGAGCGTCTTCCAGGCCGCCGCGACGGGCGCGGGGTCCGGCGCCGGCGCGATGCCGATCAGCGGCAGGGCCTGCGCGTCCAGTCCCTGCGCCCGCAGCGCCTCGACCCACTCGTCCGCCTGCGCGGCGGGGCGGGTGACCAGCCAGCGCATGGCGCCACTCAGGATGCGAGGTAGGCCGCCGACGCCGGCTGCGCCCGCAGCGCCGCCGCCGCGCGCTCGCCCAGCGCGCGGGCCTGCGTGTCGTCGGCCACGCGCTCCGACGCGCCGGCCGCGAGCAGCGGCGCCTGCGGATCGAGCGGGTGGCCGAGCCGTGCCTGCAGGGCCAGTTGCTCCCCCTGCCAGCGGGCGTGCACCGCCAGCGGCATGCTGCAGCTGCCGCCCAGCGCCCGCGAGACGGCCCGTTCGGCCTGCACGGCGAGCCAGGTCGGACGGTGCGTCAGGGTCGCGAGCGCTGCGCGCAGTTCGGCCGCATCCGCCCGCACTTCGATGCCCAGCGCGCCCTGCCCCGCACACGGCAGCATGCGCTCGGGCTCGAACAGGGCCCGGATGCGCCCGGCCAGGCCGAGCCGCTTCAGCCCGGCGGCGGCCAGCACGATGGCGTCGTACTGACCCTCGTCGAGCTTGCGCAGCCGGGTGTCGAGGTTGCCCCGCAGCGGCTCCACCACCAGGTCGGGGCGCAGTGCACCGAGTTGCACCAGCCGGCGCAAGCTGGAGGTGCCCACCTTGGCGCCCTGCGGCAGTTCGTCCAGCCCGGCGTGGCGCGGCGAGACGAAGGCATCGCGCGGATCCTCGCGCTCCAGCACCGCGGCGAGCTCGAAGCCTGCGGGCAGGTCCATCGGCACGTCCTTCAGCGAGTGCACGGCCAGATGGGCCCGGCCTTCCTCCAGCGCGGTCTCGAGTTCCTTGACGAACAGCCCCTTGCCGCCGACCTTCGACAGCGTGCGGTCGAGGATCTGGTCGCCCCGGGTGGTCATGCCCAGCAGTTCGACGTGCCAGCCGAACGCGCGCGCGAGCAGGTCGCGCACATGCTCGGCCTGCCAGAGGGCGAGGCGGCTCTCGCGGGTGGCGATGACGACGGGCTCCTGCATCGCGCGGATGCTAACAGGCGCATCTCTTGCAGAGCCTTCGCACCGCTTTGGAAACCGATTGGTAACCCGGCCGGGCCCCGACGACCCGTTTTGGGCTCGGGCCGCTGCTAGGATGCCGTCGACGTAACCGAGTTACATCGCTCCCGGGGGAAGCATGCCGACCGTCTCGCGCCGCGGCGCCAACGATGCCGCCGAGAAGAACCGCCCGCTGGTCGACGACATCCGGCTGCTCGGCCGCATCCTCGGCGACGTGATCCGCGAACAGGAAGGCAAGGACGCCTTCGAGCTGGTCGAGCGGGTGCGCAAGCTGTCGGTCGCCTACCGGCTGAAGAGCGACGCACAGGCCGGCCGCGCGCTGGACCGGCTGCTGAAGAACCTGTCGGGCGACCAGACGGTCAGCGTGATCCGCGCGTTCAGCTACTTCTCGCACCTGGCCAACATCGCGGAGGACCGTCACCATGTGCGCCGCCGCGAAGTGCACGAGCGCCAGGGGCATCTGCAGGAGGGCTCGCTCGCGATGGCCTTCGAGCGACTCGCGCAGGCCGACCTGCGCGCCGCCGACATCGTGCGCACGCTGCAGCACGCCTACATCAGCCCGGTGCTGACGGCGCACCCGACCGAGGTGCAGCGCAAGAGCATCCTGGACGCGGAGCGGGCGATCGCCGAGCTCGTCGAGCGGCGCGACCGGCTGCAGACCGAGCGCGAGCGCGCCGAGAACGAGGCGCTGCTGCGCGCCCGTGTCACGCAGCTGTGGCAGACGCGCATGCTGCGCACCGCCAAGCTGACGGTGGCCGACGAGATCGAGAACGCGCTGTCCTACTACCAGTCGACCTTCCTGCGCCAGATCCCGCGCCTGTACGCCGAGGTCGAGCACCTGCTGCCCGGCCACGAGGTGGCGACCTTCTTCCGCATGGGCAACTGGATCGGCGGTGACCGCGACGGCAACCCCTTCGTCACCGAGGCGACGCTGCAGATGGCATTGCGGCGCCAGAGCGAGACCGCGCTGCGCTTCTTCCTGACCGAGGTGCACCTGCTGGGCGCGGAACTGTCCATGTCGGCGCTGCTGGCGCACGTCACGCCGGAGATGCAGGCGCTGGCCGAGCGCTCGCCGGACCACAACGAACACCGCCTCGACGAGCCGTACCGGCGCGCGCTGACCGGCATGTACGCGCGCCTGGCCGCGACGCTGCACGACCTGACCGGCACCGAGGCGCTGCGCCATGCCGTCGCGCCGCAGGATCCCTACCTGCACGCCGGCGAGTTCCTCGCCGACCTGAAGGTGATCGAGGCCTCGCTGCGCTCGCACCATGCCTCCGCGCTGATCGGCCCGCGCCTGGCGCCGCTGATGCGTGCGGTGCAGGTGTTCGGCTTCCACCTCGCGACGGTCGACCTGCGCCAGAGTTCGGACAAGCACGAGGCCGTGGTCGCCGAGCTGCTGCAGGCCGCGAAGATCGAGGCCGACTACTCGGCGCTCGCGGAGGGGGCCAAGCGCACCCTTCTGCTCGACCTGCTGAACGACGCGCGGCCGCTGCGCGTGCGTGCGGCGCGCTACAGCGAGCACACGCTGGGCGAGCTGGCCATCTTCGAGACCGCCGGGCGCATGCTGCAGCGCTTCGGCCGCGACGCGCTGCGCCACTACATCATCTCGCACACCGAGGACGTCTCCGACCTGCTCGAGGTGCTGCTGCTGATGAAGGAAACCGGTCTGATGCGCGGCGAACTGCACGAGCATGCGGTGACCGACCTGATCGTCGTGCCGCTGTTCGAGACCATCGGCGACCTGCGCAACGCGGCGCCGATCATGCGCGCGTTCTACGAGTTGCCCGGCATCGTCGGCATGATGAAGGCCTCCGGCGCCGAGCAGGACATCATGCTCGGCTACAGCGACAGCAACAAGGACGGCGGCAGCTTCACGAGCAACTGGGAGCTCTACCGCGCCGAGATCGCGCTGGTCGAGCTGTTCGGCGACCTCGGCCGCGAACACGGACTCACGCTGCGCCTGTTCCACGGCCGCGGCGGCACGGTGGGCCGCGGTGGCGGACCGAGCTACCAGGCCATCCTCGCGCAGCCGCCGGGCACCGTGAACGGCCAGATCCGGCTGACCGAGCAGGGCGAGGTGATCGCGTCGAAGTACGCCCACCCGGAGATCGGCCTGCGCAACCTCGAGACCCTGGTGGCGGCCACGCTCGAGGCCACGCTGCTGCACCCGACGAAGAGCGCGCCGAAGTCCTTCCTCGAGGCGGCGGACGCGATCAGCGCGGCCAGCTTCGCGGCCTACCGCAAGCTGGTCTACGAGACGCCGGGCTTCACCGACTACTTCTTCAGCGCGACGCCGATCCGCGAGATCGCCGAGCTGAACATCGGCTCGCGGCCCGCCTCGCGCAAGGCCACGCGGGCGATCGAGGATCTGCGCGCGATCCCCTGGAGCTTCAGCTGGGGCCAGTGCCGGGTTGCTCTGCCAGGCTGGTGCGGCTTCGGCTCGGCGATCGAGAGCTTCCTCGGCAAGGAGGCGAAGCAGCGCAAGGAGCGCCTCGCGCTGCTGCAGAAGATGCACAAGCAATGGCCGTTCTTCCGCACGCTGCTGTCCAACCTGGACATGGTGCTGGCCAAGAGCGACCGGGCGATCGCGGCGCGCTACGTCGAGCTGGTCGAGGACCGCAAGCTCGGCCAGCGCATGTTCAAGCTGATCCAGGCCGAGTGGGATCGTGCCGACGCAGCCGTCTCGCTGATCACCGGCGAGAAGCAGCGCCTCGCCTCGAACCCGTCGCTGGCCCGCTCGATCGAGCACCGCTTCCCCTACCTCGACCCGCTGAACCACCTGCAGGTCGAGCTGATGCGCCGCTACCGGGCGCGGCGCGAGGGCGACCCTGGGGTGGATCGCGTGAAGCGCGGCATCCACATCTCGATCAACGGCGTCGCCGCCGGCCTGCGCAACACGGGCTGACGGCCGCGGGCCCGCCGGGGCGGGCCTGCGTCAGCGCGGCGCGCGCTGCAGCGCCTGGCGCAAGGCCGCCACCTCGCCGAGCCGGCCGATGTCGGCGAACAGCGCCTTCTGGCGCGCCAGGGCCGCGCAATTCGGCGCCTCGTTCGTCTCGAGGCTGCGCCGCTCGAAGGCGACCAGCGCGTCGGCCTCGTCGCGCAGCGCATCGAGCCGCTTGTCGGGCCAGCCCAGGCGCTGGCCGATCTCGCGCGCCTGCAGCAGGTCGGGCACCGATTGCGCCCGCGTCGCGAGCAGGTCGGCGACACGTTCGCACACCTGCGCCCGGTTCGGGTCGGGCGTGGCGAAGGCGCTGCAGTGCACGCGCAGCGCCTCGGTGCCGAGCCAGTCGCCGCGGGCGCTGCGCACCTCGCGCGCCATCGCGACGCGTTCGAGGTCACCGATGCCGGCCGGCGCCGCGGCCTGCGTCAGCGCGTGCAGCGCGGCGGCGTGGGTGTCGAAGCGGCCGGCGCCCGCGGCCCGTTGCAATGCGTCGAGCTGGGCGGCCGGGTCGACACGCGGATCGCCGGCCACCGCGAGCCAGGCCGCCGCATTGTCGGGCTCGAGCTGGGCCCAGCCTTGCGGCGACAAGGCCTGGCAGGCGCTGCTGCCGGCGCTTTCGCCGCGGCAGGCGCGCAGCGCGTAGGCCTGCACCAGCGGGTCGCGCGAGGCGGCCGCCAGCGTCGCCAGCCGGTCGCGCAGTGCGGCCGCATCGTCGGCCAGACCGAGCAGCCAGCCGGCAGCGCGGGCGCGATCGTCGCCGCTCGTCTGCATCGCCGCCACCCAGCGGTCGACCGTGTCGCGGGCGCGCTGCTCGAGCGCCTGCAGGCCGGCATCGTCCGGCGCGGCCGGGCCCGCCGGATCGCCGCTGCAGGCCTGCAGCGAAGGAGCCGGCGCCGCGACGGGAAGCGGGCGGCTGGCGGCGACCGGCATGGACGCGACCGGCGCCGCCCAGGTGACGCGGCGCACCGCCGATGCCGCGGACGCGGCCGGCGCCAATCGCGGCGCCACCGCCACCACGACCTCTCGCGCGGTCCACAGCTCGCGGTCGTAGCTCAGCCACACGGTCAGCAGCAGCGTGGCCGCGACGACGATGCCGGCGACGAGGCGCCAGCGCACGCCGGGCGTGTCGAACCAGATGCGGGTCGGGCGCATCGCGGTCAGGCCCCCAGCGCGACCAGCGCCTCGCGCACGGCGGTGACCTGGCGGCGCGAGACCGCGAGCCACTCGTCCACCGGCGCGATGCGCACCGCCCAGACCTCGCCGCCGCCTTCGGCGCCCGCCTCGTCGCCGCCCTCGCCGGCCACCGCGCGCCGTTCGAGCGCCCGCACGGCACTGCGCGCGACGAGCGCATTGCGGTGCACGCGCAGGAAGCGTTCGCCCAGGCGCGACTCGAGATCGGCGAGCGATTCGTCGAGCACGTAGTGGTGCTCCGCGGTGCGCAGCGTCACGTACTTCAGCTCGGCCTTCAGGTACAGCACCTCGGCCACCGGCACACGCAGCACGCGGCCGCGGTCGCTGACGACCAGCACCGGGCCCTCGTCGGCCGGGGCGGCGGCGGGCCGCGGCACCCGGCGCTGCGCGGCCCGCTGCAGCGCGACCTGCAGCCGGTCGCGCTTGACCGGCTTGGTCAGGTAGTCGACCGCGTCGAGGTCGAACGCACGCAGCGCATGCTCCGCATGCGCGGTGACGAACACCACCACCGGCGGATCGGCCTGGCGCCGCAGCTGCGCGGCGAACTGCATGCCGTCCAGGCCGGGCATGTGGATGTCCAGCAGCAGCAGGTCGCAGGCCTCGCGCGCCAGGAACTCGAGCGCCTGGGCCGCGTTGGCCGCCTCGCCGACCACGCTCGCCTTCGGGTCGGCGCAGTCGCCGACCAGGCCGCGCAGGCGCAGCCGCGCGAGTTCCTCGTCGTCCACGATCAGCACGCGCAGCGCGGCGCTCACAGCGGCACCACCAGCTGCACGCGGAACACGTCGTCCTCGCGCCGGGTCTCGAGCTGCGCGGCCACGTCGTGCATCAGGTGCAGGCGTTCGCGCACGTTCTTCAGCGCCATGCCGGAGCCCGGCCGCGAGGGCTGCGGGCCCAGGCTGTTGGCGATGGTCACCAGCACGCGGCCGAGCTTGACGCGCGTACGGACGCGGATCACGCCGCCCTGGTCGGACGGCTCGACGCCGTGGCGCACCGCGTTCTCGACCAGCGGCTGCAGGATCAGCGGCGGCACACGCGCGCCGTTCGCGTCCGGGTCCAGTTCCCAGCTGACCTTCAGCCGTTCGCCGAAGCGGATCTGCTCGATCGCGAGGTAGCGTTGCGCGAGCGCGACCTCCTCCTCCAGCGTGACCGCCTCGCCGATGTCGGTCAGTGCGACCCGGAACAGCTCGGCCAGGTCCTCCAGCACGATCTCGGCCCGGGCCGGATCGACGCGCACCAGCGCGAGCGCGGTGTTCAGCGTGTTGAACAGGAAGTGCGGCCGGATGCGCGACTGCAGCTCCGCCAGCCGCGCCGCAGTGTCCGCCGGCAGCGAGGCCTGCGCGCGCAGCCGCAGCCAGGCGAGCACGCCGCCGGCCAGCGCCGCGCCGGCCAGCGCCGGCGCGAGCAGCGGATGCGGGCCCAGCAGCTCCAGGCCGAGCGGCTCGACCATCGCCGCCGGGGCGAGCGCCGCCAGCGCGCCGAGCGAGGTCACCGCCACCCACTGCGCCGGCGGCGCGAGCGCGGCGAGCCGTGCCTGCAGCAGGCAGGTGGCGGCCAGCCACAGCAGCACGGCCGGCAGCACCACGGCCGAGGCAGCGGCCCCGCGCGCCAGCCAGCTGGCGAAATCCGGCGCGACGAACAGCACCCCCAGCGCCGTGACCCCTTCGACGAACAGCAGCGCGCGCAGCACCACCCCGACGTGGCAGAGGTCGAACATCGCCGGCGCCCGCGGCACCGCCTCGGCCGGCGCCATGGTGTCGAACAGCGTCGTGCCGAAGCCCGTGCTGCGCGGCTCGGTGGCGCGCGCGGCGGCGGGAACGGAGGCGACGCGGGGACGGGCGGTCATCGGGTGAGCGGGGGTCGCGCCGATAGAATCGGTGCTCGACGCCCGCGCATTGTCGCCAAACCCGGCGGCCCTTCCATCCCGCGCAGCCCCGCTGTTGCGCCCAGCCCGCATGTCCTCGAACCAACTCGACAAGAAGTCACAGGCCTGGTCGGCCCTGTTCTCGGAGCCGATGAGCGAGCTGGTGCAGCGCTACACCGCCAGCGTCGGCTTCGACCGGCGCCTGTGGCGCGCCGACATCGCCGGCAGCCTGGCGCACGCCGAGATGCTCGCCGCGCAGGGCGTGATCGGCGCCGAGGACCGCGCCGCGATCGAACGCGGCATGGCGCAGATCACGCAGGAGATCGAAGCCGGCACGTTCGAATGGAAGCTGGCGCTGGAGGACGTGCACCTGAACATCGAGGCGCGCCTCACGCAGCTGGTCGGGGACGCCGGCAAGCGCCTGCACACCGGCCGCTCGCGCAACGACCAGGTGGCCACCGACGTGCGGCTGTGGCTGCGCGACGAGATCGACGCCATCGGCGCGCTGCTCGCCGAGCTGCAGCGCGGCCTGGTCGACTGCGCCGAGCGCCATGCCGAGGTGGTGCTGCCCGGCTTCACGCACCTGCAGGTCGCGCAGCCGGTCAGCTTCGGCCACCACCTGCTCGCCTACGTGGAGATGTTCGCGCGCGACGCCGAACGTTTCGCCGACGTGCGCCGCCGCACCAACCGCCTGCCGCTGGGCGCCGCCGCGCTGGCCGGCACCAGCTACCCGCTGGACCGCGAACGTGTCGCGCGCACGCTCGGCATGGAGGGCGTGTGCCAGAACAGCCTGGACGCGGTCAGCGACCGCGACTTCGCGATCGAGTTCAGCGCGGCGGCCGCGCTGTGCATGGTGCACGTCAGCCGCTTCAGCGAGGAGCTGGTGCTGTGGATGAGCCAGAACTTCGGCTTCATCGACCTCGCGGACCGCTTCTGCACCGGCTCGTCGATCATGCCGCAGAAGAAGAACCCGGACGTGCCCGAGCTCGCGCGCGGCAAGACCGGCCGCGTGGTCGGCCACCTGATGGGGCTGCTGACGCTGATGAAGGGCCAGCCGCTCGCCTACAACAAGGACAACCAGGAAGACAAGGAGCCGCTGTTCGACAGCGTCGACACGCTGAAGGACACGCTGCGCATCTTCGGCGAGCTGGTCGGCGGCATCGTCGTCAAGCCCGAGGCGATGGAGCGCGCCGCGCGGCGCGGCTACGCGACGGCGACCGACCTGGCCGACTACCTGGTGCGCCAGGGGCTGCCGTTCCGCGACGCGCACGAGGTCGTCGCGCACGTGGTCAAGACCGCGCTGCAGCGCGGCGTGGACCTGTCCGAGCTGAGCCTGGCCGAATTGCAGGTCTTCCACCCCGCCGTGCGCGAGGACGTGTTCGAGGTGCTGACGCTGCGCGGCTCGCTGGACGCCCGCCGCGTGGTCGGCGGCACCGCGCCGGCGCAGGTGCGCGCGCAGATCGCGCGGCACCGCGCCCGCCTCGCCGGCTGATCCGGCGCGACGGCCGGATCTCGCTCGCGCCTCAGTCCCGGAAGCGGATGCGCCGGGCCAGCAGCCGCGTGCCGTCCGCCGACAGCACGCCGCGCGCCTCCACCGACGCACCGACCTGCAGGTCGTCGACGGTGCCGTCCTGGTACTCGACCTCGCCGCCGTAGAACACCGTCACGCCACGCAGCACGAAGAGCTGCAGCGCCGGCAGGTGCGATTCGATGTTGCCGCGCAGCTCGAAGCCGCCCTGCGGGCCGCCGTCGTCGTTGTCGATCTCCACCTGGCTCGCGCGCAGCACGCCGCCGTCGGCCGTGCCCTCGACCTCGACCCGCGCGCCGAGCACGATGCCAGCCTCGCCGTCCGGGAAGCTGGCCGTGCTCGCGTCCACCGCCTGGCCGTTGACGCTGAACTGGCGGCTCGTGGTCAGCGCGGTGACCGTGCCGCGCAGGTGCACGTCGTCGCCGTCCGGCAGCGGCCGCACGCCGACACCGAACGACAGCACGCGCCAGCGGCCCGCCACCGGCGTGGTCGCGACGCTCACCCGCACGATGCTGCCGTTGGCCAGCCCGGCCGGCGGCGCGACGCCGGTGTAGTCGAAGCCCTGCGAGCCGATCGAGAAGGTACGCGCCGCGGCGTCGAGCGCCGCGACCGGCCCGCGCAGCTTGAACACGAGCGGCGCGCTGGCCCGGGGTTCGATGCGCGTGGCCACGTAGCTGGCCGTGGCGGCGTCGTAGAAGCCGTACACCTCGACGGCCGAGCCCACCGTCACCGCCGCGAGGCCACCGGCGAGCGAGTCGTCGAACACCGTGGTCGCGGTCACCGTGACCGGCTGGCCGAACACGACCAGCGCGTTGCCCGCGAGGTCGACGCTGGCCACCGGGCCGACGATCTCGCTGGCGAAGCGGATGCGCGTCGCGTTCGCCGTCGGCGCGCCGCTGCTGCCGCCGATCGGACCGCTTTCCACTTCCACGAGCATGCCCAGGCGCAACGCGGCACGGGTGCTGGCACCGCCGCTGTCGTCCTCGACGCGGGCGCTGTCGTCGACGAACTCGATGCCGTTGACGAACACCGAGCCGAAACCGGTGATCGGGCCGGAGGCGTAGCCGCCGGTGCCGCCGACGCCGACGCCGCCGCCGCAGCCGGCGAGCGCCGCCGCGAGGGCCAGCGCGCCGGCCACGGCACGCCGCAGCAGGCGCGGCCGCAGGAAGGTGCTCAGAAGGTCCCTGGTCATGTCTTGTCTCCGTCGCGGCGGCGCCGTCGCGGCGCCGTCTTCTGGGGGGGTGGCGCGGGCGTCCCGGCAGCCGCCACCGGCGCCTGGAAGCTGAACAGGCCGATGCGCAGGCGATGTTCCTGCGCCACGCCGGCCCGCGCGTCGTCTTCGATCAACTTCTCGATGCGCGGCACGAGCTCGCCGGTCACCGCGCGCCACTGCTCGGCCACCATGCCGCGCAGGGACTGCAAGGACTGTTCCGACAGCCCGTCGGCGAACAGTGCCTGCTCGAAATGCTGGCGGCCGTCGCCCAGCACGTTGGCCACGGCCGCGCTCAGGTGGTCGCCGACGTTGGCGCCGAGGAAGGCATCCATGCGGTCGCGGTCGCCGCGCGGCACGAGGGTCTCCATCGCCAGCGCGACGCTGTCGTCGTCCAGGTCGTGCGTCGCGTAGCCGAGGCGCAGCATCTCCTCGAGCAGCGCACGCGGATGCATGTCGCGCGTCACGGCCTGCGCGAGCGTCTCGAAGCTCGGGGCCGCACCGAACCGCGGCAGCCGCCGGGGCCGGCCGCTCGCATCCCGGTAGGCCGGGTCCGTGCTCCAGTGGGCGAACAGCTCGCTCGGATAGGAACGCGTGCGCACGGCGCTGCGCTGCTGCGCGGCCGTCAGGCGCGTCACCTCGCGTCGGTTGATGCCGGTGGCCGCGCTGATGCGGCTGACGCGCCGGTGCTCCGGCAGCGTGGGATGCGCGGCATGGGCCGCGGCGACGAAGGCGCCGCGCAGCATCTCCTCGACCGCCGCGTACGGCAGGCCGCGGGCCACCGCCAGCTGCGCCAGCGGCACCAGCAGCGCCCGCACCGCCTCGAGCAGCGCGGGCTGCTCGCCGGGGGCGGCGGTGGGGTCGTGCGGCGTCGTCACGGTGGCTGGCGATGGTAGCGGGCGCAGGCGTCGGGGCCGGATGCGGCAAGGGCGGAGCGCCTCGCGACGCCCCGCCCCGTTCCCGTTGCCGGGATCCTCAGTCCTCGAACTCGATCAGGGCCGCGTTCAGCGTCGTCGCGTCGGCCGACAGCATGCCTTTGACCTCCAGCGCCACGCCGTTGGCCAGCTGCGCCGCGCTGCCGTCCTTGAAGATCACCGTGCCCGCATAGCTGACCTTGACGCCGCGCAGCATGAAGGTCTTGGCCTCGGTGTCCAGCTCGCTGACGGTACCGTGCAGCTCGATGCCGCGGATCTCGTCGTCGTCGCCGCGCAGCACCTTGACGCGGGTCGCGATCACCGTGCCGTCCTTCGCGGCGCCACGCACCTCGACGCGGTCGCCAGCCTGCACCGGGCCGTTGTCGATGCGCGCGCCGCTGGCGTCGACCGGGATGCCGTTGACCTCGAAGTGCGTCGCGTCGGTCAGCGCCGTCACGGTGCCGCGCAGCCGGGCGTCGTCGTGGTCCTCCATCTTGCGCACGCCGGCGCGGATCGTGATCGCCACCCAGGCGCCGTTCACCTGCGTCGTCTGCAGGCGCACGCGCACGCGCAGCCCGTCGCCGAACAGCGCCGGCAGGTCGGCCGGGTTGATGTTCGCGTAGGAGATCAGCGCCGAGCCGATCTGGAAGGTCTTCGCGGTGGTGTCCAGCGCGCTGACCACGCCGCGCAGCTTGAACGCGAGCGCATTCGCCTTGTCCTCGATGCGCGTGGCGATGTAGTGGCCGCTGGTCGCGTCGAACAGCGCGTGCACCTCGACGACCACGCCGGCCGTCAGGGCCGAGAGGCCGCCGGCCAGCGAGTCGTCGAACACCGTCTCGGGCCTGACCTCGACGGTCTGGCCGAGCACGACGAGGCTGGAGCCCGCCACGTCGACGCTGTCCACCGGCCCGACGATCTCGCTGCCGAATCGGATGCGCAGCGCCTTCGCGCGGCCGGTGCTGTCATCGATGCGGCCGCTCTCGATCTCGACCATCGTGCCGAGCTTCAGGTCGTCGCTGCCGCCGCGCACGCCGTCCTCGTCCTCGATGCTGGCGCCGCTGTCGTCGAAGCGCACGCCGTTGACGATCACCGAGCCGAAGCCGCTGATCGGCCCGGCCGCGAAGCCCGTGGCACTGCCGTCGGCGCTGCTGCCGCCGCCACCGCCGCCGCAGGCGGCCACCAGCAGGGCGGCCAGCACGGCCCCCACGCCACCCCAGCCCCAGCGACGGGCCTTGTTCACTGTCGAGTCCTGCATCGTCTGCTCCTTCCCGGTTGATGCGTCCGGCGCCGACGGCGCTGCATCGCATGGGTCGGACTATAAATGTGCAACTTGCACATTTCAATGGGAACATGAACAAACCCGTGACGGGCCGTAACCCGCCGTTGACAAGGATCAGGCCGTTGCCGGGCTCAGCGCGCGGCGTGCTGCGCCGGCGTGCGCCAGTCGGCCACGTTGACGCTGCAGCCAGGGCTGCGGTAGCAGATCGTCGCGCGGGCGAGGCGGTCGACGAACGCCCACTCGTCGGGCGGGCTCCAGAGGTCGACCACGTAGCGCCGGCGCGCGTCGAGCGGGAAGACGGTGCCGTTGACGACGGTGCGCGGCGCCTCCGGCTCGGCTGCGGCGGTGCTCGCCTCGTCGGCGACGCAGACCAGGCGCACGGCGTCGTCCGACAGCACGCAGTTCCAGTGCGTGCCGGCCTGCGCCGAGGTGGCGAGGGCGGCCAGCGAAGTGGCCAGGGCCACGGAAACGGCAAGGGCTCGGTGCATGGTGTCTCCCGACACCTGCTTTCGGTGGCCGCGGCGGCCGCTTGAGGCCGCCGGAAGCGCCGGCCGTGACCGGCGGCACGCCGGCGCTCAGAGGATGCGCAGGCGGCGCCGCCAGTCCGTGCCGGCCAGGTCCAGGCGCCGCGCCAGCCGGGCGTGGGCCGCCGCGCGGCCCTGCGCGTCGATCACCAGCACCTGGTCCACGCCGAGCCGTTCGGCCACGGCCGGCCAGCGCGCCGCGCCGGCCGCGAGCAGCGCGGTGGCGGCGGCGGCGGCCAGCGCCGCCCGCGGATGCACGACCGTCACGCTGACCAGCTCCGCCGCCGGCCGTGCCGCTGGCGGATCGATCACGTGCCCGACGGCCGCGCCGTCGACGCGGCGCCAGCGCTCGTAGGTGCCGGAGGTGACGACCGCCTCGCGACCGGCCGTGCGCAGCCGCGCCACCAGCCCGGGGCCGAACGGGTCGCGGATGCCGACCCGCCAGGGTCCGTCCGCACCCTGCCCGAACGCGGCGAGGTTGCCGCCCAGGTCCAGCAGCGCCGCACCGACACCCCGCCGCTGCAGCGCGTCGAGCGCCTCGTCCACCACCCAGCCCTTGGCGATGCCGCCCAGGTCGAGCTGAAGTGCGGGGTGGTGGCCGATCAGGTGGCCGTCACGCCATTCGGCATGCCGCAGCCCCGGCGGCGCGCCGCGCCAGCGCCGCAGCAGTGCCTCCGGCGGCGCGTTTCCGGGCTGCAACTCGTCCGCATGGAAGCCCCAGGCGGCGACCAGTGCGCCCAGGCCGGCATTGAAGAACCCGGCGGTCGCCACCTCGCCCTCCCGCGCCAGGCGCAGCAGGCGCGCCAGGTCGGCCGGCACGGCCGCCGGCCGGCCGGCACGCAGCGCCGCATTGACCGTGCCCAGCACGCCCGGCTTCCAGGCGTTCCAGTCGGCATTCAGCTGCGCCAGGCGCTGCCACAGACGGGCCGAGTCGGCGCTTGCCGGCGGCGCGGACCCCGGCGCGAGCAGCGTGCACGGCGAACCGAACAGCGTGCGCTGCTGGCGCTGCAGGCCGTCGGCCCGCGCCCCGGGCGTCGCGCCCAGCACCACGGCCCCGAGCAGCGCGCGCCGCGACACCCCGGACCGCTCGTCGCCGCGCATGCCGGCGCCTCAATGCCGCGGGCGCAGCGCCAGCAGCGCAGCCTGCACGCGTTCGCGCTCGCGGCCGATCTCGCCGACGAGGGCGGGCACGCCGTCCAGCCGGCCCTGCCGCGCCAGGCCCTCGACCTCGACGCACAACGAGGACAGCCGGCGCGCGCCGATGTTCTCGCTGACGGACAGGAAGCGGTGCGCCAGCGCGCGCAGGCGCGCCGCGTCGGCCGCATCGGCGGCCTGCCGCAGCGCCGCGTGGTGGCCGGGCGAATCGGCGACGAACAGATCGATCAGCTCGCGCACCAGGCTCGGCTGGCGCTCGTCCTGCATCGCCCGCAGCTGCTCGAGGCGGGTGGCGTCGACGACGATGTCGCCATCCGGCGCCGGGCTGCGCGGCGCGGCCGGCGCGCCGACCTTGAGCAGCGCCGCGGCCAGTTCGTCGAGCTCGATCGGCTTGGCGACGTAGCCGTCCATGCCGGCACCGAGGTAGGCCTCGCGGTCGCCCGGCATCGCGTTGGCGGTCATCGCGATCACGCGCGGTCGGCCGTCGCCGCGGCGGTGCTGGGCGATCCAGCGCGCCGCCTGCAGCCCGTCCATCTCGGGCATCTGGATGTCCATCAGCACCACGTCGTAGTCCTGCCGCTCGACGGCGTCGATCACCTCCAGCCCGTTGGCCGCCAGGTCGGCGCGGTAGCCGAGCCGCTGCAGCAGGCGCAGCGCGACGCGCTGGTTGACCACATGGTCCTCGGCGACCAGCACGCGCAGCGGCAGCTGGCGCGCCAGCGCTGCCGGCGCCGGCTCGGCCGGGGCCGGGGCGGCCGGCGGGCGCGGCCCGCGCAGCACGGCCACCAGCATCGCGAACAGCTGGCCGGCCTTGATCGGCTTGGCGAGCACGCCGGCCAGCGCCGCCTGCACGTGCGCAGGCAGGCCGGCGCGCTGGCCCAGCGAGGTCAGCAGCACGATCGGCAGCTGATCGGCGCCGCGCTGGCGCCGGATCTCCTCCACCAGCGCCAGGCCGTCGACCCCCGGCATGCTCATGTCCAGCAGCGCGAGGTCGTACGGCTCGCCATGGCGGATGCGGTCCAGCGCCTCGAGCGCCGAGGGCAGCGTCGCCGGCAGCATGCCCCAGCGCAGCGCGAGGCGCGTCAGGATGCGCCGGTTGGTCAGGTTGTCGTCGACGATCAGCACGCGCCGCCCGGCCAGTGCCGGCACGTCGCGCTGCAGGTACTCGGCCGGCATGGCGGCCGGCGCGAGACCGGCCTCGAAGCTCGCGCGGAACACCGAGCCGACGCCGGGCTCGCTCTCGACGCTGACCGTGCCGCCCATCAGCTCGGCGAGCCGCCGGCTGATCGCGAGGCCGAGGCCGGTACCGCCGTACTTGCGCGTCGTCGTCGCGTCGACCTGGCTGAAGGACTGGAACAGGCGCGGCAGGTGCTCGGCCGCGATGCCGATGCCGGAGTCGTGCACCGCGAGGTGCACGCGCACGCGCCCGTCGGCGAGCGGCTCGCTGTCCGCGCCGACGAACACCTCGCCCTGGTGCGTGAACTTGACCGCGTTGGACAGCAGGTTGACGAGGATCTGCCGCACCCGCGTGACGTCGCCGACCAGCGCCTCCGGCGTGCCGTCCTCGATCAGGTAGGCGAGGTTGAGCTGCTTCTCCTGCGCGCGCGGCGCGACCAGGTCGAGCGATTCCTCGATGCAGCGGCGCAGGTCGAAACCCTGCTGCTCGATCTCGAGCTTGCCGACATCGGCCTTCGAGTAGTCGAGGATGTCGTTGATGATCTCCAGCAGCGTCTCGCCGCTGGTGCGGATGGTCTGCGTGAAGTCGCGCTGCTCCTCCGACATCGGCGTGTCCAGCAGCAGCGTGGTCATGCCGATCACCGCGTTCAGCGGAGTGCGGATCTCGTGGCTCATGTTGGCCAGGAACAGGCTCTTCGCGCGGGCCGCCGCCTCGGCCTCGACGCGGGCCCGCTCGAGCGCCTGCGCCTGGCGCTGGCTCTCGGTCACGTCGGTGACGGTGCCGAGAAACCCGCCCGGCGGGCCGCCGGCGTCGCCGCTGGCCACCGTGTGGCCCATCACCCAGGTCTCGCTGCCGTCGGTGCGCAGGAAGCGGTAGCGCAGCTCGGCCGGCGGCTGCCCGGCACGCGCCGCGTCCTCCCAGGCCCGCTGCACGTGCGCGCGGTCGGCCGGGTGCACCGCGCGCAGCCAGCCGCTGCCGGCGGCCTCGGCCGCGGCCATGCCGGCCATCGCGCACCAGCGGTCGTTGACGTACTGGCAGCGCGCCTGCGGATCGGTCTGGAAGATGCCCACCGGGGCCGCCTCGGCGAGCCCGCGGAAGCGCGCCTCGCTGCGCGCCAGCGCCTGCTGCGCGCGCCGCGCCTCGCTGACGTCGCGCAGGATCGCGGTGAAGAACACCTCGCCGTCGAGCTCGACATGTGCGATCGAGGCCTCGGCGTCGAACAGCGTGCCGTCGGCACGCAGGCCGTGGATCTCCGCCCGCTCGCCCATGCGCCGCGCCGGGCGCGGCGAGTCCGCGAAGCGCTGCAGGTGCTCGGCATGGCGTGCACGCGCCGCCTCCGGCAGCAGCAGCGCCAGCGGCCGCCCCAGCACCGCGGCAGCCGCCTGGCCGAAGATGCGCTCGGCGCCTTCGTTGAAGAGCACCACGCGCTGCGCGCGGTCGGCCACGATCACGGCGTCGTCCGCGATCGCCAGCAGGCGCGCGAGCAGCGTGCCGAGGTCCTTCGGCTCGAGGTCGTGCAGCAGCGAGGCGTTCATGCGGGCAGCGCGGCCGCCGGGGTCAGGACGGCCGGATGCGCGCCACGCCGCCGTAGCTGCCGACCCAGCGGGTGCCGTCGCGCGTGGTGGCCATCGAGAACACCGTGTTGTTGAACAGCCCGTCGTGGGTCGTCAGCACGTCGAAGCGGCCGTCCCGCAGCCGGGCCAGGCCGTTGTTGGTGCCGATCCACAGCATCCCCTGCGGATCGAGGTGCAGCATGAACACGTGGTTGCCGGGCAGGCCCTCGGCGACCGTGTACTGCGTCCAGGTGCGCCCGTCGAATCGCGACAGCCCGGCCCCCCAGGTGCCGGCCCACACGACGCCCTGCGCGTCGACCGCCAGCGAGACGATGTAGTTGGGGTTGTAGGCCACGTCGACGCCGGCCAGCCCCATCTCCTGCTTCTGCTTCGCGTGGTGCTCGCTGACCTGCGCGGGGTCGTTCTTGTAGGCGATCTGGTCCTTGACCTTGGCGTACGGCGCGCCGAGCCCGTCGCCGTGTTTCCAGTGCTGCCAGCGGCCTTCGTGGAAGCGCGCCAGGCCGCCTTCGGTGGCGAGCCAGATCTCGCCGTTCGGCCCCTCGGCCAGACCGTAGACCCAGTCGTTGGGCAGGCCGCCGTGCGTGCTGTCGACGGTGTGCAGCTCCCAGCGCGCGCGGTCGTCGAGCGCGCCGCCGCGCACGCGGTTCACGCCCGACCAGGTGGCGATCCAGACGTCGCCGTTGCGGGCCTGCAGCACGTCGTACACGAAGGCGTCGCCGAGCCCGTCCGGAATGTTGTAGGTGCGGAAGGTCTGCGTCACCGGGTCCAGCAGCGCGAGCCCGCCGCCGTAGGTGCCCAGCACGATGCGCCCGCCGAGCTTGCCGACGTGGAACACGCCGTTGGACAGCAGGCCGCTGCTGGTGTCGAACAGCTTGTACTCGTCGGTGCGCGTGTCGTAGCGCACCGCCCCGCCCGAGGTGCCGACCCAGACCACGTCGCCGTCGACGAACAGGCGCTTGACGTTCTTGTTGCCGACGCGGAAGTGGGTGAAGCGGCGAGACGCGTCCGCCCCGA
>JAHBZL010000054.1 GCA_019635485.1 Piscinibacter sp. | reverse complement strand
TGCGCGGTGGCCGCGGCCGCCAGCAGCAGCGCGGCGGCCGCCGCCGCTCGTGCGATCACGGGTTGGTGTCCGCGCCGCCCGGGCAGGCGCTGCCGCCGACGCGCACGATGCGCGGCTTGCCCAGCGCCGCGGCGCTCGGGTCGTAGGCCGGCGCGGGCGCCTTGTAGTCGGCCAGGTAGGCGGCCAGGGCATCGATGTCCTGCGCGCCGCCGAGCAGCTCGGTGCCGCCGACCAGCGTCGAGAAGCCGTCCCCGCCGGTGGCCATGAAATTGTTCACCGTAACCCGCCAGGTGCGCAGCGGGTCGACGACGCTGCCGTTTGCGTCGACCAGCGTTTGGGTGCCGCCGCCGTCGGTCAAGGTCACGCTGCTGATGCGGGCGTCGCAGGCGTTGGCGCCGTTCCACGTGTAGCGGAAGCCGGCCGACGGAATCATGATGCGCGTCGTCGCGGCGCCCTGGCCGCGGCAGCCGGCGAACTGCTCCTCGAGCAGGTTCTTAATCTGCTGCGTGGTCAGCGTCATCGTGACGAGGCTGTTGCCGAACGGCTGCACGGTGAAGGCCTCGCCGTAGGTGACGTTGCCGTTGCCTTCGCCGGCAGGGCTGGAGGCGAAGGTGAAGCCCGGGTTGCGCACGCCGCCGCGGTTCATGAACGCGATCCGCGCGTCGCCGAAGCCGGCCGCGCTGGTGGCGGCGAGCTGCGAGTCCGCGATCAGGTCACCGGCCGGCATGTTGCACGCGGCGTCCGCGGCGGTGTTCGGCAGGTCCGTGGTGATGGAACCGATCACCTGATTGGCGATCGGCGAGACCAGGTTGTTGTAGCCGTTGACGAGCGTGGTGAGCGAGGCGTCCGGCGTCACCGTCGTGTCGGTGCGGTCGACCAGGCGGTTGGTCGGCGCGACCGCGACGATGTCGCGCGAGCGCGGGTCGATCGTCACGTCGATGTCGGTCAGCACGCGGCCGAAGGCGCTCGCACTCGTCACCGGCACGAGGCGCCCGGCCGCGTTCGGCAGGCCGGTCGGGCGCGGCGTGCTGGTCACCACGCCGCCGCTGCTGACCACGCTGACCGTGTTCGCCGAGCAGTTGTAGGCCGCGTGCGTGTGGCCGCTGACCACGAGGTCGACGGCGTTGTCCAGCCGGCTGACGATCTTCGCCAGGTCGGAGTTCGCGAGGTTGCCGTCGCAGCCGTTGATGTCCGACAGGCCCGGGCCCTGCGTGCCGCCCTGGTGCACCAGCACGACGATGGCCTCGATGCCGCGCCGGCGCAGCCTGGGCACCAGCGCGTTGACGGTGTCGGCCTCGTCGCGGAACGTCAGGCCGGCCACGCCGCTGGGCGTCACGATGGTCGGCGTGGCCTGCAGCGTCATGCCGATGAACGCGACCGGCACGCCGCGGAAGCGCTTGATGCCGTACGCGGGCAGCAGCGTGCGGCCGCTGGCCGTCTCGATCACGTTGGCCGAGAGCCACTGGAACTTCGCGCCGTCGAAGCGGCCGGGCTTGCGCGAGCCCAGGCCCTTGCAGCTGTTCGGGTCCGGCACGCCGTCGGTGATCTTGCAGCCGCCGCGCTGCAGGCGCTTCAGCTCGGCCGAACCCTTGTCGAACTCGTGATTGCCGACGGCATTGAACTCGACGCCGACCTGGTTGAGCGACTCGACCGTCGGCTCGTCGTGGAACAGCGCCGAGATCAGCGGGGTGGCACCGATGAAGTCGCCGGCGCCGACGACGACGTTCAGCGGGTTCTGGGCCTTCAGCTTCGCGACGTGGCCGGCCAGGTACTCGGCGCCGCCGACGGCTGGGCGCTGCGCGGACGGGATCGAGGTGTTGACGCCGAAGCTGCCCGGCGACTGCAGATTGCCGTGGAAGTCGTTGAAGCCGATGATCTTCACGGCGAACGGCTGGCGCGGGTGCCACCACACGTGGCCGTGGCCATGGCGGGAGCGGGACTCGTGATCGTCGCCGAGGCGCTCGACGCCGAAGCTGTCGTCGCCCCATTCGGGGCCGAGCACGCTCCAGCGGGCATCGTCGTGGGCCAGGGCGGTGGAGGTCAGGACCACGCTGCTGCACAGCGCGGTCAGGGTGCGGCGGATCGACATGGGGTCTCCTCGAGTGGATGCACAACGATCGGGCAGTCGCGTGACCGGGGCATGACACCGCGCAGGATCCGTGCCCGGCTCGCTTGCCGAGATGCCCGCGCCCGCGGGTGCCGGCGCGATGAACTCGCGGCCGGCGGCTGGCTCGAACCGCTCGGCATTCACCGCAAACTCAAGGCACTCTCCTCCATGTTCGAACGTTCCCAACTCGAGCTCGGCGCGCCGCTGGCGGCCGGTGAACTGTGCGTGGTCACGGGTGGCCGCGGGCTGATCGTGTTCGCGCACGCCGACGGCGACCTGCGCACCTCGGCGCGCAGCGTCGAACTCGCGCAGCGCCTGCAGCGGCGCGAGTTCAGCACGCTGCTGTTCGACCTGCTGACCCCCGACGAGGCGCACGACGCGCCGGCGATGCAGGATGCGAACCTGCTCGCCGCCCGCCTGGAGCAGGCGCTGCAGGCCTTGCCGCCGGCCCTGCAGCAGGCACCGGTCGGGCTGTTCGGCGCCGATGCGGGCAGTGCCGCGGCGCTGCTGGTGGCGGCGCGGCAGCCGCAGCGCATCGGCGCGGTCGTCTCGCGCGGCGGCCGCCCGGAGCTGGCCGAGTCGGTCTGGGGCGACGTGCGCGCCCCGACGCTGCTGCTGGTGGGCGCGGCCGACCCCGCGGCGCTGGAGCCGAACCGGCGGGCCTTCGCCCGGCTGCGCTGCGAGAAGCGCATCGACGTCGTGCCGCGCGCCTCGCACCTGTTCCTGGAGGCCGGCACGCTCGACGTGGTATCGCAGCACGCCGGCGACTGGTTCGCGGCCCATCTGGTGCCGCCTGCCGCACGCTGAGGGCGTTGCCGGGCCCGCGCGGCGCGGGCCGTTGCGCCGGCTCAACGCGCGGCGCCCGGGCCGGCCTAGATTGCCTTCAGGGGCAGGCAAGAGGGGCCAGCATGACGCAGGCGGTACGCATCGGCTCGCGGCGGTGCCCCGGCGAGTTCGAATCGGCCGGGCGCGACATCGGCGTGGTCGCCTTCGCCGACGGGCTGGACGGCGCGGCCGGCGCGGCGGGCAATCGCGCCGTGGTGCAGGTGCTGCACCGCTATGGTCTGGGCACCCTGTGTGTCGGGCTCGCGGCGCTGGACGAGGCCTTGGCCTGGCTGGGCCCCCAGACCGGACCGGCCGGCACGCGGGTCGGCGTGCTGGCGGCCTGCGAGGGCGCGGCCGAGGCGCTGCGCCTGGCGGCCGTGCGGCCCGCCCGCATCGCCGCCGTGGTGTCGTGCAATGGTCGGGTCGATCCGGACGGCGAGCATCTCGCGCTTGTGCACGCGCCGACGCTGCTGATCGCGGGCGATACTGACGATCCGCTGCTCGCGCTGCAGCGCGCGGTGATGCGTGCACTGCGTTGCGAGAAGCGGCTGGAGGTCGTGCCGGGCGCGACGCCGTGGCTGGACCAGCCCGTGGCCCTGGATGCGGTCGCGCAACTGGCCGGCGCCTGGTTCGCCCGCCACCTGCGCAACGGCTGGCGCTGAGCGCTACGAAGGGCGCACCGGGTCGCCGACCAGTCCCTGTTCCATGCCGTAGCGGATCAGCGCCGCGGTGGTCGGCAGCTGCAGCTTGTCCTGGATGCGGCTCTTGTGCGAGCTGACCGTCTTGATCGACAGGTGCAGGTCGTCGGCGATGTCCTTCAGCCGCTGGCCGGCGACGAGCCGGCGCAGCACGTCGAGCTCGCGGTCCGACAGGGCGGCGTGCGGTTCGGGCGCTTCACCCCGGTTGAGCTGCAGCACGACGCGCTCGGCCAGGCTGGACGTGACGTAGGCACCGCCGCCGGCCACCTTGCGCACCGCGCCGACCAGCTCGGCGGCTGCCCCGTCCTTGGTGACGTAGCCGTTCGCGCCGCTCTTGAACGCGCGCAGCGCGTACTGCTCCTCGGCATGCATCGACAGCACCAGCACGCCGACCGCCGGAAACTCGGCCTTGATGCGCCGGATCAGCTCGAGGCCGCTCATGCCGGGCATCGACAGATCGACGATCGCCAGGTCGATCGGCTGGTGGCGCAGCACGTCGAGGGCCTGGAAGCCGGTGCTGGCCTCGGCGATCGACCAGCCCTCGCCGGTCGCATCGAGGATGCGCTTCATGCCCTCGCGCACGATCGCGTGATCGTCGGCGATCAGCAGGCGCAGCCGCGGCAATCCGGCGCTGGCCGTGGCGCTCAGGGGGTCAGCCATTGTTCGTGCTCCGGCGTTGGCCCGAGCGGCGGGGTCGGGGCGGATTCGTTCAGCGGCAGGATGACGCGCACGCAGGCGCCTCCACCGGTGGTGTTGTCGATCTCGAGGCGGCCGCCGAGCATGTCGGCGCGTTCGCGCATCCCCAGCAGGCCCCAGCGGCCCTCGCGCTGCAGCGCATGCGCCGGGTAGCCGACGCCGTCGTCGGACACGGCGAGCCGGACCGCGTCGCCATCACGGCGCAGCTCGACGCGGGCGGTCGTCGCATTGGCATGCCGGGCGACGTTCGTCAGCGCCTCCTGCACCATGCGGTACAACGCGATGGCGACACGTTCCCCGACCGCGCCGAGGTCGTCCAGCGCGACGTCGACACGGATGCCGAGCCGGCGCGACGCTTCGCTGGCCAGCCACTCGATGGCGGCGTTCAGGCCGAGGTCGTCGAGCATCAGCGGGCGCAGGTCGCCGGCGATGCGGCGCACCGAGGCCACGGTCTCGTCCAGCATCGACAGCATCGCCGGCACCCGTGTGCCGAGCGTGGCGCCGTCCGCACCCGTCAGGCTCGACAGGTCCATCTTCAGCGCGGTCAGGCGCTGGCCGAGTTCGTCGTGCAGTTCGCGCGCGATGCGCCGGCGCTCCTCCTCGCGGGCCTCGACGACGCTGGCCGACAGCTGCCGCAACTGCTGGCGCGAGCGTTCCAGCGCACGCGCCTCGGCGCGCTGGCGCGTCACGTCGGCCACGACCATCTGCACGGTGGTGTGCCCGTGGTCCGGCAGCGCGGCCAGCGCGATCTCGACCTCGCGCTCCTCGCCGTCGGCGCGCTGCAGGCGACCGTGCACGCGACCGACCTCGGCGCCACCGCCCAGTACCCCGGCGACCTGGCGCTGCAGGTCCGCGTGCGAATCCGGCCGCAGCAGCGAGTACGGCGATTCGCCGAGCAGCGTGTGTTCGGACCCCAGCAGCTGGGCCGCCGCGCGGTTGGCGAACACGATGCGGTCGTTGTCCGCGATCCACAGCGCCACCGGCGCGAGCTCGAACACCGCGCGCAGGCGCCGCTGCAGCTCGCGCAGGTCGCGGTCGAGGTTGCGTTCGGCGGTCAGGTCGCGCAGCAGGGCGGCGACATACGGGCGCGGGCCCGTCGCAGTGGCCAGTTCGACGCTGGACAGCCGCACCTCGGCCGTGAACGGCGTGCCGTCGGCGCGGTGCGCCTGGACCCGATGGCGCGGCGCGGGGGTGGCGGCGCGCCCTTCCGACGCGGGCCCGAAGCGCCGCGCCACCGCGTCGTGCAGCTCCGCGTGGCGCGCCGGGACGAAGCGCTGCAGCGGTTCGCCCAGCACCTCCGCGGTCCGGCAATCGAACAGCTGCTGGGCGGCCGGGTTCAGCGCGACGATGTGCTGCCGGTCGTCGACCAGCACGATGGCCTCGAGCGCATCTTCGAGCACGCCACCGAGCGGCAGCGCATACAGATCGAAGCCGCCCTCGGGGGCGTTCGGAGCATGCATCGGGACTCCTTGTCCAGGCGGACATGCTACGGCGGCGGGCCGTGCGACGGGCCGCCGCCGCATGACATCGATCAAGCGCCGCGCACGGAGTCGGAAAACTCCGAACGCGGCGGCGGTCGAGTCCGAACGCCGGTTGCAGCGCCCGCTGATTGCCCGCAATGCGCGCGGTCGCCAAGCTGGCGACTGTCCGCGCCCCGGCGCGCGGCCGCCACCGGAGTTTCCGCATGATGCCGACGATCACCGCGCCCGCCCCGTTCCAGGAACTGCTGCGCCTGCTGGGCAGCGACGCCCCCCGGCCGGGTGCCCCGGAGAGTGACCCATCGGTGCCGCTGTGGCGGCTGCGGGCCGGCGCGCCCATGACGCATGAGGGCATGCCGGCGGACTTCATCCAGGTCGTGCGCTCGGGCAGCTTCAAGTGCCAGCGTGTGGCCGAGGACGGCTACGAGCAGGTGCTGTCGTTCGCCGGGCCGGGCGACGTGCTGGGGTTCGACGGCCTGTGCCGCGGCCACTATCCCACCAGCGCGGTGGCCCTCGAGGACAGCACGGTCTTCGCGTTGCCGCTGCGCGAGCTGGACCGGCTGCGCCAGCAGCACCCGGCTCTCGACCGGGGCCTGCAGCAGGCGCTGAGCCGGCAGCTCGCGCGCGCCGGCGAGGTCGCCGAGATGATGGCCGCGGTCGCCGCCGAGGTGCGCCTGGCGCGCTTTCTCGTCTGGCTGTCGGGCTGCATGGCGGCGCGAGGACAGTCGCCGCGGCGGCTGCACCTGCGCATGAGCCGGCGCGACATCGCCAGCCTGCTGGGCGTCGCGCACGAGACGGTCAGCCGGTCGTTCACCGCGCTGGCCGAACTGGGACTGCTGCGCGTCGACAACCGGGATGTCGAGATCCTCGATCTCGACGGCCTGCGCCAATGCACTCGCAGCACGCGCGGTTTCCTCGACAGCGCCGGGCGCGCGCCGGCGCGGCCCGAGCGGCTGGCGGCCTGAGCGATCAGCCGAGTTCTTCGCCGCCGCGGGCGAGGAACGGGGTCCAGGGGCCCCAGAGGGCCTGCAGTTGCGGCGGCGCCGGGACGGCGGGCCAGGGCGTCAGGCGCCACAGCGCGGCGAACCCGTCCAGCCACTGATACCAGGCCGAGGCCAGCACCTGCTGGTTCCGGGTCCACTGGTCCAGGCTGCCGTCGAACCAATTGCGCTGTTGTTCGAACCAGGCGTCCCACGGCGCGGTGTCGAAGGGGGCCGCCGGGGCGGGCGAAGGGAGCGAGCGGCGTGCTGTCATCGCAGGGTCTCCGGGAGCGGGCCGGCGGCCGCCACGGTCACACCGCGACGGGCGCCTTGATGGCCGGGTGGTGCTGGTACTCGAGCACCTCGAAGTCCTCGTAGGCGTAGTCGAAGATCGACGCGGGCCGGCGCTTGATCTCCAGCACCGGGAACGGATAGGGCGCGCGCGTCAGCTGCAGCGCCACCTGTTCGGCGTGGTTGCTGTAGAGGTGGCAGTCGCCACCGGTCCAGACGAAATCGCCGACCTCGAGGTCGCACTGCTGCGCCAGCATGTGCGTCAGCAACGCGTAGCTGGCGATGTTGAAGGGCACGCCGAGGAAGATGTCGGCGCTGCGCTGGTAGAGCTGGCAACTCAGGCGACCTTCGGCGACATAGAACTGGAAGAACGCGTGGCAGGGCAGCAGCGCCATCTTCGGCAGGTCCGCCACGTTCCACGCGCTGACGATGATGCGCCGCGACTCGGGATTGCTCTTGATCTGGCGCACCACCTCGGCGATCTGGTCGATGTGGCCGCCGCCGGGCGTCGGCCAGGAGCGCCACTGCACGCCGTAGACGGGGCCGAGCTCGCCGTCCGGCCGGGCCCATTCGTCCCAGATCGTCACGCCGCGTTCCTGCAGCCAGCGCACGTTGCTGTCGCCGCGCAGGAACCACAGCAGTTCGAGGATGATGGACTTCAGGTGCACCTTCTTCGTCGTGACCAGCGGGAAGCCCTCGCGCAGGTCGAAGCGCATCTGGTGACCGAACACGCTTTTCGTACCGGTGCCGGTGCGGTCCGCGCGCAGCACGCCATGCTCGTCGACATGGCGCATGAGGTCCTCGTACTGCGTGCGAACGGGTCGCGTGGGAATCTTGGCGAGCATGGGGCGATTCTAGGTTGTCGGGGTCGCCGGGCCGTCTGCGCTGCGGCCTGCATGCCGTCACCCGTTCGCCAGGCGCGCCGGTCCTCAGGACATTGGCACGTCCGGGCTCGTCCCAGGGCGCCGGCCTGCATGCCGTCGCCCGTTCGCCAGGCGCGCCAGTGTCCTCAGGACACTGGCACGTCCGGGCTCGTCCCAGGGTGCCGGCCTGCATGCCGTCACCCGTTCGCCAGGCGCGCCGGTGTCCTCAGGACACCGGCGCGTCCGGGTTCGTCCCAGGGTGCCGGCCTGCATGCCGTCACCCGTTCGCCAGGCGCGCCGGTGTCCTCAGGACACTGGCACGTCCGGGCTCACCCCTGCGGGGCGGGGTCGCGGAGATAGATCTCGACGCGGCGGTTCTGGGCCCGCCCGGCCTCGGTGCCGTTGTCGGCCACCGGCTCGCGCGAGCCGCGGCCCTCGGTCTCCACGCGGGACGGAGCGACGCCGCGCGCGGCGAGGTAGTCGCGCACGCTCTGCGCCCGATCGATCGACAGCGGGTTGTTGATCGCGTCGTTGCCGGTGCTGTCCGTGTGGCCGACGATGCGCACGCGCATCGCCGGGTCCAGCCCGTAGGCGAACTGGTCCAGCACGGGGCGCATCACCGGCTTGACGGCCGAACGGCCGACGTCGAACGAGAAGTCGCTCGGCACGTTCACCTTCAGCTCGTTCTCGGCGGTGCGGATCACGTCGATGCCGGTGCCGGCGGTGGCACGCTCCATCGCGGCGCGCTTCTCCTCCATGCGCTTGGACCAGAGGTTGCCGGCCACGGCGCCGATCGCGCCGCCGACCACCGCGCCGGTGCCGGCCTTGCCGCCGGTGGCGGAACCGAGCACCGCGCCGGCCACGGCGCCGATCGCCGCGCCGGTGGCGGTGCCCTGCTCGCGTTCGCTCATGTTGGCGCAGCCGGCCAGCAGGGCGGTGGCCGCGGCAAGGGCGACGAGCGGGTGGGATGTTCGTGTCATGGCAGTCTCCTCGGGGTGACC
Source organism: Piscinibacter sp. (assembly GCA_019635485.1). GTDB lineage: Bacteria > Pseudomonadota > Gammaproteobacteria > Burkholderiales > Burkholderiaceae_C > Piscinibacter. The sequence continues at coordinate 21,821 of JAHBZL010000054.1, read as the reverse complement.
GGGGGGTCGACCCGCGCGGCGGCGGGCGAGTTCAGTCCCGGCGGCAATGCATCGTATCCTGCTGTTTCAGGCCGCCGCGCGCTCGGGCTGGTCGAACTGCAGCGCCGCGAGGCGCGCATAGAGTCCGCCGGCCGCGGCCAGCTGCGCGTGCGTGCCCGACTCGACGATCTGCCCGGCCTCCATCACGACGATGCGGTCGGCGCGCTGCACGGTGGACAGGCGATGCGCGATGACCAGCGTGGTGCGGTCCTTCATCGCCGCCTCCAGCGCGGCCTGCACCATGCGCTCGCTCTCGGCGTCCAGCGCGCTGGTGGCCTCGTCCAGCAGCAGCAGGGGCGGGTTCTTCAGGATCGCGCGGGCGATGCTGATGCGCTGGCGCTGGCCGCCCGACAGGCGCACGCCGCGCTCGCCGAGGAAGGTGCGGTAGCCGTCCGGCAGCGCGCTGAGGAAGTCGTGCGCGAACGCGGCGCGTGCGGCGGCGATCACCTCGTCGTCACTCGCGTCCGGGCGGCCGTAGCGGATGTTCTCCAGCGCGTCGGCCGAGAAGATCACGCTGTCCTGCGGCACGATCCCGATGCGCTGGCGCAGCGCGGCGAGCGACGCGTCGCGCACCGGCACGCCGTCGATCTCGACGCGGCCCTCGGCCACGTCGTAGAAGCGCAGCAGCAGCTGGAACACCGTGCTCTTGCCGGCGCCGCTCGGGCCGACGAGCGCGACGGTCTCGCCCGGCCGCACCTGCAGGTCGAAGCCGGCCAGCGCCGCGTGCTGCGGCCGCGACGGGTAGCGGAAGGTCACGCCGTGCAGCGCCAGCGACGAGCCGCCGCGCGTCGCGGGCAGCGGCGTGGGGGCCGGCGGCGAGGCGATCGGCGAGCGGGCCTCGAGCAGTTCCATCAGCCGTTCGGTCGCGCCGGCGGCGCGCAGCAGGTCGCCGTAGACCTCGGACAGCACGGCCACCGAGCCGATCAGGATGGTCACGAACACGACCGTCTGGGCCAGGTGGCCGGCGCTGGTCTTGCCGTCCAGCACCGACTGCGTGCCCTGGTACAGGCCCCACAGCAGCGCGCCGAAGGTGGCGCTGATGATGAAGGCCACCAGCACCGAGCGCACGCGGGTGCGGCGGCGCGCCGTGTCGAAGGCGCTCTCGGTGGCGGCGTCGAAGCGGCGTGCCTCGCGCTGCTCCTGCGCATAACTCTGCACGACCGGGATCGCGTTGAGCACCTCGGCGGCGATCGCGCTCGAGTCGGCCACGCGATCCTGGCTGGCGCGGCTGAGGCGGCGCACGCGGCGGCCCAGCCACAGGCTCGGCAGCACCACCAGCACCAGCGTGCCGAGCACCTGCGACATCACGTAGGGGTTGGTGAAGACCAGCATCCCCAGCGCGCCGATGCCCATCACCGTGTTGCGCAGGCCCATGCTGAGGCTGGAGCCGACCACCGTCTGCACCAGAGTCGTGTCGGTGGTCAGGCGCGAGATCACCTCGCCGGTCTGGGTGGTCTCGAAGAACTCCGGGCTCTGCCGCACGACGTGCGCGTACACCGCGTTGCGCAGGTCGGCCGTGACCCGCTCGCCGAGCCAGCTGACCATGTAGAAGCGCGCCGCCGAGAACACCCCGAGCGCGACGCCGACGCCGAACAGCGCGAAGAAGTGCCCGCGCAGCGCCATCACGCGCTCGCCCGGGTCGGCGCCGACCAGCCCCTGGTCGATCAGCGACTTCAATGCGACGGGAAAGGCCAGCGTCGCCAGCGCGGCGCAGACGAGGAACAGCAGCGCCAGCGCGATGCGGCCGCGGTACGGGCGCAGAAACGGCAACAGGCCGGACAGCGAGCGCACCGGCCGCCGTTCGGCGATGCCCGGGCGCGGGGAGGAGGGAGCAGCCATAGGCGGGCGAGTCTAGGGCCGACCCCGCAAAGCCCACGAAATCACCAGGGAATTCATGCCGCGGCAGAATTTGCCTAGTCAATGATTGCACAGGCCGCCATTGGCGGCCATCCCCCCTGGAGATGAGCTGATGTCCGAATCGCCCTGCTTCTATTCCGGCGACGGCTACGACTTCAGCGACAGCATCGGCCACCGGCTGGTGTCGGTGATGATGCTGATGCGCCGCGAGGCCGACGCGCGCATGGCGCGCCATGGCCTGACCGACGCGCAGTGGAAGCCGCTGTGGATGATCCAGTCCGGCCGCGCGACGACGGCGATCGAGCTGGCGCGCGAGACCGGCATCGACGCCGGCGCCGTGACGCGCATGCTCGACCGTCTCGAGAGCAAGGGCCTGATCGAGCGCGTCCGCTCCGAAAGCGATCGGCGGGTCGTGCACCTGCGCCTGACCGAGGCCGGCCAGGCCGCTGCGGCTCACATCCCGCACGTGCTCGCGGCGGTCAACAACGACCTGCTGCGCGGCTTCTCGGAGCGCGACTTCCAGACGCTGCGCCGCCTGCTCGACCGCCTGGCGGAGAACGGTCGCTCCCTGCAGGCCGACGCGGAGGCCGCATGAAGCGCCCGACCCTGATCGCGGTCGCGGCGGCGGCGCTGCTCGCCGCCTGCGCCTCGCCCGGGCCGCAGCCGCCTGACCGGGCGCGCCTGGAGCCGGCCGCGCTCGGTGCCACCGGCACCGCGACCCCCTGGCCGGCCGAGCGCTGGTGGACCGGCTGGCACGACGATCAGCTCGACGCGCTGATCGAGCGCGCCCTGGCGGGCCAGCCCAGCCTGCAGACCGCCGAGGCGCGGGTGCGCCAGGCCCGCGCCGCGGCGGACGCGGCGGGTGCCGCTCGCCAGCCGCAGCTCGGGGTCTCGGTCGACCTGACCGACCAGCGCTTCAGCGCCAATGGCCTGTACCCACCGCCGCTGGCCGGCTCGACCGACTGGAGCGCCGACGCGCGCGTGACCGGCAGCTGGGAGCTCGACCTGTTCGGCCGCCAGCGCGCCGCGCTGGACGCCGCGATCGGCGGCTGGCGCGCGGCCCAGGCGGACGCGCAGGCCGCGCGCGTGCTGCTGGCCGGCAACGTGGCGATCGGCTACTTCGACCTCGCGCGCCTGCTCGAGAACCGCCGCCTGGCCGACGAGGCGCTGCAGCAGCGCCGCCAGATCCTGGCGCTGGTGCAGCAGCGTGTTGGCGCCGGGCTGGACACGCGCGTCGACCTGAAGCAGGCCGAGGGACTCGTCGCGCAGACCCAGGTCGAGCTCGACACGCTGGACGGCCAGGTCGGGCGCGCCCGGCATGCGCTCGCCGAACTGAGCGGGCAGGGACCGCGTGCGCTCGACGCGCTGGTGCCGGCCCTCGCGTCCGTGCGTTCCGCGGCGCTGCCGGCCCAGCTGCCGGCCGACCTGGTCGGCCGGCGTGCGGACCTGGTCGCGCAGCGCTGGCGCGTCGACGCGGCGACGCAGGAGGTCGGCGTGGCGCGCGCGGCGTTCTACCCGAACGTCAACCTGGTCGCCTTCGTCGGCCTGTCCAGCCTCGGCCTCGATCGATTCATCGAGGCCGGCGCACGCACCTACGGCCTCGGGCCGGCGCTGCGCCTGCCGCTGTTCGACGGCGGCCGCCTGCGTGCCCAGCTCGGCGCGCGCCACGCGGAGGCGGACGCCGCGGTCGACGCCTACAACGGCGCACTGCTGCGCGCGCTGCGCGAGGTGGCCGACGAGGTGACCACGCTGCAGGTGCTCGAGCGCCAGCAGCAGGCGCAGGCCGACGCGACCGCGGCGGCCGACGCTGCGGCCGACCTCGCGCTGCAGCGCTACCGCGCCGGCCTCGGCAACTTCCTCACCGTGCTCACCGCGCAGACCAACGTGCTGACCCAACGCCGCGCCGCGGCCGATCTCAAGGGCCGCCACCTGCTCGCCGAGGCCGCGCTGGCGCGCGCGCTCGGCGGCGGCTGGCACGACGCCTGAACCTCTACGGAATCCAGGGAACCTCGATGGACAAGACGAACCACACCGCCCCGGCCGCAGCCCCCGCCGTGTCGCCCGCGCGGCGCCGCCCGGCGCTGATCGCGGTCGCCGCCGCCACGCTGCTGGCCGGCCTGGCCTACGGCACCTACTGGGCCGTCGTGCTGCGGCACCACGAGTCGACCGACAACGCCTACGTGCAGGCGCCGGTCGTGCAGATCACGCCGCAAGTCAGCGGCACCGTGCTCGCAGTACTCGCCGACGACACCGACCTCGTCAAGGCCGGCGCGCCGCTCGTGCGGCTCGACCCGAGCGACGCCAAGGTGGCGCTCGAACGCGCGGAGGCCCAGCTGGCGCAGACGGTGCGCGAGGTGCGCACGCTGTACGCGAACAACGGGGCGCTGGCCGCGACCATCGGCCTGCGCGAGGCCGAGGTCGAGCGCATGCAGGCCGAGGTCGCGCGTGCGAGCGACGACGTGCAGCGCCGCCGCCCGCTCGCGCTGACCGGCGCGGTCGGCGGCGAGGAGATGAAGCATGCCGAGTCGACGCTCGCCGGCGCGCGCAGCGCGCTGGCCGCCGCACAGGCTGCGCTGGCCGCGGCGCGCGAGCAGGCCGCCAGCAACCGGGCGCTCACCGAAGGCACGAGCGTCGAGAAGCACCCGAACGTCGAGCGCGCCGCCGCCGCGGTGCGCGAGGCCTGGCTGACGCTGCAGCGCATGGAACTGCCGGCGCCGGTGAACGGCCAGGTCGCCAAGCGCAGCGTGCAGGTCGGGCAACGCGTCGCGGCCGGAACGCCGCTGATGACGGTGATCCCGCTCGACCAGGTCTGGGTCGAGGCGAACTTCAAGGAAGTGCAGCTGCGCCAGATGCGCATCGGCCAGCCGGTGCGCCTGACGGCCGACCTGTACGGCAGCAAGGTCGAGTACGACGGCCGGGTCGCCGGGCTCGGCGCCGGTACCGGTGCGGCATTCGCGCTGCTGCCGGCCCAGAACGCGACCGGCAACTGGATCAAGGTCGTGCAGCGGGTGCCGGTGCGCGTCGAGCTGGACGCGAAGCAGCTCGCGGAACATCCGCTGCGGGTCGGCCTGTCGATGGAAGCGACCGTGGACGTCGCACCGCAGGGCGGGGCGCCGCTGGTCGGTGCGGCCGTGACGCGCAGCACGACCACGAACGCCTTCGAGCCAGCCGCAGCCGGCGCGGACGAGCGCGTGCGGCAGATCATCGCGGCCAACCTCGGCCGCAGCACCTCGGCCGCGGCGCCGCGCGCGGCGGCACGGAACGGCGATGTCCGCCTCGGCGGCGGCGTCGCACTGGCACGCCTGGTTCACTAAGCACGCCACCATGAGTGCCGTGCTCACCGGGCGCGACGGCCCTCCTGCGCCGTCCACGCCCCCCGCGCCCCCCGCGCCCCCGGCCCGCAGCGCATTCCCGCCGCTGGAAGGCAGTGCGCGCGTGCTGGGCACGGTCGCGCTGTCGCTGGCGACGTTCATGAACGTGCTCGACTCGTCGATCGCCAACGTCTCGATCCCGGCCATCGCCGGCGACATGGGCGTCAGCCCGTCGCAGGGGACCTGGGTGATCACCTCGTTCGGTGTCGCGAATGCGATCTCGGTGCCGCTGACCGGCTGGCTGACACAGCGCTTCGGCCCGGTGCGGCTGTTCGTCACGAGCGTGCTGCTGTTCGTGATCGCGTCCTGGCTGTGCGGTCTGGCGCCGAGCATCGAGGCGCTGATCTTCTTCCGCGTGCTGCAAGGCCTGGTGGCCGGGCCGATGATCCCGCTGTCGCAGACGCTGCTGCTGGCCAGCTACCCGCCGGCGCTCGCGGGCATGGCGATGGCGATGTGGGCGATGACGACGCTGGTGGCGCCGGTGATGGGCCCGCTGCTGGGCGGCTGGATCACCGACAACATCTCCTGGCCGTGGATCTTCTACATCAACGTGCCGGTCGGCCTGCTGTCGGCGCTGCTGACCTGGTCGATCTACCGCACGCGCGACCCCGGGCCGCGCCGCGTGCCGCTGGACGGCGTCGGTCTCGGCCTGCTGGTGCTGTGGATCGGCGCGCTGCAGGTGATGATCGACAAGGGCAAGGAACTCGACTGGTTCGCGTCCGGGCAGATCGTCGCGCTGGCCGTGGTCGCGGTGGTCGGGTTCGCGTTTTTCCTCGCCTGGGAGCTGACCGAGCACCATCCGATCGTCAACCTGCGCCTGTTCGCCAAGCGCAACTTCGCGCTCGGCAGCACGTCGCTGGCGCTGGCCTACGGCCTCTTCTTCGGCAACGTGGTGCTGCTGCCGCTGTGGCTGCAGCAGTACATGGGCTACACCGCCACCTGGGCCGGGCTGGCGATGGCGCCGGTGGGGCTGCTGGCGATCCTGCTCTCGCCCTGGGTCGGCAAGAACGTCGCGCGCATCGATCCGCGCCGGCTGGCGACGGTCGCCTTCCTCGGCTTCGCGCTCGTGCTGTGGATGCGCTCGCGCTTCGACACCCAGTCGCCGTTCGAGACCATCCTGATCCCGACCGTGCTGCAGGGCGCCGCGGTGGCCTTCTTCTTCATCCCGCTGCAGGCCATCGTGTTCAGCGGCCTGCCGCCCGAGCAGCTGCCGGCCGCGGCCGGCCTGTCGAACTTCGTGCGCATCACCGCCGGCGCGGTGGGCACCTCGATCTTCACGACGCTGTGGGAGAACCGGGCGATCCTGCACCATGCGCAGCTGATCGAACGCCTCGACGCCGGCAACCTCGCCGCGGGCCAGACCTTCGCGCAGCTCGGGGCGGCCGGCATGAGCCCGGAGCAGGTGCGGGCGATGCTGACGCGCATGGTGGACCAGCAGGCCTACACGATGGCCGCGACCGACCTGTTCCTGCTCTCGTCGGCGCTGTTCGTGCTGCTGATCGGCATGGTGTGGCTGACGCAGCCGCGCCGCGGTCCCGCGGCCGCCGACGCAGGCGGGGCTCACTGAGCGAGCAGCCGGTCGATCACGCGCTGCGCCGAGTCGGCATACCCGCCGCCGAACAGCAGCGCGTGGTTCAGCAGGTGGTAGAGCTGGTACAGCGGCCGGCGCCGCGCATACCCCGCGGCAAGCCCGGCGGTCGCGCGGTAGGCGGGCCAGAAGTCGAGTGGTGGCGCGCCGAACAGCTCCATCATCGCGAGGTCCGCCTCCGCGTCCGAGACCGAGACCGCTGGGTCGTAGATCACCGGCGTGCCGTCGGCCAGTGCAGCCCAGTTGCCGCTCCACAGGTCGCCGTGGATCAGGCTCGGGCGCGGCACGCGGCCGTCGTCGAAGAACGCCGGCAGGCGCTCGATCACGCGCGCGACGCCGTCGCCCAGCGCCGCGGTGCCTGGGCCGTCGAGCCGGCCGGCCAGCGCCTGCAGCCGTTCCTGCGCGAAGAAGGCCAGCCAGCCGTCCCGCCCGCCGATGGTGCTCCAGCGGTTGCGCTGCGGCGTGCCGCCAAGCCAGTTGTCGCGCCGCCAGCCGAACGCGCCGTCACCCTCCGGCGGTACAGCGCGGTGCAGCGCGGCGAGGTCGGCACCGAGCCGTGCGCCGAAGCCAGGGCCGGGTGCGGCAAGCTCGAGCCATTCGAGCGCCAGCACGGTTAGTGGCCCGGTCCGCCAGCAGCCGTGCACGGCCGGCGTGCGCACGGTTCCGGTGGCGGCCAGTGCCGCGAGGCCATCGGCCTCGGCCCGCAGGGGTCGGCCTGGCCGGCCGGGGCGGACTTGATGAACAGTCGCCCGCCATCGCCTATCGCTCGCCAAGTGTCGCAGAAGCCGCTGCCGCCGGCCGGCACGAGCTGCCAGCGGCCGCCGAAGCGTTCGCAGAGCAGGTCGGGCAGGGGCGGGGCGGCCGGTGACACCTCAGAGATTGTTCGCGAACAGCCTCCGCACGAACAGGTCCTTGAAGCTGTGCGCCTCGGCCAGGCCGAGCCGCTCGAGGTAGGGGACCGGCGCCTCCTTGCCTTCCCACAGGCTCTTCAGCGCCATCGTCACCAGTTCGGTCGGGTGGTGGCTGGCGTGTTTCATCTTCTTCAGCGCGCGCACGATGTGCAGCTCGTCCTCGCTCAGGTCGGTGCCGAACGGGAAGTCGGGCAGCAGCCCGGCCTGGGCCCAGGGATGCAGCCGGTCCTCGAGCACCTGCGGCAGGTTCCGGCGGTAGCGCTCGGGCAGCTCGTAGCCGGCCTCGAGCTTGCCGTGCGCCTGCGCCTGGCGCACCAGCTCGTCCTGGAAGCGCGAGTCGGCGATCGCGATCAGGCGCTTGATCACCTCGCCGTCCGGCTGGCCGCGCAGGTCGGCGACGCCGTACTCGGTGACGACGATGTCGCGCAGGTGGCGCGGGATCGTCACGTGGCCGTAGTTCCAGACGATGCTGCTGCGCAGCCCGTCGGCGTTGTCGTGCGTCGAGCGCAGCATCATCAGCAGCCGCGCGTCGGGCAGCGCATGCGCCATCGCGACGAAGTTGTACTGCCCGCCGACGCCGCTGACCACCTGCCCGGACTCGAGCGCGTCGCTGCACGCCGCACCCAGCAGCGTCACGATCATCGTCGTGTTGACGAAGCGCGCCTTGCGGCGCTGCGCGCGCTTGAGCTCGCCCTGGCGGCCGTCCTCCGAGTAGAGCTGGTTGATGAAGTCGATGCGCGTCATGTCGATCTTCGCCAGCTCCTGCGGCGGCATCGTGCGCAGCCGTTCGTAGAAGTCGCGCGGGCCGAGGAAGAAGCCGCCGGTCATGAAGATGCCGTGCGCGAGCCGGCGTCCCAGCATCGCCTCCCCGATGCGCGCCAGGTTGTCCGGCGCGATCAGGTCGTTGCGCACGCGCTTCTCGCCCAGCACCAGCGCGTCGCCCTCGAGGCGCACCTCGGGCCGCACGATGCCCCAGTACTGCAGGTCGGCGAGTTCCTGCACGTCCAACGGCGAGCGGATGCGGCCGTGGCGCAGCAGCGCCGTCAGCGTGGCCGGCGTGACGACCTCGTCGATCTCGCCGGCGTTCAGCAGCTGCTGCAGCAGCACGTCGCCGAACACCTCGCGGCGCACGATGCCGGCCTCGATCAGCTTCAGGAAGCCGTTGACGAACATCTCCGAGCAGCCGTACAGCCCCTTGTCGAAGCGGCCCAGCTCGCGCCCGTCCAGCCCGTCCGGCGACAGCGCGTCGAGAATGGCGCGGTACTCGTCGCCGTGCCGGTCGCGCACGATCAGCGCCTGCGCGATCGCATCGCCCAGCGAGCCGATGCCGATCTGCAGTGTGCCGCCGTCGGCCACCAGGCTGGAGGCGTGCAGGCCGATCGCGTAATCGGCCGCGCCGACCTTGTTGTTCGGCGGCGCGAACACCGCGTGCGTGCCGGCCGGGTCGGTGACCACCAGGTCGAAGAAGTCGGGGCCGACCTCGGCGCCGTTGGGCATGAACGGCATCTGCCGGTTGATCACGCCGATGGTCAGCAGCGGCCGGCCGAGCGCGCGCAGCTTCTCGACGACCTCCAGCACCACGTCGGGGTTGCTGGACAGCGACAGGCGCAGCGTCTCGCCGTCGCCGCGCGCCGCGACCGCCTGCGCGATCACGTTCATGCCCTGCACCGCCATGTCGCGCGCGACGAAGGTGTAGTTGGTCGAGATGTAGTTCTGCTGCGCCGCCGGGTTGCCGAGGTAGTCGCCGGTCTTCATGAAGAACTCGCGCACCTCGATGTTCGGCGGCAGCGTGCCGGCGCGCAGGTCCTTCACGTACAGCAGGTCGGGGTAGTCGCCGAACACGCGCTCGACCAGCGGCTCGAGGAAGTGCCGCTCGAGCTCGCTCTTGCCGACCGGCTTCTCGAGCGACAGCGCGGTGATGATGCGCAGCTTGCGCGCCGGGTTGCCCTTGATGCGCCGGTACAGCGCGTTGACGAAGGGGTTGGGCTTGCCGATCGCCAGCGGGATGCCGAGCACGATGTCGCCGGACACGGTGTCCAGCACGTGGTCGACGGCGGCCTCGATCGAGTCGATGTACAGCGGTGCGGCCAAGATCCTGTCTCCTTCGTCTTGTCGTGGGTCGCACTGTGCGCCCGCGCAGCGCGTGCGGGCTTGAGGTCGAGCAACCGGGCGGCGACCGGCCGCTACATGCGCAGCCGCTCGGCGCGGCCGGTCATCTCGAGGTAGCCCAGGCCGACGCGCCGGCCGCCGGCATCCAGCAGCTCCGAGAGGCCCTCCCAGTAGATCGCGCCGGTGCTCTCGCGGCTGTCCAGTTCCTGGGCGTCGAGCAGCGCGCGCACCGTGTGCTCGCCGGCCGGCGTGACGAGGCGCCACTGCACCGGGTAGGTCGTGCGCGAGGCCGGGCTGGTCCAGGTCCGGCCGGCCTCGAACTGCACCTCATCCGGAGCGAACGCGCGCACGGCGCCGCCGGCCGGACGGTGGCTGCCGCCGGCCCAGAACACGCTGCCGTCGGGGCGCCGCAGCCGGAAGGCGGTGAGGGCGCCGCCGTCGAAGAGGTTCAGGCCGACCCAGTCCCAGCCGCTCGCCTCGGCGGCGAGGTATTCGTCGCTCCATTCGTGGTCCAGCCAGGCGCGGCCCTGCACCGCCTGCGGCCGGCCGGCGCGGGTCAGCGTGCCCCGAACGGCGAGCTGCGGCTGGCTGTAGTAGTGGCTGGCCTGCCCCGGCCGCGGCCCCTTGCGCGAGTAGCCGGCGTCGCCCTGCAGCAGCAGCGGTTGGGTCGACGTGAGCTCGAGATCGAACGCGAAGCCGCCGGCTTCGCTGTCCAGATGCGCCCGGTAGCGCGCCGCGTCGACCGGGCCGTGCCGCTCGAAGCGCCAGCCGCGCAGCGCGACGCCTGTGTCCTTCTCGGCCGCCACGTTGCCGAAGCCGGCGCGGCCGATGCGCTGGTCGTGCAGCAGGCGCCCGCCGTCGAGGTCGGTCAGCGCGGCGTGCGCGAACAGCAGCTGCCGCGCGGCGAAGCGGCTCGGATGGTCCTCGGCCACGCCGGTGCGCGAGCGGAAGAAGGTGACCTGGAACCCGAAGGCGGGCGCCTCGGTGCCGGGGGCCGCGAGCCAGCCGGTGGCGTACCACCACTCGGTGCGTTGCTCCGGGTGGGCACCGTGGTCGCGCGGAAAAACGAGCCCCCGGCCCGGTGCGACCGGCGCCGCGTGCCCGGGCAGCGCCAGCGCCAGCCCGGCCGCGAGCAGCGGGCGGCGCCGCATCACCAGTCCTCCTTGACCGCCAGCGCGGCGCCGCGGCTGGCGGCCGCGCGCCCGGCCCACCAGGCGGTCAGCGTGCCGGCCGCGAACATCGCGCCGGCCAGCAGGCCCAGGCGCGACCACGGCAAGCGCAGCTCCATCGTCCAGTGGAAGCTCTGCGGGTTGACCACGTGCACCAGCACCGCACTGACCGCGATACCGAGCACGAGCCCGAGGGCGACGCCGGCGGCGCTCCACACCGCGCCTTCGCCGGCCACCACGGCGAGCACCTGCGCGCGGGTCAGCCCCAGGTGGGCGAGCAGGCCGAACTCGCGCCGGCGCGCCAGCACCTGCGCCGAGAAGCTGGCCGCGATGCCGGCCAGCCCGATGGTGATCGCGACCGCCTGCAGCCAGTAGGTGACGGCGAAGCTGCGGTCGAAGATGCGCAGCGACAAGGCGCGGATCTCGCCGGCCGACGCGAACTCGAGCCGGGCGCCCGGCTCGGTCAGTTGCCGCACACCCGCCTGCACCGCCGCCGGATCGGCGCCGGGCGCGAGCCAGATCGCCAGGTCGTTGAGGCGATGGTCGCCGCTCAGGCGCTGCCAGTCGGTGCGGTCGATCGCGAGCGCACCGTGCTGCCGTGCGTAGTCACGCCACAGGCCCCGCACGACGACCGGGGCGCGGCGCCCGTCCGGCAGCGGCAGCTCGAGCGTCTGCCCGGCCCGCAGCCCGTACAGGCGGGCCAGCGGCTCGCTGGCGTAGACCGCGATGGCCTGCGGCGGCAGCGGTGCCAGCGCCCCCAGCAGCGGCAGGCGTGCGGCCGGGTCCGGCAGCGGGCGCGCCAGCAGCGCGACATCGGGCCGTGTGCCGTCGAGCTGCAGCCCGACGACCCGCTGCCCCTCGACCCGCGCCACCCCCGGCAGCGCGCCGACTTGCGCGAGCAGCGTCGGCTCGAGAAATACGTTGTCGCTGCTGGCGAGGCTGGTCGCGCTGCGCGCGTAGAGATCCGCCGGCAGCACGCTGTCGAGCCAGCGGTCGACCGAGTGGCGGAAGCTGTCCACCATCACGGTCAGCGCGACCGCCAGCGCGAGGCTCGCGACCACCCCGGCGACGGCGATCGTCGCGCTGCGGCGCAGGTGGCGCGCGCGCTCGACCGCCAGCAGCAGCAGCGCGTGGCGCGGCGGGCCGACGCCGCGCAGCAGCAGCCCGACGCCGGCCGGCACGCAGGCGATGCCGCCCAGCAGCAGGCAGGCGACCGCCAGGTAGGCGGCGATCGGGATGCCGGCCAGCGGCGGCGCCTGGGTGAGCAGCGCGCCGAGCAGCAGCAGGCCGGGGCCGGCCCAGACGAGGCGCCCGGCGGCATCGCGCTCGCCGAGGCCCTTGAGCACCTGGGCCGGTGCCAGGCGCTGCGCGCTGCGCGCCGGCAGCCACGCGCCGGCCACCGCCACCGCGATGCCCAGCGCGCCGAAGCCGGCGGCGGTGCCGGGGTCGAACTGCAGCGCCGGTTGCACGCCCGGGAAGTAGGCGCCGCCCAGGTCACCGGCCAGCAGGCGCAGCGCGAGCTGCGCGAGCGCCGTGCCGAGCGCGAGGCCGAGCAGGCTGCCGACGCCGCCCAGCAGTGCCGCCTCGGCGAGCACCAGGGAGAGCCGCTCGCGCGCCGTCAGGCCGAGCACGCCCAGCAGCGCGAGCTGCGGCGCGCGCTGGGCGACCGACAGCGAGAGGATCGAGAACACCAGGAAGGCGCCGGTGAACAGCGCGACCAGCGATAGCACGCCGAGGTTGACCCGGTAGGCGCGCGACAGGTTCGAGACACGCTGCACCGACTCGTCCGGCGCCGCCGCGCGCACGGCCGGCGGCAAGGCCAGCTCGCGCAGCACCACGTCGCGCGCGGCCCCGGGCACCAGCCGCACGTCGATGCGGCTCAGGCGCCCGAGCCAGCCGAACGCGGCCTGCGCGCCGGCAATGTCCAGCACCGCCAGCGGCGGCCCTTCGGCCAGCACGCGGCCGCGCACCGGCAGCTCGACGAGCCGGCCGCCGTGGCGCAGGCGCAGCGTGGCCGGGTCGCCCAGGCGTTGCACGGCCGCGGCGTTCAGGAACACGGCCTGCGGGTCGATCACCGCGAGCCGGTCCTCGCCGGCGGCCGGGCGCGGCAGCAGCGCCGGCGTCAGCGGGGCGGCCACCAGCGCATCGAGGCCGAGCACGCGGATGGCGACCGTCTCGCCGCCGGCGGCCAGCGCCTGGGTGCCGATCTCGACCACCGGGCTGGCGAGCCCCACCTGCGGGTGCGTCGCGACGCGCTCGAGCAGCGCCTCGTCGAAGCCGTCGCGCTGGGCGCGCAGCTCGAAGTCCGGCTGCCCGTTGACCTGGCGCACCGCGGCGCTGAACTCGCCGAGTGCGGACTGGTTGATCAGGTGCACCGAGAACGCCAGCGCGACCCCGAGCGCGACCGCCAGCGCGACGACCGCGTGGCGCAGCGGCTGGTGGCGCAGCTGGCGCCACGAGAACTGGCGCAGCAGCGCGGGCAGCGGCGAGCGGGCGGCGGCGGTCACCGCCGCATTGTCGGGGCGCCGCGCGCGCGTCAGCGGCTCAGGGGCTCAGGGTCAGGCTGGCACCGCGTAGTCGCGTTCGCCGAGCAGGTCGATGCCGCAGGGCAGCGTCTCGACCCAGTCGATGAACTGGCCCACCGCGGCACCCTCCAGGCGCGCGCCGTGCTGCGGGACGATCATTCCGATGTCCAGCGTACGCGCCATGCGCGCCCACAGGCGCAGCACCTTGTTCGAGACCATGTAGCGGCGGTGGAAGGCCTCCATGCGCGGCAGGTGGCCGGCCAGCGCGGTGACCGGCTTCTGCGCGTCCTGGCCGCTGCACATCGAGGCGCCGAGGTCGCCCGAGAAGAGGATGCGGCTGACCGGGTCGTAGAACTGGAAGTTGCCCTCCGAGTGCAGGAAGTGCGCCGGCAGCGCGATCAGCTCGCTGCGGCCGAGCGCGATGCGCAGCCCCGGGTCCGGAATGCCGACGATGCGCCCCGCGGTCTTGCCGGCCTTGCAGAAGTGCGGCACGAAGCGTTCCCAGATGCGCGAGATGTACAGCTTCGCGCCGCTGGTGGCGGTCATCCAGCGGTCCAGCGACGCGATGATGTCCGGGTCCGCATGCGAGGCGAGGATCGCCGCCAGCTGGTGCGGCGGGAAGTGGCGCGTCATGCCGAGGTACAGCTCGCTGTAGGCGAGGTTGCCGCCCGGGTCGATGATCGCGCCGGTGCCGCCATCGACGATCAGGAACTGGTTCGACTGCACCACCTCGCCGCCCTCGTCGCACAGGTCGGTGAACATCAGGCACTGGTGGTCGTTGCGGTGGTAGAGCTCGATCGGCATGGGGCACCTCGGCGCGGTTGCGGCGCACTGTAGGCAGCGCGACCGGCCCGGCACCTGATGCGCGTCAAGCGTCGTGCCGTCTCAGAGCGCCACCAGGCCGTCGGGGCGCAACTCCATCACACGATCGGCGCGTGCCGCGGCGGTACGCGAGTGCGTCACCAGCAGGCAGGCGGTGTGCCGCGCGCGCACGCGCTGCACCAGCAGGTCCAGCACCCGTTCGGCGTTGCCGGCGTCGAGGTTGCCGGTCGGCTCGTCCGCCAGCACGAGGCTCGGCGCGTGCACCAGCGCGCGCGCGATCGCGACACGCTGCAGCTGGCCGCCGGAGAGCGTCTGCGGCATTCGCGTGCCGAGCCCGCCCAGGCCGACCTCGGCAAGCACCGTCTCCACCGCCGCATCGTCCGGGCGCTGCTGCAGCAGCAGCGGCAGCGCCACGTTCTGCGCCACGCTCAGGTGCGGCAGCACGTGGAAGGCCTGGAACACGAAGCCGAGCTCGCGCCGCCGGCGCAGCGCCTGCTGCGCCTCGGGCAGCGGATGCATCGGCGTGCCGTCCAGCAGCACCTGGCCGGCATCCGGCGTGTCCAGCGCGGCGATGCAGTTCAGCAGCGTCGACTTGCCGACACCCGACTCGCCGACGATCGCCACGAACTCGCCGGCCGCGAGGTCCAGGTCCACGCCCTCGAACACCGGCGTGCCGCCGTAGCGCTTGGCCAGCGCGCGCAGCTCAAGCATGGCCGAGCCGCGCGGCATGGCGCTGCGCCGCGGCGACGACGCGGGCGCCGGCGTCGTCGGCATCGCAGGCGATCGATTCGCGCTGCGGCATGCCGCGCAGCCAGGTCAGCTGGCGCTTGGCCAGCTGGCGGGTGGCGGCGATGCCGCGTTCGGCCAGCGCGTCGAGCTCGCCGTGCTCGAGCGCCTCCCAGGCCTGCCGGTAGCCGACGCAGCGCATCGACGGCAGCCCCGGGTGCAGGTCGCCGCGCGCGCGCAGCGCCGCCACTTCGTCGACGAAGCCGGCACCCAGCATGGCGCGGAAGCGCTGCGCGATGCGCTCGTGCAGCCAGGAGCGCGCCGCCGGCTCGAGCGCCAGCAGCGGCGGTGGCGCGTCGGGCGCCGGCCGCTCGCGGTGGAACGAGGAGATCGGCCGCCCGGTCAGCCGGTGCACCTCCAGCGCCCGCTGGATGCGCTGGGCGTCGTGCGGCGGCAGCCGGGCGGCGCTGACCGGGTCGACCCGTGCCAGCTCGGCGTGCAGCGCCGGCCAGCCGCGCGCGGCGGCCTCGGCGTCGATCACGGCGCGCAGCGTCGGATCTGCGGCGGGCATCTCGTCCAGGCCGTCGAACAGGGCGCGGAAATACAGCATCGTGCCGCCGACCAGCAGCGGCAGGCGTCCGCGTGCGCGGATCGCCTCGATCAGCGCACGCGCGTCGGCGACGAAACGCGCTGCAGAGTACGCCTGCGCCGGGTCGAGGATGTCGATCAGGTGGTGCGGGACCTGCGCGCGCTCGGCGGCCGTCGGTTTGGCGGTGCCGATGTCCATGCCGCGGTAGACCAGCGCCGAGTCGACGCTGACGATCTCCACCGGCAGCGCCTCCGCGATGGCCAGCGCGGCGGCCGTCTTGCCGGCCGCCGTCGGCCCGGCAAGACACAGGCAGGCGAGGGCGGTCACGCCGGCCGGGCGGCGAGCGGCTCGGGCAGCGGCTCGCCGTGGCGCTGCACCAGCGTCCAGGCCGTGACGGTGAGCAGCAGGCAGGTGGCCGCCAGGCCCAGCGTCATCGGGAAGACGGTGCCGTTCATCGTGCGCCCGAGCAGCAGCCCGGCGACGAAGGCCATCAGCATCATCCAGAAGCCCGACAGCGACGCGGCCGTGCCGGCCTTCTCCGGGAACGGGCCGATCGCGCCGGCCTGGCCGCAGGGCTGGTGCACGCCGTGGCCGAACGTGAACAGCCAGGATGGCAGCAGCACCGCCCACACCGTGTGCACGCCGGCCAGCGCGAGGGCGCCGATGGCCAGGCCGCCGGCCAGCGTGAAACCGGCGCCGCGCCGCACTGCGCCGCGCAGCCCGTGCCGGGCGAGCAGGCGGCGGCACCAGAAGGTGCCCGCCAGGTAGGCACCGGACTGCGTCATCATGATCAGGCCGTAGCCCACCCGCGACGTGCCGAGCACCTCGATGTAGACGAACGAGGACCCGGCCAGCAGGATGAACAGCCCGCCGTAGGCGAAGCCCGACAGCAGCGCCCAGGCCCGGAAGGTCGGATGGCCGACCACGCTGCTCCAGTTGCGCAGCAGCCGGCGCGGCTGCGTGGCCTGCGGATCGCGCCGCGGCACGGTCTCCTCGTAGTGCCAGGCGACGAAGGCCAGCGTCGCGGCGCCGAACAGGGCCACCGCCAGCAGCGCGGCATGCCAGTCCAGCCACTGCACCAGCACGCCGCCGAGCAGCGGGCTGAGCACCGCGATCACGCCCAGCCCGCTGAGCGCCTTGGACATCACCCGCGCGCCCTCGTGGGGCTGGAACAGGTCGCGCACGATCGAGCGCCCACAGGTCACTGCCGCGGCCATCGCCGCGCCCTGCAACGCGCGCCACAGGATCAGCAACTCGATGTTCGGCGCCCAGGCGCTGCCCACGCTGGCGAGCGTGTACAGCAGCATGCCGGCCAGCAGCACCGGGCGGCGGCCGAAGCGGTCGGCCAGCGGCCCGCACACCAGCTGGGCCAGGCCGAAGCAGATGATCAGCACGGACAGCGTGAGCTGGGTGGCGCCGACGCTGGCGCCCAGTGCGCGCTGCAGCGTCGGCAGCGCGGGCAGGTAGAGATCGGTGGTGATCGGCTGGATGCCCAGCAGCAGGGTCAGCAGCAGCACCACCACGGCGGGGCCCATGCCGCGGCGCTCGGGAGAGGGGGAGGCCATGCCGCGAGCGTAGCAGGCCGCCTCCTCGTGCCCGGCCCGGCAAGTTGCATTCGGTGACCGGGATCGGCCCGGTCTTGTTACGATTCGCCGTGGCGGATTGGGAAACTTGTCCCAAGCGCCGACGAAACCTTATCCACCTCGAGGACGATCGATGAAGAACACCACCCGTTGGATCTCCCGCCTGCTGGCGGTCTGCCTCAGCTTCGCGGGCTTCATGCACAGCGCCCAGGCCACGCTCGTGGGCACCGAACAGGTCGCCGCCGCCGAGGGGGTCGTCAGCGCGGCGGCACAGCGTGCCCACGTCAACGAGCTGCTGACGCGCGCGGACGTGGCCGCGGCCCTGCAGGAGCGCGGCGTGGACATGGCGCAGGCGCAGGCGCGCATCGCCGCGCTGACCGACGACGAGGTCGCTCACCTGGCCTACACGCTGGACACCGCCCCGGCCGGCGCCAGCGACGTGCTCGGCACGATCGTCTTCATCTTCCTGCTGCTGCTGCTGACGGACATCCTCGGCTTCACGAAGATCTTCCCGTTCACGCGCTCGATCCGTTGATGCGCCGATGAAGCGGCGCGCGCTGCTGCGCGTGCTGGCCGGCGCTGCGCTGCCGCCCACCCTGGCCGGCTGCGCCGCCGTGCAGACGCAGGCGCTGCAGGGCGCGCGCCCGCCGGGGCTGGCCGCGGCCATCGAGCTGTCGGCCGTTCCGTTCTTTCCCCAGACCGCCTACCACTGCGGGCCGGCGGCGCTGGCCACCGTGCTCGGCGCGGCCGGTCGGCCCGTCTCCGCCGAACAACTCGGCGAGCAGGTGTTCCTGCCGGCGCGCGGCGGCACGCTGCAGATCGAGATGGTTGCCGGCGCGCGCCGCCAGGGCGTGGTCGCTACCCGCCTGCCCGGCACGCTGGAGGCGCTGCTGCGCGAGCTGCAGGCCGGCCGCCCGGCCGTGGTGCTGCTGAATCTCGGCCTGAGCTGGTACCCGGTGTGGCACTACGCCGTGCCGGTCGGCTACGACCTGGCGCGCGGCGAGATGCTGCTGCGCTCGGGCACCACCGAGCGCGCCGTGTTCTCGATGAACACCTTCGAGCGCACCTGGACCCGCGCCGGCGCCTGGGCCTTCGTGGTCACGCCGCCGGGCGAGTGGCCTGCGACCGCGACGGCGGACGCGGCCGTCGAGGCGGCCGTCGGCTTCGAGCGCAGCGGGCCGCCGGCGCAGGCGGTGCAGGTCTACCGCAGCGCGCTGGAGCGCTTCGGCTCCCGCCCGAGCCTGATGATCGGCCTGGGCAACAGCCGGTACGCGGCCGGCGACCGGGCCGGTGCGGCCGACGCCTTCGAGGCCGCCACGCGGGTCTACCCGGCGAGCGCGCCGGCCTGGCTGAACCTCGCCACGACGCTCGCCGAACTGGGCCGGCGCGACGCGGCCCGCGCGGCCGCGCAGCAGGCGCTGCAGCTCGGCGACGCCGCCTTCACCGGCCCGGCGCGGGCGCTGCTGGAGTCGCTCGGTCCGCGCTGAGCCCTCCGGCGGGCCGCAGGGCTACGGCTGGGCCGGGCCGCAGCCGATGCCGACCATGCCGTCCGGCGTGGCGCCGAAGCCCCCGCTGCGTTCCTCGACGAACGGCGGCAGGCCCGGCATGCGCACGGGCTGGCAGGCGCCGGCCTCCCAGGTGGTGGTGATGACCGCATCGACGCTGCCGTCCGACCCCCGGTCGTGCTCGGTGCGGATCACGCGCCCGAGCGCGTCGCGGAACGCGGTGATGGTCAGGTCGCCGCTGCCGTCCGTTGTCGTGATGACCGTCGAGACGTGCACGCCGGCGCTGTAGTTCATCTGCAGCGTGGTCTCGAAGACGCCGTCGTCCTCGTTGTCCACCTGGACCTGCTCGAGCTGGCCGTCCGTGCGCCAGTGGTACACGGTGCGGGCCTGCGGCGGGTCGCCGAATGCGGGGTTGCGCGTCGTGATCCGCACGCTCGGGCGGCCGTCGGCGTCGAAGGTGAGCGTCTCCTCGGCGAAGACGGTGCCGTTCAGCGAGTAGGTGGCCCCGGTCAGCCGGTTGCCAGACTGGGCGTACACGACGCGCACGAACGACCCGGTGGGGTTGGGGGCCACGGTGAAGTCGCTGCTCAGGGGCAGGCCGTTCGCGTCGAAGCTCGTGTCCATGGTCGTCACCGCCGACCCCGCGGGGCGGAACACGGAGCGCACGAGGTTGCCGGCACTGTCGTAGCTGCGCTCGTCCACCTCGTTGGTCGGCGGCAGCGGCTGATAGCGGTCGGGTGTGCCGTCGCCGGTGTAGGTGAAGGTGAAGCCGGTGTCGCGCCCGTCCGCGTCGTAGCTGGCGGTCGAGACGGCGTCGGCGACGCCGTTGTTGTCGTAGTCGTAGCTGACGCTGACGACGCGCGATGCTGTGGACTGCGGAGGATCTTCTTCCGTCGGAGGTTCAGGCGGGTCGCCGCCACCGCCGCAGGCCGTGGCGAACACGGCCGCGAACAGGGCCGTCAAAGCGGTGGCGCCCGCACCGGGCCGGCGGATCAGGGGTCGGTGGATCATCTGCGTTCTCCCAGGCATCGGGTGTCGGGCAGGAGCGCCCGGGGAGAACGGTAGGCAGCGCGGTGTGACTGGCGCGTGATCGGCCGGCCGCCGCTCAGGTCCAGTTGCGGATCTCGGGGTTCGTGTACGGGTAGTGGTTGGGCAGCGCGAGGTTCGAATACGAGAAGGACAGGCTCACGTCCAGCGAGCTCACCTGGTGCCACCAGCCGAGCGGCAGGAACACCGTGTCGCCCGGCTCCGCGATCACCTCCAGCACCTTCACCTCGGCGAAGTCGGGAAAGCGCGCCAGGTCCGGCCGGTCGATGTCGATCGGGCTGAACACGCCGTTGTAGTTGTACAGGCGCGGCGTCTGCAGCGGCGAGATGAAGCGCCAGCGCTTGCGGCCCACCACCTGGGTGTGGAACAGCATCAGTGTGTCGTGGTGCAGGGGCGTCACGGTGCCGGCCGGCCCGAACCAGAACGAGGACTTGGCGGCCAGCTGGCTGCGGTCGCACACCGGGGGCAGGCTGCCGATGTCCTGCAGCAGCGGCGCGAACTCGGGGCGTCGCAGCGCCTCGTTGTTGGCCGTCATGTAGTAGTCGTTGGTCGGCCCGCCCTGCAGCACCTGGTCGACGAAGTCCGCCAGCCGCACCTGGCGGCGCAGCGCCAGCTTGTTCTCCTCGTAGCGCGGGTCGGCGTTGCGTTCGGCCTGGACCTCGACCTCCAGGTGGCCGAAGCGCGTCTTCAGGTCGGCCGGCGACCAGCGCTTCATCGCCGGCCAGTCGTGCGTGAGCCCGGTCAGCACCAGCGGCCGGCCGCCGCACACGTAGCGCTCGACGAACTCGTCGCGCGGCACGCTGCGGCGCTTCTCGACATGGTCGTAGCCGGGCGCGAGCTCCCACAGCTTCTGCTGGTTGGCGAGCACCGATTCGAGCTTGCGCAGCAGCTGCTGGTGGCGCCGCGCGGCGAGGAACACCGGGTCGCGTTCGAGCTCGCGGATCGCCTGCTCGCACAGCGCGCGGTCCAGGCCGGCGCTCGCCATGGTCTGGGCCATCGATTCGGGCGTGCAGTTGCGCAACCGGTTCTCGGCCATCCACTGCAGCCAGCCGTCGTCGATCGCCGGGGCGGATGCCGCGGCGGTGCCGTCGGGCGAGGGTGCGCGCTGCGGCAGCGGCGCGGCGCGGGTCACGGAAGAGGGCAGGTTCACGGAATCACGTTCAGGCAAAGGTTTCGTCCGCGCCGAGATAGCGCCAGCGGCCGGCGGGCAGGTCGCCGAGCATGACGCGGCCGATGCGCACGCGCTTCAGCCCGGTGACCTTCAGGCCCACGGCCTCGCACATGCGGCGGATCTGGCGCTTGCGGCCCTCCCGCAGCACGAAGCGCAACTGGTCGGCGTTGACCCATTCGACCCGGGCCGGCGCGAGCGGCTGGCCGTCCAACTCGAGGCCGTGGTTCAGCAGGCGCAGGCCGGCGTCGTCGAGGGGCGCGCCGGCGGCGGGCTCGACACGCACCAGGTACTCCTTCTCGATCTCGCTGTCGGCGCCGATCAGCTGGCGCGCGACGCGTCCGTCCTGCGTCAGCACCAGCAGGCCGACCGAATCGATGTCCAGCCGCCCGGCCGGGGCGAGGTGCTGCAGGTGCTCGCGGCGGAACGCGACGCCGCTGCGGTCCTCGCGCCAGTGGTTGTCCGGCGTGACCAGCACGACGGCGGGCTGGTAGCCGTCCTCGGCCTGGCCGCTGACGTAGCCCACCGGCTTGTGCAGCAGCACGGTGACGCGCTGCGCCTGCTGATCGCGCGCGCGCCGGTCGACCGTGACCTGCTGCCCAGGCAGCACGCGGGCGCCCAGTTCGGCGACCACCTGGCCGTCGACGCGCACCCAGCCGCGCTCGATCCACTCGTCGGCCTCGCGACGCGAGGCCAGGCCCAGCTCGCTCATCCGCTTGGACAGCCGCAGGCTGCCCGGGGCGTGCGGGACGGCGGGTGCCGGTGCAGCGGCTGGCGCGGTGGCCGGAGCCGCACGCGGCGGCCGCGGGCCG
>JAHBZL010000053.1 GCA_019635485.1 Piscinibacter sp. | reverse complement strand
CGCCGATGCCGCCGCGGCACCGCTGCTGGAGGGGGTGGCCCTGCGCCGGGTCGCGCTGAATTCGAGCCTGGACGGGCAGCCGCTGGACGACTGGCTGGCGCCGGCGGGCACGGCCCCGCAGCCGGTGGCGCTGCAGCCGCCGATGCCCTTCAACATCATCTATTCCAGCGGCACCACCGGCACGCCCAAGGGCATCGTGCAGCCGCACGGCATGCGCTGGGCGCACGTGCGCCGCGGTGCACCGTACGGTTACGGGCCTGAAGGCGTGACGCTGCTGGCCACGCCGCTGTACTCGAACACCACGCTGGTCGTGTTCTTTCCGACACTGGCCTATGGCGGCCAGGTCGTGCTGATGCCGAAGTTCGACGCAGCGGGTTACCTGCAGCTGGCCGAGCGGGTGCGGGCGACCCACACGATGCTGGTGCCGGTGCAGTACCAGCGGCTGATGGCGCATCCGGACTTCCAGCGCTTCGACCTGTCGAGCTTCCGCATGAAGTTCTGCACCAGCGCGCCGTTCCCGGCCGCGCTGAAGGCCGACGTGCTGGCACGCTGGCCCGGTGGCCTGACCGAGTTCTACGGCATGACCGAAGGCGGCGGCACCTGCATCCTCGAGGCGCACCGGCATCCGGACAAGCTCGCCAGCGTGGGGCGCCCCGCGGCCGGCCACGACATCCGGCTGATCGACGAGGCCGGCCACGAACTGCCGGCCGGCGCCACCGGCGAGGTCGTCGGCCATTCGCCGGGCATGATGAGCGGCTACCACGGCCGCCCCGAGCTGACGCGCGAGGCCGAATGGTTCGATGCCGGCGGCAAGCGCTTCATCCGCACCGGCGACGTCGGCCGCTTCGACGCCGACGGCTTCCTGACGCTGCTCGATCGCCGCAAGGACATGGTCATCTCCGGCGGCTTCAACATCTACCCGAGCGATCTCGAGGCCGTGCTGCGCACGCACCCGGCGGTGGCCGACGCCGCGGTGGTCGGCGTGCCGTCCGCGCAGTGGGGCGAGACGCCGGTGGCCTTCGTCGTGCCCCGCGTCGGTGCGGGCGAGGGGGCCGACGCGGTGCGCGCGTGGGCCAATGCCCGACTGGGCAAGACGCAACGACTCGCGGCACTGCATGTGGTGGACGAACTGCCGCGCAGCCCCATTGGCAAGGTGCTCAAGCGCGAGCTGCGCGAGCGGCATCGCCGCCTGGCCGGGAACGGGAACGATTCGTGATCAGAGCGGCAGGGCGGGGGCATGTGCGGCGCGCGTCTTGCTGACCCACAATGCACGGTCACCACCAACAATCAGGAGCAGCCATGAAGGGCGACGCCAAGGTCCTGGAGTACCTGAACAAGCAGCTGAAGAACGAACTCACGGCCATCAACCAGTACTTCCTGCACTACCGCATGCTGAAGAACTGGGGCTTCGAGCGCATGGCCAAGCACGAGTACGACGAGTCGATCGAGGAGATGAAACACGCCGACAAGCTGATCGACCGCATCCTGATGCTCGAAGGGCTGCCGAACCTGCAGGACCTGGGCAAGCTGCTGATCGGCGAATCGGCCGTCGAGATCCTCTCCTGCGACCTGAAGGCCGAGGTCGGCTCGCAGGCACTGCTGAAGGAGGCGATCGCGCACTGCGAGAGCGTGCGCGACTACGTCTCGCGCGAGGTGCTCGAGGAGATCCTCGAAGACACCGAGGAGCACGTCGACTATCTCGAGACGCAGATCGAGCTGGTCGGCAAGGTCGGCGAGCAGAACTGGCTGCAGTCCCAGATGGGCCCGGCGAGCTGAGCCGCGCGCTCAGCCGACCTCGAACTCGCCGACGAACACCCGCTCCTTCGGCTCGGCCAGGCGCAGCGTGACGCGCCGATCGCGCTGGCGCGGCGTCGCGAAGCCGGTGCTCAGCACGAGCTGCAGCGTGGTGGCGCTGGCGACGACCTGCTGGCGGTGCCCGTAGAACTGCGCCTCGACGCGGTAGACCCCGGGCTTCGCGCGCCGCAGCGAGAACTCCTCCGGCCCGTAGCCGCCGGTCGCGTCCTGCGACATGCGGCCACCCTGGTAGGTCAGCGGGTTGCCGTAGAAGGCGCGCTCGCCGTTCGGGTCGGTGACCCACAGGTCGATGTCGGTGTTGTCCGCGTCCCAGCTCAGCACCACCCGCAGGTCCAGCGGCAGGTTGCGCAGCAGGCGGCGGTCGATGCGCGAGGTGTCCAGCGTGCGGCCGTGCGCCGCGACGATCGCGTTGAGCTCGGCCAGTGCGATCAGGCCGATTTCCGGAAAGCGCGGCCAGGGCTGCAGCAGCACCTCGTGCAGCTGGTCGATCGCGGCCTGGTGCTGGCCGTCGGCCGCCAGCCCGAGGCCCAGGTCGCGCCAGGACTGCGGCTCGTGCGGCGCCAGTTCGCGCACGCGCTGCAGCAGCGGCAGCGCCAGGCGCGCCTGGCCGGCCTGCAGCAGGCGCTGCGCCAGGATGCGCAGCACGTGGCGGCTCTCGAGCTCCATCTCGGCGAGGTTGGACAACACCCGCAGCGCCAGGGCCGGCTGGCCGCGCTCGAACAGCAGCTCGGCGGCGTCGAGGAAAAACGCGGTGCTGCGCGCCTGGCCCGGGCGCTCGTCGAGGTAGAGCCGGTACAGCTGCGCATCGGGCGCCTGGCGCAGGCGGCGCACCCAGGCGGCATCGCGCACGGCCGGCTGCAGGCGGATCACGCTGCGCGCCGGGCCCGGGGACCCCGGGGCGGCGGAGGACTTGGCCTCGCGGCGCGCCTCCGACTCGGCGCTCTGCCGCATGCCGCCTGTCACGGCCCCCGCCGTGACCGCGGGGGCGCCGAGCAGTCGCCCGAGCAACGGGCCGGCGTCGGCGTCGGCGGGGGCGCTGCGCGGCGCATCGTCGCGCGGCGCGCGCTGCTTGCGCGGCGGCGGATCGCCCTGCGGGAACGCCTGCTCCCACCACTGCAGCTTGCGCTCGAACTGGCGCGCCAGCCGGTCGATGTGGGCCTCGCGGTCGCGCCGCTGGCGCTGCTGCGCCTGTGCGCGCAGCGCGGTGACGGCCTCGGCGAGTTCCGGCGGCGGCGTGATGTCGTGGCGCGCGTAGTCCTCCGCGCGGTCGAGGATGATCAGCGAGGTCTGCGGCGTGACGATGCCGAAGGCCTGGCCGAGGCGGCGGATCTCCGCGCGGTTCAGCGCCTCCCGGGTCTGGAGCGCGGCGATCTGCAGCCGTGCCCAGGCGAGCGGCGCGAGCCGGCCCGGCGCTGCCCGCAGCGCGAGGTCGAGATCCTGGCGCGTGCCGTCCGGGTGCTCGAGCGTGATGCGCAGCTGGCCCTGCGCCTCGGTCAGTTCGCCGGCCACGGTCAGCCAGCCGTCGTCGGGGGTCATCGAATCGGCCACCAGCCGCGTCGCGGCGTTGCTGCCCAGGCGCAGCACGCGCGTGCCGCGCTCGAGCAGGCGCGTGGCGGCGGCGGTCGGCGCGAGCGCGAGCAGGTCGATGAAGTCGCCGCCACCGCGTTCGGCCAGGCCGCGCAGGCGCGCCGCGTCGTGGCGCAGCGCCGCGCAGGCCGCGAACAGCGGCACGTCCGGACCCTCCCAGTCGTCGGCGCCGTAGTTCGCGAGCCCATCGGAGAACAGCAGCCACTCGCCGGCGCCGGGGATGCGCGGCAGCGCACCGAAGTTCGTCGCCCCGTCGTAGACCGTCTCCTCGAGGCGCTGCCGCAGCGCGGCCCAGTCGCCGCCGCGCACCGCGAAGCGCTGCACCGGCTCGGCGGCGTCGCGCAGCAGCACCAGGCGCACCTCGGTGTCCCGCGCGGCGGCGAAGTACGCGTCGAGCAGCGCGAACTCGCGGCCGTGGTCGCGCTCGGCGCCGGAGCCGGAGCTGTCCCACACGAGCGCGACGACGCCGGGCAGCCGGCGCGGCCGGCGCTGCACCGGCACCGGCCACTGCGCCAGCACGTAGTGCCGGCCGTCGCGCTGGCCGCTGCTGAGCATGCCTTCGCGTTCGGCGGCGAGGTCGATCTCCAGCACGCCGGCGGGCGCCGCGTCGGATCGCTGCCAGTCGAGCCGGTGGCCCTGGCCGGTGGCGACGAAGGCCGGCAGCGTCGCGGCGCGGGCGCTGGCGGTCGGGCGGGCAGAAGCGCCGTCGACGCGCACGGCCAGCGACAGCTGCGCGACCCGGGTGCCGAAGTCCAGCGGCAAGCGGTAGCGCAGCCCCGTGCCACGTGGTTCCAGCGTCTCGGCATGCCGGACCAGCACACGCTTGCGGCCCTGCGCCGGCAGCGGATAGACGCGCAGCCGGTGGTTGTGGCCCTGAGTGACCGACAGCAGCGCCGGGTCGATGCGCGCCCGCGTGACGTCCTCGAACACCTGCTCGCCGCGCGCCTTGTCGACCGGCACGGCCTCGCGTAGCGCGCCGTCCACCTCCATCGCCATGCCCACCACGCTCTGCCCCGGCAGCAGCGGGAACTCGAGTTCGCCTTCCAGCACACGCGGGTTCGGGTTGTGGAACTCGAACTCGACCTGGGTCAGCGCCTCCCGGCCGGCGATCTCGACCTCGATGCGCACGGCGTGCAGCTGCACCGGCTGCTCGGCGCCGGACACCTGCAGGCGCGGCGGCGCCAGCGGAGGTTGATCGATCGCCGGCGGCGCCGTCTGGGCGGCGAGCGGGCCGGCCAGGCTGAGCAGGGCGCCGCCGGAGGCGGCTTGCAGCAGGGTGCGTCGTTGCAGGTTCATGCGTCGGGTTCCGGGCGGTGCGGGTCGGCCCGGTGCCGCCCGCTGCCGTCTGATACGGGGCGGCGCGCCGCGCGGGGTGAACCCGCGCACAAATTTCTCAGGCGATGCGTGCCAGCCCGCGCTGCGCGAGCACGGCGCCGACGGCCAGACCGAGCGCGATGCCGGCGAACGCGACCTCCTCGGACCAGGCGGCGGCGACGAATCCGAGGTACAGCGGCGTCGGCAGGCGGATCAGCCCGGCCACCAGCGAAGCCATGCCGAGCGACGCGGAGGCCTGCTCGGGGTCGCGCGCCAGCAGCGCGAAGCAGCACGGGACGATGCAGGCGGTCCCGACGCCGACCAGCGCGAAGCCGAGCACGCCGGCCGCAAAGCCGGGCACGCCGGCCACCAGCGCGTAGCCGAGCACGCCCACCGCCAGCGAGCCGGCGATCACGTGGCGGTCGCCGAAGCGCCGCCGCAGCCGGTCGCCGACCAGGCGCACGCTGCCCTGGCAGGCGGCGAAGAACGCCGCGCCGGCGCCGGCGAACGCGGCCAGCTCGCGCGCCTGACGCTCGAGGAAGGTGGCCGACCACATCTGCGCTGCGATCTCGGCACCGATGCACAGGCCGAGCAGCAAGCCCAGCAGCCCCACGCCCTGGCCGCGCGCGACCCGCTTCGGAACCGCCACCGCGGGCGGCGGGGGGCCGGGTGTCGGCGCGAGCCGTGCCACGCCGACGGCCACCGGCAGCAGCACCGCCCACACCGGCAGCGCGCACCACAGCGGCCCGGCCGCGGTGGCGATCAGGCTGCCGCCGAAGGCCCCGAGCGCGAAGGCGAACGAGGCCGCCGCGTGCATCGACAGCAGGATCGGCCGGGCCTGCCGGCGCTCCAGCGCCGTGCCTTCGGCGTTCATCGCGAGGTCGAGCAGGCCCGCCGCGCCGCCGGTGCCCACCAGCGCGAGCGTCAACGCCAGCGGCGAGCGGCTCGTGTACAGCAGCGGGAACACCAGCGCCATCAGCGCGAGGCCGGCCAGCACCAGCCGGCGCGGCGCGATGCGGCGTGCCAGCTGCCCGGCCACGGCCATCGCGCCGATGTAGGCGGCGGTGTGCAGCGTCAGCGCGATGCCGAGCTGCCGGCCGTCGCTGCCGGACTGGCGCAGCAGCGCGGGGATCGCGCCGGCCCACAGCCCGATCGGCAGCCCGAACGCGAAGAACACCGCGCTGACCGCGGCTCGGGCCCCGCCCATCAGAAGCCGAGTTCGAAACGCTGGCCGCGGAACTCGAGGATCGCCGAGCGCTGGCGGATCTGGCGCAGCGTCAGCTCGGGGTTGACGGCCTCGTTCTCGCGCAGCAGCTGGCCGTTCAGGATCACGAAGCGGCTGGCGGCATTCGCCGACCAGGTCGAGCCGCCGACCGCGAGCGGCGGGAGCTGCCGGCGCAGGTCGTCGGGCAGTTCGCGCAGCGTCGGGATGCGGGGCTCCGCCGGCGCCGCACTGGCGGCCGGTGCCGCAGGGGCCGCTGCCACGGCAGCCCGGGCCGGGACGGCTTCCTGCCTCGGTGCGGCCGGACGCGCCACCGGAACCGGGGTCGGCGGCGGCAGCGGGGGCCGTTGCGGCGGGACGAAGGCAGGGGGCGTGGGGGCGGCCGCGGCCGACAGGGCACCGCCGTGATCCGGGGGCGGCGGCGTTTCCGCGACCGGGGCGGCGGCCGGGGCTGCGGGCGGCGGGGGCGGTGCCTCGGGCGCGCTCGCCGGCGCGAGCAGCAGCCACAGCAACACGACCACCAGCGTCAGTGCCAGCGCGACCGCGATGCCGGCCCACGGCAGGCCGGCGCGCGGCGGCGCATCGTCGTCCGGCTCGCCGCGTCGCGGCTGCGCGTGCAGGCCCGGCACGCCGCCCCGCTCGCGTTCGGCGTCGGCGCGTCGCAGCGCATCGAGGATGTAGGACATGCGCGCTACCTCTGGGTCTGCAGCCGCGGTTCGTCGACCCCGGCGACGCGATTCAGCTGCATCAGCGTCACCGGTCCGGCGCGGCCATCGGCGAGCAGCCCTTGCGCGGACTGGAAGGCGCGGATGCGTGCGCCGAGCCCGCGCCCGGCCGCGGCCGGAATCAGCCCGTCGGGCAGCGCGGCCATGCGTTCGGCGAGCCAATCGGCCGCCGCGCCGCGGCTGGTGGCGTCGAGTGCGCCGGCATAACCTGGCGGCGTGCGCCAGAAGGTCGCGAACTCGCCGCGCCAGGCGGCCTCCAGGGCGACCAGCGACATGCGCCGTTCCTGGCCGCCGACCAGCAGCGTCGCGTGCACCGGGCCGAGCGCGCTGAGCACCGCGTAGCCCGGCCGGCCGGCGCCGTCGCGCAGCAGCAGCAGGGCGGGGCGGTCGAGCTGGCGCAGCAGCGTCAGGCTGGCGCCGGTGCCGCGATAGCACTGCAACTGCACGCGCTGCACGGCCGCACAGGTGTCGGCCGCATCCCCGGCCACGTTCCAGCGCTCGGCCAGGGCGCGCCAGCCGCTGGCTTCGTCCGGACCCAGCTCGGAGAACTCGGCTGGCAGCTCCAGCGGCGGCGGCGGCAGGGTCACGGCGGCCACCGGCGCGGCGGAGGCGGCGGCCAGCACCTGCGGGGCCTCGGTGACCGTCGGTGCCGACGCGGCGGCCGTGGCAGGTGTCGATGCGGAGGCGGCGCGCGCGGCCGGCACGGCGACGGCGGTCTCCACCCCGCCGCGCCGCTGCAGGATCTGCAGCACCGCCAGCCCGCAGGCCAGCAGCGCCAGCCCGGCGGCCACGGCCCAGACGGCGCGGCGCCGGCGCGGCGCAGCCGCCGGGGCGTCGAACACCTCCTGGGCGGCCTTGTCGACGATCTCCCGGTCGATGCGCGGGCGCCCGAGCGCGTAGGCGCCCAGCATCGCGCGGTCGCACAGCAGGTTGATGCGGCGCGGCACGCCGCGCGTGAGGGCGTGGATGCGCTGCAGTGCGCCGCGCTCGAAGGGATTCGCCCCCTTCATGCCGGCGACGACCAGGCGGTGCTTGACGTACAGCGCGGTTTCCTTGTCCGTCAGCGCATCGAGGTGGAAACGCGCGATCACGCGCTGCGCGAGCTGCTCGAGATCGGGCCGCGCGAGCATCGTGCGCAGCTCCGGCTGGCCGATCAGCACGATCTGCAGCAGCTTGCGCTCGCTGGTCTCGAGGTTGGTCAGCAGACGCAACTGCTCCAGCACGTCGGCCGACAGGTTCTGCGCCTCGTCGATGATCAGCACGTTGTTCTGGCCGACCGCGTGGGTCTGCAGCAGGAAGCGGTTCAGCGCGTCGACGTAGTCCTTGACGGTCGGCGCGCCGTGGCCCTCGTGTTCGAACGGGATGCGGAACTCGTCGCAGATCGTGCGCAGCAGCTCCTCGACCGTCAGCTTCGGGTTGAAGACGTAGGCGACGTTGCAGCGCTTCGGGATCTGCTCCAGGAAGCAGCGGCACACGGTGGTCTTGCCCGCGCCGATCTCGCCGGTCAGCAGCACGAAGCCGCCGCCGCCCTTCACGCCGTACAGCAGATGCGCCAGCGCCTCGCGGTGGCGCTCGCTCATGTAGAGGTAGCGCGGATCCGGCGCGATCGAGAACGGCGGCTGCTTCAGGCCGAAGAAGGACGCGTACATGGGTGCGAGAGGATAGCCCGGCGCGGCGCTTCACCGATCTTTACCGGTCCCGGGCTTGATCCGCGCGCGGTCGCTGCCACCTGCCAAGGCTCATGGGCCGACCGCTGCTGATCCTCGTTTCGCTGCTGCTGCACGGCTACGTCGCGCTGCGGTTGCTGCCCGCGCTGGCTGCCTGGCCGGCCGCCGCCGCGCTGCTCGGCGTGGCGCTGCTCGCCGGGGCGCTGCTGCTGCCGCTCGGCCTGGGGCGGCGCCAGCCGGCGTGGCGTGCGTGGGCCGGGCTGGTGGCGCTGGGGGCGTTCTCGTCCTTCTTCGTCCTGACGCTGCTGCGCGACGGCCTGCTGCTGGTGCTGGCCCTGGCCGAAATGGTCTGGCCGGGGATCGGCGGCGGGGTCGACGTGGCCAGCGCGATCGCCGTCGTCCTGGGCGCGCTCGCGATCACCGCGATCGGTGCGTGGAACGCGCGGCGCCTCGCGGCCGTGGTCGAGGTCGACGTGCCGATCCCGGGCCTGCCCGATGCGCTGCGCGGCTTCACGATCGCCCAGATCAGCGACGTGCATGTCGGCCCGACGATCCGCGGGCCGTACCTTCAGGCGATCGTCGAGCGTGTCAACGGGCTCGAGGCCGACATGGTCGCGGTCACCGGCGACCTGGTCGACGGCAGCGTCGCCGAACTGGCCGCGCACGTGGCGCCGCTGGCGCAACTGCGCTCGCGCCACGGCAGCTTCTTCGTGACCGGCAACCACGAGTACTACTCCGGCGCGCACGGGTGGATCGCCGAGCTGGAGCGGCTGGACGTGCGCGTGCTGATGAACGAACACGTCGTGCTGGAGCACGCGGCCGAGCGGCTGGTGGTGGCCGGCGTCGCCGACCACGGCGCGCACCACTTCGACCCGAGCCACCGCAGCGACCCGGTCGCGGCGCTGGCGGGCGCGCCGGCCGATGCGGCGCTGCGCGTGCTGCTCGCGCACCAGCCGCGCAGCGCCCCCGCGGCCGCCGCCGCGGGCTTCGAACTGCAGCTCTCCGGCCACACCCACGGCGGGCAGTTCTGGCCCTGGAACCACTTCGTGCGCCTGCAGCAGCCGTTCACCGCCGGGCTGCACCGGCTCGCCGGGCTGTGGGTCTACGTCAGCCGCGGCACCGGCTACTGGGGGCCGCCGAAACGGTTCGGCGCGCCCTCCGAAATCACCCGGCTGCGGCTGGTGCCGGCGTCCGACTGACCGTCCGGCGGCAACCGGCGATGCGGCACCCCGGATCGATCTGCTTTCCGCCTTGAATTCAAAGCGATTTGAAGCATAATCAAATCGCTTTGGCGAGCGCAAAACAGACGGGGGAGACATGGCCCAGACGCTTCCCGCGGCGGAGCCCGCTTGGGCGGCTCCGGACGATCAGCTCGACCGCCTGCGACTGGCGGTCCGAGACCGGGTGGCGCCGGCTCATGCGGTCCAGTGGCCGGCGTTCGATCGCCGGCTGCGCCGGCACCTGGGCACCTTGCGCGACGAACTCGCGCGCCTGTACGGCGAGCGGCTCGATTTCGAATCCTTCCTGACCGGGCTGCTGGCCGAAGCGTTCGGGCACTGGGTCGCGCGCGACGCGGAGCTGCAGGCGCTGGATGCCCGCCGCGAACTCGACCCCGACTGGTTCCAGTCGCAGCGCATGCTCGGCGGCGTCTGCTATGTCGACCTGTACGCGGGCAACTTCGCGGGCATCGAGGCGCAGATCCCGTACTTCCGCGAACTGGGCCTGACCTACCTGCACCTGATGCCGGTGTTCAAGTGCCCGGAACCGCACAGCGATGGCGGCTACGCGGTCAGCAGCTACCGCGAGACGAACCCGAAGATCGGCAGCATCGCGCAACTGCGCCACCTGGCCGGCGCGCTGCGCGCGGCGGGCATCTCGCTGGTGCTCGATTTCGTGTTCAACCACACCTCGGACGAACACGACTGGGCGCGCGCTGCGGCGGCGGGGGACCCGGCCTACCGCGATTTCTACTTCATCTTCCCGGACCGCACCGAGCCGGACCGCTACGAGCGCACGCTGCGCGAGATCTTCCCGGACGAGCACCCGGGCGCGTTCTCGCGGCTGGAGGACGGGCGCTGGGTCTGGACCACCTTCCACAGCTACCAGTGGGACCTGAACTACGCCCAGCCGGCGGTGTTCGCGGCGATGGCCGGCGAGATGCTGGCCATCGCCAACCTCGGCATCGAGTTCCTGCGCATGGACGCGGTGGCGTTCATCTGGAAGCGCCTGGGTACCTCGTGCGAGAACCTGCCGGAGGCGCACACGCTGCTGCGCGCCTACAACGCGCTGGCGCGCATCGCGGCGCCGGCGCTGCTGTTCAAGTCCGAGGCCATCGTGCACCCGGACGATGTCGTCAAGTACATCGCGCCGGCCGAGTGCCAGGTCTCGTACAACCCGCTGCAGATGGCGCTGCTATGGAACAGCCTGGCCACGCGCGAGGTGGCGCTGCTGCAGCAGGCGCTGGAGCGCCGCCATGCGCTGCCTGACGGCACGGCCTGGATCAACTACGTGCGCAGCCACGACGACATCGGCTGGACCTTCGCCGACGAGGATGCGGCGGCGCTGGGGATCCAGGGCTTCGACCACCGCCAGTTCCTGAACCGCTTCTACGTCGACCGCTTCCCGGGCAGCTTCGCGCGCGGCGTGCCGTTCCAGGACAACCCGGCGACCGGGGACTGCCGCATCAGCGGCACCTGCGCCTCGCTGTGCGGGCTGCAGCAGCACGACCCGCATGCCGTCGCGCGCATCCTGCTGCTGCACGGCGTGGTGCTGGCGGCCGGCGGCATCCCGCTGATCTACCTGGGCGACGAGGTCGGCACGCTGAACGATCCCGGCTACGTCGACGAGCCCGGCAAGCGCGACGACAGCCGCTGGGTGCACCGCCCGCGCCGCGACGAGGTTCGCCATGCGCAGCGCCACGACCCGGCCAGCGACGCCGGCCGCATCTTCGGCGGGCTGCGCCGGCTGATCACGCTGCGCGCCGCGCTGAGCTGCTTCGCCGGCAACCGGCTGGTCTCGTTCTGGAGCAAGAACCCGCACGTGCTGGGTTTCATGCGACCGGCGGCGCACGGCTGCGTGCTCGTGCTCGCGAACTTCAGCGAACATCCGCAGCGCGTGGAGGCCCACGTGCTGTCCGGCATGCCCGCACAGGCGAACGAACTGATCGCCGGCGCGCCGGCCGACCTGCGCCGGCCGCTCGACCTGGCGCCGTACCAGATGGCCTGGCTGGACTGCCGCGGCCCCTGAGGCATGCTGCGTGCTTCATCCCCAAGGCACGCAGCCACGTTCCCCATGAGCGACACCCCTGTTTCCAACGAGGCCACCGCCGGACTGCATCGCATCGTCGTGGTCGGCGGCGGCGCTGGCGGCCTCGAACTGGTCACCCGGCTCGGCAACCGGCTCGGCAAGCGCGGCAAGGCGCACGTGACGCTGATCGAGAAGGCGCGCACGCATTTCTGGAAACCGCACCTGCACGAGATCGCCGCCGGCAGCACCGACCTGCACGCGCATGCCACCGACTACCTCGCGCAGTCGCACTGGCACGGCTTCCGCTACCGGGTCGGCGAGATGGTCGGGCTGGACCGCGAGCGCCGCGAGGTGATCGTCGACCCGGCGATCGACGAGGAGGGCCAGCCGATCACCGTGCCGTACCGGCGCGGCTACGACACCCTGGTGATCGCGGTGGGCAGCCACACGAACGACTTCGGCACGCCGGGCGTGGCCGAACACGCGATCGCGCTGGAGACGCCGGCCGACGCCGACCGCTTCCACCGCCGCCTCGTCAATGCCTGCATCCGCGCCCACGTGCAGCAGACCCCGCTGACGCCGCGCCAGCTGCAAGTGGCGATCATCGGTGCCGGGGCCACCGGCGTGGAGCTGTCAGCCGAGCTGCACAAGGCGACGCGCACGCTGGTCTCCTACGGGCTCGACCGCATCGATCCGGAACGCGACATCCGGCTGAACCTGATCGAGGCCGGGCCGCGCATCCTGCCGGCGCTGCCCGAGCGGATCTCCGGCGCGGCGCACCAGCTGCTCGGCCGGCTCGGCGTGCAGGTGCGCACCGGCGCCAAGGTGACCGCGGTGAGCGCCGAGGGCGTGACGCTGGCCAGCGGCGAGCTGATCCCGGCCGAGCTGGTGGTCTGGGCCGCCGGCGTGAAGGCGCCGGACTTCCTGCGCGACCTGGCCGGGCTCGAGACCAACCGGCTGAATCAGCTGGTGGTCGAGCCGACGCTGGTCAGCACGCGCGACCCGAACGTGTTCGCGCTCGGCGACTGTGCCGCCGCGGCCTGGCTCGGCCACCAGGGCAACGTGCCGCCGCGCGCGCAGGCGGCGCACCAGCAGGCCACGCACCTCGCGAAGCAGATCGAGCGCCGCCTGCGCGGGCAGCCGCTGCAGCCGTGGAAGTACCGCGACTTCGGGTCGCTGGTCTCGCTCGGGGAGTACAGCACCGTCGGCAACCTGATGGGCGCGCTGGTCGGCGGCAACCTGTGGGTCGAGGGCCTGTTCGCGCGCTGGATGTACCTGTCGCTGTACAAGCTGCACGAGCTGGCGCTGCACGGCTTCTGGAAGACCGCGCTCGGCTCGGCCTCGCGCATCCTGACGCGCGGCACCGAGCCGCGCGTGAAGCTGCACTGAGATGAGGCCCGACGCGCGCGGCCGCCCGCATATCCCCGCGAGGGATCGGCGAACGTATTCGTTCGACGAGGCGCGGTCATGACCCCACGGCCGCGCCTGAACGCCATTGCCGGGCCGATCCTCGGCGAATTCCTGCTCGGCATGAGTGTGGCGATGGCCGGGCTGTGGCTGGCATCGCACACCTCGGACGCGGCGGCCGGCGCGTTCGGCATGTCCCAGCAGGTGCTGGAGACGCTCGTGGTGCTGTTCCGCGTGCTGGCCATCGGCCTGGGCGTGGTGATCACGCAGGCGCTCGGCGGCGGCGGGGCGGGGTCGGCGAAACGCACGGCGCTGGTCGCGCTGGGCGCGAGCAGCTGGGTCGGCCTGGGGGTGGTCGGGGGCGTGCTGTTCGGCCACCGCGCCGTGCTCGAGGCGCTGAACGCGCCGGCCGCCGTCGTGCCGCTGGCCGGGCCGTTCCTGCTGCTGCTCGCGCCGGTGCTGCTGCTGGAGGCCTACAACCTGAGCATGGCGGCGATCCTGCGCGCCCACCTGCACGTGCGCGACTCCCTGTTCGTGATGCTGGTGATGCATGCCACGCACCTGCTGCTGGCGGTCCCGCTGATGCGCGGCGTCGGCGGCTGGGACGGGCTCGGGCTGAACGGCTACGCGCTCGCGATGCTGGCCAGCCGCGCGGTCGGCCTCGCGTTGCACCTGGTGCTGTGGCGGCGCCGGCTGGACCTGGCGCCGCGCGGGCGCGACTGGTGGAGCGTGCCGTGGCCGCTGCTCGCGCCGGTGCTGCGCATCGGCGTGCCCGGGGCCGCGGTCGAGTTCGTCTACCGGGCCGCGTTCATGGTGTCGCTTGCCGCCACCGCGCGGCTCGGCGTCGAGGCGCTGGCGACGCACGCCTACACCCTGCAGATCCTGAAGTACGTGCTGCTGGTCAGCATGTCGATCGGCTGGGCCAGCGAGATCATGGTGGGCCGGCTGGTCGGCGCCGGCGAGCTGCGCCTGGCCGACGCGCTGGTGCGCAAGGGCGTGCGCAACGGGCTGCTCGCCTCCGGCGGCTTCGCGCTGCTGATGGCGCTGGGCGCGCCCTGGGTGCTGCGCGCCTTCACGCACGACCCGGTGATCATCCGTGCGGCGCAGACGCTGCTGTGGCTGTCGCTCGCGCTGGAGACCGGGCGGGTCTTCAACCTGGTGCTGAACGGCGCGCTGCGCGCCACCGGCGACGCGATCTTCCCGGCCGCGGCCAGCATGGGCTCGCTGATCGTCGTGATGGGCGTCGGCTCCTTCTTCATGAGCCGCTGGCTCGGCCTGCCCGGCATCTGGCTCGTCTACGCGCTGGACGAATGGATCCGCGGCCTGCTGATGCTGTGGCGCTGGACGCACCGCGGCTGGCTCGATCACGCCCGCCAGACCCAGCGCCGCGTGCGCGGGGTCGCCTGAACCGCCTCTGCAAGAATCCGCGACCGTGACCATCGACCTCAAGCAACTCTCCGCCCGACTCGGCCTGTCGCCGACGACGGTGAGCCGGGCGCTGAACGGCTACACCGACGTCAGCGAGGCGACCCGCGCGCGCGTCGAGCAGGCCGCGCGCGAGTTCGGCTACCAACCGAACCTGGCGGCGCGCCGCCTCGCGCTGGGCCGGGCCGACGCGGTGGGCATCGTCTACCCGGTCGACACCGATTTCATGGGCAACCCGCTGTTCCTGGAGATGATCGCGGGTGTCTCCGACCGGCTCGAGGCCGCCGGCATCGACGTGCTGCTCGCGGTGGCGCGCGCACAGTCCGAGCTGCGCACCTACGAGCGCCTGGTGCGCGGCCGGCGCGTCGACGGCCTGATCGTCGCGCACACGCGGGTCGAGGACGAGCGGGTCGAGTACCTGAAGCGGGTCGGCTTCCCGTTCGTCGGCTACGGCCGCACCGGCAATCCCGAGGGCTTCGCCTGGCTGGACTTCGACAACGAGGCGGGTTGCCTGGACGCGGTGCGGCGCCTCACCGCGCTGGGCCACCGCCGCATCGCCTACGTGCACGCCCCGCTGACGATGAACTTCGCGCACCAGCGCCATGCCGGCTTCCTGCGCGGCATGGCCGAGGCCGGCGTGCCGGTGCAGCCGGAGTACGTCGTCCCCGGCAGCCTGGACCGGCGCGGCGGCTACGCGGCCGGGCGCCAGCTGCTCGCGCTGCCGCAGCGGCCCACCGCCGTGCTGGTCGACAACAACCTGGGCGGCGTCGGCGTCGTGCGGGCGCTGTTGCAGGCCGGCGTCGCGATCGGCCGCGAGGTCTCGGTGATCGTCAACGACGGCGTGCCGCCCGACACGCTGCTGATCGGCCAGCAGATCGCCGCGGTCGCGCAGCCGACCGCCTACGACTCCGGCACCACGATGGCCGGCATGCTGCTGGCGCTGATCGAGGGCAAGCCGCTCGAGCAGCCGCAGGTGCTGCACCCGCCGGTGTTCATCGAGGGCGCCTCCATCGGGCCGGCTCCGGCCGCCTGAGCCAGCGACCGGGACTCCAACTGCGTCAGGCAGTTTCAGGTCAAAGCGCTTCGGGTAGTTTCAGAAGCGCTTTGAATCGGCGTAGAAGCTCACTCCGATAATGCAAACGGGGAAAACACCGATGCCGGTCCCCGTTGATGCCCCTAGGCTTCAAAGCGCTTTCGGACGAACCAAAGCGCTAAAGAACACAAGTCCGGCCGCGTCGCGAGGCGCGCCGGGCGCCTGGACTCACGGAGACAAGCCATGACGCCCCGACCCCACCACCTCCTCGCCGGCCTCGCGCTGGCGCTTGGCACCATGGCCGCCAGCTCGGCGGCCACGATCACCATCTCCTGCGGATCGAACGCGGCCGACCTCGAGTGGTGCGGCAAGTTCGCCGAGGAATGGGGCAAGGCCAACGGCCACACGGTCAAGCTGTACACGCCGCCGGCCAGCACCACCGACAACCTGGCGCTGCTGCGCCAGCAGTTCGCCGCCAAGTCGTCGGACCTGGACGTGATCATGGTCGACGTCGTCTGGCCCGGCGTCATCAAGGACCATCTCGTCGACCTGAAGAAATACAGCAAGGGCGCCGAGGCGAAGCACTTCCCGGCCATCGTGGCGAACAACACGGTGGACGGCAAACTGCTGGGCATGCCGTTCTTCACCGATGCCGGGCTGCTCTTCTACCGCAAGGACCTGCTCGAGAAGTACAAGCTGCAGCCGCCCAAGACCTGGGATGAGCTGGCCTCGTCGGCCAAGAAGGTGATGGAGGGCGAACGCGCCGCGGGGGCGAAGGACTTCCAGGGCTTCGTCTTCCAGGCCAAGGCCTACGAGGGCCTGACCTGCGACGCGCTCGAATGGGTCGCCAGCTTCGGCGGCGGCGAGATCATCGACAAATCCGGCAACATCACGATCAACAACCCGAACGCCGCCAAGGCGCTGGACACGGCGGCCACCTGGATCGGCACGATCGCGCCGCAGGGCGTGCTGAACTACGCCGAGGAAGACGCGCGCGGCGTGTTCCAGAAGGGCGAGGCGCTGTACATGCGCAACTGGCCCTACGCCTGGTCGCTCGGCCAGGCCCCCGACAGCCCGATCAA
The DNA here is from genome assembly GCA_019635485.1 of Piscinibacter sp. GTDB lineage: Bacteria > Pseudomonadota > Gammaproteobacteria > Burkholderiales > Burkholderiaceae_C > Piscinibacter. The sequence continues at coordinate 15,315 of JAHBZL010000053.1, read as the reverse complement.
GGGCAAGATCGGCGTCTCGGCGCTGCCCGGGGCCACGCCCGGCAAGGGCGCGGCCACGCTGGGCGGCTGGCAGCTGGCGGTCAACAAGTACTCGAAGAACGTCGACGCGGCCGCCGCGCTGGTGATGCACATGACCAGTGCCGAGATCCAGAAGAAGCGCGCGATCGGCGGCTCCTACAACCCGACGATCATGGATCTCTACAAGGACGCGGAGATCGTCAAGGCCAACCCGTTCATGGGCGAACTGCTGCCGGTGTTCACCGGCGCCGTCGCGCGGCCGGCGACCGTCACCGGGCTGAAGTACCCCGAGGTCAGCCAGGCCTTCTGGGACGCCACGCACGAGGTGCTGTCGAAGAAGACCAACGGCACCGACGCGCTGCGCAAGCTCGAGGGCAAGCTCAAGCAGGTCAAGCGCACCAAGTGGTGAGCTGAGCGGACGGGGCCGGCGCCGCGCGGGCGCCGGCGGCCGGCGCATGCCGGCATGACGCAACGACACAGCGAGGGCGCCCATGAAAGACCGGACCCGCATCGCCTGGATGTTCCTGGTGCCGATGCTGTTCCTGATGCTGCTGGTGGCCGGCTGGCCGCTGGGCCGATCGATCTGGTTCAGCCTGACCGAAACCAACATCAACGACATCAGCGCCAGCTCGTTCGTGGGCCTGGCCAACTACTTCGGCGAGTTCGGCCTGTTCCTGAACCCGAACTACACCGAGGGCTTCTGGGGCAGCGACTGGGGCATCTCGATCCGCAACACCTTCCAGTTCGCGATCGTCTCGGTGTTTCTCGAGACGCTGGCCGGCCTGGGCGTGGCGATGCTGCTGAACCAGGAGTTCCGCGGCCGCGCACTCGTGCGCACCGCGGTGCTGGTGCCGTGGGCGATCCCGACCATCGTCTCGGCCAAGATGTGGGGCTGGATGCTGCACGACCAGTACGGCCTGATCAACCAGCTGCTGGTCGACTGGGGCCTGATCGCGCAGAAGATCGCCTGGACCGCCGACCCGCAGTACGCGCTGTGGACGGTGGTGGCGGTGGACGTGTGGAAGACCACGCCGTTCATGGCGCTGCTGATCCTCGCGGGCCTGCAGACGCTGCCGAAGGACTGCTACGAGGCCGGCCGCGTCGACGGCGTGCACCCGCTGCGCATGTTCTTCAAGGTGACGCTGCCGCTGATCAAGTACCCGCTGATGGTGGCGGTGATCTTCCGGCTGCTCGACGCGCTGCGCATCTTCGACCTGATCTACGTGCTGACGTCCAACAGCAGCAGCACGATCAGCATGTCCGGCTTCGTGCGGCGCGAGATGGTCGACAACGGGCACCTCGGCTACGGATCGGCCGCCTCGACCTCGCTGACGCTGATCATCTTCCTTTCGGCGGTGCTGTTCATGCGCGCTGCGCGGGTCCGGCTGTCGGAGGAGTCGTCATGAACGCGGTGCTCGGCGCGAAGGAGGCACGATGAACCAGCGGCCCGTGTTCGGCAGCATCGTGCTGTACCTGCTGGCGGCGCTCGTCGTCGTCGTCTCGGTCTACCCGTTCCTGTACACGATCACCACCTCGTTCAAGACCGGCACCGCGCTGTTCGACACGGGGCTGTGGCCGGAGGCGCCGACCTGGCGCAACTACGTGCAGCTGTTCGAGGGCCGCCAGCCGTTCGGCCGGCACCTGCTGAACTCGATCATGGTCGCCACGGTGACGGTGGCGCTGGCGATGCTGATGGCCGTGACCGCCTCGTACGCGCTGGGCCGCATCAACTTCCGCGGCAAGAGCGCGCTGCTGCTGGCGATCCTCGCGGTGTCGATGTTCCCGCAGGTGGCGGTGCTGTCGGGCATGTTCGAGCTGATGCAGGCGCTCGGCCTGTACAACCGCGCGATCGGCCTGGTGGTGCCGTACACGATCTTCACGCTGCCGTTCACGGTCTGGATCCTGACCACGTTCATGCGCGGGCTGCCGAAGGAGCTGGAGGAGGCGGCCATCATGGACGGCTGCGGGCCGCTGCGCATCATCTTCCAGGTCTTCATGCCGCTGCTCGCGCCGGCGCTGGTGTCGACCGGACTGCTCGCATTCATCGGCGCTTGGAACGAGTTCCTGTTCGCGCTGACCTTCGTCTCCGACGACACCGAGCGCACCGTACCGGTCAGCATCTCGCTGATCACCGGCGCCACGGCCTACGAGGTGCCCTGGGGCAGCATCATGGCCGCCTCGGTGATCGTCACGGTGCCGCTGGTGCTGCTGGTGCTGGTGTTCCAGCAGAAGATCGTCTCGGGCCTGACGGCAGGGGCGGTGAAGGGTTGAGCGTGAAGGCGGCGAACAGCAACTGGTGGCGCGGCGGGGTGATCTACCAGATCTACCCGCGCAGCTTCCAGGACAGCAACGGCGACGGCATCGGCGACCTGCCGGGCATCACGCGCCGGCTGGAGCACATCGCGAAGCTGGGTGCGGACGCGGTGTGGCTGTCGCCGTTCTTCAAGAGCCCGATGAAGGACTTCGGCTACGACATCAGCGACTACCGCGACGTCGACCCGATGTTCGGCACGCTGGACGACTTCAAGCAGCTGGTCGAGCGGGCGCACGCGCTCGGCCTGAAGGTGATGGTCGACCAGGTGTACTCGCACAGCTCGGACCAGCATCCCTGGTTCGTCGAGAGCCGTGCGAGCCGGGACAATCCGAAGGCCGACTGGTACGTGTGGGCCGAGCCGAAGGAAGACGGCACGCCGCCGAACAACTGGCTGTCGATCTTCGGCGGCAGCGCCTGGCAGTGGGACACGCGGCGGCGCCAGTACTACCTGCACAACTTCCTGGCCAGCCAGCCGGACCTGAACATCCAGAACCCGGTGGTGCGCGACGCGGTGCTCGACACGGTGCGCTTCTGGCTCGACCTCGGCGTCGACGGCCTGCGCCTGGACGCGATCAACTTCTGCTGCCACGACCCGCAGCTGCGCAGCAACCCCGGCAGCGGCGAGCCGGACGGCACCGTCGCCACGGTCTCCAGGAGCAACCCGTACGCCTGGCAGCAGCACCTGTACGACCGCAACCGCCCGGAGGCGCTGGACTTCCTGCGCGCGGTGCGCGCGCTGGTCGACCGCTACCCGGGCGCGACGACCGTCGGCGAGATCGGCGACGAGTCGGGCATGGAGATGGTGGCGCAGTACACCCAGGGCGGCGACAAGCTGCACATGGGCTACTGCTTCGACTTCCTGACCGACCGGCGCGACGCCGCCTACCTGCGGGCGGTGGTCGACAAGTTCGAACGCCTGGCCGGCGACGGCTGGGCCTGCTGGGCGCTGTCCAACCACGACTGCCGGCGCCTGGCCACACGCTGGGGCGGTGCCGAGCCGTCGCCCGCGCTGCTGCGCCTCGCCCCGGCGCTGCAGCTGTCGCTGCGCGGCGCGGCCTGCCTGTACCAGGGCGACGAGCTGGGCCTGCCCGAGGCGGAAGTCGCCTTCGGCGACCTGCAGGACCCGTACGGCATCGCGATGTGGCCGGACTTCAAGGGCCGCGACGGCTGCCGCACGCCGTTCCCCTGGGACTCGCGCGCGGCCGATCTCGGGTTCGCCGGCGTGCCGGGCGCGCGCAAGCCCTGGCTGCCGGTGGCGGAGAGCCACCGGGCACTGGCGGCGGACCGGCAGGAGGCCGACCCCGCTTCGCTGCTGCAGCACTACCGGCACCTGCTGCGCTGGCGGCGCACCCAGCCGGCGCTGATGCATGGCGACCTGCGCCTGCTGCCGCAGCACGAGCAGGTGCTCGCCTACGTGCGCAGCCATGCCGGCGAGCGTCTGCTGTGCGCCTTCAACTGCAGCGAGCGCGCTGCGGAACTCGAGCTCCCGGGCGGGCAGCGCATCGCCACCGTGCTGGCCGACAGCGGCGCCGGCGGCGCCACCGCGCAGGGCGGCCGTGCGCGCTTCGAGCCCTGGGGCGTGCTCTTCGCCCGCCTGGACTGACAAACCCCACCGACTGCGAGCAGCCCATGTCACAGATCGACTTCAAGAACGTCTGCAAGCGCTACGCCCCGGGCCTGCCCTGGACGATCAACAACGCCAACCTGACCATCGGCAAGGGCGAGTTCTGCGTGTTCGTCGGCCCGTCGGGCTGCGGCAAGTCGACGCTGCTGCGCATGGTCGCGGGGCTGGAGGACATCACCGAGGGCGACCTCGCGATCGGCGGCAAGCGTGTCAACGACCTGCAGCCGGCCAAGCGCGGCGTCGCGATGGTGTTCCAGAGCTACGCGCTGTATCCGCACATGACCGTGGCGCAGAACATGGCCTTCGGGCTGCAGGTGATGGGCGCGGACAAGGCGGCGATCGAGCAGAAGGTGAAGCGGGCGGCCGAGATCCTGCAGCTGACCGCACTGCTCGAGCGCCTGCCCAAGCAGCTCTCCGGCGGCCAGCGCCAGCGCGTCGCGATCGGCCGCGCGATCGTCAAGGAGCCGGACGTGTTCCTGTTCGACGAGCCGCTGTCCAACCTCGACGCGGCGCTGCGCGTGCAGACGCGGCTGGAGATCGCCAAGCTGCACCACGACATCGGCACCGCCAGCATGATCTACGTGACGCACGACCAGGTCGAGGCGATGACGCTGGCCGACAAGATCGTGCTGCTGCGCGCCGGCAAGGGCGTGCAGGAGGAGGGCAGCGTCGCGCAGTTCGGCTCGCCGATGGACCTGTACCATCGGCCGCAGAATCTGTTCGTCGCCGAGTTCATCGGCAGCCCGAAGATGAACGTGATGCCCGGGAAGCTGGTGCGTGCGGAAGAGAGCCACGCGGTGGTCGAGATGCACGGCGGCGAGCAGGTCACGGTGGCCGTGGACGCCCGCGGCGCGGCGGCCGGCGCGGCGGTGTCGGTGGGCATCCGGCCGGAGCACCTGCTGGCCGGCGAATCGGGTGAAGGCTCGGTGCTGCACACGAAGCTGCGCCAGATGGAGCGGCTCGGCGACGAGTCGCTGCTGTACCTGGACCTCGCCCCGGAGGCCCCGCTGGTCACGCTGCGCCTGGAAGGTCACGCGCCGCACGCGGCCGGCGAGGCGGTCACGCTGCGCCTGCGGCCCGAGCAATGCCACCTGTTCGACGCGGCCGGCAAGGCCTTCCGCCGCAGCGTGGAGCTGCCGGCCTGAGGGAAGGCCGTCCGGGGGCAGTCATGACTCGGACCCAGGCGCGCAGCGGACGGGACGGACGGCGCGGCGCCGCGGCGGCGGTGCCGGCACAGGATGTGCGAGCCTCGGCCCTGCGACCGCCCGGGGCGCGCCTTCACCGACAGCCATGACCTCCGCCACCTCTCCCGCCCGCCTGCTCGCCGACATCGGCGGCACCAACGCCCGCTTCGCCTGGCAGGATGGGCCGCGCGCCCCGATCGTCCAGTCCCGGACCCTGCCGGCCGCCGACCACGCGACGCTCGCCGACGCCATGCAGCGCTACCTGCAGGAGCTCGGCCGGCCGGCGCCGCCGGCCTGCTCGATCGCGATCGCCAACCCGGTGGTCGGCGACCAGGTCACGATGACCAACCACCACTGGACCTTCTCGATCGCCGCGCTGAAGGCGCAGATGGGCTTCGCGCAACTGCTGGTGGTGAACGACTTCACCGCGCTCGCGCTGGCGCTGCCGGCACTTGCCGCCGACGAGCGCCGCCAGGTCGGCGGCGGGGCGCCGCGCAGCGACCACGCGATCGGCCTGATCGGCCCCGGCACCGGGCTCGGCGTGTCCGGGCTGCTGCCCGACGGCCGCGGCGGCTGGCTGCCGCTGCAGGGCGAGGGCGGCCACATCACGCTGGCCGGCACCACGCCGCGCGAGCAGGCGGTGCTGAACGCGATCGGCGCGCGCTACGGCCACGCGTCGGCGGAGCGTGCGGTGTCCGGCCAGGGGCTGGTGGACATCCATCTCGCGCTGGCCGCGCTCGACCGGCCGGGCGCCGCGTTGCCGACGCAGGCGGCGCCGGCCATCACGGCCGCGGCGCTGGACGGCAGCGACCCGGCCTGCGTCGAGGCGCTGACGCTGTTCTGTGCCTTCCTCGGCAACGCCGCCGGCAACCTGGCGCTGACGCTGGGGGCCAAGGGGGGCGTCTACATCGGCGGCGGCATCGTGCCGCGGCTCGGTGCCTGGTTCGACGCCTCGCCGTTCCGCGAACGCTTCGAAGCCAAGGGGCGCTTCCGCGCCTACCTGGCCGAGATGCCGACCTACGTGATCCAAGCCACGAGTTCGCCGGCGCTGCTGGGCGCGGCGCGTGCGATCGAATCCTCGGCCCCGTTCGCGGGGCGGGCTGCCTGACGGAGACTGCCATGCTGCACCCCGACGCCGTCGCCGCCCTGATGGCGGGCGACCATGGCGAGCCGTTTGCCGTGCTCGGCCCGCACGAAAGCGACGGAGGGTGGGTGCTGCGGGCGCTGCTGCCCGGCGCGGCGGCGGTGAACGCGATCGACCGCGAGGGCGGCCAGCTGCTGGCCGCGCTGGAGCGCCTGCCCGGCTCCGACCTGTTCGAGGCGGCGCTGGCGCAGCGGGCCGACTACCGCCTCGACGTGGACTGGGGCACGCACCGCCAGCTGCTGGAGGACCCGTACCGCTTCGGGCTGCTGCTCGGCGAGATGGACATCTGGCTGCTCGGCGAGGGCACCCACCACCGGCCCTACGAGCAGCTCGGTGCGCACCCGATGGAGATCGACGGCGTCGCCGGCACGCGTTTCGCCGTCTGGGCGCCGAGCGCCCGGCGCGTCTCCGTCGTCGGCAACTTCAACAACTGGGACGGCCGCCGCCACGGCATGCGGCTGCGCCGCGAGTGCGGCGTGTGGGAGATCTTCCTGCCGCACGTGGCCGCCGGGGACCTGTACAAGTTCGAGATCAAGGGCGCCGACGCGGGCCTGCACCTGAAGGCCGACCCGGTGGCCTTCCGCGCCGAGCTGCGCCCGCAGACCGCCTCGGTCGTGCAGGCGTTGCCGCCGGTGGTGCCGCCGGACGAGTCGCGCCGCGCCGCCAACGCGTTCGACGCGCCGATCAGCATCTACGAGGTGCACCTGGGCTCGTGGCGGCGCGTGCCCGAGCAGGGCGACCGCTGGCTGACGTATCGCGAGCTGGCCGACCAGCTGGTGCCGTATGTGCGCGACCTGGGCTTCACGCACCTCGAACTGCTGCCGGTCAACGAGCACCCGTTCGACGGCTCGTGGGGCTACCAGCCGACCGGCCTGTACGCGCCGACCTCGCGCTTCGGCACGCCGGAGGACTTCCGCTTCTTCGTGCAGGCCGCGCACGAGGCCGGGCTGGGCGTGATCCTCGACTGGGTGCCGGGCCACTTCCCGATGGACGCACACGGCCTGGGCCGCTTCGACGGCAGCCACCTGTACGAACACGCCGATCCGCGCGAGGGCTTCCACGAGGACTGGAAGACGCTGATCTACAACTACGGCCGCACCGAGGTGCGCAACTTCCTGGTCGGCAACGCGCTGTACTGGATCGAGCGCTACGGCATCGACGGGCTGCGCGTCGACGCGGTGGCCTCGATGCTGTACCGCGACTACAGCCGCAAGGAGGGCCAGTGGATTCCGAACCGCTTCGGCGGCCGCGAGAACCTGGAGGCGATCGACTTCATGCGCCGCATGAACCGCATCGTCGGCACGCAGCGGCCCGAGGCGGTCACGCTGGCCGAGGAATCGACCGCCTTCCCCGGCGTCTCGCGCCCGCCCAGCGAGGACCTGCAGGGCGGCGGGCTGGGCTTCCACTTCAAGTGGAACATGGGCTGGATGAACGACACGCTGTCGTACATGCAGCAGGACCCCGTGCATCGCCGCTACCACCACAGCAAGATGACCTTCGGGCTGGTGTACGCGTTCACCGAGAACTTCGTGCTGCCGCTCTCGCACGACGAGGTGGTGCACGGCAAGGGCTCGCTGCTGCAGCGCATGCCCGGCGACGAGTGGCAGCGCTTCGCGAACCTGCGCGCCTACTACGGCTTCATGTGGGGCCACCCGGGCAAGAAGCTGCTCTTCATGGGTGGCGAGTTCGCCCAGTACGACGAGTGGAACGCCGAGGGCAGCCTGCGCTGGCACCTCGCGCAGTACCCGCTGCACCAGGGCGTGCAGCGCCTGGTGCGCGACCTGAACGCCGTGCTGCGCGGCACGCCGGCGCTGCACCGGCGCGACTTCGTGCCCGAGGGCTTCGCCTGGATCGCGCACGACGACGCCGAGAACTCGGTGCTGTCGTTCGTGCGTTTCGCCGACGACGGCGCGCCGGTGGTCGTGGTCTGCAACTTCACGCCGGTGCCGCGCCACGCCTACCGGGTCGGCGTTCCGCGTGCCGGCGCCTGGCGCGAACTGATCAACACGGACCTCGCGGTCTACGGCGGCAGCGGCGTCTCCAACGACGGGCTGCGGACGCAGCCGGTTCCCTCGCACGGGCGCGACTGCTCGCTCGAGCTGATCGTGCCGCCGCTGGCGACGCTGATGCTGGTGCCTGCCTGAGGAAACGAGACATGACCATCGTCACCATCCCCACCCAGCCCTTCGCCGGCCAGCAGCCGGGCACCTCCGGCCTGCGCAAGAAGGTGGTGGTGTTCCAGCAGCCGCACTACCTGGAGAACTTCGTGCAGGCGCTGTTCGACAGCCTGGAGGGCGCCGCGGGGCAGACGCTCGTGCTCGGCGGCGACGGTCGTTTCCACAACCGCGCCGCCGTGCAGACGATCCTGCGCATGGCGGCGGCCAAGGGCTTCGGCCGCGTGCTGGTGGGCCGCGGCGGCATCCTGTCGACGCCGGCGGTCAGCTGCGTGATCCGCAAGCACCGCGCGTACGGCGGCATCGTGCTGTCGGCCAGCCACAACCCGGGCGGTCCCGAGGGCGACTTCGGCATCAAGTACAACGTCGGCAACGGCGGCCCGGCGCCCGAGAAGGTGACCGAGGCGGTGCATGCGCGCACGAAGGAGCTCCGCTCCTACCGCATCAGCGACGCCGCGGCGCCGGACTTCGACCGGCCCGGCACCGCCACCATCGAGCAGACCGCCGTCGAGGTGATCGACCCGGTGGCCGACTACGCCGCGCTGATGCGCGAGGTGTTCGACTTCGACGCGATCCGCGGCCTGTTCGCGCGCGGCTTTCGCGTGCGCTGCGACGCGATGAGCGCGGTCGGCGGGCCCTACGCGAAGGCGATCCTCGAAGGCGAGCTCGGCGCGCCGGCCGGCACGGTGGTCAACGCCGAGCCGCTGCCGGACTTCGGCGACCTGCACCCGGACCCGAACCCGGTCAACGCCGAGGACCTGATCGCGCACATGGCGGCGGCCGACGCGCCGGACTTCGGCTGCGCGACCGACGGCGACGCCGACCGCAACATGATCGTCGGGCGCAACTTCCCGGTCGCGCCGTCGGACAGCCTGGCGCTGCTGGCGGCACATGCCACCGTCGTGCCGCGCTACGCGAAGGGGCTGGCCGGCATCGCCCGCTCGATGCCGACCTCCACCGCCGCCGACCGCGTGGCGCAGGCGCTGGGCATCCCCTGCTTCGAGACGCCGACCGGCTGGAAATTCTTCGGCAACCTGCTGGATGCCGGCCGCGCGACGCTGTGCGGCGAGGAAAGCTACGGGACCGGCTCGGACCACGTGCGCGAGAAGGACGGCCTCTGGGCCATCCTGTTCTGGCTCAACATCCTCGCCGTACGCGGCGGCTCGGTCGAGTCGCTGGTGCGCGCGCACTGGGCGCAGTACGGTCGCAACTACTACTCGCGGCACGACTACGAGGCGGTCGACAGTGCGGCCGCGAACGCGCTGATGGCCGAATTGCGCGCGCAGCTGCCGGGCCTGGCCGGCCAGCGCCTGAACGAGCGGCGCGTCGCGCTGGCCGACGACTTCGCCTACACCGACCCGGTCGACGGCTCGACCGCCAGCCGGCAGGGCGTGCGCGTGATCTTCGAGGACGGATCGCGCATCGTCTACCGCCTGTCCGGCACCGGTACCGAGGGCGCGACGCTGCGGGTCTACCTCGAGATGTACGAGGCCGACCCGGCGCGCCAGGACGTCCCGACCCAGACCGCGCTGGCGCCGCTGATCACGGCGGCGGGTGCGCTGGCGCGCATCGAGCAGCACACCGGGCGCGCGACCCCCAGCGTCGTGACCTGACACCCCACAACGACAGGAGACAAGCGATGGACATCGAAGGGGCCCGCGAGGCCGTTCAACTCGGGCGGCGCACGTTCGCGCTGGTGCTGGCCGGCGGGCGCGGCTCGCGCCTGATGCAGCTGACGGACCGGCGCGCAAAGCCGGCCGTGCACTTCGGCGGCAAGTTCCGCATCATCGACTTCGCGCTGTCCAACTGCCTGAACTCGGGCATGCGCCGCATCGCGGTCGTCACGCAGTACAAGAGCCACTCGCTGCTGCGCCACATCCAGCGCGGCTGGAGCTTCATGCGCAGCGAGTTGAACGAGTCGGTCGAACTGCTGCCGGCGCAGCAGCGCGTCAACGAGGAGCAGTGGTACCGGGGCACGGCCGATGCCGTGTACCAGAACCTGGACATCATCCGCGGCGAGATCCCGCCCGAGTACATCGTCGTGCTGGCCGGCGACCACATCTACAAGATGGACTACTCGCTGATGCTGGCCGACCACGTCAAGCAGGGCCGCGGCGTGACGGTCGGCTGCCTGGAGGTACCGTGTTCCGAGGCGCGTGCCTTCGGCGTGATGGCGATCGACGACAAGCGCTTCATCACCAGCTTCGTCGAGAAGCCCAAGGACCCGCCGCCGATGCCCGGCCGCACCGACATCTCGCTGGCCAGCATGGGCATCTACGTGTTCAGCGCCGACTACCTGTACCGCCTGCTCGAGGAGGACGTGGCGGACCCGAAGTCCAGCCACGACTTCGGCAAGGACATCATCCCGAAGGCGGTGGCCGAGGGGCAGGCGCAGGCGCACCCGTTCTCGATGTCGTGCATCCCGAACCCGCCGCACACCGAGCCGTACTGGCGCGACGTCGGCACCGTCGATGCGTTCTGGGCCGCCAACCTGGACCTCGCGTCGACCGACCCGGCGCTGAACATGTACGACCGCAACTGGCCGATCTGGACCTACCAGGAGCAGCTGCCGCCGGCCAAGTTCGTGCACGACGAGCACGACCGGCGCGGCAGCGCGATCAACAGCCTGGTCTCCGGCGGCTGCATCGTCTCCGGCGCCGAGGTGCGCGACTCGGTGCTGTTCTCCAACGTCGTCGCGCACTCCTATGCGCGTGTCGAGCAGGCCGTCGTGCTGCCGGACGTGACGATCCGGCGCGGCGCGCAGCTCAAGAAGGTGGTGATCGACCGGCGCTGCATGATTCCGGAAGGACTGGTCGTCGGGGAGGATCCGGAGGCCGACGCGAAGCGCTTCTACCGCACCGACAGCGGCGTGGTGCTGATCACGCGCGAGATGCTGGCGAGGCTGTGAGCATGACAGCCCTTCGTCCGCCGAGTGGGAAGCGGCCCGGTGCCCGGCCCGCGGTGACTGGAGGCATCGTCGCACCATGAAGGTCCTGCAGGTCTGCGCCGAGATCTACCCGCTGCTGAAGACCGGCGGGCTGGCCGACGTCGCCGGCGCGCTGCCGCTGGCGCTGAAGCGGCACGGCTGCGACGTGCGCGTGCTGCTGCCGGGCTTTCCCGCGATCCGCCGCGGCGTGGCGGCGCAGCAGCATCTCGCCGTGCCGGCGCTGCCCTACGGCGCGCGGCTGGTGCGCGGCAGTCTGCCGGACGGCACGGCCTGCTACCTGATCGAGGCGCCCGAGCTGTACGACCGCGAGGGCAACCCCTACGCCGGGCCGGACGGCCGGGCCTATGCGGACAACCACCGCCGCTTCGCGCTGCTCGGTCGCCTGGCGGCGATGCTGGCCGAGGGGCTCGATGCCGAGTGGGTGCCGCAGATCGTGCACGGGCACGACTGGCATGCCGGGCTTGCGCCGGCCTACCTGAAGGCCGCGTGGCGCACCCAGGGCCGGCGGGTCGCCGCCTCGGTGCACACGGTGCACAACCTCGCGTTCCAGGGCACCTTCGGGCTCGAGATCCTCGCCGAGCTGGGCCTGCCAGCGGACTTCTACCAGGCGCACGGGCTCGAGTTCCACGGCCAGGTCTCGTTCATGAAGGCCGGGCTGCACTACGCCGACCGCATCACGACGGTGAGCCCGACCTACGCGCGCGAGATCCAGGAGGAGGAACAGGGCTGCGGCCTGGACGGCGTGCTGCGCGCGCGCCGCGCCGACCTGTCGGGCATCCTCAACGGAGTCGACGACCAGGTCTGGAGCCCGCTGAAGGACACGCTGATCCCGTCCCGCTACGGCGCCGGCGACCTCGCGAGCAAGCGCGCCTGCCGCGCCGCGCTGCAGCGCGAATTCAACCTGGCGCCGCAGGCCCAGGCGCCGCTGTTCGGCGTGGTCAGCCGGCTGACCGAGCAGAAGGGCGTCAACCTGATCCTTTCCGGCCTGCCCGAGCTGCTGGCGCGCGGCGCCCAGATCGTCGTGCTGGGCAGCGGCGAGCCGGCGCTCGAGGGCGGCCTGCGCGAGGCGGCCACCGTGCACCCGCGCTCGGTGGCCGTGCACATCGGCTACGACGAGCAGCTCGCGCACCGCATCGTCGCGGGGGCGGACGTGCTGATGGTGCCGTCGCGCTTCGAACCCTGCGGCCTGACCCAGCTGTACGCGCTGAAGTACGGCACGCTGCCGCTGGTGCGGCGCGTCGGCGGTCTGGCCGACACGGTGGTCGACTGCGCGCTCGAGAACCTGGCCGACGGCCTGGCCACCGGCTTCGTGTTCGAGCGCTTCGAGCCGGCCGACTACGGCGCCGCGCTGCGCCGCGCCTGCGCGCTCTACAGGCGCGAGGGCGAATGGCGCGAGGTGCAGCAGCGCGCGATGGCGCAGGACTTCGGCTGGGCTGCCGCGGCCGCACAGTACGCGGCGCTGTACCGGCGGCTGCTGCCCTGACGCGGCGCCGGGCGGCCGCGGCCGCCGCCGGCCCCTAAGATCGCCGGTCACGCTGGCGGGGAGGGCCACGAATGCCGATCGACGATCGCGGGGGATGGATGCGCGCATTGCGCGCCGGCGCGGTGGCCGCGCTGATGGGAGCGACGCTGTCGGCGCCGCTGGCCGCGCAGGCGGCGGCCGGGCCACCGCCGGTCGAGCATTACACGCGACTGCCGGAGATCGACGACGTCACCGTCTCGCCGAGCGGCAAGCGCCTCGCGCTGCTGGTGTTCGGCCCGGACGGGCGGCGGCGCGTCGGGGTGATGGACCTCGACCCGGTCGGCCGGCCGCGCATCGTCGCCGGCTTCGGCGATGCCGACATCAACGAGGTGCAGTGGGTCAGCGACGACCGGCTCGTGTTCGAGGCCCACGAGCCCGGGGCCGAGGTGCGCCAGGGCGGGGCCGGCACCTTCGCGGTGGACCACGACGGCACGCGGCAGCGCCAGCTGATCGCGTGGCGCCATTCGACCGCCCGGGTCGGCTCGCACGTCGTCTCGCGCGTGCTGCCCTATGGCTGGGACCTGCACTCGGTGACCGACGACGGCAGCGGCGACGTGTTCGTGCAGCAGCGTGTCCACGACGCCGTCGGCGACCTGGAGCGTGTGCAGCTGGCGCGGCTCAGCACGCTCACCGGCGAGCTGACGCCGCTGAGCCTCGGCGCGCCGCCGGGCACGTTCCGCTGGCTGCTCGATCCGCAGGGCGAGCCGCGCCTGCTGATCGCGCAGCACGAGGGGCGCCGGCAGGTGTACCGGCGGCGCGACGCGTCGGCGGACTGGGAGAAGATCGCCGACTACGAGCCGCTGCTGGAAGGCGGCTTCCTGCCCTGGCACGCCGGCGCGGACGGCCGGATCTGGGTGCTCTCGCGCCGCAGCGGCCAGGGGCAGGCGCTGTACGAACTCGACCCAGCCAGCGGCCGGGCGAAGGCCGAGGCGGCGCTGGCCGTGCCCGGCTTCGACCTGCGCCCGACCAAGGTGATCGACCCGGTCGGCGGGCGCCTGCTCGGCGTTCACTTCGTCGCCGACCGGCCGCGCAGCTACTGGTTCGACGAAACGCTGCAGCGGCTGCAGCTCGGCATCGACGCCGCGCTGCCCGCGGGCCGCAGCAACCGCCTGCTGTGCGGGCGCTGCACCACCAGCCGCTGGTTCGTCGTGCGCTCGAGTTCGGACCGTCTGCCCGCGGAGTACCTGCTGTTCGACCGCGAGAAGGGCACGCTGCTGGCGCTCGGCACGGCCAGGCCGTGGATCGACGAGGCGACGCAGGGGCGGCGCAGCCTGCACCGCGTGCCCGCGCGCGACGGACTGAGCCTGCCGCTGTACGTCACGCGGCCGGCCGGCGCTGCCGAGGACACGCCGTTGCCGGCGGTGGTGCTGGTGCACGGCGGCCCCTGGGTGCGCGGCGCCGACCTCGGCTGGTCCGCGCAGGCGCAGTTCCTCGCCTCGCGTGGTTACCTGGTGCTCGAGCCGGAGTTCCGCGGCAGCGAAGGCTACGGCTTCGAGCTGTTCCAGGCCGGCTGGAAGGAGTGGGGGCGCGCGATGCAGACCGACCTGGAGGACGTGGTCCGCTGGGCCGCCCAGCGCCGCCTGGCGGATCCGGCGCGGGTCTGCGTGGTCGGGGCGAGCTACGGCGGCTACGCGGCGCTGATGGCGCCGATCGCCACGCCGGGCACCTTCCGCTGCGCGGCGAGTTTCGCCGGTGTCACCGACATCTCGCTCATGTACGACATCTCGTGGAGCGACATCAGCGAGGCGGCGCGGCAGTACAGCATGCCGGTGCTGATCGGCGCACGCCAGGCGGACGCCGAACGGCTCGACGCGGCCTCGCCGCTGAAGCGCGTCGCCGAGATCAAGGTGCCGCTGCTGGTCGCGCACGGCGGGCTGGACCGCCGCGTGCCGATCGCCCACGCCCGGGCCTTCGTCGAGGCCGCGCGGCGTGCGGGCGTGCCTGTGCAGGAGCTGACGTACCCCGACGAGGGGCACGGCTTCTTCCGGCCGGCGAACCGGGTCGACTACTACCGCCGGCTCGAGGAGTTCCTCGCGCGGTCGCTGCGCGGGGCGCCCTGAAGCGCCGAAGGGGTTGGTTGGGGTCGTTGGATGCGCTGAATGTTCGGGTGAGAGCCCGCCGGTCGCGCCCGGCCCCTTTCCGATGACGGCGATGCTGCAACGTCGGTTGCCCGCGGAACGCCTCGGTGTCGCCGGCCGAGCCGCGCCCGGGCGGGTGGCGGCGCGCGTGGAGGGCGCCGAGGAGCGCAGGACGCGTGGCCCGCGCGCGCCAGCGCGCCACGTGATCTGACTGGTCGCCGACTGTCTGAGCGCAGCGAACGCAGTGAGCGTAGCGAGTTGGGCGACCGGGCCGCGTGGCCGAGCACCGCAGGGGAGTCGGAGCGAAGCG
>JAHBZL010000052.1 GCA_019635485.1 Piscinibacter sp. | reverse complement strand
AGAGTGCGGCCTAACCCTTCGCTCGAGCAGGGACCGTCCCCGGCAGGCCGCCTTGGCCGCGAGGCGCTCGCTGTCTATCATGCACCTCGCGGCCAAGGCGTCCTCCCGGCGCCGGCCCCTCAGCTCAAACGTTAGGCGTCGCAGGTGGCCACCTCACTTCGCCACATGAAGCTCGGAAAGCTCAAGTCCGTGGGTCACAATATTGCGGATTCACTCGCGAGCGGCATCGGGTTGATGATCGGCGTCTACACGATGGATGTCTTCGCCGAGGCAGCAGGTGAAGACGAGGGCTTCGTTGTGGTCGACTTCCTGAATGGCGTCGCCACCGGAAGGACAGTCTCTGACGGCTTTCGCAAAGCTGTGGCTCTGTATCGCGATGCACTTCCAGAGCTGTGCTCCAAGCACGCGGTAGATCCTGCAGACTTCAAGCGGCTTGATGTCCGCTACGGCACAGATCCCGTGTACGGCCCACACTTCAAAGTGAGCGTCGAAGCCCAATCGGGCCAGCGATCCACGGACCAATACGTTGGCATTCCAGGTAGACGACTGCGCCGTCGTCGGTAGGGGCCGCGAGCACGTGCACAGCAGTGGCACCCTGTTGCAGGGCGACGCCTAACCCTTCGCTCGAGAGGGACCTCCACCGGCAGGGCGCCTTGGCCGCGAGGCGCTTGCTGTCTATCATCCGCCTCGCGGCCAAGGCGCCCTTCCGGCTCCGGCCCCTCAGCTCAAACGTTAGGCCTCATGAAGCGTCCCATTGCGCTCCTTGCTGCGGTTTTGCTTTCGCTTCCCGCCCGTGCCGTCATTGACGCGCCGGTCGACTGGAGCGACTTGAAGCTCGGCGCTGTCGTAGACGGGGAGCCCATATCTGTGTCCGCACGGGTTGAGGGGCAGAATTTGGCAGCGCTAACTCTCAGCGCTCGAGGTAAGGAGATCTCGGTACCAAAGACAGAGCTGGTCGGGTTGCCTCCCTTTCTGGCCCTGAGTACCGTTCGCATCGTTTCACCCGACAGAAAGTCACCTCCGGGCCCCACTCTCCGAGTTGAGTTCGACGCGTTGCCCCTCGGCGCACACCACCCGCCATCAGCCACGGTCAGCTTCCACTTCGGAAGCCTTGCATACACGGGCCGCATGGTTGAGTTTATGAAGTCAGGCAAGGTGTCGCTGCGGGAGATGAAATTGCTCGGTCAACCGATTCAGCGCGAACCGTGAGGGCCAAAGGCACAGGTTCCAAATGAGGCCTAACCCTTCGCTCGAGCGGACCTCCACCGGCAAGGCACTTGGGCCGCGAGGCGCTCAGGTTTAGCATGCGCCTCGCGGCCCAAGCGCCTCGCCGGCGTCGGCCCTCTCAGCTCAAACGTTAGGCGGCACAGCTAGGCGTTGCGCACACTCGAACCAGTCTTCGTTGCAGCAACGACAGAGAAGCGCACAATCGAAGCACACTGGTGAACACCGAGTCGCGGCATGTACGCTCCTCTGCGCCCCATCCTGGCACTAATCCTTCTGTCCTCCGCGCTCTCTGCGCACGCCGAATCACTAAGCTGCAATGGCGCTAGCGCTTCGGAGGGTGATTCCAGGCTGTCCGTCCTCTACAAGTGTGGCCAGCCCGTGCTTGCTGACTCGTACTGTGCTCCTGTCTTCTATCAGGGCACGCTCTACCCTGTTCCCGGGCCAAGCGCGGGAGCCTATGTCCCCTGTCAGCCCGTGGAGGAATGGTTGTACGACCGAGGTCCCGGCAACCTCATGGCCACAGTCAGGTTCCGTGACGGCAAGGTCCAATCCATTCGCTACGGTCGCCAGCCTCGGTGAGAGTGCCGCCTAACCCTTCGCTCGAGGCGGACCTCCACCAGCAGGGCGCTTGGGCCGCGAAGCGCTCATGGCCTATGCTGCGCCTCGCAGCCCAAGCGCCCTGCCGGCGTCGGCCCGCTCAGCTCAAACGTTAGGGCGCATGAAACACGTACACCATCTTCTTCTCGCCCTTGCGATCCCCGTGATTGCATGTGCTCAGGGGAACCGTACCTTTGACGACCGAGTTCAATTCGCGCGAGAGCTTGAAAACCGCCCCGCTCCGCGCGAGTACATCGAACGCACGCTCTTCCCCGCGATGGGCACAACGATGTCAAAAGCCACGCAGTCGTGTTTGGCCCGCCCAGGGGCAAGCAAGGACAAGATCATCGTTGTCGCAAGCATTCGCCGTGACGGTGTACCCACTGATGTGGACGTCCGACCGTCCACAAATACTGGCGCGTGCTTTATCGCGGCCTTCCGAGAACTCCGCCTGGCACCCCCGCCCGAGACCGAACACGGGTTCCTACCCATCTTCATTGAGCTCACCCTTGCCGAATGAATGCGCCCTAACCCTTCGCTCGAGCGGACCTCCACCGGCAAGGCACTTGGGCCGCGAAGCGGCTTGGGCCATCATCCGCCTCGCGGCCCAAGTGCCTTTCCGGCGTCGGCCCTCTCAGCTCAAACGTTAGGCCTCATGACCCACGCAGCGCCACTCTGGCGCTTCACTTCTGAAGTCTGCGCCGCCCGCCAGTCACAGCTACTCGCGTGGAAGTCGTTTGACGAAATCATCGAACGCTTCAACTCGTGCCTTGTTGCTCCGCTCTACTGGGAACGGGCAATTGCACCCCACCTAACGAGCTGCTTTCGAGCGTCCTTCGAGCTTACGGTCGATCCCGACCTATATGACGGCTTCTTCAACTCCCCAGCGGGCTACCGGGGCCAGTACGCGCAATCTGAAGCAGCAGGTGAGGCGGCCAATCGAAGGCTTGTCGCAGCCCTGCTTCCCCGCTTGGTCGCCGCGGCAGACAATCATGAAGCGGTAACAGATGGACGGCTCACCAGATCGCTACTCGGAGCGCAAGCCAAGGTTTGGATCGTGGAGTCTGAGGTCGAGGAGCAACTTGGCGCCCCGAGTCCGGCGATCGTCTATCCCGCATGGGAGTTCCATGCACCAGATGGCCAGGGGCTACGCGCACCGAGGGGTTCGCAGCTGGAGGTCAAGGGAGCATGGCTCGCCCCGGATGGGACTGAGGTAGTCAATCCAGCGAAGAGGCGTCGCAGCAACTTCATCTACGAGACCGGCGACTCTAAATGGAAGGTCTGATCTAGTACCCGCGCAGCGTAGATCAGCACACGTTGAGTGGCAACGGGGCGACGGCAGTCGGTCGACAAGTGCTGTGGATGGTTGAGCGAGTTGCCTCCGGACCCGTTGTGGGCCCGTCGCATGCCGCGCCCGGCGGCATTCAGGCGAGCTGGCGCCTGACCATGAACAGGTTGGCCAGCGCCGAGACCACGAACAGCCGGTTGGCGTTCTTGGCCAGACCCCGGTAGCGCAGCTTGTCGAAGCCGAAGACGCACTTGATGACGCCGAAGACGTGCTCGACCCGGCTGCGGATGCGGGAGCGCAGATCGTTGAAGTGCTCGTCCATGGGCTTGAGCGGGTTCCTGGCCTGCGCCTTGGCCAGCGTCAGGTCGCGTGCACGAGGTGCCGCGCGTTTGATCGCAACGCGCTGCCCGACGTAGGCCTTGTCGCCCCACACGGCATGCTCGCGCCCGTGCAGCAGCCGTCCGATCATCGGCCCATCGGCCACGTTGCCCGCCGTGGCCACCACCGTGTGGATGAGCTTGGTCTTGCGGTCCACCCCCACGTGAGCCTTCATGCCGAAGCTCCACTTCTTGCCCTTGCGCGTAGAGCCCATTTGCGGATCCCGACCGCCCGAGGCGTTCTTGGTGGACTGGGGCGCCGAGATCAACGTCGCATCCACGATCGTGCCCTCGCTGAGCCGGAAGCCCCGGGCCTGAAGGTGCTCGCCCACGCGCTTGAAGATCTGCTCGCCCAGGCCATGCTGCTCCAGCAGGTGGCGGAACTTGCACACCGTCGTCTCGTCGGGCACCGGCTCGCGGCCCAGGTCGATTCCGGCGAAGCGGCGCATCGAGACCGAGTCGTGCAACGTGTCTTCCAGCGTCGGATCCCCGAGGTTGAACCACTGCTGCAGGAAGTGCAGCCGCAGCATCCGCTCCAGCCCGATAGGCGGACGGCCGCGTCCAGCCTTGGGGTAGTACGGCTCGATCAGCGCGCACAACTCCGCCCACGGCACCACGCGGTCCATCTCCACCAGGAACGCCTCGCGCCGCGTCACCTTGCCGTACTTCTCGAATCCACCTTCGGCCAGCGTCATCTGCTTCATCGCACCACCTCACCCGTTGACTGAGCAACGCAGCCCACTAACATGCGGATGACTCAATCAGAGCTTCCTTTGTTGGGCTTGTCAGATGCATTGGAACGGCAAGAGAGAACGCACAGGAACACATGGCTGAGTTGCTCTTCACGGAAACTACCCTTCTGCACATTCGGGCCGTTCTGGCAACACAGCCAGTCGTCGATCCGGCTGTCTCTGTCATCTGGTGGAAGGGTACGGTCGACAACTCGCGGGCACCAGATGGTTCTGCGACTTGGCAGACCATCGAGCCGGGACACTGGTACGCGTTTGTTTCCGACTGGGGAGTCTTTCCTGGGCCAGATGACCGAGGTCAACTACTTGAGCAAATGCATGGCTTCCCTGTGTTTCGCGACGAACGTGTGCGAGCTGAACCTGGGCTACTACGCATTACGCTTACGGAGAGGGGTCTCGGGGTCGAACAGTGTGCTGCCTAACCCTTCGCTCGAGCGGACCTCCACCGGCAAGGCACTCGGGCCGCGAGGCGCTCACGGTTAGCATGCACCTCGCGGCCCAAGCGCCTTACCGGCGTCGGCCCTCTCAGCTCAAACGTTAGGCGTCACGGCAGTTGCGCAAGCGCTGCTCGATCAGAGGCAGCGTACAGCTGGTGATACAGCATAAGCCCGCCTGGCAAGGTGGCTTCCAGTACGACCTGCACAAACGGAACGTACGTTGCCCTGGCCGACGGAACGATTGCCTTCAGAACACACGGCGGAGCGTCGCTGCCGTACAGGACAAATTTCATGAAGGAGCAGAACGAGCTTCGCTCCGACTCGTTCTCCTCTGACGCTGAGATTGCTGATGGCGTGCGCTTGGCGCTCAGACCATTGGTGGCGCGGTAGCACGTCGATTCGCGCGCAGTCGTCGCCTAGGGGCCAGGTCTGTCGTTCACCTCCATACGGCCTCCAAGGCGACGTGGTACGAAATCGCCGACAAGTTGCCGCACTTCGCCGGGTTTCCGCCGGACGAGTTCTGGCCCAGGTGCGAGTACGCAAGCAGCGCAAGCGCGCCCTATCCCTTCGCTCGAGCAGGTACCTCCGCCGGCAGGGCACTTGGCCCGCGAGGCTCTTCAGGTCATCATCCGCCTCGCGGGCTGGAGCCTCCCCGGTTCCAGCCCCTAGGCTCGAGGCCCACTCGACCGGAACGTCGAGCGCCGTCCAGTGCTTCGGAGTGCCGCACCATGACAGATACCGACGAACTGCGCCGGCTGCAGGCGCCGCTCAAGGAGCGCTACCGCGAGGCGCCCGAGGCGGCGCTTGTCACGCTTCGCGCCCATGGCGCCATCGGTGACGGCGTGACCTGCCGGGTCGAGACCGGCAGGGCGCTGCTGGAGGCCGGCCTGCACCCTGCGACCGGCGGTTCCGGAATGAGCGCCTGCTCCGGGGACATGCTGCTTCAGGCCCTGGTGGCATGCGCCGGTGTCACCCTCAATGCCGTCGCCACGGCCCTCGGCATCAGGCTGTCCTCGGCCTCCGTGCACGCGGAGGGCGACCTCGATTTTCGCGGCACGCTGGGCGTGTCCAAGGAAGCGCCGGTCGGATTCCAGAACATCCGCCTGCGCTTCGACCTGGCAACGGAAGCGACGGAGGAGCAAGTGGCGACCCTGTTGCGCCTCACCGAGCGTTATTGCGTCGTGTTCCAGACGCTGGCGCGTCCACCGATCCTGTCCGTGTCCCGCTAGGGCCGGGGCGTCCGCAGGAGCAAGGTTCATCCCCATGGGCAGCGCACCCGACTCCTTGCCCCCGGAGGTGCAGGCCGCCTTCGAGAAGGGCCGACCCATCGAGGCCATCAAGCTGCTGCTCAAGCTGCGCGCGGCCTCCGTGGCCAGTGGGCGACCCCCGTCCAGGCGCCGCCCGCCTGGACCCAACCCGGCGCCAGGCCCGAAAGAACCCAACCCGCCCGCGTCCGCTGACGGGCGCACAGGTCTCTCGCCCGGAGAGGTGCCGCGCGCGAGTTCAACCTTCTGGGGCTGGATCGTCGTGGCGCTCCTCGTTTACCTGGCGTACCGGTGGCTCGAGGGCTAGCCGCGAGCGCCGCCTGCAGCAGCCTTCCGATTCGGACACGAGGTTGCCTATGAATCCCTTTGCGATCGACATCAGTTCGACGGACTCGCCGCCGGACGATCAGCTTCTCGCCGTGGACGAAGGCCTGGAGCGGCACAATCAGGCCGTCGCTCCCTTGTCGGACGTTCGGCCGCTGGCGGCCTTCGCAAATGGGCCGTCGGGAGAACTCGTCGGCGGCGCCGTGGGCCGTACCTGGGGCAGCTGCTGCGAACTGCTTCAGCTCTGGGTCGCCCCGGAACTGCGCGCCCGGGGCGTCGGCTCGCGTCTGCTCGACGCGTTCGAGGCCCATGCCCGCGCGCGCGCTTGCAGCGTCTTCTACCTCACGACGCTGAGCTACCAGGCACCGGAGTTCTATCGGCGGCACGGATATGCCGTGCTCGCACAGATCTCCGGTTACCCCGACGGAATCGTCAAGTACCTCATGCAGAAGATCGAGACCTAGCCTCGAGCGCTGGCCGACGGCCGCCGGCCGAGGCCCTGCCACAATGCGCCGGAGCCCGCGCGGCGCGGGCCGCGATCGGATCGGAGGCAGCAATGAAGCGCGTCACGGGCATCGGCGGCATCTTCTTCAGCGCCAGTGATCCTGCGGCGCTGCGCGCGTGGTATCGGCAGCATCTCGGGATCGACGTCCAGGAGTGGGGCGGCACCGCCTTCACCTGGGCCGACGGCGCCGGCCACCCGGTGAAGGGGACCACGATCTGGTCGATCGGGGCCGCGGACGGAGACCACTTTGCGCCGAGCTCCGCGCCCTTCATGGTGAACTACCGCGTCGACGACCTCGCGGCCCTGCTGCAGGCGCTCCGGGAAGAAGGCTGCCAGGTGCTGGAGAAGACCGACGACTCGGCGTTCGGCAAGTTCGGCTGGGTGCTGGACCCGGAAGGCAACAAGGTCGAACTCTGGGAACCCCCGCCGGGACAATAGGAGCCGCTCAGACACCGTGACCGGAATCCGGCTCCGGGTGTAAGGCCGCGTCGTCCCGCACCGACTCATGCCTGCACTTCGTTTCCGCGGTCGACTCATGCGGCGTGCCTGCACGCGCGCCCGGAAGCGCGGTTTCCTGGAATTGGCGTCATCGTGGGCAACAAGGTCGTCGCATACATCCTGTTCAGCCTGGCACTGGTCATGCTCGTTCTCGCCTGGACGGTCCAGGGACTGCCCCCGGCGGTCACCGCCATCGGCTTCGCGGTCATCGGTTACCACATCCGTCGCGGCGGCTAGCACGAGCCCGCGAGGACGCGCCATCTGGCCGTCGCACAATCGAGGCCTCGTTCCATGGGAGGGTCCATGCCCATCGAGCTCAGCCGCGAGGCCCGGACGCAGGCCATCGCCTCCATCGAGCGCTACTTCGCCGACGAACTCGAGCAACGCATCGGCAATATTGCGGCCGGCGCCATGCTGAGCTACTTTCTCGAGGAGATCGGCCCGCTCGTCTTCAACCAGGCGGTGCGTCAAGTCCAGGAGCGGCTGCAGGAGCGGGTCCAGGAGCTCGACATCGAGTTCATCGAGGACGAGTTCACCTACTGGCGTCGCCACCAGGCGCCCGGCAAGGCCAGGCGCTAGGGCTGACAGTACCGCCGGCCCTGCACGCCGTCAGGGCTTTTGCAGGTGTGCTTCGTTAGACTCCAGCGGTCTCACTCTCTTGCGAATCGACTTCGATGCGTCCTTGCATCCTTCCGGCGACGGCCGCCGCGCTGGCCCTGCTGATCGCCGGCACGCCGAGCGTGGCGCAGCAGAACAGCTGCGACTCGATCCGTGCCCAGATCGAGGCCAAGATCCGCAAGGCCGGTGCGACCCGGTTCACCCTCCAGGTCGTCGATGCGGCCGCCAAGGTGGACGGCAAGACGGTCGGCACCTGCGACCTGGGCACGAAGAAGATCGTCTACCAGAGCGACGCGAAGCCCGGCCCGGCCGGCGAAGCGGCCAAGCCGCCCGGCGAACGGATCCTCACGGAGTGCAAGGACGGCACCGTGACCTATGGCGACTGCAAACAGTGACTCCGGCACCCCAGGAGTCGCGTGAGGTCCGCGTCGGCGTCGGCGTCGTGGTGCTGCGCGACGGGCGGGTGCTCCTCGGGCAACGCACGGGCTCGCATGGCGCCGGCAGCTGGGCCTTTCCGGGCGGCCACCTGGAGTACGGCGAGTCCCCCGAGGCCTGCGCGCGGCGCGAGGTGCGCGAGGAGACCGGGCTCGAGGTCGGGGACCTGCACCGCGGGCCGTTCGTCAGCGACGTGTTCGATCGCGAGGGCCGGCACTACGTGACGCTGATCATGCTGGCCCGCGCTCCACGCGGTGAGCCCGAGCTCCGCGAACCGTCGAAGTGCCTGCGTTGGGCGTGGTATCCCTGGTCGGCGTTGCCGACGCCGCTGTTCGCGCCGGTCGCGTCGCTGGTCGACACCGGTTTCCACCCGCCGGACCTTGTCTGAGATCCGGTCGAGGCCCCGGCGCCGGGAGCCGCGTAGACTGCTCGGCACCGACCGCTCTTCGACACGAACGCAGGAGGCACGGATGCACTACGGCAACTGGCACGGCTGGGGTCTGATCGTCGGCCTGATCCTGTTCGTCATCCCGCTGTGGAAGATCCTCACCAAGGCCGGCTTCCACGGGGCCTGGGCGCTGCTGGCACTCATCCCGGTGATCAACATCATCGCGCTGTGGATCTTCGCCTTCAGCGACTGGCCCAAGGAGCGCCGCAGCGCCTGAGCGGCGAGGTCGCCCTGTACCCGCTGCTCACGTTCACCGGGTCCGCCGAGCATGATCCGGCGATCGCCCGCTGGTTCGCGTCACGGCCGGACGAGCTCGGTGTGATCGCGTGGCGCTGGTTCGCGCTCATGCGGCAATGCGGGCCGGACGTGCGCGAACTGCTGCACGACGGCTACCCGCTGGTGTGCGTCCGGGACGCGCCGTTCGCCTACGTCAACGCCTTCACGTCCCACGTCAACGTCGGCTTCTTCCACGGGGCCTCGTTGCCCGATCCGGCGCGGCGGCTCGTCGGGACGGGCCGCTACATGCGGCACGTCAAGCTCCGCCCCGGCGAGCCGCCCGACGAACCGGCGTTGCGGGCCCTGATCGATGCCGCCTACCAGGACATCCTGACCCGCCTGCCCTCCCCGTCGCGATGACGGCTCCGCACGACGGCCGGTACCTCGTCCAGGCCGCGACTCAGAATGCATGCCACGGGTCCCGCGCCGGGGCCGACTGCGGAGACCGAACATGATCGAAACAAGCGGCAGCGTGGGCGATGTGGCACACGCGATCCAGCTCGCGCTAGCCCCCGTGTTCATGCTGACGGGGATCGCGGGCATCCTGAACGTCATGGCCGGCCGCCTGGCCCGCATCGTCGATCGCGGGCGGAGCGTCTCCGAGGGATCGTTCGGTCCGGAGCAGGCCACCCGCGTGCGCGACGAACTGCTCAACCTCGAGCATCGACGCAAGCTGACCGGGTGGTCGATCAATGCCTGTACGCTGGCGGCGCTGCTGACCTGCATGGTGGTCGCGACGCTGTTCGCCGAAGCCATGCTCGGGCTGCCGCTGCGCACGGCGGCCGGCGCCTTCTTCATCGCCTCGATGGGGGCGCTGATCGTCGGGCTCGCCACCTTCCTGCGCGAAGTGCACCTCTCGCACCTGACCGTGCGCATCCCGATCGCGCAACTGCAGCTCTGACCCTCCCCGCCGGGCGAGGCCGGGGCGCGCGCGGTACCACGGCGCGGCACAATCGTCCGCGCCAGCCTGCACCGCCCGCGATCCTCCCCGAGCCGAATCCATGCACCCGTACGCCCGTGTCCTCAGGACCTACATGAGCGCCCTCGGCGAGAGCGACTACGCCACGATCAAGGGCCTCTTCACGCCCGAAGGTCGCGTCACGTCGCCGTTCCTCGGCGAGATGCCGGTCGGCCCCTTCTTCGACCGCCTGGCCGAGGCGTCGGCCCGCAACATCATCACGCCGATCGACATCTTCCTCAGCGCGACCGAGCAGCGCCACGCGACGGCGTACTTCCAGTACGACTGGATGGTGCGCGACGGCACGCTGATCACCTTCAAGGTGATGGACCTGTTCACCTTCGCGCCCGACAGCGACAGGATCGTGCACCTCGACCTGATCTACGACACGCACCCGATCCGCATCACGGCAGGCGACAAATACGAGCGGTGAGGTCGGGGCGCCCGCGCCCCGAGGTCTATCATCCCTCCCACGGCTGCGCTTGTCGCCGGCGCGGCCCCGCCGACGCCGCGCGTCGGGCGTCGGCCGACTCGGCGACGGAGGTGATCCGCGATGAGCGACCTTCCCGTCTCTGACCGCTGGCTTCTCGGCAGTCCCTACGAGCGCTACATCGGGCGCTGGAGCCGGCGCGTGGCGCCGCTGTTCGCGCAGTGGCTGGAGGTGCCGCCCGGCGCCCGCTGGGTGGACGTCGGTTGCGGCACCGGTGCGCTCTCGGCCGTGCTGCTCGACCGCTGTGCTCCGGCCAGTCTGGTGGGCATCGAACCGTCGGACGGCTTCCGGCAGCTGGCCGTCCAGCACCTGGGCGACCGCGCGCGTTTCCTGGCCGGCCACGCGGCGGCGCTCCCGCTGGACGATGGCGCCTGCGAC
Source organism: Piscinibacter sp. (assembly GCA_019635485.1). GTDB lineage: Bacteria > Pseudomonadota > Gammaproteobacteria > Burkholderiales > Burkholderiaceae_C > Piscinibacter. The sequence goes on along the minus strand of JAHBZL010000052.1, from coordinate 21,038 downwards.
GTCGTCGTCTCGGGCCTGGTGCTCAACTTCGTTCCCGACCTGCCGGCCGCGCTCGCCGAGATGCGGCGTGTCGCCGCACCTGGTGGCACGATCGCCGCCTACGTGTGGGACTACGCCGGGCGGATGGCCGTCATCAAGGCGTTCTGGGACGCGGCCGCGGCACTGGACCCGGCCGCGGCCGCGCTGCACGAGGGCGTGCGCTTCCCGCTGTGCCGCCCCGCCGCGCTGCAGCAGGCCTTCGAGGCGGCCGGGCTCACCCAGGTGCGGACCGCAGCGCTGGACCTGACCGCGTCCTTCGTCGACTTCGAGGACTACTGGCAACCCTTCCTCGGCGGGCAGGGACCGGCGCCCTCCTACGTGGCCACGTTGCCGGAAGACCGGCGCGCGGCGCTGCGCGGCGCGCTGGCCTCGTCGCTCGCGCAGGCCCCCGGTCCGGGCTTCTCCCTGGGCGCCGGCGCCTGGGCCGTCCGCGGCACGTGTCCCGGGAGGCCTTGAGCCCGACGCGGCCGCGGCGCACGCGGCAGTAGCATCGACCGCGCGGCCGATGGGCCCCCGCGGGCGTGGCCCCATCCATCGCGCCACGACGAAAGGAAGCCCATGGCCGCCAGCGCTTGGTACACCCGGTTCGCGAAGTCCGCCGCCCGCTTCTGCGGCCGGCCGCGCGTCTTCGTGCTCGCCGTCCTCGTGATCCTCGCCTGGATCGTGACCGGGCCGCTGTTCCACTACAGCGACACCTGGCAGCTGGTCATCAACACCGGGACGACGATCGTCACCTTCCTGATGGTCTTCCTGATCCAGAACACGCAGAACCGCGACACCGAGGCCATCCAGGTCAAGCTGGACGAACTGATCCGGGCCACCAAGGGCGCCCACAATGCGCTGCTGGACCTGGAGGAGCTCGACGAGGACACCCTGGAGTCCTTCCGCCAGCGCTACCAGGCGCTCGCGGCGGCGGCCCGGGCCGAGCTGAGCCAGGGCTTCCGCGACACCGACACACCCGAGGCCTAGCCGCCGAACCGGCGCACCGCAGTTGCGCAACAATGAATCGGCAGATCAACCGGAGCCCATGATGGCCATCACGCTCGCTGCCCTGGACGACCAGGGCCCCCAACCCGTCCCGACCGACCGCCTCGAGGAACGCCTGTCCTTCAAGTCGCGCTTCGTGCTGCTCTTCGGCGAGGTCACGGACACGCTCGCGCTGTCCACCTGCCGCCGCCTGCTGGCCCTGGCCGCGGACTCCGACGCGCCGATCACCGTGCTGATCTCCTCGCCGGGCGGGCACGTCGAGTCGGGCGACGCCATCCACGACGTCATCCGCTTCATCCGTGCGCCCGTCACCACGGTCGGCACGGGCTGGGTGGCGAGCGCCGGGGCACACATCTTCCTGGCCCCGCCGAAGGAGCGCCGGGTCTGCCTGCCGAACACGCGGTTCATGATCCACCAGCCCGCCGGCGGCGCCGGTGGCCAGGCCACGGACATCGCGATCCAGGCCAAGGAGATCCTGCGCACCCGCGAGCGCATCGCACGCGTCATCGCCACGCAGACCGGCAAGCCCTTCGACACCGTGGTGTCCGACATGGAACGCGACTTCTGGATGAGCGCCGACGAGGCGGTCAAGTACGGCATCGCGTCGCGCGTCATCGAACGGCAATCGGACCTGGCGTGAGGCGCCGGGCCGGCCGGTGCGTACGGCACCGGCGTGGCGGCGACGCCCGACCATGAACCTCGTCGCACTTCGTCGGCCCTCGCGACGCGTGCGCCAGGGAGGCGGACGATAGACTCGTCACATCGTCAAACTCCCCGGCCGCACGCGGCAGTCGCGTGACCGGCCACCCCGACCCGACATGGATCTTCCCGACATCGAAACCGTCTGCGCCGAGGTTCACGACGCCTGGATGGCGTCCAAGCGCGCCCAGGGCTACACCTCGCGAAAGTCGGAAGACGGCGAGGAACTCATGGTCCCCTACGCCGAGCTGAGCGAGAAGGCCAAGGACCTGGATCGGGGCACGGTACGGGCCGTGTATTCGGCGATCCGGCGCGCCGCGGCAAAATGACCCGCTGCTGCCGCCGCAGCCTCTGGAGGGTCCGCCATGACGACACTCGTGCCCATGGACCGGGCCGCCTTCGAAGCGTTCGCCTCGGAGGCGATCGAGGACCACGCCGAGGACAGCGTCCTCGCCGGCCGCTGGCTGCCTGAGGAAAGCCGTGCCCGGGCCCGGAAGGAGTTCGAGCGGCTCCTCCCGGACGGCATGCAGACACCGGGCCACGAGTTCTTCACGATCCGCGAGACGGCCGATGGCGAGGTGCTCGGCCAGATCTGGTTCGGCCAGTCGGTCACGGGTGGGGAACGCGTGGGTTTCCTCTACAACATCCGCCTGGACCCGCGTTTCCGCGGCCAGGGACACGCGGCGCGCGCGCTGCAGCTGCTGGACCGGCATGCGCTCGCGCACGAGGTGACGGTCATGCGGCTGCATGTCTTCGCGTTCAACACCCGGGCGCAGGCGCTGTACCGGGCCGCGGGCTACGGCTTCACGGGCATGAACATGCTCAAGCGGCTGCACCGCGATGCTGCGTAGCTCCCGGCCCTGCCCGCGCCGGGGCGGCGCATGAACGCGCCGCGGCGTGCCAGTGCGGCACAGCGCTGGAAGCTGCTGTCGACCGGCAGCGCCGCCGTGGCCGTCGTGCTGGGCCTGCTCGGCCACGACCGTCTCGGCATGCAACTGCTGGGTGTCGGCATCGTGGCGTTCGCCGGGGCGCTGCTGCTGGCCGACCACGCCGAGCTGCGCGGCACGCGGCGGCCGCTGCTGATCGTCATGGCAGGCCTGCTCGTCGGGTTCGGCCTGGCGATGCTGGTGCGCCCGATGCTGATGCTGCGCCTGATGGGCTGGGCCGACTGAGCTCCGGGCCGCCGCGCCTGTCTATCATGCGCCGGCATGATCGACTTCCAGATCCGCCGGCTCGCACCGCCCGACGCTGCGGCCCATCGGGCGCTGATGCTCGAGGCCTATGCACGCACGCCCGAGGCCTTCACGTCCTCCGTGGCGGAGCGTGAACCGCTGCCGCTGGCCTGGTGGGCGGCACGCATGTCGACCGCGGCGGACCCGCGCGAGCTGGTCCTGGGTGCGTTCGTCGGCGCGGAGCTGGTCGGTGCGGCGGGCCTGATGTTCGAGCAGCGCGAACGCACAAACCACAAGGCCACGCTGTTCGGCATGTACGTGCGCGAAACGGCGCGCCGCCGGGGCATCGCACGGGCGCTGGTCGAAGCCATCCTGCAGGCGGCACGCAATTCGGCTCGGACCGTGGTGGTGCAGCTCACCGTGAGTGACGGCAACGGCGCGGCGCTCGACCTCTACAGCCGCTGTGGCTTCATCGCGTTCGGGACCGAACCGATGGCCATCCAGTTCGGCGACACCTACGTGGCCAAGGTCCACATGTGGCAGCAGGTGCGCTCGTGACCTGATCGGTCCACCGCGCGACTTGGCCTCGGGCGCGCTCGCTGTCATCATCGGTCCTCCCCGCGATCGTCCTCCGGCTCCTGGAAGGTCTTACCGATGTACAAGCTCCACGGATTCTCCCAGTCGGGCAACACCTACAAGGTCGCCCTGCTGCTGCAGGCGCTCGAGCAGCCGTGGACGGCCGTGCATCTGCCGTTCGGTGATTTCGCGGCCGGCCTGACCCGCTCGCCCGCCTGGCGCCAGGACCACAACGAGATGGGCGAGGTGCCGATCCTCGAGGACGGCGCGAAGCACCTCACGCAGTCCGCGGCGATCATGCTCCACCTCGCCCGCAAGCACGCGCGCTACGAGGGCGCCGACGACGACGAGCGCCAGGAGGTCCTGCGCTGGCTGTTCTTCGACAACCACAAGTTCACCAGCTACCTCGCCACCTGGCGCTTCATGAAGTCGTTCGCGCCGGCAGCGCCCGATCCGACGATCCAGCAGTGGCTGAAGGGCCGCATCGACAATGCCCTGGGGGTCGTCGAGAAGCACCTGGCCGCGCGGCCGTACATGGTCGGCATGCAGCCGACCATCGCCGACCTGTCGCTGTGCGGCTACCTCTACTTCCCGCCCGAGGAGAGCGGCTACGACATCGCGGCGCAGTACCCGTCGATGGCGGCCTGGCTGGAGCGCCTGCGCGGGCTGCCCGGCTGGCGGCCGCCGTACGAACTGCTGCCGGGCGAGCAGGTCGCCGCGCGCTGGTGAGAGACGCGGCCGACGGGACACCACGGATCGGGACAGAGCCATGACCGTCATCGTCGCGCTGCGCAAGGGCCACTCGGCGGTGATCGCCAGCGATCGGCAGATCAGCCATGGCGAGATCAGCGTGCCGGGGGCCATCATCCGCTACCCGAACAAGATCCTCGCCATCGATGGGGCCTACATCGGGCTGGCGGGCAACATCGCGCATCAGAGCGTGCTGCGTTCGCTGATCGCGACCCACCCCGAGCTGTTCGACCTGTCGTCGGCCGCCGGCATCTTCGAGACCTTCCGGCGCATCCATCCGCTGCTGCGCTCCGAGTACCACCTGCTGAGCAAGGCCAACGACGAGGCGCAGGAGTACGAGTCGAACCACATGGAAGGCCTGGTCATCAGTCCCGGCGGCGTGTTCTCGTTCCTGGGCTACCGCGAGGTCACCGAGTACGGCACCTACTGGGCCGCCGGGTCGGGCAGCAGCTTCGCGCTCGGGGCGCTGGACGCCCTCTACGCGCAGCGGCGCAGCGCCCGCGCGGTGGCGGAGGCCGCCGTCGCGACGGCCTGCAAGTTCGACACCGCCTGCGGCCCGCCGATCGAGTCCTACGAGATCACGCTGCAAGCGTGACCCTTCACCGGTTCGGGGCCTTGGCCCGCACGGCTCGGGCTGTCATCATCGACCTTCTCCCCCGCGGTCGCCCGCGGCGCCGGACTCGCCCTCGACCGAGCGCCGGCACCGTGGGCCTGCGGGCCATCCACTTCCATCGAAAGGAGGGGCACGCGTGAAGGCCACCGACCGTCGGGCGCACCGCGTCAATCACACGTCTTCGTCACGGGCCTCGGCCCGCAGCACTTCCGGGAGGTCGCGGCCATGACGATCCGCTCTCCCTACGTCTATGTGAAGGACACGGGCACGCCCAAAGGTCGCGGAGCGTTCGCGTCGCGCACCCACGCCAAGGGTGAGGTCGTCGAGTCCTGCCCGGTGGTCCTGTTCTCCGGCTCCTTCTCGTCGATTCCCGGCGAGGTCCGGCAACTGCTCTTCAACTGGGGCGTGCTCGCCAAGGACGACGGCAGCAGCCACTGCCTCGCGCTGGGCTACGGCAGCATGTACAACCACGAGAACCCGGCCAACATGCGCTACGAAGCCGATCCGGAAGCGGGTGTGCTGCGCTTCATCGCGATCCGCGACATCGCCGCCAACGAGGAGCTGACGGTGAACTACAACGCGGTCGGCGGTGGCCCCGAGTCGGACAAGGACACCTGGTTCAGCGGCATGGGCATCAGCCCGTTCGCGCCGGGCGACGCCGACGGCGGCCACTGAGCGGCAGGGCCGCCCCGGGCAGACCCATCCGGCACGGCGCCTGCTAGCGGCCGGGGCGTGGACTCGCCCGCACCCGACCTGCTCGCCCACACCTGGATCGACGACGGGCACGCCCTGATCGCGGGCTCGCTGTTCGTTGCGTTGGGCCTCACGATGTTCGCGCATGCCGGGCTGCTGACCGGCGGCGTGGCCGGCCTGGCCTTCCTGGCCAGCTACGCCAGCGGATTCGGCCTCGGGCTGTGCTTCTTCGCCTTCAGCCTGCCCTTCTTCTGGCTCTCCTGGGTGCGGCTCGGCCGGGAGTTCACGCTGAAGAGCTTCTGCGCCGTCGCACTCGTCTCGGCGTGCACCACGCTGGCCCCGCGCGTGGTGCGCTTCGAACTGCTGAACCCCTGGGTGGCCGCGGTGCTCGGCGGCTTCCTGATCGGCTTCGGCCTGCTCGCACTGCTGCGCCACCGCGCCAGCGTCGGCGGCGTCAACATCCTGGCCCAATGGCTGCAACAGTCTCGCGGGCTGAGCGCCGGCAAGGTGCAGATGTCGGTCGACGTGGTCGTCGTGCTGGCCGCGTTCTTCGTCGTGCCGCCGGTGCGCGTGCTGCAGTCGGTGGTCGGCGCAGTGGCGATCGGCGCGATCCTCACCCTGAACCACCGGCCCGGGCGGTACCTGGGCGTGTGATGGATCGTGCCGCCGGTTGCGCCGTCCATCGCACCGCAGGCCCGCCCGTCGCTCCGAGCGGCCGCGCATCGCACGGCACTTCGGGACGCCGCGCAACGTCCGTATGCTGGAGTCTTCCCGACCGGGAGGTGCGACGTGAAGGTCCTGCTCTTCTTCCTCATCTGGTGCCTGCTCTTCGTGCTGGCGTGGCCGGTGGCCGTGCTGGCCTTGCTGCTGTGGCCGATCGTCTGGCTGCTGACGCTGCCGTTTCGGCTGCTGGGCATGGCGGTCGGCGCCGTGCTGGCCCTGATCGGCGCCCTGCTGATGCTGCCGGCGCGCCTGCTCGGCTGGCGTTGAGGCCGCCGCGACGGGCGTGCGGGCTGTGCCACACTGGCCCGCCCGCGCCACGCGGCTGACCCACGCCGGAGCCCATGAGCATCGAACACATCCGCCAGTCGCTCGACCAGGTCGCGCGTCACTTCGCCGACCATCCGCCGGATGCCCTATCGCGGGACAAGGCGGCCGTGTCCCGGATCGAGCAAGGCCTGCGCTGCCGCGCGGAGGGGCCGAACGGCGCACAGTTGTTCAGCGACATGCCGACGCCGCTGAGCGGCGGCGGGACCGCGCCAAGTCCCGGCCGGCTGATGCGTGCGGCGCTGGCCGACTGCGATGCCGACGCGCTGCGTCGGGCGGTGCCCTGCACCGCCGACATCACGGTCGGTTAGGAGGCGGGCATGTCCCGGGCCATCGTCGTCACCGCCGCCGCCGCCGCGGGCCTCACGGCCGCGGCGTTTCTGCTGAATCCGTCCGCCGAGCAGCACCGCACGCGCATCAAGGAGGCCGTCGCCGAACGGAGCCCGCTGGCCAGGGCCCTCGGCCTCGGCGCCTTGGCCGCCTTCACGTCGAACTACCACCCGCTCGGCGTCGCCTCGTACACGACGGTGAACGACCGCGTGGTATCGATCGGGGCGTTCGGCATGGTGTTCGTGCTCGACTCCGCGGACCCGAAGCGCTGAGCCCCGGCGGACCCGACCCCACGTGAGGGAGTGAGGCCGCCCCTCAGGAGCGCTACCCTGGGACGGCGACGCCGCCGGATGGCGTTCGCTGCCTCCGCGATCCATGCCTCCAGGAGCGCCTTCATGAACTCACGAACTTTCGCCCTCGCCGCTGCCGGAACGACGGCCGCCCTGCTGCTGGCCGCCGCACTGGCGCCGGTGGCCCGCTCGCAGGTCCAGGCGGCTCCGAGCTACCTCCCGATCGGCGTGTCGGCCAGCGGCAACACCAGCACGGTCTGGTTCCACGAGCCGTCCTCGCGCCAGGTGCTGGCCTGCCAGACGGTGACGCAGGGCGGCGGCGTGTCGGGCATCCAGTGCGCGACGACGCGCCTTCCCCCCTGATTCCGTGATGGTCTGCGACGCGCTCGGATGTCAGTCTGGCATCAGATAGGTTTAACATGCTGCACTGCAGCATGAAGATGTCCGAGCGTCAGATGCCGAATCGCCTGCAAGCGGAGCTGGAGGATCTCCTCGGCTGCCTGCACTTCGCCCGGCGCGAGGAAGACCTCGGCCGCCTCGCCTTGTTGACCTACTGGGAAGTGCGCCGCTGGGCGCGCGTGGCGCGGCACGAGCTGCTGGCGGAGCATTCCGCGCAGGTGATCACGGCCCACCCGCATCCCAGCCGAGGCGCGTTCCTCGCCCTGGTCGACGGCGTGATCGCAGAGCTCGAGGACATCCGCCGCGCGCTGCACTAATGGGCCGGCTGGACTAAGCTGCGCGTCGTCGTCCACGCGGGCGCTGACGCGCCGCTGTGGCCCAGTCCCCCACGCCCATGCCCATCGTCGATGTCCAGGTGGTCGGAGGCCACCCCGAGAAACTCGCCGCCGGCGCGGCGGCGGCGGCACTGGCCGAGGCGCTGGCAGCGGTCTTCGCCGCACCCGGCGGTCGTGTCTGGGTCCGCCTGGCCGCCCTTCCCGAAACGCTGTATGCGGAGAACGGCGGGACCTCCGGACCGCCGCCCGCGTTCGTGAACATCCTGCTGGCCGACCTGCCGCCGCCCGAGGTGCTCGCGGCGCAGGCGCGCTCGATCGCCGAGGCCGTGGGCGGATGCCTGGACCTCCCCACGGAGCGGGTGCACGTCGAATACGCGCCGCCGGGCCGCGGGCGCATCGCCTTCGGTGGCGAGCTGCGACGCTGACCCCTCCTCGAGCACCGCGCGCCGCATGTTCCAGAACCCCTGGGAGCCCCTGCCGAGGACGGGCCGGCTACGGCGCGGCGAGGGGAAGCCCCGCGGCGCAGGCAAGGCCGCCGCGATCGCCGGGGCGCTCCTGCTGTTCGCCGGCGAGGCGCAGGCGCAGGCGCAGGCGCAGGCACCGGCGCTGGTCCTGGGCCAGACGCTGGCGCTCGCCGGGGCTGTCGGCGGCCTGGTTCTCGGCGCGGCGGCGGGCATCGGGCGCCACGGCGGTCTCGGCCTGTGGCCTTCCTTCGGCATCCACCTCGGCTTCCTGTGCCTCCTCGCGTCCACGCGTTTCGGCTCGCTCGAGGTGGTCCCGCTCACGCTGGTGCTCGGCGCCATCGCCGGCGTGCTGCCGTTCGTGGCCTGCTTCCTGGCCATGCGCGCCGCGCTGAGACGCTGGCGTGCCCCGCGACCGCCGGCCCCCTAAGCAGAAGGCACCTCCTCGCCGCTGTTAGGCTTGCGCGCATGAAACACCTTCTTCTCGCCCTCGGCGCCGGGCTCGTCGCCGGCTGCGCCAGCACGGATCCGGCCGCATCGGGCAACCCGTCCGCGGCCGGAGCCGACACCAAGCTCGCCCAGGCCGCCGTGACGCCGCTGAACGACATCAACCTGGTGCGTGCGCGCATCCCACCGGTACTCGCGGCGGCACAGAAGGGGCCGTACGCGGCGCCGGCCGACGCCAGCTGCACCGGCCTGCTCGCCGACGTGCGGGCGCTCGACGAGGTGCTGGGCGCGGACCTGGACACGCCGCCGACGGCGAGCAATCCGGGCCTGATCGAGCGCGGCAGCAGTGCCGCCGGCGACGCCGTGGTAGGGGCCGTGCGCAACACGACCGAGGGCGTGATTCCGTTCCGCGGCTGGGTGCGCAAGCTCACGGGTGCCGAGCGCTACGCGCGCGAGGTGGCGGCGGCCATTGCCGCCGGCACCGTGCGCCGGGCCTACCTCAAGGGGCTCGGGCAGGCCGCCGGCTGCCCGGCACCCGCCGCGTCGCGGGGCTGAGCCCGCCTCCGTCCCGGGCCGCGACATGCAGGAGACCGAGGCCGCTGCGCTCAGGCGCCTGCTGAAGGCGCAGCCCGTGGCGGCGCTCGCGACCCTGCATCGCGGCGCGCCCGCGGTCTCGATGGTGCCTTTCGCGCTGCTGCCGTCGACCGCCGCCTTCGTCGTGCACGTCAGCCGCCTGGCCACGCACACGCAGGACATGCTGTCCGACCCGGCCGTCGCGCTGCTCGTCACGGGTCGCCTGGAGGATGCGCCGACGCCGCTCGCGCTGCCGCGCGTCAGCCTCCAGGGCCGTGCACGGCCCTGCGGCTCCGATGCGCCAGGGCATGCACAGGCCCGTACCGCGTACCTCGCGCGGCACCCCGACGCCCGCGAGTTGTTCGAGTTCCAGGATTTCTCGCTGTTCGTCATCGAGCCGGAGTCGGTGCGCTTCGTCGCCGGATTCGGGCGGGCACTCTCGCTGACGCCATCGCAGCTGCATGCCGTGCTGGAGGCGCAGGGCTGACCCGCTGCTGCTCCGTCCGGCTCAGATCGTTCACACTTCGGCTCGCCATGTTCCCCTCCGAGCTGCTCGCCGCCTATCTCGTCGCCTTTCTCGTCGCCGTGCTCGTCGTCGTGCTGGCGCCGGGCCCGGCCGACCGCCAGCCGCTTGCGCGGGTGTTCGTCACCGGCCTGCTGTCCAACGTGCTGAATCCCAAGCTGGGGCTGTTCGTCGTGGCATTCATCCCGCAGTTCGTCGGTGTCGCGCGCGGACCGGTCCCGGTCCAGATGCTCGTCTACGGCGCGATCTTCGCGGTCCTCACCGCCATCGTCTTCACGCTGCTGGGCGGCCTCGCCACCCGGCTGTCGCACGGGCTCGCGCGCCGGCCGGGCGCGCTGGCGGCGGCCAACGTCGGGGCCGGGCTCACGTTCTGCGCCGCGGGCCTGTCCATCCTCGTGCTCGACCGGCGCCGCTGACCATGCCCGTCGGAGCCGGCTACTCCGGAACACCGCTGGCGAAGAAACTGGGCTACCGGACCGGTTGCCGTGCCACGCTGATCGACGCGCCGCCGGACCTTGCGGCGCTGCTTGCGCCGCTGCCGGACGGCGTCGTCTTCACGCCCCAGGCGGACCGCGAGACCGAACTGGTGCATGTCTTCGCCACCGAGCGTGCGGTACTGGCGCCTCGCCTGGAAACGCTGCGCCGCACGCTCGATCCGGACGCGATGCTGTGGGTGTCCTGGCCGAAGAAGGCCGCCCGCGTGCCGACCGATCTCACCGAGGACGTGATCCGCGCGCTCGCGCTGCCGCTGGGTTTCGTCGACGTCAAGGTGTGCGCCGTCGACGCGACCTGGTCGGCCCTCAAGCTGGTCGTGCGCAAGGCGCTGCGTCCGTCGTCGCGGCGTTGAGCCCCCCGCGCCGCGGCGCGGTCCGTCCCCTGTTACCTTGAGACGCTTCCTTCGCGGCGCGTGGGTCCCTACACTACGTTCTGTTACACCTCGGCGGGCTCATCGACAAAAGCCCCGAACGAGACCCACAGGAAGGAGACCCCATGTCCGACAGCGCAAAGGCCCCGGCCTACCAGGAGTCCACGATCGCCGACGAGCCCATCCTCGGGCCCGTGCTGTTCCTGCCCGACGGCAGCATCCGGCAGCTTTCCTGGCTCGAACGGCTGTTCGTCGCCCTGAAGCTGACGACGGCCAAGGACCTCGAGGCTCGCTACTTCAAGGCCACCTGAGCCGTCCTTCGCCTTCCCGCCTGCCGGCCCGCCGATCCTGCGCGGCGCCGGTGGCATGACAGGGCATTCCTGCCGGCTGCGTCGCTGCCGGGCCCCCGCATCGATACACAATACCGGCCGTGAACGCACCGCCGGCTCGTTCGTGCGGATCCCATCAGTTGCCTGCCCGGCCTGCCATGAGCGACGCGACCACTTTCCTGTACTTCGCCTACGGTTCGAACATGCTGACCCGGCGGCTGCGTGCCCGCACGCCGTCGGCCCGTGTCGTGGAGGTCGCCCGGCTGCCGGGCCACGCGCTGCGCTGGCACAAGGTCAGCCGTGACGGTTCGGGCAAGTGCGACATCGTGGCCGTCGATTCGGCCGACGAGGCCGTGCTCGGCGTCGTGTTCGAGATCGCCGTCGCCGACCAGCCGGAGCTCGATCACGCCGAAGGACTCGGCAAGGGCTATGCCGAGTTGCAGATCGAGGTGCAGGGCGCGCGCGGGCCGATCCTGGCGCGGACGTACCGGGCGACCAACACCGACCACCTGGCCCTGCCCTACGACTGGTACAAGGCGCTGGTGCTGGCCGGCGCGCGTGAACACGGCCTGCCCGAGCCCTACCTGCGGGCGATCGAAGCCGTGCGCACCAAGTCCGACCGCGATCAGGCCCGCCACGCCACCCACCTGGCCCTGGCGCTCGAAGCCTAGGACCATGGGGACTCTCGCCCTGCGGGCTGCCTGCGTGCTGCTGCTGGCGGCAAGCGGCACCTTCCCTGCCACGGCGGCGTCGCCGGCCGCCTGCTACGTGCGCACCGAGGCCTTCGACCTTCCCGCCGCATCGGGCGCCGCGTCGGTCCCCGCGCAGAGCTACGTCGGCCTGCGCCGCAAGACCGATCAGCTGTTCGACGTCGAACTGTCGGTCACCGATGCGAGCGAGGCGACCTGCTCCGTCTCCGGCGTGGCGCGCCTGCGTGGCGAGCCCGGCGCGGAGGTGCTCGGCATCGTCGTCCGCCCCGACCCGTCGCGCAAGTCCGGCCGCACCGGCACGCTCTGCCAGGTCTTCGTGCAGCTGACGGCCGAGGCGATCGAGCTGCGCACCACACCGGCCGCATGCCAGGCGCAGGCCCTGTGCGAAGGCCGCGTCGAACTGAACGGCCAGCGCTTCGAACACGCCTCGAAGCTGCCGCCCGGGGCTCCGGGGCCCTGTTTCGAACGCCGGACGCCGGTCGCGCCGGCGCCGCGCACGCCCTCCTGACCGCTGCGCCGCCTCAGCCGCGGGCGCTTGTCCCGCAGCGCACATAACTGTACATTCATACAGTCACAGGAGCCTGCGATGTTCGGACTCATCGGGAAGCTGGTCGCCCAGCCCGGCCAGCGCGACGCGCTCGCAGCCATCCTGCTGCGCGGCAGCCGCGACATGCCCGGGTGCCTGAGCTACATCGTGGCCCTCGACGCCACGGAACCCGACGCGCTGTGGGTCACCGAGGTCTGGACCTCGCCGGAGCAGCACCAGGCCTCGCTGGCGCTGCCCTCGGTGCGCGAGGCGATCGCGGCGGGCAAGCCGCTGATCGCCAGCTTCGGCAGCTTCACGACGACGCAGCCGCTCGGCGGGCACGGGCTGATGCCGCCGGTGCACGCCTGAGGCCCGTCCGGCCGCACCGGCAGACCGGCACCCGATGCGGTAGATTGCGGGTCCCTTCGCCCCACAGGACATTGCAGGAGTCCGGCCATGGATCAGCAGAACATCCGCATCGTGCCCACCTTCTCGCTGGACGACCAGGCCTGGCTGCGCCGCTCCTCGATCCCGGTACCGAAGTTCTGGGCCGGGCACACCGTCGCACCGCAGACCGGTGACGCGCTGCGGGTCGGCGGCCGCCAATTCATCATCCAGGCCCGCGTGTGGGAACACGATGGCGCCATGCCCGTGCTGCGCCTGTTCCTGAGCAGCGGCCACGCCGAGAGCGACACGGTGTTCGGCTGAGCCCATGCGCCACCTGCTCGACAACATCGCCTGGCACACGCTGGCCGGCCCGCATGCGCGCTTCGCCAGCGGCAGCGCCAGCGCCCGCCGCTACGCGCCGGGCTTCTCGCCGATCGTCGGCTTCGCCGACGTGAATGCGCCGGACTTCGACGCGCTGCGGCCCTACTGCGAGGACGGCGAGCACTTCTACTGCGACGGCTGGTCGGGACCGGCGCCGGGCGGCTGGCGCATCGACGCCGAAACGACGATGTTCAAGATGGTCTGGGAAGGCGGCGTGCCGGCCGAGGACGAGGCGCCGGACGCGCTGCGCCTCGGTGATGCACATGCCGCCCGGGCGCTGGCGCTCGCCGAGCTGACACGCCCCGGCCCGTTCGGCCCGCGCACCATCGAACTCGGCGAGTACTTCGGCTGCTTCGAGGATGACCGCCTCGTCGCGATGGCCGGCGAGCGCATGCATGCCGAGGCCCTGCGCGAGATCAGCGGCGTCTGCACGCTGCCCAGCCACCAGGGGCGGGGCCTGGCGCGGCGCCTGATGCTCAAGCTGATCCGCCGCCAGATGCAGCGCGGCGAGCAGCCCTTCCTGCACGTGATGCGCGAGAACACGGGTGCCCGCGCGCTGTACGAGAAAATGGGCTTCCGCAATTACCGCGAGTCGGTCGTCCGGGTCGTCTCGCCATGCTGATGCCGCTTCGTCGTCTCCTCGCCCCGGCCCTGCTGGCGCTGGCCTCGATGCCTGCACTCCTGCCGTCGGCACGGGCGGCGGCGCTGGACGCGCCCTCGCTCGCCCGCTTCGACGTCGGCTACGGGCGCTGCGAAGCGCTCTACCCCTACATGCGCGGCCACCGCGACGCGGCCTACCTCGCCGTCTGGCGGCTGCGCGCCGATGCCACCAACCTCGCCCGCCTGTCCAAGCTGCGCCAGGGCGCGCCCTACCGCAAGGAGCACCAGCGCTTCCTGCGCGCCAGCACCGGGCCCGCCGCGCCGGCAGCCTCCAGCCCGATCGAGCAGCAGTGCCAGGCCCTGTGGGCCGAGAAGACCAAGGCGGATGCTCGCGGCGCCGCGGCGCCCGCCAAGGCGGCGTCCCGGCCCTGAGTCCCCCGCCGACTGTCGCCGGCGTCAGCGCGGCGCCTGGTGATCGGCGATGAAGCGCCGGTCGATGCGGTCCTTCCAGCGCCAGACCCAGCCGCCGGCGGCGGCGAACGGTCCCCAGCTCGCGACCGCCGTGCGTTCGCCGCACGACAGCAGGTTCAGCGAGCGCCGCTGCGGCGTGTAGGGCTCGAGGCGTCCGCCCGCCAGCGCCCGGCGCAGGTTCAGCGCGAGAGGTGCGCCGGCCCGCAGCGCGTACACGCCGCTCTTGGGCCGCGGCGCATCGACGCGCGACGCGACATCGCCGGCGGCGAACACCTCGGGATGCGACAGGCTCTGCAGCGTCGGACCGGTGCTGACGAAGCCCCCGTCGTCGAGCGCCAGGCCGCTGGCCGCCAGCCACGGCGGCGCGGCGCCACCGAGCGCCAGCAGCGCGAGGTCGCACGCCGGCCGCGCACCACCGGCCAGCACCACGCGGTCCGGCTCGATGGCCACGCAACGGTCCGCCAGCACGGTGATGCGTGCGCGGTCGAGGGCCTGGCGCATGCGCCGCCGCACGCCGGCCGGGTAGTGCACCAAGGGGCCGCTGCGGCCGGCGACCAGCGTGACGTGCGTGGCCGCGCCGAGGCGGTACGCGGCCGCGAGCGCCAGCTCGGTGCCGGCGGCGCCGCCGCCCACCACCACCAGGCAGCGCGGCGGCGCATCGCGGCCGTCGGCGAGGCGCTCCCAACGCTCGGCGAAGGCCTCGATCGGCCGCACGGCGAGCGCCTGCCCCGCCGCGCCCGGGATCGCGTCACTGTCCGCCACCGAGCCGATGTCGAGGCTGAGGACGTCGTAGTCCAGCGTACTGCCGTCGTCGAGCGTGATGCGGCGCGCCGCCGCGTCCAGCCCGACCGCCGCGGCGCGCCGCAGCGTGGCGCGCGCGGCCTGCGC
Source organism: Piscinibacter sp. (assembly GCA_019635485.1). Taxonomy (GTDB): domain Bacteria; phylum Pseudomonadota; class Gammaproteobacteria; order Burkholderiales; family Burkholderiaceae_C; genus Piscinibacter. Next base: position 5,947 of record JAHBZL010000052.1, on the reverse strand, counting down.
GAACGGCGGCAGCGGCACGCTGACCTCGTGCGCGGCGTAGTGGCCGGCCATCCAGCCCGGCACCATGCCGGAGTAACAGAGCCGCTCCCACGGCGTGACGAGCAGCACCTCGGCGGCCGGCAGCGGATCGGCCGCGAAAGCCCGCAGCACCTGCAGGTGCGCATGCCCTCCGCCGAGCAGCACGAGCCGCCTCACGGCGCGAGCACCAGGTCGGCGACGTAGGCCAGGCTGTGGCCCATCGTGTTGTCGGCGTCGGCGCCGACCGCGACGCCGATCACCGGCGGCACGCGGTCGCTCTCGTCGCCGAACAGGCGCAGGAAGTCCGCCGCGATGTCGCGCCGCTGGGCGATCCAGCGCCGCGTCCGGTCCGCGCCGCTGTCCAGCACCAGGTAACGCAGGCGCTGCGTGTAGGCGTTGTGCAGCGTCGTCCCGGCGGGCAGGCGCGGGTCCCACACGTAACACAGCGTCGCCGCCGGCAGCGCCGTGCCGCTGCGGGACCGCGCCAGGCGCAGCAGCTGGCGGTCGACGAACGGCAGCTGTGCGAGCGGCTGGTCATAGAAGACGCAGACCTTCAGCGGCGTGTCGTCACCGTCGCGCCGCCGCAGGTCCGCGCCGTCGACGTAGTCGTCGATGCGCCATTGCCAGGCGAGCTTCAGGCCGGCCGCCTCCACCTGCAGCGGGTGCACCAGGTTGCCGTACGACGCCTCGGCCTCGACACGCAGCGCGCGCCGGCCGTCCAGGTCGACCACCGTGAAGCGCGTGGCCGGCTCGCGCTGCCGGGGCAGCAGCGCCACCTGCCACGGCGGCGACGGCGCTTCGCCGGCGGCGCCGAAGGGCTGCAGCAAGGGCTGCCCGGCACGGGCCGGGGCGGCGCCTGCGCACGGCAACAGCAGCAGAAGGAGGGGGATCGCGTTCGAAGGTCGGCGCATCGGCGGCGGCAGGGCGCGTCCGTCAGCGGCCGAGCGCGTTGAGCGCGTTGAGCGACCAATCGTAGTCGAGGAAGTCCACCGGCAGACTGCGCGCGCGCAGTTGCGCCTGCTCCTCCGGCGTCTTGCCCAGCTGCGCCGCATAGGTCGCGAACACGTCCTCGACACGCTGCCAGCCGCGCTGCCCGCGCTCGAAGTCCTCGCGGAACCACTTGAAGATCGAGCTCACCTCGAGGTGGCCGGCGCGCACGCGGTTGCGCGTCGGGTCGGCGAGGAAGCGCTGCATGCCGTCCTCGAGCTGCGCGTCGAGCTTCGCGGCGGCGAACGCCTCCGGCCGCAGCGCCGGGCAGCCGATCGACGCGCAGTTGACGGCGGCGTGCACGCGCGGGTCGCCGTACTTCGGACGCAGCTGCTCGTGTTCGATCCAGTCCAGGTGGCGCTCCTCGCCGAGCAGGCGGAAGAACTTCTTCTTCCACGGGCTGCCGATGAAAGTGATGTCCTTGATCGACTTCAGGTCCGGGTACTTCGTCAGGATCAGCTCGATCGTGAAGCCGTTGTAGGCGTTGATCAGGAAGGCCATGCGCTGGTCCTTCGACCAGCCGTCGAACTCGGCCGCCGGCACCGCGGACCAGCCGTCCAGCACCTGCTTCAGCGCCGGCCGGTCGGCCTGGAAGCCCGCATAGTCGACGCGACTCTGCTTGTTGTCCGGCAGCCAGCGCACGTGTTTCTTCAGCAGCGCGTCCCAGGCCGCGTACTGGTGGTCGAACTGTGCGTGCGCGTGGCCGGCCAGCAGGGCCAGCAGCAGCGCGACGATCCGGATCAGGCCTTTCATGCGCGCCTCCAGGCGTGGTACTTGGCGACCCACTCGAGCAGCCGGGCCGGCTGGTGGTTGCGTTTCCACTCGCCGGCGGCGTACTTGTTCGCCTCCGCGAGCGTCGGGTAGGTGTGGATGGTGCCGAGGATCTTGTTCAGCCCGAGGCCGTGGCGCATCGCGAGCACATATTCGGCGAGCAGTTCGCCGGCGTGCGCACCGACGATCGTCACGCCGAGGATGCGGTCCTTGCCCGGCACCGTCAGCACCTTGACGAAGCCGTGCGCGGCGCTGTCGGCGATCGCACGATCGAGGTCGTCGATGCCGTAGCGCGTGACCTCGAACGCGATGCCCTGCTCCTTCGCCTCCTGCTCGCTGAGGCCGACACGCGCGACCTCCGGGTCGACGAAGGTGCACCACGGGATCACCGAGTAGTCCGCCTTGAACTTCTTCAGGCCGCCGAACAGCGCGTTGACCGAGGCGTACCAGGCCTGGTGGCTGGCGGTGTGCGTGAACTGGTACGGCCCCGCCACGTCGCCGGCGGCGAGGATGTTCGGATAGATCGTCTCGAGGTACTCGTTGGTCGTGATCGTGCGGCCGGTCGGGATGCCGAGTTCCTCCAGCCCGTAGCCTTTCAGTCGCGCGACGCGGCCCACCGCGCACAGCAGCCGGTCGAACGGGATGCGGGTCTCGATGCCGCCGGTCTCGACGACGAGCGCGTGAGCGCCGTCCGCCGGCTCGCAGCGCAGCGCCTTGTGGCCTGTCAGCACCGTGACGCCGTCGTGCTCCAGGCTGGCGCGCACGAGCGCCGAGACCTCCTCGTCCTCGCGGCCCATCAGGCGCGGCGCCATCTCGACCTGCGTGACCTGCGCGCCGAGCCGCGCGAAGGACTGCGCGAGTTCACAGCCGATCGGCCCCCCGCCCAGCACCACCAGGCGGCGCGGCAGCTCGCGCAGCTCCCACAAGGTGTCGCTGGTCAGGTAGCCGGCTTCCTTCAGCCCCGGCAGCGGCGGCACGAACGGCTCCGCGCCGGTGGCCAGCACGATGCTGCGCGTGGTCAGCGTCTGCGTCTGGCCGTCGTCGCGGCGGATCTCGACCGTCCATGGGTTCACGAGCTTCGCGTAGCCCTGCACGACATCGACGCCGAGCCCGGTGTAGCGCTCCACCGAGTCGTGCGGCTCGACGTCGCGCACCACCTGTGCCACGCGCTCCATCACCTGCGCGAAATTCACCGTCGCCTCGGCCCGGGCGATGCCGTACTTCGCCGACTCGCGCATCTGCTGCAGCAGCGTCGCGGTCTTGATCAGTGCCTTGCTCGGCACGCAGCCGTAGTTCAGGCAGTCGCCGCCCATCTTGTGGCCCTCGACCAGCGTGACCTTGGCCTTCACCACCGCGGCGATGTAGCTCGTCACCAGGCCGGCCGCGCCGGCGCCGATCACGACCAGGTTGCGGTCGAAGGTCTTCGGCTTCGCGCCCGCCCAGCGCGCGTAGACGCGGCGCGCGCGGAACGCGTCGACCACCTTCTTCGCGATCAGCGGGAACACGCCGAGCAGCACGAACGAGCCGAGCAGCGCCGGCGAGAGGATGCCGCGCAGCGACTCGATGCGGGCCAGCTGCGTGCCGGCGTTCACGTAGACGATCGTCCCGGCCAGCATGCCGAGCTGGCTGACCCAGTAGAAGGTCCAGGCCCGCATCGCCGTCAGGCCCATCACGAGGTTGATGACGAAGAACGGCACCAGCGGCACGAGGCGCAGCGTGAAGAGGTAGAAGCCGCCCTCCTTCGCGACGCCCTTGTCGATCTCGGCGAGCCGCGCGCCGAAGCGCGCGCGCACGCCGTCGCGCAGCACGTAGCGGGCGGCCAGGAAGGCCAGCGTCGCCCCCAGGCTGGAGGCGAACGAGACCAGCACCGTGCCGGTCCCGAGGCCGAAGATCGCGCCGGCCGCCAGCGTCATGATCGCGGCGCCGGGCAGCGACAGCGCGGTCACCGCGACGTAGACGGCGAAGAACACACCCAGCACCAGCGCCGGGCGCTGCGCGTACAGCTCGGCGAACCCGGCCTGGCTCTGCTTGATGAAGTCGAGGCTGAAGTAGCGCCCGAGGTCGAAGGCGAAGAACACGGCGACCAGCGCGGCCAGCGCGGCGATCACGATCAGCTTGCGGGGCGCCATGGGTCTCCTTCGGGGGTTGCGGCCGTTCAGTCGTCGCTCGCGGGCCGGGCTTACGGCGGCAGGCCGCGCCAGCCCGCCGCGAGCCGCGTCACGACGGTCAGCGCGCACAGCGCGGCGAAGCCCAGTGCGATCGGCGCGAAATGCTGCGGCCACCAGCACATCGCGGCGAAGCAGGCCAGGGTCTCGCCCGCTTCGGTCAGGCCGCCCAGATAGTAGAGGCCCTTGTCCGGATAGGCCACGCTGCGCTGGCCGCGCTGCGCCGCCAGCGCCGCGTAGGCCAGGAAGGTCGAACCGGTGCCGATGAAGGCCGCCAGCAGCACCGCGGCCGCCAGCGCGTTGGCCGGCGGGTCGGCGAGCGCGAAGGCCAGCGGCACGCTGGCATAGAACAGGAAGTCCAGCGTGATGTCGAGGAAGGCCCCGCGGTCGGTCGGCCGCGTGCGGCGCGCCAGCGCGCCGTCCAGCCCGTCGCACAGGCGGCTGGCCAGCAGCAGCACGAGACCGAGCCGCGGCCGCTGCAGCGCGATCGCCGCCGCCCCGCCCAGCCCGATCGCGAAGCCGGCCCAGGTGACCGCATCGGCGTGCACGCCGAGCCGCTGCAAGCCGCCGGCCGCGGCGTCCAGCGCCGGACGCAGCAGCCGGATCGCGTAACGGTCAAGCACGGCCGGCCTCGGCGTCGAGGCTGATCACGCGGGCACCCGGCGGCACATCGTGCGGGTCGTGCGTGACCAGCACGCCCGGAATCGCCTGCGCCCGCAGGCGCTCGAACACGAAGGCGCGGAAGCGCGCGCGCAGTGCCATGTCGAGCCGCGAGAACGGCTCGTCGAGCAGCAGCGCACGCGGCTGCGCGAGCAGCGCGCGCAGCACCGAGACACGCGCCCGCTGCCCGCCGGACAGCATGTGTGGCAGGCGTGCCTCGTGGTCGCCCAGTTCCGCCTCGGCGAGGGCGGCGCGGGCCTGCGCGCGGCGCGCCGCGGCCGGGCCGGCCGGCAGCGCGAACAGCAGGTTGTCCAGCACGCTCATGTGCGGGAACAGCAGGTCGTCCTGGAACAGGATGCCGACGCGCCGCTGCGCGGTCGGCAGCGCGGTGATGTCGCGCCCGTCCAGGCGCACGCGGCCGCTGCCGCTGAGGCCGGCCGGCAGCGTGCCGCAGAGCCAGGCGAGCAGCGAGGACTTGCCGGCGCCGCTCTCGCCCATCACGACCAGCACCTCGCCCGCGCCGACCTGCGCCGAGAGCCGCTCGATCAGCGGCCCCTGCGGCGTGGCGATGCCGACCTCCTCGAGCGCGAGCATCAGGCCTCCACGCCGAGGCGGCGTGCCTCGCGCCGGCCCAGCCACCAGGCCAGCACGAACACCAGCGCCGGCAGCAGCGCCTGCAGCAGCGCGAAGGCCGCCATCGCCGGGCGCTGCCCGCCGGAGGCGAGCGTCAGCGCCTCGGTGGTGACGGTGGCGTGCCGGCCCGCGCCGACGAACTGGGTGCTCAGGTACTGCCCGACGCTGACCGCGAAGCCGACCGCGAAGGCCGCCGCGATCGGTGCGCGCAGCATCGGCCACTTGATGCGCCACAGGAAGCGCGGCACGCCGCTGCCGAGCGCCGCGGCGAGCTGCGCATAGCGGGCATCGAAACCGCGGTAGGCCGGTGCCAGCGCGACCAGCGCATACGGTGCGGTGTACAGGCTGTGCGCGAGCCACAGCCCGGCCAGGCTGCCGTCCAGCCGCCACTGCAGCGCGAGCCGGTACAGGCCGACCGCCAGCAGCAGGCCGGGCACCAGCATGGTCGCGAACACGAGCGGCGCGGCGCGGGCGTCCCAGGCCGCCGGCGTCGTCTCCATCCAGGCGACGGCGAGCACCAGGCCGGTGGCCGCCGCGGCCACCGCCAGCCCGGCCGTCACGGCGAGGGTGTCGCCCGCCTGGGCCACCTGCCTCCAGGCGCCTGCGGTGAGCTGCTGCGGCCACAGCGCCGGGAATGTCCACACCCCGGCCAGCGACACGAAGGCGAGCAGCAGCAGCACCGTGCCATAGACCATGGCCCCACCGCCGGCCAC
>JAHBZL010000051.1 GCA_019635485.1 Piscinibacter sp. | reverse complement strand
GCGCGCGCGGCGCGCTGCCGCGCACCGGAGCGCGGTCGCCGCGCGGCGCGGCGGGGCGCTTCAGTTTCAACGTCGCCATGGCCCCGATTGGACCATGCCGCGGCTACTCGCCAAGGCCGAACAGGTCACGCAAGGCGTCGCGGTAGAGCGCCTGGCCGATGCCGTTGGTGCTGTAGTGCGTCCCGCCCTCGACGAGCACGAAACGCTTCGGCGCGGGGGCGTTCTCGTACAGCGCCCGCCCCAGCTCGGGCCGGATCAGCCGGTCGTCGCTGCCGTGCACCACCAGCACCGGCATGCGCACGCGGCGGATGTGCTCGGCCGAGTCGAAGCGCTGCGTGATCAGCGGCGTGATCGGCAGCCAGCCCCACTTGAAGCTGCGGAACACGTCCGGGATCGACGTGAAGGTCCCCTCGACGATCAGCCCGCGCGAATCGCTCACCGTGCCGGCCAGCTGCACCGCGATCGCGCCGCCCAGCGAATGACCGAAGATGTAGCGCGGCCGCTGCGGCTGCTCGCGCGCCAGCCAGTCCCAGGCCGCGCGCGCGTCCTCCAGCACCGCCGCCTCGGAGGGCAGCTCGTCGCTGCTGCGCCCGAAGCCACGGTAGTCGACCGCCAGCACCGCGAAACCCAGGTCGTGCATGTTGCGGATGCGGAAGGCACTGCCCAGCACGTTGCGGCGCGCGCCGTGCAGGTACAGCAGCACCGGCGCGTCGGCACGCGCCTGCGGCATCCACAACGCGTGCAGCCGCACCGGATGACCGCTGGCGGCCGAGCGGTGCTCGATCCAGACATCGTCCATGCCGTCGGTGCTGCTGTAGCCCCAGCCGTTGCCGGCCGAGGGCTGGAAGATCCACTCGCGCTGCTTCTCGTCCAGCGTGGCGCAGCCGACCAGCGTGCCCGCCAGCGCGAGCGCCAGCAGCGGGGCGAGCAGCCAGGTACGCAGGCGTGAGGGGCGCGACATGGGTTCCACTGAGGCGGCCGGCCCGGAAAAGTTCAGTTCAGCGCCCGCGCCAGAACAGCGCGTCGAGCTCCTTCAGCGTCACCTGCCGCCAGGTGGGGCGGCCATGGTTGCACTGGTCGGCGCGCTCGGTGCGCTCCATGTCGCGCAGCAGCGCATTCATCTCGGCCACGGTGAGCTGGCGGTTCGCGCGCACGGCGCCGTGGCAGGCCATGGTCGAGAGGATCTCGTGCTGGGCGCGCTGGATCACGCTGCTGGCGTCGTACTGCGCCAGTTCGGCCAGCACGCTGCGCGCCAGCTCGACCACGTCGCCGCCGGCCAGTGCCGCCGGCCGCGAGCGCACCGCGAGGGTGCCGGCCGCGAGCGGGGCCACGTCGAGCCCGAGCGCGAGCAGGTTGTCGGCCTGCTGCTCGGCGGTGGCGATCTCCTGTGCCGTGGCGGCGAAGGTGGCCGGGATCAGCAGCGGCTGCGCCTCGATGCCGCTGCCCGCGAGCGCGCCTTTCAGCCGCTCGTAGACGATGCGCTCGTGCGCCGCGTGCATGTCGACGATCACCAGGCCCTGCGCGTTCTCGGCCAGCACGAAGACGCCGCCGAGCTGCGCCAGCGCGCGACCGAGCGGCCAGTCGTCGGCGGACGCGGCGGCAGGCGCCACGGCCAGCGGGTTGGCCGGCGGGAGCGCCTGCGCCGTGCCCGTCGACGCCCCGGCGTCCCACGCGGGCGCGGGTTCGCGGGCGTAGAGCAGGGCGGCCTGCTGCAGGCCGAGCGAGCCCTGCAACGGCGCGGCTCCGGGCCATGCCGCGGGGGCGGCCGGCGCCGCCGGCGCCTCGGCCGCCTCGCCGGCGCGCGAGGCGCCCAGCGCCGCCTCGACCGCGCGGCGCACCACCTGGTGGACCTCGCGGGCGTCGCGGAAGCGCACCTCGATCTTGGTCGGGTGCACGTTGACGTCGACGCGGTCCGGCGCGATGTCGATGAACAGCACGTAGGCCGGCTGGCGCGCGCCGTGCAGCACGTCCTCGTAGGCGGAGCGCACACCGTGGGCGATCAGCCGGTCGCGCACGTAGCGGCCGTTCACGTAGACGTACTGCTGGTCGGCCCGTGCCCGGGCCGCCTCCGGCAGCCCGGCGCGGCCGTGGATGCGCAGCGGCCCGGCCTCGAGCGCCAGCGTGCGGCTGGCGGCCACGAAGTCGTCGTCGAGCACGTCGCGCAGGCGCTGGGCGGGGTCGGCGCGGCGCCATTGCTGCACGAGCTTGCCCTCGTGCCAGACGGCGAAGCCGACATCCGGCCGCGGCAGCGCGTGGCGGCGCACCGCCTCGACGCAGTGCGCCAGCTCGGTGGCTTCGCTCTTGAGGAACTTGCGCCGCGCCGGGGTCGCGAAGAACAGCTCCCGCACCTCGACGCTGGTGCCCACCGCGCGCGGCGCGGGCTCGAGTTCGCCGGAGCGGGCCTCGAGGCGCTGCGCGAAGGCGGCCTCCGGTGTGCGGCTGGCGATCGCCAGGTCGGCCACCGAGGCGATCGCGGCGAGCGCCTCGCCGCGAAAGCCCATCGTCGCGACGCTCTCCAGCTCGGCCAGCGAAGCGATCTTGCTGGTCGCGTGGCGACGCAGTGCCAGCGGCAGCTCGGACGCCGGGATGCCGCCGCCGTCGTCCTCGACAACGACGCTGCGGATGCCGCCGCCCACCAGGCGCACGACGACCTCGGTCGCGCCGGCATCGAGCGCGTTGTCGACCAGCTCGCGCACCACCGAGGCCGGGCGCTCGACCACCTCGCCGGCGGCGATCTGGCTGACCAATTCGTCGGGCAGTTCACGGATGGCCCGGCGCGCGGCGGGTTGCAGGACGGCGTTCACCGATCGGATTGTAGGAAGCTGCACGAATGGGCGTGGCTTGCCCGCCACCTCGACCCTTCACGCCGGGCATGCACCTGTAGAGTGCGCGGTGATGGGAGAAGCCAGCAGTACCGTCGAATCGGCGCCGGAAGGGGCGGCCTTTCTGCAGGCCGTCACCGAGATGGCCCGGCGGCGGCCGATCGTGACCTCGCGCGCGATCTACAACGCCAACGGGCTCAAGCTGCTCGAAGGCGGTGTGACGGTCGACGGCAGCCTCTACGACCGGCTGGTCCGGCACCGCCTGAGCTCGCCGCTGGACGAATGCCTGGACAGCGAACCCGGCGTCGACGGCAAGGTGCTGCGTGCGGCGATCGAGTGCCTGATCGATCCGGTCGGCCTGTTCGCCGCCACGGCGCCCGCGGGGCGGGTGCGGCGCATGATGCTCGAGGCGGTCGAAGCCATCCCGCTGCCGCGCCCGGTGGCGTTCCAGCTCACCTTGCTGCGCGCGAACCGCCCGGACCTGTTCGATCACAGCCTTCGCTCGGCTCTCCTGTGCGCGCACCTCGTCGGCGAGGCCGGCGCGCCCCTGCACGACATCACCATGGCCGCCGCGGCCGGGCTGCTGCACGACCTCGGCATGCTGCACATCGACCCGGCACTGCTTGCCCCCGGGCAGCTGCTCAGCGGCGACGAGCGCCGGCCGCTTTACGTGCACCCTCTGACCGGCTCGATGCTCATCCAGCGCTTCCACGCCTACCCGCGCGAGGTGGCACGTGCCGTTCTCGAGCACCACGAGCGCCTGGACGGCTCGGGCTACCCGCGCGGGCTGGTCGGTGACGCCCTCAGCCCGCTCGGTCGCGTGCTTTCACTCGCCGAACTGGTGACGGCGATGTTCGACGGCCGGCGGCGTCACCCGGAACAGCGGGTCTCGCTCGCGCTGCGCATGAACCCGCGTCGTTACGACCCGGTGCTGGTCAGGTCGATCCAGCGCCTGCTGCGCACCTTGCCGCCGCCGGCGGATGCGTCCACCGTGCTGGTCGAGGAGGCGCTGCATCGGCTGCGCCTGCTCTCTGAGCATGCCCTGCAATGGCATGGCACGCTCGAACCCCTGGTGGCGGAGTCGGAGGGCGATCGTCGCGCCGTGCTGCTGTCCGTCGACGAGCAGGTGCAGAGCCTGCAGCGCATGCTCTACAACGCCGGTGTCACTCCCGACCAGCTGGAGCGGCTGGGCCAGGACGATACGCGCGACCCCGCGGTGCGCATCGAGCTGTGGGCGCTCGAGCAGGAATTGCAATGGCATCTGCGCGCGACGGCCAACCAGCTCGAGCGGCGCTGGCGCAACGCTGCCGCGGCGACGCCGCTGCCGGCGTCCCTGGCCGAATGGCTGGCCCAGGTGCGGGCCATCGACCAGGTCGGCTGACCCGGGACCGGCGCTGCCGATAATCCGCTCCCATGGACATCGCAGCCTTCCTGATCGACTTCATCCTGCACGTCGACGTGCACTTGGCGAACTTCGTTGCCACCCATGGCACATGGGTCTATGCGCTGCTGTTCGCCATCATCTTCGTCGAGACCGGTGTGGTGGTGATGCCCTTCCTGCCTGGCGACTCGCTGCTGTTCGTGGTCGGCACGCTGTGCGGCGCCGGCCTGATGGACCTGCCGCTATCGATCGGCCTGCTGACCGCGGCGGCCATCCTCGGCAACCAGAGCAACTACACGATCGGCCGCTACTTCGGGCCGAAGGTGTTCCGCTGGGAGAACTCCCGCTTCTTCAACCGCCATGCCTTCGACCAGGCGCATGCGTTCTACGAGAAGTACGGCGGCATCACGATCGTGGCGGCGCGCTTCATGCCCTTCCTGCGCACCTTCGCACCCTTCGTCGCCGGCGTGGCCAGCATGACGCGCAGCAAGTTCACCTTCTACGACGTGACCGGCGGCGTGCTCTGGGTCGGTGGGGTGACGATGGCGGGCTACCTGTTCGGCAACATCCCCTGGGTCAAGGAGCATCTGGACAAGATCATCTGGGCGGCGATCCTGCTGCCCGGTCTCGTCGTGCTCTTCGGTGCCTGGAAGGCGCGCCGCGCCGCGCCGACCTGAGGCTTGGGGCGGCTCAGGGCTGCAGCGCCGCGCGCAGCGCCGCGGCGCACAGGCGCACCGCGTCGTTCGCCTCGCCGATCACCCGCCCCATCGTGATGAAGCCGTGGATCTGGCGCTCGAAGCACAGCTGCGTCGAGCGTGTGCCCGCCTCGGTGAGGCGCTGCGCGTAGGCCAGGCCCTCGTCGCGCAGCGGGTCGAAGCCGGCGGTCAGCACCAGCGCCGGCGGCAGGCCGGCGAGGTCCGCCTGCAGCAGGGGCGAGGCGCGCCAGTCGAGGTATTGCGCCGGGTCGGGCAGGTAGTGGCGGCGGTAGTACAGCATCGAATCGCGCGTCAGCAGATAGCCTTCGCCGAGCGCGGCGTGCGACGCGGCACCGTGGCGCTGATCGGTGGCCGGGTAGATCAGCAACTGCAGGGCCAGCGCCGGGCCGCCGGCATCGCGCGCCGCGATCGCGGCGACTGCCGCCAGGTTGCCGCCAGCGCTGTCGCCGCCCACGGCCAGGCGCGCCGCGTCGAGCCCGAGCGCCTCGGCCTGGGCATGCACCCAGCGCAGCGCGGCCAGCGTGTCGTCGACGGCGGCGGGGAACGCATGCTCGGGGGCGAGCCGGTAGTCCACCGCCACCACCGCGGCACCGGAACCGTTCGCGAGTTCGCGGCACAGCGTGTCGTGCGTGTCGAGGTCGCCGATCACCCAGCCGCCGCCGTGCAGGTACAGCAGCCCCGGCAGACGCTGCCCGGCGGCGGCACCGGCCGGCCGGTACAGACGCAGCGGGACCGGCCCTTGCGGCCCGGGCGCCTGCAGGTCGCGCACCTCGGCCACCGCCGGGGCGTCCGGCTGCGTGAAGAAGCGCCGGTCGCGGTAGGCGCTGCGCGCGTCGGCCGGGCTCAGCACGTGCACCGGCGGGATGCCCTTGGCCTCCATCAGGTCCAGCAGGGCGCGGCAGTCGGGGTGCAGCAGGCTCATCGGCGCGGGGTCCTCGTGGTCACAACGTGCGGGTGCGCGCCAGCGGCGGATTGCGCGCGAAGTAGCGGCCGATGCCGCGGGCCAGCGCGTCGACCAGCCGGGCCTGGTAGGCCGGGTCGCGCAGCTTGGACTCCTCCTCCGGGTTCGAGATGAACGCGGTCTCGACCAGGATGGACGGGATGTCCGGCGCCTTCAGCACCGCGAAGCCGGCCTGCTCGACCTGCGCCTTGTGCAGCCGGCCGACCTTGCCGATCTGGCCCAGCACCTCGCCGCCAAGCTTCAGGCTGTCCTTGATCTGCGCGGCGGTGCTCATGTCCAGCAGCGTGCGCATCACGTCGGCATGGCGGTTCTTCACGTTGATGCCGCCGACGATGTCGGCCGCGTTCTCGCGGTCGGCCATCCAGCGTGCCGCACTGCTGGAGGCGCCCCGCTCGCTGAGCGCGAACACCGAGGCGCCGCGCGCCTGCGGCTTGAAGAACGCATCGGCGTGGATCGAGACGAACAGGTCGGCCTGCACGCGGCGCGCCTTGCGCACGCGTTCGTTCAGGGGCACGAAGAAATCGGCGTCGCGCGTCAGCATCGCGCGCATGCCCGGGTTCGCGTTGAGCTTCTCGCGCAGCTGCAGCGCGATGGCCAGCACCACGTCCTTCTCGCGCAGGCCGCTCGGGCCGACCGCACCCGGGTCCTCGCCGCCATGGCCGGGGTCCAGCGCGACGACGATCAGCCGGTCGACCCGGCCCGCTGCCGCGGTCGGCGGCGGGGCGGGTGTCTGCAGCGCCGGGGCGGCGGGCGGCGGACCCGGCGGTCCGGGCGGCGCCGCGAGCGGCTTGTCGAGCTTGCCGATGAACTCGCCGAGCGCGTCGCGCACCGCCTCTGCGGCCTGCCGCTCGGCCTGCTCCTTCTCGCGGATCAGCGCCAGCAGCGGGTCGCGCTCCTGCACCGGGTACAGGTCGAACACCATGCGGTGCTGGTAGGCCGCCACCGGCGCGAGCGTGAAGAGCTGCGGCGCCGTCGGCTGCTTCAGGTCGATCACCAGGCGCACCACGCGCGGCTGGTTCTGACCGACGCGCACGCCGTCGATGAACGGGTCGTCGTTGCGCACCTTGCCGACCAGCTCGCGCAGCGCCGGGCTCAGCTCGAGCCCGTCGATGTCGATGACCAGGCGCTGCGGGTTCTGGGCCAGGAAGTGCTTCTCGGACAGCGCCGTGTCGGACTCGATGGTGACGCGCGTGTAGTCGTCGGCCGGCCACACGCGCACCGCGACGATGCTGGCGCCGCGCACGATCTGCGCCGGCCCGAGCAGCAGCGCCAGGGTGCCGAGCGCGTCGCGGCGCTTCATGGGCGCCCCTTCATGCGAGCAGCTCCAGCCCGCGCGGCGTCAGCGCGGTCAGCGTGGCGCGGCGCGCCTCGTGCTCGAGCGGCTCGATGTGCACGCGCAGGTCGGCCGGCGGCAGCAGGCCGCGCGCCTTCTCGGGCCACTCCGCCAGCTTCAGGCCGGGCGCGGCGAAGACGTCGCGGAAGCCCGCGTCCTCCCACTCCTGCGGGTCGTCGAAGCGGTAGAAGTCGAAGTGGCGGATCGGCCCCTGCGGCGTCTCGTAGGGCTCCATCACCGCGTAGGTCGGGCTCTTGACGCGGCCGGCGACGCCGAGCGCGTTCAGCAGGTGACGGGCGAAAGTGGTCTTGCCCGCCCCGAGCGGCCCATGCAGCTCGACGAAGGCGTCGCGCAGCGCGGGTGCGACGGCCAGCGCCCGTGCGCTGGTGGCGCAGGCGTGCTCGTCGGCCCAGTGCTGCGTGCGGCTTCCTAGAATCGTCAAATGAGCGGTGAGAGCGAGTTGGACGGTCCGGCCCTGCTCGCGCAACTGCGCGGCTGGGCCTCGGCGGCGGGATTTTCCCAGATCGGAGTCGCCGATGTGAACCTGGGTTCCGCGGAGCCCGGTCTGGTCGCATGGCTGCACAACGGATGGCACGGCTCGATGGCCTACATGGCCGCGCACGGCCTGAAGCGCGCGCGTCCCGCCGAACTGGTGCCCGGCACGCTGCGCGTCGTCACGGCCCGCATGGACTACCTGCCGCGCGCCGCGCCCACGGACTGGCAGGCGGTCGAGTGGGCCCGGCTCGGGGATGCGACCCAGGCCGCGGTGTCGGTCTATGCCCGCGGGCGCGACTACCACAAGGTGCTGCGCACGCGCCTGCAGGGCCTCGCGGACCGGCTGGCGGATGCCGTTGGCCCGTTCGGCCACCGCGTGTTCACCGACTCGGCGCCGGTGCTCGAGGTCGAGCTGGCCGAACGCAGCGGCATCGCATGGCGCGGCAAGCACACGCTGGCGCTGCACCGCGACGCGGGGTCGATGTTCTTTCTCGGCGAGATCTTCGTCGACCTGCCGCTGCCGCTGACGCCGCCCGTCGAGCCCCACTGCGGCCGCTGCCGGGCCTGTCTGGACGTGTGCCCCACGCAGGCCATCGTCGCGCCGTACCGGCTCGATGCGCGGCGCTGCATCTCCTACCTCACGATCGAGCACGACGGCCCGATCCCGCCGGCACTGCGCGCGCCGATCGGCAACCGCATCTACGGCTGCGACGACTGCCAGCTCGCCTGCCCGTGGAACAAGTACGCGCAGCGCAGCACGCTGCCGGACTTCGACACGCGCGTGCCGCTCGGTACCGCGACGCTGCTCGAACTCTGGGCCTGGGACGAGGCGGCGTTCCTGCGCCGCACCGAAGGCAGCGCGATCCGGCGCATCGGCTGGCGGCGCTGGCGCCGCAACCTCGCGGTGGGGCTGGGGAACGCGCTGAGGGGCGCGGCCGACGCCACGCAGGCCGCGGCGATCACCGCCGCGCTGGGCGCCGCGGGCGAGGGCGCCGACGAACTCGTGCGCGAGCACATCGACTGGGCCCTGGCGCAGCGGCGCTGAGGGCGGCCCGCCGCGCGCCGTCAGGCCAGCCGGGCGAGCACCAGCAGCGCGAGCGGCACGCTCAGCATGCCGATCAGCGTCGACAGGGTCACGAGCCCGGCCACGAACGGGCCGTGGCCGCCCATGCGCGCCGCCAGCACATAGGCGCTCGACGCGGTCGGCAGGGCCGCGAAGGCGACCACCACCGCCTGCTGGCCGGGCGGCAGCTCGAGCAGGACGACGAGCGCCAGCGCGGCCGCGGGCAGCACGGCATGGCGGATCGCGAGCAGGGCCGCGGCCAGGCGCGGCGCCGCGCGCAGCCCGCCGAAGGTGAGACCCGCGCCGACCGCCATCAGGCCGATCGGCAGCGCGGCGGCGCCGATGCGGCCGAGCGTGGTCGTCGCGATGTCCGGCAGGCGCAGCCCGAGCAGGTTGAAGCCCAGGCCCGCGAGCGTCGAGACGATCAGCGGGTTGCGCGCCAGCTCGCGCAGGTAGCCCTGGCCGCCGGCGCGCGCCAGCGGCCAGACGGCAGCGATGTTGCACAGGGGCACGCACAGCGCGACCAGCAGCGCGATCCAGGCCACGCCGGCACTGCCGGCCAGCCGCTCGGCCAGCGCCAGCGCGACGTAGGAGTTGAAGCGGAACGCGACCTGCGCCCCCGAGGCGTGCAGCCGCGCGTCGACGCCGGGCCAGCCGCGCAGCGCGTAGGCCAGCGCGATGCCGAGCGCGACCACCGCGACGCCGCTGCCGGCCAGCTGCAGCATCGCGGCCGGCTGCAGCGGATTGCGCACGATCGCGCTGAACAGCAGCACCGGGAACAGCAGGTAGTAGACGAGGCGCTCGGCACCGTCCCAGACCGTGCGGTTCAGCGGCGTGTAGCGGCACACCGCCCACCCGACCACGATCAGCATGAAGTCGGGCAGGAGCAGGAGCGCATCGGGCATGACCCGAGTGTGCCAGCGCGAGGTGCGGCCTTCTGCGTAGTTCCCACAATGCCCGCGGTCGCCGGATCGGCCGCCGTGCGCGTTAACCTCGCATGCTCTCGCCCTTGCCGACCACGATGCACCCGACCCCTGGGCCATGGACCCGCCGTGCCGTGCTCGCCGCCGCGCTGGCCGCGGCGGCGCCGCTGCGCGCGGCGACGATCGCCGAACAGCGCTTCGAGGACCGCATCCGGCTGGCCGGCGCGGAGCTGGTGCTCAACGGCGTCGGCCTGCGCGCGGTGGCCTGGTTCAAGGGTTATGCGGCGGGCCTCTACCTCGCCCAGAAGGCGACCACGCCGGCGGGCGTGCTGGCACAGGCCGGCCCGAAGCGCGTGCAGATGAAGATGATGGTCGAGGTCGAGTCCGTCGAGTTCGTGAAGGCCGTCGACAAGGGCATGCGGCGCAACCACAGCGCCGCCGAGCTGGGCGCGCTGCAGGCACGCATCGCGCAGTTCGATGCGCTGGTGCGGGGCCTGGGCACGCTGAAGAAGGGCGACGTGGTCGACCTCGACTGGCTGCCCGGCCACGGCCTGCAGCTCAGCCTGAACACCCGGCCTCGGGGTGAGCCCGTGGTCGGCGACGACTTCTATGCCGGTATCCTCAAGATCTTCATCGGCAACGACCCGGTCGACAAGCGGCTCAAGGCCGGCCTGCTCGGCGGGTCACCCAGCTACTGAGATTGCCGTTCCCTTCCCTCAACCCAGGAGACCCCACCCATGCAACGACGCCCCCTCGTCGCCCTCGCTGCGCTGTCGCTCCCGCTGCTGGCCTCGCCGGCCTGGTCGCAGGCCTTCCCGAACAAGCCGGTGCGGCTGGTGGTGCCGTTCGCGCCCGGCGGCACGACGGACCTCATCGCCCGCATCGTCGCGGAGAAGATGGGCTCGACGCTGGGCCAGACGGTGGTCGTCGAGAACAAGGCCGGCGCCGGCGGAGCGATCGGTGCGATGGAGGTGGTCAAGTCCGCGCCGGACGGCTACACGCTGAGCGTCGCAACCGTGTCGACCACGGCAGCGAACCCGGCGATCAACCCGAAGATCCCGTACGACCCGATCAGCGATTTCGCGCCGATCATGAATATCGCCGCGACGCCGAACCTGATCGCGGTGCACCCGTCGTTCGGCACCAAGGACTACAAGTCCTTCATCGCGAAGGTGAAGGCCAACCCGGGCAAGTTCAGCTACGCCAGTTCGGGTACCGGCGGCATCGGCCACCTGCAGACCGAGCTGTTCAAGAGCCTGTCGGGCGCGTTCATCACGCACATTCCGTACCGCGGCGCGGGCCCGGCGCTGAACGACACCGTGGCCGGCCAGGTCCCGATCATCTTCGACAACCTGCCGTCCGCGCTGCCGTTCGTGAAGGACGGGCGCCTCGTGCCGATCGTCGTCGCGGCGCCGCAGCGCCTCGCGGTGCTGCCCGACGTGCCGACGTTCAAGGAAGTCGGCCTGGAGCCGGTGAATCGCATGGCCTACTACGGCCTGCTCGCGCCCAAGGGCACGCCGAAGGACGTGATCGACACGATCCACGCCGCGGCGAAGGCCGCGCTGGCCGACCCCGGTGTGCGCCAGCGCATCGAGGGCACGGGCTCGCTGATCGTCGGCAACACGCCGGCCGAGTTCGCCGAGCAGATCAAGGCCGAGCTCGCGGTCTACAAGAAGGTGGTCGCGACGCAGAAGCTCTCGCTGGAGTGAGCGCGCTGGCGGCCAGCCAGGCGGCGATCGACCGCTTTGCCGACGCCCTCTGGATCGAGGACGGGCTGGCCGCCAACACCCTGGCCGCGTACCGGCGCGACCTGACGCTCTACGCGCAGTGGCTGGCCGCGACGGCCGGCCGCGCGCTCGACGAGACGCGCGAGGCCGACCTGCGCGCCTACGCGGTGGCTCGCCACGGCGCGAGCAAGGCCACCACCTCGAACCGGCGCCTGACGGTGTTCAAGCGCTACTTCCGCTGGGCCTTGCGCGAGCACCTGGTCGCGGCCGATCCGACCTTGCGGCTCGATGCCGCGCGCGCGCCGCTGCGCGTGCCCAAGACGCTCAGCGAGGCGCAGGTCGAGGCGCTGCTGGCCGCCCCGGACGTCGAGACGCCGCTCGGCCTGCGCGACCGCACGATGCTGGAGCTGATGTACGCGAGCGGCCTGCGGGTCAGCGAACTGGTCACGCTGAAGGCCGTGCACCTGGGCCTGGCCGAAGGGGCGCTGCGGGTCACCGGCAAGGGCGGCAAGGAGCGCCTCGTGCCGTTCGGCGAGGAGGCGCGCGGCTGGCTGCAGCGTTACCTGGCGCAGGCGCGTGCCGAGATCCTGCGCGGGCAGGCCAGCGACGCGCTGTTCGTCACCGCGCGCGGCGGTCCGATGACGCGCCAGATGTTCTGGAAGCTGATCAAGGCGCATGCGCTGCGCGGTGGTGTGGCCGTGCCGCTCTCGCCGCACACGCTGCGACATGCGTTTGCGACCCACCTGCTGAACCACGGCGCCGACCTGCGCGCGGTGCAGATGCTGCTCGGCCACGCCGACATCTCGACGACGACGATCTACACGCACGTGGCCCGCGAGCGGCTGCGGGCGCTGCACGCGCAGCACCATCCGCGCGGGTGAGGTCGGCACCGAGGCTTGCGCGGCGTCCTGCGAATGGAGGCGCTGCGACCTCGATGTCCGGAATCCGGGAGGTGGGTCGTATTTCCTTGCGAGGACCGCTTTGTCCGGCCCGCCGCGAGGAGATCCCCATGAACCCGACCCCCTTCGCCCTGCTGACCCTGTGCGTGGCGGTGCTGGCGCCGGCCACCGCCGCCGAGTGCCCGGACGATCGCAGGCCCCAGGCGCGCACGAACGGCGAGCACCCCGCGGTGCTGGTGCAGCGGCTCGCGCGCGAAGCCGGCTACGACTACGCCTCCAAGTTCTACCCGCACCCGGCGTGGCTCTACCTGCGCGAGGCGCCGCCGGAGCCGACGGCGGTTGCCCGCTCGCCCGAGCCCGTGCCGGTGCCCAGGCCCTAGGCCGCCCCGGCGGCCTTCAGCCGCCGCCCGCGGCCAGCATCGGCGCGAACAGCGCGGCGATGCCGAGGAACGAGAAGAAGCCGACCACGTCGGTCACCGTGGTCAGGATGATCGACGAGGCGGTCGCCGGGTCCTGCCCGAAGCGGCGCAGCAGGATGGGCACCAGTGCGCCGGCCAGGCCCGCGGCGAACATCGAGATCACCATCGCCAGCATGATCACCGCGACCAGCCCGAGCGAACGGCTCCAGGCGTAGACCCCCAGGCCGGTGGTCAGCGCGACGGCTAGGCCGTTGACCAGCCCGGTCAACGCCTCCTTGCCGACCACGGCCGGCCAGTGGCGCAGGCTGATCTCGCGCAGCGCGAGGCCGCGCATCGTGACCGCGAGCGCCTGCGCGCCCGCGTTGCCCGACTGGCCGGCCACCACCGGCAGCAGCACGGCCAGCGCCGTGAACTTGGCGATCGTGCCCTCGAACAGGCCGACGACCGAGGCCGCCAGGAACGCGGTCAGCAGGTTGATCTGCAGCCAGGGCAGGCGCTTGCGCACCGCGAAGCCGGGTGTCGACAGCGCCCGCTCGTCGGGGCTCGCGCCGACCATGGTCTGGATGTCGAGGCTGGTCTCCTCCTCGACCGCCGCGACCAGCTCGGCCTGGCGGATCACGCCGATGAAGCGCCCGCCGAGGTTGACCACCGGCAGCGCGGTGATGGGCTGGCGTTGCAAGGTCTCGACGACCTCCTCGCGCGGGTCGAGGTCGCCGACCACCGCGACCACGCCGCGCGTGATGCCCGCCAGCGGCCGGTCGCGCTCGGCCAGCACCAGGTCCTGCACCTCGACGCGCCCGGCCAGGCGCCCCTCGTCGTCGACCACGAACAGCTCGCGCAGGCCGCTGCGGCGGATCTGGCGCAGCCGCTCGATCGCCTCGGCCACGGTCATGCCGGTGCGCAGCGGGCTGACCCGCGGGTCCATCATGCGGCCGGCGCAGTCGTCGGGGTAGGCGAGCAGCTCGCGCAGCTCGCGCGCGACCTCGGCGTCCAGGCGCTGCAGCCACTGCCGGCGACCCTGTTCGTCGAACTGGGTCAGCACCGCCACCGACGCGACCGGTTCGGCCTCGGCCAGCAGGTGCCGGCCGAGCGGCTCCGGCACGCGCTCGAGCACCGAGCGCGCGGCGTCCGGCGCCAGCGCCTGCCAGGCCGGCAGCGCGGCATGCGGCGCCTGCGCGGCCAGCAGCGCGGCGGCGTCGTCGGCCGGCAAGGCCTCCAGCACGCGCGCTGCCTCGTGCGGGAAGTCGAGCAGGAAGCGCTGCGTCAGCGCCGCGTCCGCCGCGGGCAGCACGACCGCGCCCGCCTCAGCGGCCATCACGTTCGCGCGCCAGCGCGTCGACGCGCGGCAGCAGGGTCAGCGCGCTCTCCAGCAGCCCGGAGAAGGTGCGCCAGTACGACTGCGCGAGCAGGCCCGGCAGGGTGACCGGGGTCTGGCTTTCGCGCCCGGTGCCGAAGCGGCGCAAGGCCCGCTCCAGGGCGTCGCGGGTCATCGCGCCGACCAGGCGCTGCCCCGGCTCGACCACCGGCAGCACCGAGGCACGCTCCCAGCCCGGATGCTCGGCCGTGCCCACCAGCGGCGCGTGCGCGGCGAGCAGCGCCGCCGGCGGGCGCATCAGCGTGGCCAACGTGGCCTCGGGCGGCGCCTGCAGCAGCGCGACCAGTTCGACCACGCCGCCGAGCCGGCGCTCGCCGTCCGTGACGAAGGCCAGCGCATGCGGCGAGGGCACGTGGCGGAAACGTTCGAGCGCCTCGGCGCAGCGCAGGTGGGCATCCAGCGCCAGGCAGTCGGGATCGGCCCAGGCGCCCAGCGTGTCCTCGGCGAAGCCGAGCAGCAGGCTGGAGGCGAAGGCCGCGGCGGTCGGCAGCCCCGCCACCAGTGTCCGTCGGCGCTCCGGCGGCAGGTGGCGCAGCAGCGCGACCATCGACGGCGTGCCGATGCCGGACAGCAGTTCCATCACGCGTTCATCGTCCAGCGTCGCGAGGCAGCGCGCGGCCGCCTGCGGCAGCATCGCGGCCAGCACGGCCGTGCCGATGCGTGCCGGCACGCGGGCGAACAGCGCCCCGGCCGGCTCGGCGGGCAGCGCCTCGAGCACGCGCGCGGCCTGCAGCGGGTGGCTGCGCATGAAGGCGAGGCTGAGCGTCTGGTCGCGCTCGTCGTTCACCGCGCAGCCCTCCGCGCCGTGCGGCGCCGGGCCGACGCGCTCACGACAGGCCGGCGTCGTGCCGCGCCAGCAGCACGATCGCCTCGTCGTGGTAGACCGCCCCGGGCAGCATCACGCGGCCGTCGTCGGTCTCCAGCTCGATCGAGGTCGCGCTGACGTGCACGACCCGCCCTTCGTGGCCGGCCACGCGCACGCGCTGGCCCAGCCGCAGCGCCTGGCGCAGGTAATGCGCGCCGATCAGGTTCGCGACGTAGCCGCGCGCGCCCAGGCTGACGGCGACCGCCACACCGATCATCACGCTGGCCACCAGGATGGCCGCGAGGATCGCGATCCAGGTGACCTTCAGCCCGATCTGGTCCGCACCGACCAGCAGCGCCACCAGCAGCGTCGCGACCTGTGCGATGCGCGCCAGCGCGGCGCGCTGCGGCGGCGCGAGCGCGCTGGCCGCGGCGCTGACGAGGTCGGCTACGAAGCCGGAGAACAGGTAGCCGGCCGCGACGATCAGCAGCCCGGCGAACAGCGTCGGCAGGTGGTCGAGCAGCCGCGCGAGCCAGTCGGTGAAGGTCTGCAGGCCGAGCGTGCGGGTCGCCGCGGCGATGAAGAACACCAGCACGACCCAGTAGACCACCGTGCCCAGCACCTTCGCCGAGCGGCCGACCTGCCAGGCGCTGCGGCCGGTACCGCGCGTGATCAGCGAATCGAGCAGCGCCGCGGCACGCCGCGTCACGGCGCGCAGCAGCCGGGCCAGCAGCCAGCCGATCAGCAGCAGCGCGACGGCGGCCAGCAGGTCGGGCAGGTGGGCGACGAGCCGTTCGACCACCGCCGTCGCGGCGCGATCGAGCGCGCTGGTGAAGTTCTCCACCGGCCTATGCTACCCCGCACGCGGGCTCACGCCGCAGCGACCGGGATCTTGCCGATCTTCGCCTGCCACTCCTTCGGCCCGGTCTGGTGCACGCTGGTGCCCGACGCATCGACCGCGACAGTCACCGGCATGTCCTGCACGTCGAACTCGTAGATCGCCTCCATGCCGAGGTCGCCGAAGCCCAGCACCTTGGCGCCCTTGATCGCCTTGGCCACGAGATACGCCGCACCGCCCACCGCCATCAGGTAGGCGCTCTGGTGCTGGCGGATCGATTCGATCGCGACCGGCCCGCGCTCGGCCTTGCCGATCATCGCGATCAGGCCGGTCTGGGCCAGCATCATGTCGGTGAACTTGTCCATGCGCGTGGCCGTCGTCGGGCCGGCCGGGCCGACCACCTCGTCGCGCACCGGGTCGACCGGGCCGACGTAGTAGATGACGCGGTTGGTGAAGTCCACCGGCAGCTTCTCGCCCTTGGCCAGCATGTCCTGGATGCGCTTGTGGGCCGCGTCGCGCCCCGTCAGCATCTTTCCAGACAGCAGCAGCGTGTCGCCCGGCTTCCAGCTCGCGACCTGCTCCTTGGTGAGCGTGTTCAGGTCGACCTTCTTCGACTTGTTGTAGTCCGGCGCCCAGTGCACGTCCGGCCACAGGTCCAGGCTCGGCGGCTCGAGGTAGGCCGGGCCCGAACCGTCGAGCACGAAGTGCGCGTGGCGCGTCGCGGCGCAGTTCGGGATCATGGCGACCGGCTTGCTGGCCGCATGCGTCGGGTACATCGCGATCTTCACGTCCAGCACCGTCGTCAGGCCGCCCAGGCCCTGCGCGCCGATGCCCAGCGCGTTGATCTTGTCGCACAGCTCGATGCGCAGTTCCTCGGTCTTGTTCTGCGGCCCGCGCTGCTTCAGCTCGAACATGTCGATCGGATCCATCAGCGATTCCTTGGCCATCAGCACCGCCTTCTCGGCCGTGCCGCCGATGCCGATGCCCAGCATGCCGGGCGGGCACCAGCCCGCGCCCATCGTCGGCACGGTCTTGAGCACCCAATCCACGAGGCTGTCGCTCGGGTTGAGCATCACGAACTTGCTCTTGTTCTCGCTGCCGCCGCCCTTGGCCGCGACCTGCACGTCGACGGTGCTCCCGGGCACCACCGTCATGTGCACGACGGCGGGGGTGTTGTCCTTGGTGTTCTTGCGTTCGAAGTGCGGGTCCGCGACGATCGAGGCGCGCAGCTTGTTGTCCGGGTCGTTGTAGCCGCGGCGCACGCCCTCGTTGATCGCGTCCTCGATCGAGCCGGGGAAGCCCTCGAAGCGCACGTCCATGCCGATCTTCAGGAACACGTTGACGATGCCGGTGTCCTGGCAGATCGGCCGGCGGCCCTCGGCGCACATCTTCGAGTTGGTGAGGATCTGCGCGATCGCGTCCTTCGCGGCCAGGCTCTGCTCGCCCGCGTAGGCGCGTGCGAGGTGCGCGATGTAGTCGGCCGGGTGGTAGTAGCTGATGTACTGCAGGGCGGCGGCGACGCTCTCGACGAGGTCGGCATGGCGGATCGTGGTGGTCATGGCGCAGTCCAGGGCAAGGGAGGCTGGCCGAAAGTGTAGCGAGCGGGCTGACATGGGGCTGATCTGTCAAGCATCGGCGGCATGTCCGTCAGCGCGCAGGTCTTCTGTGCGCTTGGCGCGGAGGCCTTCCTAGAATCGGCCGGCCCTGCCGGACCCCGTCTTCGAATGATTCCGCTGCCCCTGGTCGTCCTGCTGCCGCTGCTCGCCGGCACCGTGCTGTGCTTCGCGGCCGGCCGCGTCGAGTCGCGCGGGCGGCGTGCGCTGACGGCCTGGCTGGCGGCCGGCGTGACGGGCGCGTCGCTCGCCCTGCTGCTGGCCGGCGCCGGCGCCGTGTTCGACGGGCAGGTGCTGCTCTCGCAGACGCCCTGGGTGCCGGCGATCGGCCTGAACGCGAACTTCCGGCTCGACGGGCTGGCGCTGCTGTTCGCGCTGCTGATCACCGGCATCGGGCTGCTGATCATCCTGTACGCCGCCTGGTACCTGGGCGAGCGCGACCCGGCCGGCAAGTTCTACACGCTGCTGATGCTGTTCATGGCGGCGATGCTGGGCATCGTGCTGTCGGACAACCTGCTGCTGCTGGTGGTGTTCTGGGAGCTGACCAGCGTCTCGTCGTTCCTGCTGGTCGGCTACTGGGGCCACAAGGCCGAGGCGCGTGCCGGCGCGCGCATGGCGCTGGCGGTCACCGGCGGCGGCGGGCTGGTGATGCTGGCCGGCATCGTGCTGATCGGGCAGATCGGCGGCAGCTACGAGCTCTCGGTGCTGTTCGAGCGCGGCGAGCAGGTGCGCTCGCACGCGCTGTTCCCGCTCGCGCTCGGGCTGGTGCTGGTCGGCTGCTTCACGAAGAGCGCGCAGTGGCCGTTCCACTTCTGGCTGCCCGAGGCGATGGCCGCGCCGACGCCGGTCTCGGCCTACCTGCACTCGGCGACGATGGTCAAGGCCGGGCTGTTCCTGCTCGCGCGCCTGTACCCGGTGCTCGGCGGCGAGCTGTTCGCCGCCATCGTCGCGCCGGTCGGGCTGGCGACGATGGCGTTCGCCGCCTACGTCGCGGTCTTCAAGCACGACCTGAAGGGCCTGCTCGCGTACTCGACCATCAGCCACCTCGGACTGATCACCTTCCTGATCGGGCTGGCCTCGCCGCTGTCGGCGGTGGCGGCGGTGTTCCACATCCTCAACCACGCGACCTTCAAGGCCTCGCTGTTCATGGCCGCCGGCATCATCGACCACGAGACGGGCACGCGCGACATGCGCCAGCTCGCCGGCCTGATGAAGCTGATGCCGTGGACCGGCACGCTCGCGATGGTCGCGGCCGCGTCGATGGCCGGCGTGCCGCTGGCCAACGGCTTCCTGTCCAAGGAGATGTTCTTCGCCGAGGCGGTCGACGCGCAGCACGGCCTCGCCTGGGGTGTGATGGTGCCGCTCGCGGCCACCTTCGGCGGCATCTGCTCGGTGGCCTATTCGCTGCGCTTCATCCACGACGTGTTCTTCCACGGCGAGCCGAAGAACCTGCCGAACCCGCATCCGCACGAGCCGCCGCTGCTGATGAAGGCGCCGGTCGCGCTGCTGGTGGCGCTGTGCGTGATCGTCGGCATTGCGCCGGCGCTGACCTTCGGCCCGCTGGTGCACGTGGCGGCCACGGCCGTGCTGGGCGCGCCGCCGCCCGAGTACCACCTCGCGATCTGGCACGGGTTCAACGCGCCGCTGCTGATGAGCGCCGTCGCGCTGTTGCTGGGCGTGGCGATGTACTTCGCACTGCAGCGCCACTACAACCTGCACCTGCACCACCCGAAGGGCTGGACCGGCCGGCTGCTGTTCACGCACGCGATCGACGGCCTGTTCGGGCTGGCCGGGCGCCTCACGCAGCGGCTGGAGAACGGCTCGCTGCAGCGCTACGCGGCGCTGATGGTCGGCAGCGCGGTGCTGGTGGCGGCCTGGCCGCTGCTCGCGCAGCCGCAGCCGCTGGGCGGCGGCGAACGCGCGCTGCTGCCCGCCACGCCGCTCGCGCTGGCGCTGTGGGCGCTGCTGCTGGCCGCCGGCGGCGTGCTGGTCTGGACGCACCACCAGCGCTTCCAGGCGGTGGTGCTGGTCGGCGTGGTCGGGCTGGTGACAGCGCTGACCTTCCTTGCCTTCTCGGCACCGGACCTGGCGCTGACGCAGCTCTCGGTGGAGGTGGTCTCGACCGTGCTGCTGCTGATGGGCCTGGCGCTGCTGCCGCAGACGACGCCGCGCGAATCGAGCCCGGCGCGGCGCACGCGCGACGCGCTGCTCGCGCTCGGCGGCGGCGCCGGCATCGCCTGGCTCACCTGGCTGGTGCTGACGCGCGACCACGACTCGATCGCCTGGTACTTCCTCGAGCAGTCGGTGCCCGGCGGCGGCGGCACCAACGCGGTCAACGTGATCCTGGTCGACTTCCGCGGCTACGACACCTTCGGCGAGATCACCGTGCTGGGCATCGCCGCGGTCGGCGTGCTCGCGCTGCTGGACGGCTGGCGCGTGGCCCGCCCCGGCGCCGACACCGAGGGCCGGGCCTGGAGCTTCGAGCGGCAGCCGCTGATGCTGCAGGTCGCGGCGCGCCTGGTGCTGCCGCTGGCCCTGGTGGCCGCCGTCTACATCTTCTTCCGTGGCCACAACCTGCCGGGTGGCGGCTTCATCGCCGGCCTGGTGACCGCGGTCGCGCTGGTGCTGCAGTACATGGCGGCCGGCCAGTCACGCACCGAGGCGGCCCTGCACGCCAGCGGCGGCACGCGCTACACGCGCTGGATCGGCAGCGGGCTGGCGATCGCCGGGCTGACCGGGCTCGGCGCCTTCGTCCTCGGCCGGCCGTTCCTGACCAGCGCGCACGGCCACCCGGCGCTGCCGTTGCTGGGCGAACTGCCGCTGGCCAGCGCGGCGCTGTTCGACCTCGGTGTCTACGTCACCGTGGTCGGCGCGACCCTGCTGATGCTCTCGGCGCTCGGCGCCGCGAGCAAGGAGCGCCCGGCATGACGCTGTCGATGGAATTCCTGGTCGCCACCGGCATCGGCTGGGTCACGGCCTGCGGCATCTACCTGCTGCTGCGCGGGCGCAGCTTCCCGGTGGTGCTCGGGCTGTCGCTGCTCGGCTACGCGGTCAACGTCTTCATCTTCGCGATGGGCCGGCTGTGGACCGATGCGGCGCCGGTGCTCGGCCGCGCCGGCGCGGTCGCCGACCCGCTGCCGCAGGCGCTGGTGCTGACGGCGATCGTGATCGGCTTCGCGACGACCGGCTTCGTGATCGAGCTGGCGCTGCGCGGCCGCGACGCCTGCGGCAGCGACCAGGTCGACGGGCAGCACGAGCCCGGAGTGCGGCGGTGAACCTGGCGATGCTGCTCGAACTGCACGGCCCGGTGCTGCCGGTGCTGCTGCCGGCCGCGACCGCGATGCTGCTGTTGCTGCTCGGCGACGACAGCACGCGCCGTCCGCTGGTGCGGGGCATCGCGCTCGCGTCGACGGCGCTCGGGCTGCTGCTGGCGGCCACGCTGGCCGTGCAGGCCGATGCCGGCGGGCTGCAGGTCTACCGCGTCGGCGAGTGGCCGGCGCCGTTCGGCATCGTGCTGGTCGTCGACCGGCTGGCGGCGCTGATGCTGCTGCTGACCTCCTGCGTGGCGCTGCCGGTGCTGGTGTACGCCGGCGGCGGCTGGGACAGCCACGGCCGGCACTTCCACGCGCTGTTCCAGTTCCAGCTGATGGGGTTGGCAGGCGCCTTCGTCACCGGCGACCTGTTCAACCTGTTCGTGTTCTTCGAGGTGCTGCTGATCGCGAGCTACGTGCTGATGCTGCACGGCCTGGGCCGCGAGCGGCTGCGGGTCGGGCTGCACTACGTGGTGCTGAACCTGGTCGCCTCGTCGCTGTTCCTGGTCGGCGTCGCGCTGCTGTATGCGCAGACCGGTACGCTGAACCTGGCCGACCTCGCGCTGCGCGTGCCGCTGGTCGCTGCGCCCGAGGCCGCGCTGCTGCAGGCGGCCGCGCTGCTGCTGCTGGTGGTGTTCGGCTTCAAGGCGGCGCTGCTGCCGCTGGCGATGTGGCTGCCGGCCACCTATGCGGCGGCCAGCGCACCGGTGGCGGCGCTGTTCGCGATCATGACCAAGGTCGGCGTCTACGCGATCGTGCGCGTGCACGGCGTGGTGTTCGGCGACGCCGCCGGCGCGTCGGCGCTGGCCGCGCAGCCGCTGCTGCTGCCGCTGGCGCTGGGCACCTCGGTGGTCGGCGTGCTGGGTGCGCTGGCCGCCGGCACGCTGCCGCGCCTGATCGCCTGGTTGACGGTGGCCTCGGTCGGCACCGTGCTCGCCGCGCTCGGCCTGTTCGATGCGGCGGCCTGGTCGGCCGGCCTGTTCTACATGGCCAACAGCACGCTGGTGATCGCCGGCATGTTCCTGCTCGCCGAACTGGTCGCGGCACAGCGCGGCGAGGTGGCCGACCGGCTCGAGCCGGCCTCGCCCGTCGCGCAGCCGGCACTGCTGGGCACGCTGCTGCTGCTGGCCGCCGCCGCGCTGGCCGGCCTGCCGCCGCTGCCCGGGTTCATCGGCAAGCTGATGATCCTCGAGGCGGCGCTGCCGCACCCGGGCGTCGTCGCCGTCTGGAGCGTGGTGCTCGGGGTCGGCTTCCTGACCCTGGTCGGCCTGGCCCGCGCCGGCAGCATCCTGTTCTGGCATGTGCGCAGCGAACCCGGCGCCGTCCGCGCCGGGGCCAGCCCGCGGCTCGTCGGCGCGACGCTGGCGCTGCTGGCCGGCGGCATCGCGATGAGCGCCTTCGCCGCGCCGCTGCAGCGCTACACCGCAGCGGCCGCCGCGCAACTGCTCGACCGCGCCGCGTACGCCGACGCGGTGCTCGGCGAGCAGGGCGGGGCGGCGGCGCGCACCGCGCGGCCCTACCGCGCGCCGACGGGAGGGACCCGATGACGCCGCGCCCCGGCTGGTTCGCGCACCCGGTGCTTTCGGTGCTGATCGGTGCGACCTGGCTGCTGCTGCAGCGCAGCCTGGAGCCGCTGGCGCTGCTCGGGGCCCTGCTGCTCGGGCTGCTGCTGCCGCGCCTGCTGCACGGCCTGCTGACCCGCGGCACGCGGCTGCACCGCCCGGCGGCGGTGCTGCGCTTTGCCGGCCTGGTGCTGTGGGACATCGTGGTGGCCAACCTGACCGTCGCGCGGCTGGTGCTGGACCCGCGGGCGCGGCCGCAGCCCGCCTGGGTCAGCGTGCCGCTGGCGTTGCACGACCCGGTCGCGATCAGCCTGCTGGCCACCGTGATCACGATGACGCCGGGCACGGTGTCGTGCGTGGTCGAGGAGGGCGGCCACGGCATCCTGGTGCACGCGCTGGACTGCCCCGACGCGGCGGCGCTGGCCGCGCAGATCAAGCAGCGCTACGAGCTGCCCCTGCTGGAGATCTTCGGATGAACCTGATCGATCCTGCCCTGGACCTCGCGGTCGCCGCGGTCGCGCTGGCGCTGCTGGCGGCCGCCTGGCGGCTGCTGCGCGGCCCGACCGCCACCGACCGCGTGCTCGCGCTGGACACGCTGTACATCGACGTTGTAGCGCTGATCATCCTGCTCGGCCTGCGCTGGGGCACCGCGCTGCTGTTCGAGTCGGCGCTGATCGTCGCGATGCTCGGCTTCGCCTCGACGGTCGCGCTGGCGCGCTACCTGTGCCGCGGCGACGTGATCGAATGAGGAGGCCGTGATGGGCGACACCTTGCCGTTGTGGGTGCAGCTGCCGGTCGCGCTGCTGCTGGTGATCGGCGGCGCGTTCACGCTGATCGGCGCGATCGGCCTGCTGCGCTTTCCCGACTTCTACATGCGCCTGCACGCGCCGACCAAGGCGACCACGCTGGGCGTCGGCGGCGTGCTGCTGGCCAGCATGGCCATCGGCTGGGCGGCGGGGCGGGGTGGCCTGCACGAACTGCTGATCACGCTGTTTCTGTTCATCACCGCACCGGTTTCGGCCAATCTGATGGCGCAGGCCGCGCTGCACCGGCGCGCACCCTCCCGGGCCGGCGACCCGCCGCCAGGCTGATCCCTCCCGCCGCCAGCAGGGTTGCTCCAGCGCAACTCGCGGCCGCCGCAGTGAGGGAGTATGGTCGACCCGAGGGGGCTCGACCGGAGGCCGTCATGTGGGCCACAACGATCCTCGCGAGCGCACTGCGCCGGCTGGTACCGTGCCTGACACTGTGCCTGGCGCTGCTGCATTCGGCCGGCGCCGCGCCGCCGGTCGCGCCGGTGCTCGTGATGCCGGTGCGTGATGCGATCGGGCCGGCGAGCGCCGACCACATCGTGCGCGGAATCGCCGCCGCCGAACGCGGTGGGCGCCGCCTGGTCGTGCTGCAGTTGGACACGCCCGGTGGCCTGGACAGCGCGATGCGCGACATCATCCGCGCCATCCTCGCGTCGCCGGTGCCGGTGGTCACCTGGGTCGCGCCATCGGGGGCACGCGCGGCCAGCGCCGGCACCTACATCCTGTATGCGAGCCACGTCGCGGCGATGGCGCCGGCCACGACGCTGGGCGCGGCGACGCCGGTGGCGATCGGCCTGGGCGGTGTGCAGCCGCCGCGCGAGCCGGCCTCGGCCGCCTCCGACGCCGGGCCCGCCGACCCGATGACCGCCAAGCGCGTGCACGATGCGGCCGCGTTCATCCGCGGGCTGGCCCAGCGCCACGGCCGCAACGCCGAATGGGCCGAGCGCGCCGTGCGCGAAGCCGTCAGCCTGACGGCCGACGAGGCGCTGCAGCAGCACGTGGTCGACGTCGTGGCCGCCGACCTGCCGCAGCTGCTCGAACGCCTGGACGGTCGCACGGTCCGCCTGGGTGAGGCCAGCGTGACGCTGGCGACGCGCGGCGCCGCCGCCGAGACGCTGCTGCCGGACTGGCGGCACCAGCTGCTGTCGGTGATCGCCAACCCGAGCCTCGCACTGGTGCTGATGATGGTGGGCATCTACGGGCTGCTGTTCGAGTTCTCGTCGCCGGGCTTCGGCGTGCCGGGCACGGTGGGCGCGATCTGCCTGCTGCTGGCGATGTTCGCGCTGCAGATGCTGCCGGTGAACTACGCGGCGGTCGGCCTGATCCTACTGGGCATCGCGCTGCTGGCGGCCGAACTCGTCAGCCCGAGCTTCGGAGTGCTGGGGGCCGGCGGCCTGGTGGCCTTCGTGGCCGGTGCGATCTTGCTCGTCGACCGCGACGTGCCGGGCCTGGGCGTGCCGCTGCCGCTGGTGTTCGGGCTGGCCGCCACCTCGGCGCTGGTCGTGCTGGTGGGCGGGCGCATGGCGCTGCGGGCGCGCAGCCGGCCCGTGGTCAGCGGCGGCGAGGCGCTGCTCGGCGCACTCGGCACCGTGCTCGAGTCCGGGCCCGACGGCGCCTGGGCCCAGGTGGCGGGCGAGCGCTGGGCGGTGCGTTGCGACGCGCCGCTGCAGCCCGGGCAGCGCGTGCGGGTGCACTCGCGCGAGGGCCTGCTGCTGGCCGTGCTGCCGGAACCCGCCGTCCCCACCAACTCACCAGGAGGCCCCCCATGATCTTCGACCTGCAGATCGGCTTCGCAGGCGTGCTGCTGCCGCTGCTGCTCCTGCTCATCGTCTCTTCGCTGCGCGTGCTGCGCGAGTACCAGCGCGGCGTGGTGTTCCAGCTCGGCCGCTTCTGGAAGGTCAAGGGCCCGGGCCTGGTGATCGTCGTGCCCGGCCTGCAGCAGATGGTGCGGGTCGACCTGCGCGTGGTCACGATGGACGTGCCGCCGCAGGACGTGATCTCGCGCGACAACGTGTCCGTCAAGGTGAACGCGGTGCTGTTCTTCCGCGTCGTCGACGCGGCCAAGGCGATCATCCAGGTCGAGAACTTCCTGGCCGCGACGAGCCAGCTGGCGCAGACCACGCTGCGCGTCGTGCTCGGCAAGCACGAGCTCGACGAGATGCTGGCCGAACGCGAGCGGCTGAACGTCGACGTGCAGCGCATCCTGGACGCGCAGACCGATGCCTGGGGCATCAAGGTCACCAACGTCGAGATCAAGCACATCGACCTGAACGAGTCGATGGTGCGCGCGATCGCGCGCCAGGCCGAGGCCGAGCGCGAGCGGCGCGCCAAGGTGATCCATGCCGACGGCGAGAAGCAGGCGGCGACCGCGCTGATCGAGGCGGCCCGCATGCTGGCGGAGCGACCGGAGGCGATGCAGCTGCGCTACCTGCAGACGATGACGCAGGTGGCCGGCGACCGCGCCTCGACCATCGTGCTGCCGCTGCCGCTGGACCTGCTTGCCGCGCTGCGGCCCCGCCCCCGGGACGCCAGCACGCCTGGCGCTACGATGGGCGGATGATCGAACGCCTGCGCCGCCTGCTGCCCACCCCGGAGGCGCTGCGCGCGAACCGCTGGCTGCGCTGGATCGGCCCGGCCCTCGGTCATCCGCGCCTGTGGCACATGAGCCGGCGTGGCATCGCGCTGGGTGTCGCGCTGGGCATCTTCTTCGGGCTGCTGGTGCCGATCGCGCAGATCCCGCTCGCGGCGGCGGCCGCGGTCGTGCTGCGCGCGAACCTGCCGAGCGCGGTCGCCAGCACGCTGGTCACGAACCCGGTCACCTTCGGGCCGGTCTACTACGCCGCCTGGCGCGTCGGCGGGGCGATCCTGGGCCAGCCGGCGCATGCCGCGCCGCCCGTGATGCCGGCCGAGGCGGAGGCCGCGCCCCGGGACGAGAACTGGTTCGTGCACGCCTGGCGCCGCATCGCGGGCGTCGGCAAGCCGCTGCTGCTCGGGCTGGTGATCTTCGCCTGCGCGGCCGGCCTGTTGTCCTACCTGCTGGTCTCGGGCTTCTGGCACCTGAAAGTGCGCTGGCAGCGGCGCCGCCGGCGGCGCCGGCCGGGCCCGGCGACCTGAAGCCTCAGCCGGCCGGCCCGCGCTGCTTCAGCTCGGCCCGCAGCGCTGCCAGCTCGGAGCGCAATTCGCGCATCTCGCCGTGCAGGTCGGCCTCGATCCGGTCGCGCGCGTCGTCCACGGCGTCCAGCGTCTCCTTCTGCTGTGCCTCGGCGTAGGTCTGCGTGGCGGTGACGATCACGGCGATGAACAGGTTCAGCATCGTGAAGGTCGCGATCAGGATGAACGGCACGAAGAATGCCCAGGCGTAGGGGAAGACCTGCATCACCGGGCGCGAGATGCCCATCGACCAGCTCTCCAGCGTCATCACCTGGAACAGCGTGTACAGCGAGCGGCCGACGTGCCCGAACCAGTCCGGGAAGGCCTCGCCGAAGATGTGCGTCGCAATGACGGCGAAGACGTAGAAGATCAGCAGCAGCACCGTGGCGATCGATCCCAGCCCGGGGATCGCCGCGAGCAGCGCGCCGACCACCCGGCGCATCGACGGCGCCACCGTCACCACCCGCAGCACGCGCAGGATGCGCAGTGCGCGCAGCACGGCGAACTGCGCGTTCGCCGGTACCAGCGCGGTGCCGATGACCAGCAGGTCGAACACGCTCCACGGGTCGCGGAAGAAGGCCAGCCGGTGCACGTACAGGCGCAGCGCGATCTCGATCAGGAAGATCCAGACGATCACCCGGTCGAGCATCAGGATCGGATCGCCGATGCGGGCCATCACCGGCCGCGAGGTCTGCAGGCCGAGCGCGACCGCGTTGACGATGATCAGCGTCAGGATGACGCTCTGGAATCGCCGGCTCTGGATCAGGCGGCGGACGGATCCGCGGGCGGTGCCGTCATCGAGGGGAGTGGTTGCTTCGGTCAAGGTTTCCTCCTCGTCGCCGCGCTGTCGTCATCGGTGCGGGCGATGCGCGCCGGTCAGCAGCCGGTCCGCAAAACCCAGGGCCATGGCCGAGAGCAGGAAGGCGATGTGGATGCCGACCTGCGCGAGGATCACCCGGTCGGGCATCTTGTCGGCGTTGATGAAGGTCTTCAGCAGGTGGATCGAACTGATGCCGATCAGCGCCATGGCCAGCTTGACCTTCAGCACCGAGGCGTTGACGTGGCTGAGCCATTCCGGGTCGTCGGGGTGGCCCTCGAGGTTCATCCGGCTGACGAAGGTGTCGTAGCCGCCGACGATGACCATGATCAGCAGGTTGCTGATCATGACCACGTCGATCATGCCCAGCAGCACCAGCATGATGATGGTCTCGTTCAGGCCCTTGACCTGCTCGTAGCCGATGCGCGCCCCGTCGGCGCCGATGATCGGGTTGGCCTTGTAGCCCAGGCTCTCGACCAGGTAGGCCAGCGCCTGCTGGCTGCCGAAGGCCGACTCGACGAGGTGTACCAGTTCGACGCAGAAGTGGTACACGTACACCCCCTGCGCCAGGATCAGGCCGAGGTACAGCGGCAGCTGCAGCCAGCGGCTCATGAAGATCACGTTGGCCAGCGGCCCCAGCCTCTTGGCCGGCGCTGCCGAGCCGATCGTTGCGCTCATGTTCCCCCCTCGGGACATACCAGTCTTGGCCCGGGATTCTAGGGTGCGTACGATGGAGGTCGCGCGGGGGCGTCAGCCCTTCGTAAGAGCATCTGCCTAATGTCCCGGCCAAAGACCGATCAACCTTGCAGGAGACGCCGATGAGCAGCACGCACCTCTACCCGCCGCCCGAAGCCGCCGTGAAGGGCGCGCACGTCTCGGGCATCGAGGCCTACAACAAGCTCGTCGCCGAGGCGGAGGCCGACTACGAGGGCTTCTGGGCGCGCCATGCGCGCGAGCTCGTCACCTGGAAGAAGCCGTTCACCAAGGTGCTGGACGAGTCGGGCGCGCCGTTCTTCAAGTGGTTCGAGGACGGGCAGCTGAACGTCTCCTACAACTGCCTGGACCGCAACGTCGAGAAGGGGCTGGGCGACAAGACCGCCATCATCTTCGAGGCCGACGACGGCAAGGTCACCCGGGTCAGCTACAAGGCGCTGCTGGCCCAGGTCTGCCAGCTGGCCAACGCGCTGAAGGCGCGCGGCATCAAGAAGGGCGACCGGGTCGTCATCTACATGTCGATGAGCGTCGAGGGCGTGGCCGCGATGCAGGCCTGCGCGCGCATCGGCGCGACCCACTCGGTGGTGTTCGGCGGCTTCTCCGCGCAGAGCCTGCGCGACCGCATCGAGGACGCCGGCGCGGTGGCCGTGATCACCGCCGACGAGCAGCTGCGCGGCGGCAAGCAGCTGCCGCTGAAGGCGATCGTCGACGACGCCATCGCGCTGGGCGGCTGCGACAGCATCCGCAACGTCATCGTCTACAAGCGCACCGGCGGCACGATCGCCTGGAATGCGCCGCGCGACGAGTGGCTGCACGACGTGGTGGCCGGCCAGGCGAGCACCTGCGAGCCGGAGTGGGTCGGGGCCGAGCACCCGCTGTTCCTGCTCTACACCTCGGGCTCGACCGGCAAGCCCAAGGGCGTGCAGCACAGCACCGGCGGCTACCTGCTGCACGCGGCGCTGACCACCAAGTGGACCTTCGACCTGAAGCCGGATGATGTCTTCTGGTGCACCGCCGACATCGGCTGGGTGACCGGCCACACCTACATCGCCTACGGCCCGCTGGCGCTGGGCGGCACCGAGATCGTCTTCGAGGGCGTGCCCACCTACCCGGACGCCGGCCGCTTCTGGAAGATGATCCAGGACCACAAGGTCTCGATCTTCTACACCGCGCCGACGGCGATCCGCTCGCTGATCAAGGCGGCCGAGAGCAACGAGGCGGTGCACCCGAAGAAGTACGACCTGACGAGCCTGCGCATCCTCGGCTCGGTCGGCGAACCGATCAACCCGGCCGCGTGGGAGTGGTACCACCAGCACGTCGGCGGCGGGCGCTGCCCGATCGTCGACACCTTCTGGCAGACCGAGACCGGCGGCCACATGATCACGCCGCTGCCCGGCGCGACGACGCTGGTGCCCGGCTCCTGCACGCTGCCGTTCCCCGGCATCATGGCCGCGGTGGTCGACGAGACCGGCAAGGAGGTGGCCTGGGGGCAGGGCGGCATCCTGGTCGTCAAGCGCCCGTGGCCGAGCATGATCCGCACGATCTGGGGCGACCCGGAGCGCTTCAAGAAGAGCTACTACCCCGAGGACTTCAAGGGCAAGTACTACCTGGCCGGCGACGGCGCGATCCGCGACGAGAAGACCGGCTACTTCACGATCACCGGCCGCATCGACGACGTGCTGAACGTCTCCGGCCACCGCATGGGCACGATGGAGATCGAGTCGGCGCTGGTGGCGCACACCGAACTGGTCGCCGAGGCGGCCGTGGTCGGCCGCCCGGACGACACCACCGGCGAGGCGATCTGCGCCTTCGTCGTGCTCAAGCGCCCGCGCCCGACCGGCGACGAGGCCAAGCGCATCGCCAAGGAACTGCGCGACTGGGTCGGCAAGGAGATCGGCCCGATCGCCAAGCCCAAGGACATCCGCTTCGGCGACAACCTGCCGAAGACACGCTCGGGCAAGATCATGCGCCGCCTGCTGCGCTCGGTCGCGAAGGGCGAGACGATCACGCAGGACACCTCGACGCTCGAGAACCCGGCCATCCTCGACCAGTTGTCGCAGGTGAACTGACGGGGCGGGAGGCGGGGTTCCGGTGCAGGCTCACTTCGCGCAGCGAAGTGAAGGCGCGGAGCGCCGGCCGAAGCCAGAACCCGGCCATCCTCGACCAGCTGTCGCAGGTGAACTGAAGGCGGGGCCGGCCCCGCGCCGGCCGGCTCAGTCCCGCGGCCGGAAGCTGATCTCGAACGAGGAGGGCACGCGCCCGTCCTCGTCGCGCGGCAAGACCTCGGTCTTGTCGATCGCGCGCAGCACCGCCTCGTCCCAGGCGCGCACGCCGCTGCTCTTGATCAGGCGCCGGCCGATGATCGTGCCGTCCGGCCCCGCGCGCACCTCGACGGTCGCGAGCGGGTTGCCGTCGATCGCCTCGGTGAACACGATGTTGGGCAGGATGCGCGCCTTGATGCGGCCGGCGTAGCTGGCCGAGGGGCCGGCGCTGCGCAGCGCGGTGCCGGTCGAGTTCGGCGCGCCGGTCGCGCCGGCCAGGCCGCTGAGGCGGCGCATCTGCTCCTCGCGCACCTGGGCGCGCACTTCCTC
Organism: Piscinibacter sp.; assembly: GCA_019635485.1. GTDB lineage: Bacteria > Pseudomonadota > Gammaproteobacteria > Burkholderiales > Burkholderiaceae_C > Piscinibacter. Next base: position 2,753 of record JAHBZL010000051.1, on the reverse strand, counting down.
CTGCCGCTTGGCTTCGGCCTCGCGGCGCGCGCGTTCCTGCTCCTCCTTCTTCCGGCGCTCCTGCTCTTCCTTCTTCTTGCGCTCGAGCTCTTCCTGCTCCTTCTGGCGGCGCGCCTGTTCCTCCTTCTGGCGCTCCAGCAGCGCGAGGCGCTCGTCCTCCTTGCGCTTCTCCTCCTCGCGGCGCGCCTTCTCGATCGCGATCTGCGCGTCGGCCTGCTGCTGCGGCGTCGGCTGCGGCTTGGGCGGGGGAGGGGTCGGTTCAGGCGGCCGCGGCTTGGGGGTCGGCGCCGGTTCGGGGGCGGCGGCCCGCGGCGCGGCCACCTGCGGCACCGCGGCCCACAGTTCGGCCTCGATGCCGGCCGGGTTGTGCGAGCGCCAGCTGACGCCGAACGAGATCGCCACGACCAGCAGCATGTGCACCAGCAGCGCGAGGCCGAGGCCGCGCCCCAGCCCGTCCGGGTTGCGCGGGATCAGGGCGTCGCGGCTGAGCGTGGCGGCCGTCATGCCCCGCTGCTCTTGACCGCCAGGCCGACACGCTGGATGCCGGCGCGCTGCAGCGTGTCCATCACCTTGACGACCGACTCGTACTTGATGCCCTTGTCGGCCGAGATGATCACCGGCGTGCTCGCGTCGCCCGCCTGGGCCTGCTTGACGCGCGCGGCCAGGTTGCGCAGCGTCGCGCCCTCCTGGTCCTTGCCGTCCAGGCGCAGCTTGACGCTGTCGTCGCTCGCCACCACGACCTCGACCACGTGCTCGGGCGCCTGCTTCGCCTTGCCGACGGTCGGCAGGTCGATGACGCCGGTGGTGATCAGCGGCGCGGTGACCATGAAGATGATCAGCAGCACCAGCATGACGTCGATGAACGGCACCATGTTGATCTCGCTGATGGTGCGGCGGCGGCCTCCACGCGACGCGACGGCGGGCATCGTCGGCTCCCCGGTCTCAGCGGCTGTGCGCGAAGCCGCTGCTCGCGTGCGCCGACGAGGGCGAGGGCGGCGCGCCGGCGTTGCGCTGCAGGATGTTCGAGAACTCCTCGATGAAGGTCTCGAGCTGGATCGCGATGCGGTCGATGTCGCGTGCGAAGCGGTTGTAGGCGATCACCGCCGGGATCGCGGCGAACAGGCCGATCGCCGTGGCCACCAGCGCCTCGGCGATGCCCGGCGCCACGGTGGCCAGTGTCACCTGCTGCATGTTCGACAGGCCGACGAACGCGTGCATGATGCCCCACACCGTGCCGAACAGGCCGACGTACGGGCTGACCGAGCCGACCGAGGCGAGGAACGACAGGTTCGACTCGACCGCGTCGATCTCGCGCTGGAAGCTGGCGCGCATCGCGCGGCGCGCGCCGTCCAGCAGTGCGCCGGCGTCGGCCACGCGCTTCTCGCGCAGTTTCAGGAACTCGCGCATGCCGGAGGCGAAGATGCGCTCCATCGGCGCGCCCTTGCCGTCGTTGCCGCGCTTGGCGGCGTCGGCGTACAGCTCGTTGAGGTTGCGGCCGGCCCAGAAGTCGCGCTCGAACTCCTCGTTGTCGCCGCGCACGCGCTTCAGGCCGAACAGCTTGCCGAAGATCACCGTCCAGCTCGCCAGCGAGGCCAGCAGCAGGCCGGCCATCACGATTTGAACGACGAAGCTCGCCTGCGTGACGAGGGTGAAGATCGAGAGGTCCTGGTTCATGGCAAGGCGTGCAGCAGCTCGTTCGGAATTCGACGTGTCTTGAAAGTTCCTGAATCGACGCAGCCGATGCGGATCCGGCCTTCGGCCAGCAGCACCCGCTCGCCGGGGGCGCTGCGCCAGGCCTGCTGATCGAGGCTCATCGACACGCGCCCCACCTCCTGCGGCTGCACGGTCACCTCCAGCAGGTCGTCCAGCCGCGCCGGGCTCAGGTAGCGCACCGCAGTATCGGCGACGACGAAGATCGCGCCTGTGTCGGTTCGCAAGTGCTCCTGCCCGAAGCCCAGGCTGCGCAGCCACTCGGTGCGCGCGCGTTCGAAGAACTTGAGGTAGTTGGCGTAGAACACCACGCCGCCGGCGTCGGTGTCCTCCCAGTACACGCGCAGCGTGAAGCGGAACGGGGTCGGGGATTCGTCAGGCAAGCAGCGATTATCGCTGCTGCAGCCGCTGGTAGACCGGGCCCCAGACGGGATGGCCGGCCTCGGACTTGGACAGCACGAACGCCGGATCGGCCGCGCGCGCGGCGCGGAACGCGGCCTCGCACTCGGCGCTGCGGTTGCTGGTGCAGTAGATGAACGCGAGGTATTTGTGTGCGGCGGCGCGGTCGCGCGCCGAAACCAGCCCGGCCTGCAGTGCCGCCTGCAGTTGCTGTTCCGCCTGCGGATACTGCGCGTCGTCGTAGGCGCGCAGGCCGCCGAGCAGCGCCTTTTCCGCCGGGCGGTCGGTGATGTCGAGCAGTCCCTGCGGCGCGACCGGCGGCTGCGCACAGCCGGCCAGGACCAGGAGCGTGGCGGCCAGTGCGCCGGCGGCGAGTCGTGCGGTCATGATCCGAAGCGGTGCTTGAGGCTGACGGGTTGCCCCGGGGTCACCGTCACGCTGGTCGTGAACGGCGGGAAGTCCGCGTTGCGGATGGTGATCTGGTGCCGGCCTTCCGGCAGGGTCAGCTCGTTCAGCGGCGGCGTCGTGCCGACCGGGCGGCCGTCCACCTCGACGTTGCCCCAGGGGCTGACGGCGACGCGGACGCTGCCCAGTGCCGGCGCGGCGGACGTGCTCGGGGCGGCGGCGCGGCCCTCGCGGGCGCG
>JAHBZL010000050.1 GCA_019635485.1 Piscinibacter sp. | reverse complement strand
CCTAGCGCCGGCCGAACGGCGGCAGGCCGCGCCAGTAGCGGATCATCAGGTAGCCGCCCAGCATGCCGCCCAGGTGCGCGAAGTGCGCCACGCCGCCGGTCGGGCTGTAGACACCCAGCAGCAGCTCCAGCACGCCGAACACGATGACGAAGGTGCGCGCCTTCATCGGTATCGGCGGAAACAGCGGCATGATGACCCGGTTCGGGAACATCATGCCGAAGGCGAGCAGCAGGCCGAACAGGCCGCCGGAGGCCCCGATGGTGGGCGCGCCCGAGCCGATCAGGCTGTTGACCAGCAACTGCGTCAGCGCCGCGGCGAGCACGCTGGCGGCGTAGAACTGCACGTAGCGCTTGCCGCCCCACAGGCGCTCCAGCTCCGAGCCGAACATCCACAGGCCCAGCATGTTGAAGAACAGGTGTGCCATGTCGCCGTGCAGGAAGGCATAGGTCACCACCTGGTAGGGCATGAAGTGCGTGCCCAGCGGCCAGAGCGCGAACAGGCCGGTCAGCAGGCGCCCGAGCAGGTAGTCGACGGCGAACAGCGCGACATTGAGCAGCAGCAGCGCTTGCGTGATCGGCGGGAGCGAGGGCATTGCGGCGGGTCTGGTGCCGGAGACCGGAATCGAACCGGTACGGTGTTGCCACCGGCAGATTTTGAGTCTGCTGCGTCTACCGATTTCGCCACTCCGGCAGTGGAGCGCGCTCGGGCGCGAAGGGGTCGGATTATGGCACGCAGCCTGCGTGGCCACGGATGGCCTGCGACAATCCGGACAAGGAGAGAACATGCCCGCCAAGCCCAGGAAGCCCGCCGAAGCCGCGCCGCGCTACGCGACGCTGGAGGACGTGATCGGCGCGACGCCGCTGGTGCGCCTGCAGCGCGTGCCGGGCCTCGAGAACGAGCAGCGCGGCAACGTGATCCTCGGCAAGCTCGAGGGCAACAACCCGGCCGGCTCGGTGAAGGACCGCCCGGCGATCAGCATGATCCGCCGCGCCGAGGAGCGCGGCGAGATCCGGCCCGGCGACACGCTGATCGAGGCCACGTCCGGCAACACCGGCATCGCGCTGGCGATGGCCGCGGCGATCCGCGGCTACCGCATGCTGCTGATCATGCCGGAGGACCTGTCGGTCGAGCGGGCGCAGACGATGAAGGCGTTCGGCGCCGAACTGATCCTCACGCCGCGCTCGGGCGGCATGGAGTACGCGCGCGACCTGGCCGAGCAGATGCAGAAGGACGGCAAGGGCCGCGTGCTCGACCAGTTCGCCAATCCCGACAATCCGCGCATTCACTACGAAACCACCGGGCCGGAGATCTGGCGCGACACGCACGGCCGCATCACGCACTTTGTCAGCGCGATGGGCACCACGGGCAGCATCACCGGGACCTCCCGTTACCTGAAGGAACAGAGCCCGTCGGTGCAGGTGATCGGTGCGCAGCCGGCCGAGGGCTCGCGCATCCCGGGCATCCGCAAGTGGCCGGCCGAATACCTGCCGAAGATCTACGACCCGCAATGGGTCGACCGGATGGTCTACGTCAGCCAGGCCGACGCGGAGGAGATGGCCCGCCGGCTGGCGCGCGAGGAAGGGCTGTTCGCCGGCATCTCGGCGGCCGGCGCCTGCTGGGTGGCGCTGCAGATCGCGCGCGAGGTCGAGAACGCGACGATCGTGTTCATCGTCTGCGACCGCGGCGACCGCTACCTGTCGACCGGGGTGTTCCCGGCATGAGCTCGGACGCCGCTTTCCGCTTCTGCCCGACCTGTGCGACGCCGCTGCAGAGGCTGGCGCGCATGGAGGACGCCGGGCCGAAGGAACGGCTGCGCTGCCCGGCCTGCGAGTGGACCCACTGGAACAACCCGACGCCGGTGCTCGCCGCGGTGGTGGAATGCGCCGACCGCGACGGCCAGCTGCTGCTCGCGCGCAACGCGGCCTGGACGCACCGCATGTTCGCGCTGATCACCGGCTTCATGGAGGCCGGCGAGGCGCCGCAGGAGGGCATCGCCCGCGAGGTGGCCGAGGAAACGGCGCTGCAGGCCGAGGCCGTCCGCCTGATCGGCGTGTACGACTTCCAGCGCATGAACCAGGTGATCATCGCCTACCACGTGGTGGCGCGCGGCGAGATCCGCCTCTCGCCCGAACTGGCCGAGTACAAGCTCTTCACGCCGGAGACGGTGCGCTGCTGGCCGTCCGGCACCGGGCAGGCGCTGGCCGACTGGCTGCGCTCGCGCGGACACGAGCCCCGGTATGTCGAGCTGCCGCCGCGGCCGGCCTAGAATCGGCGCTCACGGAGACGACCATGGACGCCCAGAAAGAGATCGACACCCGCGGCCTGAACTGCCCGCTGCCCATCCTGAAGGCCAAGAAGGCATTGGCCGACATGAAGAGCGGCGACGTGCTCAAGGTGGTGGCGACGGACCCGGGCTCGGTGCGCGACTTCCAGGCCTTCGCGCGCCAGACCGGCAACGAACTGGTCGAGCAGTCGTCCGCGAACGACGAGTTCGTGCACTTCCTGCGCCGCCGCTAGGAACGCCGCGGCGGGTCGTCGCTGAACGCCCGGCGGCCGCCGCCTACAACGCCAGCGTCTTCAGGTAGTCGCGGAATCCCGCGCCGAGTTGCGGGTGGGCGAGCGCGAGTTCGACGTTCGCCTGCAGGAAACCTTCCTTGCTGCCGCAGTCGTAGCGCTTGCCCTCGTAGCGGTAGGCGAACACCTTCTCGCGGCGCAGCAGCCCGGCGATGCCGTCGGTCAGCTGGATCTCGCCGCCCACACCGCGCGGCTGGTTCGCGATCTCGTGGAACACGCCCGGCGTCAGGATGTACCGGCCGGCCACGCCCAGGCGCGACGGCGCCACCTCCGGCGCGGGCTTCTCGACGATGCGCTGCACGTCGATCATGCGGTCGTTGACCGGCGTGCCCGCGACGATGCCGTAGCGGCGCGTGTGTTCCGCCGGCACCTCCTGCACCGCGAGGATCGAGGCGCGCCACTCGCGGAACGCCTCCGCCATCTGCGCCAGCACCGGCGGCTCGCCGATCATCAGGTCGTCGGCCAGCAGCACGGCGAACGGGTCGTTGCCGACCAGGCGCTGCCCGCACAGCACGGCATGGCCGAGGCCGAGCGCCTGCGCCTGGCGCACGTAGATGCACTCCATGTCGTCGGGCTTGACGCTGCGTACCACGTCCAGCAGGTCGTGCTTGGCCGCCTGTTCGAGGGCTACCTCCAGCTCGAAGGTCATGTCAAAGTGGTCTTCGATGGGGCGCTTGTGCCGGCCGGTCACGAAGATCATCTCGCGCACGCCGGCGGCATACGCCTCCTCCACGGCATACTGGATGAGCGGTTTGTCGACGATCGGCAGCATCTCCTTCGGCTGGGCCTTGGTGGCCGGAAGGAAGCGCGTGCCGAGGCCCGCCACGGGGAAAATCGCCTTGCTGACTTTCATCTGTACGCTATCGTCGCCGGGTCGCTCGGATTCTCACACGGCCGCCGAGGCAGACGGATGTCCGCCCCTCCTCTGACCGCATGAACCTGCTGATCGTCGAACCGCTGGAAGCCGAGGTCATGCAGTGGCTGGAATCCCGCCACGAGGTGCGTTTCGCCCCGGAACTGGCCCTGGAGCCGCGCGCGTTGCGCCAGGCGCTGTACAACGTCCGGGCGATGATCGTGCCGCCGGCGGCGACGGTCGACGCGCAGACGCTGCATTTCGCGCCGCTGCTGCGCGCCGTCGGCCGGGTCAGCGCCGGTGCCGAGAACATCGACCTGGACGCCTGCGCCCGCGCCGGCGTCGAAGTGGTGCGCAGCCTCACCGCGACGGCGCAGGCCGAGGCCGAGTTCATGATCGGCGCGCTGCTGTCGATGCTGAGGCGCGTGCCGGTGGTCGGCACCGACGGCCTGCTGGTCGGGCGCGAACTCGGTTCGGCCACCGTCGGCCTGGTGGGCATGCCGCCGGCAGCGCGTTCGATGTCGACGCTGCTGGCCGCGTTCGGCGCCAAGGTCGTCGGCTACGACCCGTCGCTGCACGCCAGCGACGGCGTCTGGGAGCGCTGGAAGGTGCAGCCGCTGGGGCTGCGCGAGCTGCTCGAGCGCAGCGACGCCGTCTGCGTGCAGCTGAGCTACTTCAGCCGCTACCACGGCCTGCTCGGCGAACGATTCCTGCCCTGGTGCAAGCCCAACCAGGTGATCGTCTGCACCGCGCATTCCGGGCTGTTCGACGAGGCGGCGCTGGCCCGCGAACTGGCCAGCGGGCGCATCGCCGCCGCGTGGTTCGACAGCCTCGAGCCCGGCGCGCTCGACCCCGGCCGTCCGCTGGCCGGCATCGGCACGCTGCAGATCACGCCGCGCGTGGCCAGCACGACGCGCGAGTCGCGCCTGCGCAGCGCCTGGGCCGTGGCGCGCCGCATCGACGAGCTGATCGCCTCGGCGCCGAGCGCGCCGCGCGAGTTCAGGCCGACGGAGCCAGGCGTGCCGACTGATCTCGCAGACGGTCCCGTGTCGCCGTGAGTTCGGCGATGCGCTGACGCACCTGCGCGACGACCTCGGCCGGCGCGCGCGCGACGAAGCTCTCGTTGGCGAGCTTGCCGGTCTCGCGCGCCAGGTCGGCCTCGACCTTGGTGATTTCCTTGCCCAGCCGCTCGCGCTCGGCGTCCAGATCGATCTCCACGCGCAGCGCCAGGCGCACGTCACCGCGCACCACGACGGGGAGATGGCGCGTGGCCTGCGCGAACGCCGCCTCGTCGTCGAACACCTGAACCTCGCTGAGCTTGGCCAGCGCCGTCAGCACCGGCGCGGCCGAGCGCACGAAGGCGGCGTCGCCGCAGGCCAGCAGCGGCACGCGCTGGCCGGGCGGCAGGTTCATCTCGCTGCGCAGCGCGCGGCACGCGCCGCTCAGTTCCTTCAACTGCGCGACCCAGGCATCGGCACGGGCGTCGACCTTCTCGAGCTGCGCCTGCGGGTAGGCCGCCTGCACGATGCCGCCGGTGGTCGGCCGACCGGCCACCGGTGCGACCTTCTCCCACAACTCCGCAGTGATGAAGGGCGCGAGCGGGTGCAGCAGGCGCAGCACGGTTTCGAGCGTGCGGATCAGCGTGCGGCGCGTGGCGCGCTGCTCGGCCTCCGAACCGCCGGCGATCTGCACCTTGGCGATCTCGATGTACCAGTCGCAGTACTCGTCCCAGACGAAGCTGTAGATCGCGTTGGCCACGTTGTCGAGCCGGTAGTCCGCGAAGCCCTGCGCGACCGCCGCCTCGACGCGCTGCAGTTCGCCGGCGATCCAGCGGTCCGCGCTCGAGAAGCGCAGGTACCCATGGAAAGGCCCCCCCGGTTCACACTCGGCCTTGGTGTGCTCCTTCAGCCCGCAGTCCTGGCCCTCGCAGTTCATCAGCACGAACTTGGTGGCGTTCCAGAGCTTGTTGCAGAAGTTGCGGTAGCCCTCGCAGCGCTTGGTGTCGAAGTTGATGTTGCGGCCCAGCGTCGCGTAGCTGGCCATCGTGAAGCGCAGCGCGTCGGCGCCGAAGGCCGGGATGCCCTGCGGAAACTCCTTCTCCGTGTCCTTGCGCACGCGCGGCGCGGTCTCGGGGCGGCGCAGCCCGGTGGTGCGCTTCTCCAGCAGCGGCGCGAGCGCGATGCCGTCGATCAGGTCGACCGGATCGAGCACGTTGCCTTCGCTCTTGCTCATCTTGTGGCCGTGCGCGTCGCGCACCAGGCCGTGGATGTAGACATGGCGGAACGGCACCTGGCCCGTGAAGTGCAGCGTCATCATGATCATCCGGGCGACCCAGAAGAAGATGATGTCGAAGCCCGTCACGAGCACGGTCGAGGGCAGGAACAGGTCCTGCTCGACTGTCTTCGCCGGCCAGCCGAGCGTCGAGAACGGCACCAGCGCCGACGAGTACCAGGTGTCCAGCACGTCCGGGTCGCGCGTCAGCGGTCCGTGGTAGCCGGCGCGCCCGGCGCGTTCGCGCGCCTCGGCCTCGCTGCGCGCCACGAACAGTTCGCCGCCGCTGCCGTACCAGGCCGGGATCTGGTGGCCCCACCAGAGCTGGCGCGAGATGCACCAGTCCTGGATGTTCTTCATCCACTGGTTGTAGGTGTTGATCCACTGCTCGGGCACGAAGGTCACCGAGCCGTTCTCGACCGCCTCGATCGCCTTGCCGGCGATGCTCTTGCCGTCGCGGCCGGGTTTGGTCATCGCGACGAACCACTGGTCGGTCAGCATCGGCTCGACCACCTGGCCGGTGCGCGCGCAGCGCGGCACCATCAGGCGGTGCTTGCGGGTCTCCACCAGCAGCCCGAGCGCGTCGAGGTCGGCCACGACCTTCCTGCGTGCCTCGAAGCGGTCCAGCCCGCGGTAGGCGGGCGGCGCGTTGTCGTTGATCTTCGCGTCCAGCGTCAGCACGCCCAGCATCGGCAGACCGTGGCGCTGGCCGACCGCGTAGTCGTTCGGATCGTGCGCCGGCGTGACCTTGACGACGCCGGTGCCGAACTCGCGGTCCACGTACTCGTCGGCGATGACCGGGATGTCGCGGTCGCACAGCGGCAGGCGCACGGTCTTGCCGATCAGCGCGGCGTAGCGCTCGTCCTGCGGGTGCACCATCACCGCGGTGTCGCCCAGCATGGTCTCCGGACGCGTGGTCGCGACGACCAGTGCGCCGCCGCCGTCGGACATCGGGTAGGTGATGTGCCAAAGGAAGCCGTCCTCCTCCTCGCTCTCGACTTCCAGGTCCGAGACGGCGGACATCAGCACCGGGTCCCAGTTCACCAGGCGTTTGCCGCGGTAGATCAGGCCTTCGTCGTAGAGGCGCACGAAGGTGTCGGTGACGATGGTCGAAAGCTTCTCGTCCATCGTGAAGTACTCGTGCTCCCAGCTGACGCTGTCGCCCATGCGGCGCATCTGGTTCGTGATCGTCGCGCCCGAGCTGTGTTTCCAGTCCCACACGTGCTTCAGGAAGCCCTCGCGCCCGAGGTCGTGCCGGCTGATGCCGGCCTCCTGCAGCTGGCGCTCGACGACGATCTGCGTCGCGATGCCGGCGTGGTCGGTGCCGGGTAGCCACAGCGTGTTGAAGCCGCGCATCCGGTGGTAGCGCGTCAGCGAATCCATGATCGTCTGGTTGAACGCATGGCCCATGTGCAGCGTGCCGGTCACGTTCGGCGGCGGCAGCTGGATGCTGAACGAGGGCTTCGCCGGGTCCAGCGTCGGACGGTAGGCGCCGGACCCCTCCCAGGCGGCGCTCCAGCGGGCTTCGATGTCGGCCGGTTCGAAGGACTTGGCGAGTTCGGTCATGGCGCGGGACGGCAGGCACGGCGCGCGGCCGTGAAACAGTGTGCAAGCGGGGGAGCACGGATTGTAGGTGGCCGGCCCGGCCCTGCTATGGTGCGCCCGGGCTGCCGGGGCAGGCGGGAGGAGCGAGGATGCGGGTCGCGCGGGCTGGAGGGTTCAGGCGTGGGGCGGCGGCCGTGCTCGCCGCGGTGCTGCTGGCAGCCTGCGGTGGCGGTGGCGGCGGTACGCCGGCGCCGGCCGCCAGCTGCGACCTCGCCACGCAGCAGGACTGGCTGCGCAGCTACATGCTGGACTGGTACCTGTGGAGCGGCCGCGCGCCAAATCCGGCCCCGAGCGGCTTCGACTCGCTGCAGACCTACTTCGATGCGCTGCGCTTTGCCGGCGACGCGACGACGCGGGCCGATGTCTGGAGCTACTACCAGGACAGCGCCAGCTACAACCAATTCTTCGCCGAGGGCCAGACGATGGGCTACGGCCTGTTCGTCAACGGCAACGAACGCCAGCTGCCGCTGCGCGTGCGCATGGTCGAGCCGCAGGGGCCGGCGGCGCTGGCCGGGCTCGTGCGCGGCGACCGGATCGTGTCGATCGACGGCGTGCCCGACACGGAGCTGATCCAGGGCGACTTCCGGCTGCTCAGCCCGGCGCAGGCCGGCCAGCAGATCACCGTGGTCGCCGAGACGGCGGCGGGCCTGCGCAGCGTCGTGCTGACGGCCGCGCTCTACACGCTGACGCCGGTGCCGACCACGCGGGTGCTGCCGCTGGGCGACGGGCGCAAGGCCGGCTACCTGGCGCTGAAGGACTTCATCGTGCAGGCGCAGTCGCCGGTCGAGGCGGCCTTCGCGGACTTCCGCAGCCAGGGCGCCACCGAGCTGATCATCGACCTGCGCTACAACGGCGGCGGGCGGGTCTCGACGGCCAACCACCTGGCCTCGCAGGTGGTCGGCGCGGTCCGTGCCGGGCAGCTGTTCACCGAGCTGCGCTACAACGCCGCGCACCAGAACGCCAACAACCGTTTCCTGTTCAGCGCCGCGCCGGCGCCGGCGTTCGGTCGCGTCGTCGTGCTGACCGGGTCGCGCACCTGCTCGGCCAGCGAGCTGATCGTCAACGGGCTGGCGCCGCATGTGCCGGTCGTGACGCTGGGCGGCACCACCTGCGGCAAGCCGTACGGCTTCAACCCGGTCGCGTCGTGCGGCAACACCTTCAGTGTCGTCAACTTCCAGTCCTACAACGCGGCCGACTTCGCCGACTACGACGACGGCCTCGCGCCGACCTGCCCGGTGGCGGAAGATTTCACCGGCACCCTCGGCGACCCGGCGGAGACGCTGACCGGCGCGGCGGTGAGCTATCTCGAGACGGGCGCCTGCCCGGTGGCGGCAGCGCCGCCGGTCGCCGCCGGCAGCCTGCGCCGCCGGCTGGGCGTGGAGCCGGGCGACCGCCGGGGCATGACGGCCGACTGAGAAGCTATGAACGAACCCGCCACCCCCGCTCGTCCCGCCAGAACGCGGCCACTCGTCGTTGCAAATGCTCGCCATAACACGAGCTATGGCTGTGCTTTGCGCCTAGATTGGCCGCATTCTGTCGGCCCGCTCGGCCGCGCCGGGTTCATTCACAGCTTCTGAGCGCCAGGGGCGGTATCGGCGGCCGGGACCGCCAGACACATTCCGACATGTTCCCCCACAGCCGCGCAACGTCCGGCGACGAGGATGGGGCCATGAACAAGCCCTTCCACGTCTACATCGTCGACGCCGACCGCGGCCCGCGCGACGCCCTGTGCAGCTACCTCGAGGCCCACGGACTGACCGTCACCGCGATGGACACGGCCGGCGAGCTGCTGCGCCGCATGCACCGCACCCGGCCCGACCTGGTGGTGCTCGAGATGGCGCTGCCTGGCATGAGCGGGCTGCAGGCCTGCCAGACGCTGCGCGGCGAGGGTGACCGCGTGCCCGTGATCTTCCTGTCCGCGCGCGACGAGGAGGTCGACCGTGTGCTCGGCCTGGAGATGGGCGGCGACGACGTGGTCGGCAAGCCCTTCTCGCCGCGCGAACTGCTGGCGCGCGTGCATGCGGTGCTGCGCCGGGCGATCGTGCCGCCCGGGCTGCCGATGCTGGCGATGGCGCCGGTGGCGATCGGGCCTCTCGAATTCGACCGCGCCTCGCGCTGCCTGCGCCACGGCGAGCGGCTCCACGTGCTCAGCACGGTCGAATACGCCGTGCTGGCCGAACTGGTCTCCAACCCCGGCATCGCGATCTCGCGCGAGCGCCTGCTGGCCGCCTCGCACAGCCGCTCGGAGGGGCTGATGCTGCGCGCCGTCGACGTCGCGGTGATGCGCCTGCGCAAGCGCATCGAACCCGATGCGGCGCAGCCGCGCTTCATCCAGACCATCCGCGGGCACGGCTACATGTTCGTGCCGGCGAGCGCCGGCGAGGCCGTCGCCCCGCCGGCGCAGCTGATGCCGGTGCCTCAGCGGTCGCGCCGCAGCACACCCAGCGGCGCGCTGCTGTCGCCGAGCATGAACACGGTGTAGACCCGGGTGGCCAGCAGGGTCACGTCGTCGGCCAGGTAGAGCGTGCCGGCGGTCGGCGTGCTGGCCTCCAGCCGGATGCTCGTGCCGGCGGCCACGCCGGTGCCGGCCGACGCCGTGTTGCGCGCCACATCGCTGGCGACCGCGCTGTAGTCCGCCGTCAGCGTGATCGGGCTGGCCAGCGAACCGATGCCGTGCACCAGGCGCAGCTTGGCGTTGGACGAGCTGAGCGCGGGCCGGTTGTCGTCGTTGAGCAGCGTGGCGACGGCGCTGCCGGCGTCGCCGGTGACCAGCAGCGTGCTGTCGGAACCGGCGGCCAGGGTCGTCGCGGTGCTCGCCACGCTGTTGCCGTTCAGGCTCACGTCCAGCGCCAGGTCCCCCGCCGGCACCAGCGCGTAGCCGCCGACGGCCGGCGATTGCAGCCCGGCGGACAGCGTCACGCCGTTGGCGGTCGCGGCGACGCTGCCGTTCGCGTTCGCCCCGGCCACCAGTCGCACACGTGCCGACGGGTTCTTGCGCGCGGTCACGTCGCTCTTCTGGTCGATCGACAGGCCGTGCACCAGCACGCCGCCCGGCGTGGCCGTCAGCACCAGCGTCGTGACCTGCTGGTCGGCCAGCGTGACCGATGGCAGATCCAGCCGCAGGTCGGTCTTGTCGCCGCTGCCGGTGACGCGGATGCGGTAGGTGCCGGCGCTGATCTCGGCATAGCTGCCGATGCGCTCGGTGCCGAGCGCGGCCGTGGTGGCGCTGCTGTCCGACAGCGCGGCGTCGGGCGCGGTGACGTAGACGTCCAGCGTGCCCGCCTCGGTCGACGCGTTGAAGACACGCAGCTTCGCGGTGCCCGAGCTCGGCGCTTCCTCGCCCTCGGTCAGCAGCACCGTCTTCAGCGTCTCGGCCGTCGTGTAGGCCAGCAGCGTGTAGGCCGTGTCCTTCGCGACGCTGCGGTCGGTGCTGTTGGACGTGGTGGTCGAGCCGTTGCGCTTGAGCTTCAGCGTGTAGGTGCCGGCGCCCAGGCTCACGTAGCTGCCCGCGCTGTCGCTCGTGACGGCGCTGCTGATCAGCGTGTCGGTCGAGTACAGGTCCAGCGATGCATAGCCTTCGGCGGCGTTGACCAGGCGCAGTGCGCCGTCACCGCCGTCGCTCCCGCCGCCGCCGCCGCAGGCAGTGAACAGCAACGGCAGGCCGAAGGCGGCCAGTGCCGCCCAGGTTCGAATCTTCACGGGCATCCCCCTCGGGTGTTGTCTGGCCGGCCCCCGGCCGGCCTTGCCCGTGCGATTGCAGCGGCGCCACGTTGCCTGCACGTTGCCCGTGCGGCGGGCAACATGACGCGGTGTGACGCCGGATGACGGCTACATCAGCAGGTGCTCGCCCGCGTTGTCGCCGCCCAGGATCACGTAGTTGACCTTGCGGATGTCCGCCAGCTTCGTGCCGCCGGCGTAGGAGATCGAGCTCTGCACGTCCTCGCGCATCTCGCGCAGCGTGTCCGCCAGGCGCCCCTTGATGGGCTCGAGGATGCGCTTGCCCTCGACGTGCTTGTACTCGCCCTTGTTGAAGTCGGACGCGCTGCCGTAGTACTCCTTGAACAGCTTGCCGTCCACCTCCACCGTGCGCCCGGGCGACTCCTCGTGGCCGGCGAACAGCGACCCGATCATCACCATCGAGGCGCCGAAGCGCACGCTCTTGGCGATGTCGCCGTGGTCGCGGATGCCGCCGTCGGCGATGATCGGCTTGGTCGCGACGCGCGCGCACCACTTCAGCGCCGAGAGCTGCCAGCCGCCGGTGCCGAAGCCGGTCTTCAGCCGCGTGATGCAGACCTTGCCGGGGCCGATGCCGACCTTGGTCGCGTCCGCGCCCCAGTTCTCCAGGTCGATCACCGCCTCCGGCGTGCCGACGTTGCCGGCGATCACGAAGGCCTTCGGCAGCTTCTGCTTGATGTGCTCGATGGTGCGCCGCACGCTCTCGGCGTGGCCGTGCGCGATGTCGATGGTGATGTAGTCGGCGCCCACGCCTTCCAGCGCGAGGTGGTCGATGACCTGGAAGTCGGCCGGCTTCACGCCCGAACTGATCGAGACGAACAGCCCCTTCTCGCGCATGCGCTTCGCGTAGGCGACCGCATCGAGGTCGAAGCGGTGCATGACGTAGAAGTAGCCGTTGGCGGCCAGCCATTCGGTGATCGGCGCGTCGACCACCGTCTTCATGTTCGCCGGCACGACCGGCAGGTTGAAGCGGCGACCGCCGAACTCGACCGAGGCGTCGCAGTCGGCGCGGCTGTCGACGCGGCACTTGCGCGGCAACAGCAGGATGTTGTCGTAGTCGAAGATTTCCATGTGAGGGCTCCAGTGGTCCGCCGGCGCAGGAACCGCCTGCGCCGGCGAGCGGCGCGTTCTGCAGTGCGCGGCTCAATGGCTGCGAGCGCTTGACTTGGAAACCCGGTGCCCGGGGGCGAAACCGTCGGCAGGGACGGCGCCCGAAACAGAACCGGGCACCAATATTTGGGCCCGGTGGCGAATTCTACGCCGGCGCGGCCGGCGGCGCGAAGATGCGCGCGAAGTCCACCGTCGAGGCGTGCCCGACCTGCCGGCCATGCTCGGCCAGCCAGCGCTGCGCGCGCGCGCGGCCGAGGTCGCGCAGCCGCTCCAGGAAGGGCAGATGCGCGATCAGCCGGGTCTCGGCGCGCAGCCCCGCGAGATCGTCGTGGGCGTCGATCAGGTGCGTGCGCAGCCGCCGCAGCCGGCGCTCCAGGCGGCCGAAGGCCAGGGGCGAGGCACGCGCCTCGGCACAGGCCTCGGCGAGCAGGCTCGCCTCGCGCAGGAAGCTCGCGTTGAAGGTGAACTCGAGGGTGCGCTGGCGGATCTGCTCGGCGCTGACCGGCGAGTCGGCGTAGGTGTGCGGGCTGAGCGAGACCACCAGCAGATCGGCCACGCCGGCCCGCACCAGCGGGAACAGCGCCGGGTTGGCGCTGTAGCCGCCATCCCAGTACGGCTCGCCGTCGATGGTGACGGCATGGTGCAGCGTCGGCAGGCAGGCCGAAGCGAGTGCCGCCTCGACGCTCAGCTCGTGGTTCGTGAACAGGCGCAGCCGGCCACTGTTCGCGTGCGTGGCGGCGATGAACAGGCGCGGCGAGGGCGACATGCGCAGGCGGGCGAAGTCGATCTGCTCGGCGAGCACCTCGCGCAGCGGGTTCAGCCCCAGCGGATTGAACTGGTAGGGCGAGAGCAGCCGCGTCCAGTGCATGAGCGCCTGCAGGCCGGGCGCGAGGCCGGGCGAGTCGGTGGGGCCGACCATCAGCAGCTCGAATGGCAGCCGCGTGCCGACCGCCTGCCAGAACGCCTGCAGCGCGGCACGTGCGCCGTCGGGCCCGCCGGCAAGCCAGCCGTGCGCCAGCGCAAGCGCGTTCATAGCGCCGGCGCTGGTGCCGCTGGCGGCCTCGACGGCATAGCGGCCGTCCTCCAGCAGCGCGTCGAGCACGCCCCAGGTGAAGGCGCCATGCGCACCACCGCCCTGCAGCGCCAGGCCGAGCGGGGTGCGGGTGAAGGGCAGGGACCAGGCCATGGCGGGAGTGTCGCCGCCGCGGGTGCAGCTTCCGTGCCGGGGCGGCTCCTAGAATGTGTCGATGAGTTCCGATGCCCCGCACGACGACCGCGAGATCCCGCTGTTCGAGGAGAACGATTCCGCGCCGGCGCCCGATGCACAGGGCCTGCTGCGCGGCCTGAATCCGGAGCAGCTCGCCGCCGTCACGCTGCCGGCGCGCCCGGCGCTGATCCTGGCCGGTGCGGGTTCCGGCAAGACGCGTGTGCTCACGACCCGCATCGCTTGGCTGATCAGCCACGGCATGGTCTCGCCCGGCGGCGTGCTGGCCGTGACCTTCACGAACAAGGCCGCCAAGGAGATGCTGACGCGGCTGGCGGCGATGCTGCCGCTGCCGGTGCGCGGCATGTGGATCGGCACCTTCCACGGCCTGTGCAACCGCTTCCTGCGCGCGCACTGGAAGCTGGCCGCCTTGCCGCAGGGCTTCCAGATCCTGGACTCGGCCGACCAGCTGTCGGCGGTCAAGCGCGTCATCAAGTCGATGAACCTGGACGAGGAACGCTACGTCCCGAAGCAGGTGACCTGGTTCATCGCCGGGCAGAAGGAGGACGGGCACCGGCCGCAGGACGTCGAGATCCGCGACGAGATGACGCGCGTGATGGTGCAGGTGTACCAGGGCTACGAGGAGCAGTGCCAGCGCGAAGGCGTGGTCGACTTCGCTGAACTGCTGCTGCGCACCTACGAGCTGATGCGCGACAACGCGGCGCTGCGCGAGCACTACCAGCGGCGCTTCCGGCACATCCTCGTCGACGAGTTCCAGGACACCAACAAGCTGCAGTACGCCTGGCTGAAGATGTTCGCCGGCCCGCCCGGCGGCAGCCCCGGGCGCGAGCCGACCGCGGTGTTCGCCGTCGGCGACGACGACCAGAGCATCTACGCCTTCCGCGGTGCGCAGGTCGGCAACATGGCGGCCTTCGAGCGCGAGTTCCGCGTCGAGAACGTCATCAAGCTGGAGCGCAACTACCGCTCGTACGGCCACATCCTGGACGCGGCCAACGAGCTGATCTCGCACAACGAGCGGCGCCTGGGCAAGAACCTGCGCACGGAGGCCGGTCCCGGCGAGCCGGTGCGGGTGTACGAGTCGACCAGCGACTTCGCCGAGGCGCAATGGTTCGTCGACGAGGCGCAGCAACTGCACCGCGAGGGCCTGCCGCGCCACGAGATCGCGCTGCTGTACCGCAGCAACGCGCAGAGCCGGGTGCTGGAGAGTGCGCTGTTCAATGCCGGCATCCCGTACAAGGTGTACGGCGGCCTGCGCTTCTTCGAGCGCGCCGAGATCAAGCATGCGCTGGCCTACCTGCGACTGGTCGAGAACGCCAACGACGACACCAGCTTCCTGCGCGTGGTCAACTTCCCGGCGCGCGGCATCGGCGCACGCACGCTCGAGCTGCTGCAGGACGCGGCGCGGAGCTCGGGCCGCAGCCTCGCGCAGAGCGTCGCGGCCGTGCCCGGCAAGGGCGGCGCCAACCTCGCCGCCTTCGTGGGGCTGGTCGACGCGATGCGGGAGGCGACACGCGGCCTGACGCTGCGCGAGATCATCGAGCACATGCTGCACGCCAGCGGCCTGGTGGACTTCTACAAGACCGAGAAGGAAGGCAAGGAGCGGCTCGAGAACCTGGAGGAACTGATCAACGCGGCCGAGGCTTTCGTGACGCAGGAGGGCTTCGGGCGCGACGCGGTCGCGCTGCCGGTCGACGAGCAGGGCGGTGCCGCCGCCGGGCCCGCTCCGGTGCCCGATGCGGAAACCGGCGAGATCATGTCGCCGCTGGCGGCTTTCCTGACGCACGCCTCGCTGGAGGCCGGCGACAACCAGGCCCAGGCCGGGCAGGACGCTATCCAGCTGATGACGATCCACTCCGCCAAGGGGCTGGAGTTCGACGCGGTGTTCATCACCGGCCTGGAGGAGGGCCTGTTCCCGCACGAGAACAGCCTCTCCGACGGCGACGGCCTGGAGGAAGAACGGCGCCTGATGTACGTGGCGATCACGCGCGCCCGCAAGCGCCTGTACCTGAGCTTCAGCCAGACGCGCCTGCTGCACGGCCAGACCCGCTACAACGTCAAGAGCCGCTTCCTCGACGAACTGCCCGAGGCCGCGCTGAAGTGGATCACGCCGCGCCACCAGGGCTTCGGCTCGGGGTTCGCGCGCCAGTACCAGGACGCCTGGTCGCGCGGCTCGGGCCTGGGGTCGATCGTCGGCGCCGGGCGCGTGCCGCCGCGGCCGGCGGCCAGCTACCCGGCGGCCGCGAAGGCGGCGTCAGGCGGCAACGGCCTGCGGATCGGCCAGAGCGTGTTCCACACCAAGTTCGGCGAGGGCGTGATCGTGACGCTCGAGGGCAGCGGCGAGGACGCACGCGCGCAGGTCAACTTCGGCCGCCACGGCATGAAGTGGCTCGCGCTGTCGGTCGCGAAACTGACGCCCGTCAACTGACAGGCCGCGGCAGCTCAGAGCTTGCCGAACCCGGTGTCGTCGATCACGTCGGCGAAGCCCGTGTCCGGCAACGGGCTGGGCGCGGAATGAGTCTCCGCCCGCAACTGCTTGCGTGCCAGCCACTTGGCCTGCGCTTCCGGCGGCAGGTCGGTCAGGATCAGCAGGTGGCGCTCGATCATCAGGTCGAGCAGGTCTTCGAGCACGCGCACGAAGCCGGCATCGAGGCGCCCGAAGCCGTCGCCCTCGAGTTCGCCGCGCAGGAAGGCGATCACCTCCGCGTCGCCGGCCTCGACGTACTCGGTGGCGTCGGGCTGCGGCGAGCGGAACAGGCTCACGATCTCGCCGTGGGAGTTGCGTTGGGCGTAGGGCATGTCGGACCAGTTCGGCAGGCCGCCTAGCGTGCGCTCAGCCGCGCCGTTTGTCGAGTGCCCATAAATTACTGCAGTGCCACTCAAGGAGGCTGCTAGCCCATGGGCCGGATGTGGCTCACAGTCGCGGTCGGCGGGCCCCCGCGCGGGGCTGCCCGAGCGATGCAGCGCCGAACCCTCCTCCGTGTCTGCCCGGTGCTGGCTTGCGGGCTGCCGCCGGCGTTGGCCGCGTGGGCGTCCGCGGACGGTGCGCAGGACCGGCGGCAGCGCTTCCAGCGCCTCGTCGTGCAGGCGGCGCAAGCGGACGCGGCGGGGCGCATCGAGATGATCAATGTCGCGGTGAACCGCTTGATCGAGGAAGCGCCCGACCCGCAGCGCCAGGACTGGCGGACACCCGGCGAGGTGCTGGCGCGGGGTCACGGCGATTGCCGTGCGTTCGCCGTCCTGAAGTACTTCGCGCTGCTTGCCGCCGGTCATGACCCCCGCGCCGCGCGTGTGCTCTACACGGTGGTCCGGCCGGCGGACACGCCCGGCCTGGCGCGCCCGCACCTGGTGGCCTGGGCGCGGGCCGGCAACGCGGCGCCGCGGGTGCTCGACAACCTGAACCCCTTTGCGCTGCCGCTCGCGCTGCGGCCCGACCTGGAGCCGGTGTTCAGCCTGGACCTGCATGACCTGCGGCGCGGGGCGGGCGAGGCCGTGCACGCGCCCGCGTCACGCCTGCGCCCGTGGCGCGAGCTGCTCGAACGCCGTGCGCGCGAGGATCAGTCGCTGGTGTGGATCCCGACCACCCGGCCGGTGCGCGGATTCACCTCGCACTGATACGCGAACGGCGTGGCGTTCATGCCCGCGGCGCGTTGCACCGCCCCCTGGCCGGCGAGCTGCACGAGGCCGTTGGCGCCGGGCTGCATGCGCCGCGAGTCGGAGCCGAAGACGATGCGGCCGACGCGCGGGTGCTTGGACTTCAGCGAGTTGGCCGCGGCGCTCTCGCAGGCCTCGGGAGAGATGTTGGTCAGGTCCGGCTCGAAGGCCTTCTCGGCCGCCGCCGCGCGCTGCACCGGCACGTCGCGGAACAGCGCGCCGGAGGTGCTGTCGTTGGCCGAGTTGTAGGCGCAGCTGTACGTGAAGGGCACCGCGTCGCCGCTGCCGGCCCGGTAGCGGCCTTCGCCGCGCACGCTGGTCTCGTCGTCGGTGGCCGGCGTCAGCACGCGCCGGCCGGCGATGAACTGCACCTCCTGCGCGGCCTTGCCACGGATGCGGCGGATCGTTTCCGCCACCTCGGATTCGCAGCGCTCGGCGGCCTTGGCCATTTCCGAAGGCGGCGTCGCGCTCTGCGCGGGGGCACCCGCGCAGGCGAGCAGCGAGAGGAGGGAGAGGCCCCACGGGCCGAGTCGGTGCGTCATGGCGATCGGGTCTCGATGCGGGTTTGCGGTCGATAGTGTCGCCTTTCGCCGCCGCGGGCAAGCCGGGCTACCCGGAACGGGTGGTCAATCAATGTGTCCCCGAACAAGGCGCCGCAGCGCGTGTCTCAAAGCGCGCAGCTGCGGAAGCCGGCCGCGATGTCGTGCCGGTGCGGCGGGAAGAAGTTCCGGTAGCGCGGGTGATGCAGGCGCGGCTGCGTCAGGTGCGACGCGCCGCGCAGCACCCGCCGGCTGCCGAACCAGGGCGCCGAGTAGTCGCGGTAGGGATGCGGCGCGAACCCGGGGTAGGGCGCGAAGGAACTGGCGGTCCACTCCCATACCTGCCCCCACGCGAACTCGGCCGGGCGTTCCAGGGCCGCGCGCTCCCACTCGGCTTCGCTCGGCAGGCGCCGGCCGGCCCAGCGGCACCAGGCCTCGGCCTCGAAGGCGCTGAGGTGGCAGGCCGGCCCGGCGGGGTCGAGGCCGTCCCAGCGCGAGGCCGCGGGGGCGTTCCCGGCCAGCCATTCCCATCCGGCGGCGCTCCACCAGTGCGGCCGCCCGTAGCCGCCAGCCTGCACGAACGGCAGGTACTCTGCCCAGCGCAGCACCTGGCGGTCGATCCGGGTGGCGGGCAGGTCCACCCGATGCGCAGCGCGCTCGTTGTCGAACACGAAGCCGGGCCCGTCGGCGCCGAGCGTCCACGCCGCGGGATCGAAGGCCAGTTCGTGTCCCGGCGCGGGCAGCGGCGAGGCCTGCCAGCGCGGGTCGACGACCGGCACGCCGAGCGCACGGGCCATGTACAGCGCGGCCTCGTGATGCATGTCCTCGTGCAGCAGGGCGAGGCGGAAGAAGTACAGCGCCGCGTCGTCTTCACCGGCATGTTCCAGCAGCGCCAGCGTGGTCTCGAGCTGGGCCTGCAGGTCGGCGCGGGTGGCGCGTGCATCGGGCAGCGGCAGCGCCCAACGCGTCGCATGGGCCACCTTGCCGGAGTCGTACAGCGCATCGGCGTCCGGACGCAGGCCCGCGCGGCGCGGAACCTCCGGGTCGGCAGCCGCGCCGCGGGCTCGCTCCGGATTGCGGGCAATCCAGTACTCCTGGAACCAGCCGATGTGGCCCAGTTCCCAGAGCGGCGGGTTGAGCGTCTCGCGCCGGGGCACGGCGAGCCCGGGCAGGGCCGCCTCGTAGGCCGCGAACGTGGCCAGCGTATCGGCACGGCTCGACTGCAGCGCCTGCGCGAGCCAGCGCGCATCCGCGCGGCGTGCCGCTTCGCCGGCTAAGCTCGCTTCGTGCATCGTCCTCGACTCGTGATCGTGACGCCGGCGCTGGCGCAGGCCAACAACGGCAACTGGCAGACGGCTCACCGCTGGGCCGGCATGCTGGCCGGAGCTTACCGGGTCCGCGTCACGGCCGATTGGGACGGCGGCGAGGCCGACCTGCTGATCGCACTGCACGCGCGGCGCTCGGCCGGGGCGGTCGCCGCCTGGCGGGCCGCGCAGGCGCAGCGGCCGCTGGTCCTGGTGCTGACCGGCACCGACCTGTACGGCGACATTGCCGTCGACGCCGCCGCGCAGCGATCGCTCGCGCTGGCGGACCGGCTGGTGGTCCTCAACGAACTCGGCCCGCGCGCGCTGCCGCCCGAGCACCGCGCGAAGGCGCGCGTGCTGCTGCAGTCCTGTTCCTCGCGCCACCCGCTGGCGCGCGCCACGCGCCACCTGCGTGCGCTGATGGTGGGCCATCTGCGCGACGAGAAGGCGCCGCGCACCTGGTTCCAGGCGGCGCGCCTGCTCCAGGCGCGCGACGACATCCTGCTCGACCACGTCGGCATGGCGCTCGACCCCGCGCTGGGCGCCGAAGCGCGCGCGCTGGCGGAAGAGTGTCCGCGCTACCGATGGCTCGGGGGGCTGCCGCACGAGGCCACGCGGCGCCGCATCCAGGCCGCGCATGTGCTGGTGCACGCGAGCCGCGTGGAAGGCGGGGCCCATGTGGTGATCGAGGCATTGCGCAGCGGCACGCCCGTGCTGGCCTCGCACATCGACGGCAATCTCGGCCTGCTCGGGACGGACTACCGGGGCACGTTCCCGCTCGGCGACGCGCACGCACTGGCCGCGCTGCTGCGGCAGGCCCGCGACGAGCCCGCTATGCTGCCGGGGCTGCGTGCGCAGGGCGACCTGCGTGCACCGTTGTTCGACCCGGCGCGCGAATCCGAGGCGCTGCTCGGGCTGCTGGCCGAACTGCTGACCCACTGCCGCCCCACCGGAGCCCATTCATGAACGCCCCCGAGAAGCCCGCCGAGCCGCGCCTGACCTCGCTGTCCCACGGTGGCGGCTGCGGCTGCAAGATCGCGCCCGGCGTGCTGTCAGAGATCCTCCGCGGCACGGCCGCGATGCCGGTGCCGAAGGAACTGCTGGTCGGCATCGAGACGGCCGACGACGCGGCGGTCTACCAGCTCAACGAAGAGCAGGCCTTGATCGCGACGACCGACTTCTTCATGCCGATCGTCGACGACCCGCACGATTTCGGCCGCATCGCCGCCACCAACGCGATCAGCGACGTCTACGCGATGGGCGGTCGCCCGATCCTGGCGCTGGCCCTGGTCGGCATGCCGATCAACGTGCTGTCGACGCAGACCATCGGCCGCATCCTGGAGGGCGGGGCCTCGGTCTGCCGGGCCGCCGGCATCCCGGTCGCGGGCGGGCACACGATCGATTCGGTGGAGGCGATCTACGGTCTGGTCGCGCTCGGCCTGGTGCACCCGAAGCGTGTCAAGCGCAACGCCGACGCGCGCCCGGGCGACCTGCTGGTGCTGGGCAAGCCGCTGGGGGTTGGCGTGATGTCCGCGGCGCTGAAGAAGGAGGCGCTCGGCGAAGCCGGCTATGCGCAGATGATCGCTTCCACCACGCGGCTGAACACGCCGGGGCCGGACCTGGCGGCGCTGCCCGGCGTGCATGCGCTGACCGATGTGACCGGGTTCGGCCTGGCCGGCCACGCGCTCGAGATGGCGCGCGGCGCGCGCTGCGAGGTGCAGATCGACTGGGCCGCGGTGCCGCAGCTGGCCGGCGTGCGTGGGCTGGCCGCGCAGGGCTTCGTCACCGGTGCGTCGGGCCGCAACTGGGCCGGCTACGGGGCCGACGTCGTGCTGCCGGACGGGTTTGCCGCCGAGGACCGTGCGCTGTTGACCGACCCGCAGACCAGCGGCGGGCTGCTGGTGGCCTGTGCGCCCGACAGTGTCGACGAGGTGCTCGGTGTCTTCCGTGTGCACGGGTTCGAGCACGCCGCCGTGATCGGCCGGGTCGACGCGGCGCAGGGACGGCCGCGGATCGTCGTGGCATAGGCCGGGACGCCGGGGCGGCTCCGGCTTCAGCGCCCGGCGCCTGCCGGGTGGAGAGTCGGGAAGGTGCGGGCCGCGCGCCGGGCGGTCAGGCCCCGGCAGCGACGATCGCCTTCAGGTGTCCGCGCAATGCCCGGCGCCCGGCGCTGTTCGTCGCCCGCCACGCGGCCAGGGCCAGTTCGAGGAAGGCGGATTCGGCGGGCGATGGCGACGCGTTCGCGCGTTCCACATCGAGCCAGCCGGCCGGCCGGCCGGACAGGGCCTCGATCTGACGCGCGAGCTTGTCGCCGATCGGCCGCGACGATTTCACCTGGCTCCACATGCTCGGCGAGATCTGCAGCGTCGCGGCGAAGGACTGTTCGAGACCCTTGGGCGGATGACCTGCGGCGAGCGCCTTCTCGGCGAAATCCTGGAACAGGGACAGCGCGTTCTGCCTGCGCGTCAGGGTGGGGTTGGACACGGGCCGTGTGATGGAAGCAACGTTGAACGACGCTATTGTCGCCGGGGGTTGACGATGGGGTAAAGACTCTTTACAGTCCGCCCCCATCGAGAAACCGGCTCCCAGGAGCCATCGACCGAACTACAGGATCTCATCGTGAAAGCGCGCAACGTCATTCGAACCCACCGACCCTTGCAGGGCCTGGTCGCGTTCGTCCCGTCGTTGGCGGCGGTGGCGATGTGCTGGGCCGTTCCGACGGGCTATGGCCTTGATCGGGGCGAGGGTCCGTTGAATCCGGGAGGAGGGAGCGCCTAGCCGCGCGCCTTCCAAACTCTGTTCGCAGAGGCCCGGAAACTGCAAGGTTCCGGGCCTTTTTGTTTGTCTCCTCAACCGGCGTGCGCGTTGGCGCAGGCCCGGCGGTCGATGGATCGCCGCCACCGGCAGCGGTGGATGCTCTTTAACAAGTTGCCGCAGGACGACCCCGGTACTGGCCGGCGGTCCGTCCTGCACCTTTGCGGATGTAGCTCAGCAGGCAGAGCGCGGCCACGCCATGGCCGAGGCCACGAGTTCGAGACTCGTCATCCGCTCCAGGACTGCGCCTGCAAGCGCAGTCCGTTTGCCAGGCGCATGGCCGTCCGCAGGGACGCCCATGCGTCCGGGGCAAACCCACTTCGGGTGTGTCCATGCACTCCGAGGCCACGCGACAGGGTGTTGGTGGTCCGGGATGTGCGCGGTCCTTGGCCAGATCACGTGCAGCGAGACACCACATCCGACGGGATGCTCGCGTTTGGGCACAGCCGAAGTGGACTTGCGCGTTGAACGCGCCGCCGGCGCGGGCCGAAGGCCGAGGGCGCAAGCCCGAGCAATCCCGCACGCGACACCAGTTCAAGAAGCCCTTGTCGAGCTCACGCTTCGAGGGTGGAAATCGGCCGCAACGATTGGGCGGCGCCGGAACCCGTCACCGGATGGAATGTTTGCTTCGTTAACTCAGTGGCCAGAGTGCCGGCCTGTCTAGCCGGAAGCCGCGGGTTCGACTCCCGCACGAGGCGCCAGAGAAGTTTGCCGAGATAGCTCAGCAGGTAGAGCGGCGCGTTGAAAGCGCGTGCGTCGGGGGATCGAAGCCCTCTCTCGGCACCAGACAGAACCTCGTGAGCTCAGCTGGTTTCAGAGCGCTACGCGGATGGCCACCACCGAAACCAAGTTCACTTCTCATCCTCTTCAACCCACTCGATTCATCATGAAACGCTCGATGATCCAGCGCAGGCAGGACGCCGAGCGCGAACGCATTGAACTCTGCGATGCCGCGCTTCGCCGCGTGGTGCGCCGCGCACGGCCCGTGCCGGACTTCAGCCAGGCGATCGAAGAGGCCGAGCGCGGCTTCTCCGGCGAAGTGATGCGCGATCCCCAGTCCTGGCATCCGCAGATGAAGACGCGCGACGCCGCGCGCCTGCGTCTGGCCGCGGCGCGCCATCTCTTCGCGCTGTATCCGGTACCCGCGATGCTCGAGCGCATCTGGATCGATGACACGGGGCTCGGCGCTGACGAAGTCCGTCTGCGCAGGCAGTGGTACGTCACGGCGGCGCGCGGTGGCTCGCTCTACAAGGCGGGCGCCGGCAACTGGTTGACGCGCAAGGAAGTTCACGCCTTCCTCCATCCGTCGGCCGGCCTGGGCTTCGACGAAGCCTTCTGGGAAGCCATTGCGCGCTCCTACGCCGTCGACAACGCGATGGCCCTGCGCATCGCACGCTCGAAGATTGCCCGCGCGCCGCGTGGAGAGATCGAGTTCTGGCGGACCGTGGTGCGGTTCTTCTGCGCCAACCCGGCAACGGCGGAAACGATCGACGACCTGTGCGACTACCTGGCCGAATGCCGGCGGCGTGATCCCGGCTACAGCCTGGAGGGCCGCACCTTGCCCGCCCTGATTCGCCGCATGCACGAGTGGCACCACGACATCGCGGCCATCGAGCGCATCGAGGCGATGCGGCGCCGGGCCCACGGACGCGGTGCACACGCCTGGGCGGCCGATGCGGCGTGGCCGGGTTCGCCGCTCGCCGATTGGGAATGGGTGCCCTCGTCCAAGGACGCCAAAGCCAAGGGTGAGCGCTTCGTCGTCCGCCAGCTGAAGCAGGCCGAGGACCTGGTGATGGAAAGCCGGGCGATGCGTCACTGCGTGTCGACCTACGCAGGCAAGTGCATTGCCGGGAATGCGTCGATCTGGTCGCTGCGGCGCTGCACGAAGGACCGGATCGACCGCCTGCTGACCATCGAGGTCGACCAGCAACACCGGGCGGTCCAGGTGCGCGGGCTCGGGAATCGGCTGGCGCACGTGGACGAGCGCCACGTGGTCGAGCGCTGGGCCAAGGCGCGCGGCATCGCGCTGCGGTGAGTGGTCGCGTGTGCTTGGGCGTGACCGTAGCTCAATGGCAGAGCTGCGGGATGTGGCCCCGCCGGTGCCGGTTCGACTCCGGCCGGTCACCCCCAAGCGCATGGAACCTCCATGCACCAGCATCACCCCCTCGTGGCGGAAATGGCATACGCACCGGTCTCAGAAGCCGGAGCCCGCAGGGCATGTCCGTTCGACTCGGACCGGGGGGACCAACAAGAGTCCGGTAGCTCAGCGGCAGAGCGGCGCCGTCATGAGGCGACGGTCGGTGGACCGTGCCCACCTCGGACGAGATTCCAGTCCACCCGGACGACCCCGTTCATCCACACCTTGGCCGCGAAAGGAGGCCGCCCATGCACCACCAACACCACAGCCACGTGCTGCAACTCGACATCCAGGGCACGCCGCAGGCGTGGATCTCGCTCGAGCATGCGGCCGTCCACGTGGCCACGGGCTCGGTGGCGTGGGTCGACGGGAGCGGCCCGCTGGCCACGCTGCGTGGCGGCTTCAACGTCGCGCGCGGCCGGCAATCGGTGATCGATGTGCATCCGATCATGGCGCTGCATGGCTCGTCGAGGGTCAACCTGTTCGACGTCGTGCCGGCGTTCAGCAAGCTCAAGCTGTTCCGTCGCGACCGGATGACGTGCGCCTACTGCAGCCAGCGCTTCCACGAGCGCGAACTGCAGTGTGAACACGTCCTGCCGGAATCGCGCGGCGGCGGCTGGACCTGGATGAACCTGGTCACCGCCTGCGGCGCGTGCAACGGCCGCAAGGCCGACCGCACGCCGGAGGAAGCCGGCATGCCGCTGGTGTACCTGCCGTACGTGCCGAGCCGCTTCGAGGACTTCCTGCTCGAAGGCCGGCACATCCGCGCGGACGTGCACGAGTGGCTGGCCGCGCGCCTGCCCCGGTCGTCGCGGATCGGATCGCGCCTGAGCTGACGAGGCTCGGGCGCCCCAGAGTCCATCGTGGAAGGCAAACGCTCACAGGCCTGGGGTTCGTGAACCCCGCCGGTGTGCGGCACCCGGATCCGTCCGTGGGTGCCGCACATGCCGCCTTGCCGGAAGCGAAGGATTGGTGACGCATCGGTGGCCCGCAAGGGTCCGGGTTCGACTCCCGGCTTCACCGCCATTGTTGGTAGCTCAGTGGCAGAGCAACGCACTGCAAATGCGTAGGTCGCGGGTTCGACTCCCGTTCCAACCTCCAAGAACGGTCGAAAGACCACCGCCGAACGTGCACCGAGGGCCGTTGCCATGACGGCCCGACCGTGCATCAGCGGCGGCTGCCCGAGCGTCGAGCAGGCGGGGCTTCGCATCCACGGCCAGCCGAGGTTGCCATTCCGATGGAGAGGCGGCCAACGCGCACCGTGGCTCCGGGCCCAGGCATTCGTCGTCCGCGGCCGCTGCTGTAACGGCACCCTTTTCAACACACGCTTCAAGAAGGAGAACACCCATGAAGTTCAAGCGTGTCACCGTGAAGAAGAACGAGCGCGGCCTGCTGCTGCGCAATGGCGATTTCGAGCGCGTGCTGCAACCCGGCACGCACTGGCTGTTCGCCGGCCTCGACACCCTGCGCGTGGAGCTCTTCGCCCTCGAAGCGCCGGCGTTCACCCATGGCCTGGCCGACTACCTGATGGCCAGGGAGCCCGAGGTGGTCGCGGCCGAGTTCGTGCGCGTCGAGCTGACCGAGAACCAGGTCGGCCTGCGCAGCGAGAACGGCGTGCTGGTCGAGGTGCTCGCGCCGGCCACCCGGCGCCTGTACTGGAAGGGCCTGGTCGATGTGCAGGTCGAGGTCATCGACGTCAGCGCGTCGGCCGAGGTGCCGGCCGCGCTGGTGGCGCGGCTCGTGCAGACGCAGCTGCGCCAGCGCGCGGTGCAGGGCCTGGCCGGCGTGCTGCAGGTGCAGGTGCCCGATCACGGCGCCGGCATCCTGTGGATCGACGGCAAGGTCGAACGGCTGCTCGCGGCCGGCTCGTATGCGTTCTGGAAGTTCAACCGCAACGTGGCGGTTGAACTCGTGGACCTGCGGCTGCAGGCGCTCGAGGTGACGGGCCAGGAGATCCTGACCCGCGACAAGGTCGCACTGCGGCTGAACCTGTCGGCCACCTGGCGGTACCCCACCCCGGCCGATGTGCTGAAGGCCTACAAGGAACTGGCCAAGCCCGCGGAACACCTGTACCGCGAGCTGCAGTTCGGCCTGCGCGCCGCGGTGGGCACCCGCTCGCTCGACGAGCTGCTCGAGAACAAGACGGTGATCGACGAGGTCGTGACCGCCCAGGTCAAGGCGAAGCTCGCGGACTACGGTCTGCAGCTCGACGGCGTGGGCGTGAAGGACATCGTGCTGCCGGGCGAGATGAAGACCATCCTCGCCCAGGTGGTCGAGGCCGGCAAGTCGGCCGAGGCCAACGTGATCCGTCGGCGCGAGGAGACGGCGGCGACCCGTTCGCTGCTGAACACCGCCAAGGTGATGGAGGACAACCCCGTCGCCCTGCGGCTCAAGGAGCTCGAGACGCTGGAACGCGTGGCCGAGCGCATCGACAAGATCTCCGTGTTCGGAGGTCTGGACCAGGTGCTCAACGGGCTGGTGAAGCTGCGTTGAGCGCCCGCCCCGGCCGTGCCACGCGCACGGCCGGGGCGCCCCTCAACGAAGGCATCATCATGAAGAACGAACAACTGCCGGCGATCGAGATCAAGGTCAAGCAGCCGCCGGTGCTTTTCAGCCAGACGCAGGCACTGATCGCCAGGCTGTCGGCGCGTCTGGGCGGCCCGCTGGTCGCCTACTGGAACGGCTCGCGCGGCTCGGTGTGCCACTCCGACGTGCTCGCGCTGTACCACGTGCTCGAGCGGTTGGGCCAGCACGAGACGATCCACCTGTTCGTCAAGTCGGACGGTGGCAGCGGCCAGGTCTCGCTGCGCCTGGTCAACCTGCTGCGGCAGCACT
This sequence comes from Piscinibacter sp., assembly GCA_019635485.1. Classification (GTDB taxonomy): domain Bacteria; phylum Pseudomonadota; class Gammaproteobacteria; order Burkholderiales; family Burkholderiaceae_C; genus Piscinibacter. The sequence continues at coordinate 6,604 of JAHBZL010000050.1, read as the reverse complement.
GCCGACGGCTGGTGGCGCTGGTGCCGCTGGAGTGCGCGTCGGCCGCGACGATGATCGCGCTCGGTGCCGACGGCATCCAGATGGGCCCGACGGCCTACCTGACCGCGGTGGACACGTCGCTGAACCACGCGCTCTCGCCGGTGGACCGCGACAACGACCGCGTCAGCGTCAGCCTGAACGAACTGCAGCGCGTCATCAAGCTGTGGCGCGACCAGCAGGGCCAGGGCAACGCGGAGCCGGAGAACGCCTACAAGTCGCTGTTCCAGTACGTGCACCCGCTGGTCATCGGCGCGGTGGACCGTGCGGAATCGCTGTCGATCATGCTGTGCCGCGAGCTGCTGGCGTACCACATCGCCGACGCGGCGAAGGCCGAGGCCATTTCCACGGCGCTGAACGGCAAGTACCCTTCGCACAGCTACCCGATCCTGCTCGACGAAGCGGTGAAGATCGGCCTGCACGCCGAGCGCATGCCGGCCGACGTCAACGCGCTCCTGCTGCAGCTGAACGCGTGCTACAGCGAGATGGGCCAGAAGGCGACCACCGATTTCGACGAAGTGCATGCGCACAGCAACGAGATCGTCAACATCTGGGAGTCCGCGGACGCCCAGGTCTACTACCAACAGGACAAGGACTGGTTCTACCGCGCCGAGGAACGGCGCTGGATCACCCTGAACGACAACAGCGGCTGGCGCCGCATCGAACGTGTGGGCAAGCGCATCAAGCGCGGTCCGCTGCACGTCGCGTGATCGCGCCTTCCGTGCAAGGAGAATGACATCATGGAACCCAACCACATCCACGAAGACGTCCCCGGCGGCGTGCCGCTGAAGATGTGGACGCGCGGCGTGCCCGTCGAGGACGAGGCGAAGCGCCAGCTGCAGAACGCCGCGCGCCTGCCCATCGTCTTCAGGCACATCGCGGCAATGCCGGACGTGCACTTCGGCATCGGCGCCACGGTGGGCTCGGTGATCCCGACTATCAAGGCCATCATCCCGGCCGCGGTGGGCGTGGACATCGGCTGCGGCATGATCGCCTGCAAGACCACGCTGACGGCGCAGGACCTGCCGGACAACCTGGGCCCGCTGCGCTCGGCCATCGAGCGCGCGGTGCCGCACGGCCGCCAGCCCGGGAGCCGCGACCCGGGCGCATGGCAGAAGGCGCCGGGCTCGGTGAACACCGCTTGGGCGCAGCTGGAGCCCGAGTTCAAGGCGCTGTGCCGCGACTACCCCAAGCTGGAGAAGACCAACCACATCCAGCACCTGGGCACGCTGGGCACCGGCAACCACTTCATCGAGGTCTGCCTGGACGAGGCGGGCTTCGTGTGGTTCATGCTGCACTCGGGCTCGCGCGGCGTGGGCAACTTCATCGGCACGATGTTCATCGAGCTGGCGAAGCAGGACGCGATGCGCCAGCAGGCCAACCTGCCGGACCGTGACCTGGCCTACTTCGAGGAAGGCAGCCGCTACTTCGGCGACTACGTGCGCGCCGTGGGCTGGGCGCAGAAGTTCGCCGCCATCAACCGCGAGGTGATGATGAAGCGCGTGATCGAGGCCGCGAAGACGGTGATCCGCAAGAACTTCCAGAGCCACGTCGAGGCGGTGAACTGCCACCACAACTACGTGAGCCGCGAGCACCACTTCGGCGAGGACGTGTACGTGACCCGCAAGGGCGCGGTGAGCGCGAAGGCCGGGCAGCTGGGCATCATCCCCGGCAGCATGGGCGCGCGCAGCTACATCGTGCGCGGCAAGGGTCACCCGGAATCGTTCGAGTCCTGCTCGCACGGTGCCGGCCGCGTGATGAGCCGTGGCGAGGCCAAGCGCCGCTTCACGCTGGCCGACCACCGCGCCGCGACCGAAGGTGTCGAGTGCCGCAAGGACAAGGACGTGATCGACGAAACGCCCGCGGCCTACAAGGACATCGACGCCGTGATGGAAGCACAGCGCGAGCTGGTCGACGTGGTGCACACCTTGAAGCAGGTGGTGTGCGTGAAGGGTTGAGCTTCGGCTCGGCCGGTTGCGGGGCGTTCGGCGGGAGCCGGGCGCCCCGTTTTCATTTCCGCGCGGATCACCGGGTTCCGTCGCGCCCGTCGTCCCGGGTGAGCTTCGCGTGGATCGCCGGCGTGAGTCCGAAGGCCGCCTTGAAGTGCCGCGTCATGTGCGACTGGTCGGCGAACCCCGCCTCCGCCGCCAGCTCGGCCAGCGAGGCACCGCTGCGCAGCCTCGAGCGCACGAAGTCGAGCCGACGCATCAGCAGGTAGCGATGCGGGGTCGTGCCCTGCCTGCGCCTGAACCCCTCGGCGATGGTGTAGCGGCTTTCCCCGCAGATGGTCTCGAGTGCGGCAGCGTCCACGGCGTGCTGGAAGTGCGCGTCGAGGTATTCGCGGGCCCGGGCGAAGGCGGCATCGCTTAGGTCCGTCCGCCGGGAGGCGGGCACGGCATCGCCGGCGTGCCGGAGCAGGGCGCCGCAGACAGCGCGCAGCAGGTCCACTTCCTCCAGCGGCGCGAGGGGCCCGGTGCAGGCGTGCCAGAGCCTGCGCGCGAGGTGGGCGTCCGAGACCACCGGGGTGCGCGCGAACGGGAGCGTCCGGACGCGGCCGGTCAGTTGCCGAAGCGTGTCTGCGACGAGCCCCGGCGCGACGTACAGGCTCCTGAACGTGAAGCCTTCGGGCGTGGCGGGTCGGCCGTCGTGCAGCTCGTCGGGGTGCAGGATGACCACCTGGCCCGGCAGGCTCCGGTGGACCGCGCCCCGGAAGCCGAACTCCTGCACACCCTGCTCCGTCACCGCGATCGTGTAGGTGTCGTGCCGATGGCGGCTGAAGTGGTTGAGCGTGAGCCCGGCGCGCAGGAACTCGATGCCGCTCTGCGCGGCCGGGCGCCGGACCATCCAGTCCCCCGCGGTGGCTCCTCCGCCAGATCGTTCAAGACGTTGCATCGCCGGCATGCCAAAAGGCCTGCATCGACAACGGACACGCCACGGCGCCGCCACGCATGCAGACCGAGCAGATCATCGCATTCTTCGTCTTCGCGGTCGTCGCGGCGGTGACGCCCGGGCCGAGCGTCGTCATGGTGATGGTGGCCGGCGCGCGGGCCGGGATCGTCGGCGGGTTGAAGTGCCTGGCCGGGGTCGTGGTCGGCATGGCGCTGATGATGGGTGCCGCGAACCTCGGACTGGGCGGGCTGGTGCAGACGCTTCCCGGGCTGCTCGTGCTGCTCAGGGGCGCCGGTGCGGTCTTCCTGCTGTGGCTGGCCTGGACGGTCGCGAGTGCCCCGCCCCTGGGCGATCTGGGCGCTTCGCCTCCGGTCGGCTTCTGGCCGGCCGTCGCGTTCCAGTGGATCAATCCGAAATCCTGGATCGTCTGCATCAGCGCCGCGAGCACCTACGGCATGGCCATCGGCGGCGAGCCCGCGCTGCGGGCGACCACGATGGCGGCCGTGTTCTCGCTGGCCGCGGCGCCCAGCTGCGCCGTGTGGCTCGTCTTCGGGACCCTGCTGCGGCAGTGGCTGACCGATGCCCGGCGCTCGCGGATCTTCAATGTCGCGATGGGCAGCGCGCTGGCGCTGTCGGTCGTGCTGGTGATCGGCTAGCCGGCACCATGGCGCATCGCATTCTGGCGGCGCATGCGGCGATGAAAAACGATTGCTTGAGGAGGGTGCGGCCGCGGCATCCAATGCCGAGACCCTCGCCGCCGCCGTTGGCGGCCGAGGAGCGCCGCACGGGAGCCGCATGACACTGACACCGATCGCATCGAAGAAGGCCGGCGGGCCATCGCCTTACCTGGCCCTGGTGCTGTGCGCCGGCCTCGTCGTGGGCATGGCGATGGGGGCCCGGCACGTCCAGGGGCTGTTCATGCTTCCGCTGCTCGCGGAGAAGGGGTGGGGCCGGGAGTCCTTCTCCTTCGCGCTCGGCCTGCAGGTGCTGGTGTGGGGGCTGCTGCAGCCGGTCACCGGGCTGCTGGCGGACCGGTTCGGCACCGGGCGGGTGATCGCCGCGGGCTGCCTGCTGTATGCCGTGGGTCTGGTGGTCGAGGCGGTGGCGGGCTCGACCGGGGTCCTGGTCGCCGGGACGGGCCTGGTGGTCGGGGTGGCCCTCACCGCGACGACGTTCGCCGTCGTCTACGGCGGGCTGTCGCGCCTGGTCCCGCCCGAACGGCGCGGCACGGCGCAGGGCGTGGCCGGCGGCATCGGGGGCTTCATCCAGTTCCTGCTCGTGCCGGCCGCCCAGATCGGCATCGGGTCCATCGGATGGTCGGCGACGCTGCAGGTCCTCGCGGTGCTGACGATGCTGTGCGGTGGCGCTGCCTGGGTGCTCTCGGACCGGCGCGCGCCGGCGGCGGATGCCGCGGGTCGCGCGGCGCCCCCGGTGGGGCCGGTGGTCCGGGCCGCGATGCGCCACAGCGGGTTCTGGCTCCTCAACCTCGGCTTCGTCAGCTGCGGCTTCCAGCTCGCGTTTCTCGGCGCGCACCTGCCGGCCTACCTGAAGGATGCCGGGCTGGACACGAGCGCCGGCGTGAATGCCATCGCCATCATCGCGCTGGCGAACGCGATCGGGACCTACGTCTGCGGCCGGCTGGGCGACTTCTATCGCAAGAAGTACCTGCTGTCGCTCGTCTACACGCTGCGGACGGCGGCCATGGTGGCCTTCGTCGCCTTGCCGCTGAGCACGACGAGCCTGTACCTGTTCGCGCTGGTCATGGGGGCGACGTGGCTGGGAACGGTGCCGCTCACGAACGGGGTCATCGCGCAGATCTTCGGCGTGCGGTACATCGGGACCCTGTTCGGGCTGGTGTTCCTCGGTCACCAGCTCGGCGGCTTCTTCGGCGCCTGGCTCGGCGGGCTCGTCTACGACGCGACGCAGTCGTACGGCCTGATGTGGGGCATCGCGATCGCGCTCGGCCTGGCATCGATCGTCCTGAACCTGCCGATCCGCGACCGCTCCATCGAGCACCGGTTCGAGGCCGTTCCCGCATGATCCGCCCGCCGCCGGCCCTTGTTCGCGGACTGCTGTGGAGCGTGGTGGGGGCGGGCGTGTTCCTGCTCGCGTGGCTGGGGCTGCTCGGGTACGCCTCGCCGGCGGCACAGCTCGCCGTGGCGAACCTGTGGAGCCTGTGTTCGGCGCTCGGGCGCTAGGACGATTGCCGCGATTCCGCGAGGATCCAGTCGACCACCGTGCGGACGTCCGCGCGCGGTTCGTCGCTGGCCTGGATGAGCCAGTAGCCGTGTTCCGACTCGACCGTGACCGGCTGGTCCTCGACGGGCACGAGTCGGCCGTCCGCCAGCATCGGCGCGACCAGGGCCCAGCGCCCGAGCGCGATGCCTTGCCCCGCGACGGCGGCCTGGATCACCGAGTCGTACTGGTTGAAGCGCAGGATCCCCTTCGGCTTCGGCGGCGGGGTGCCGAGCGCCGCCAGCCGATCGCCCCATTGGAGCCAGGGCCGGATCGGGTCGTCGAACTCCAGCAGCACATGCGCGGTGACGCCGCTCGGCGAGGCCAGCGGCCCGACCGCCAGCGAAGGGTGCGCCACCGGAACCACCTTCTCGCCGAACAGCCGGATCGCCCCCTGGGGCGCGGTCGATTGGCGGCAGTACCGGAGCGCCAGGTCGACTCCTTCCGTCCGCAGGTCCAGGTTCTTGTTGTTGGCTGCCACCCGGACATCGATGTCCGGGTACTGCTGCTGCAGCGTGGTCAGCCGGGGCAGCAGCCAGAGGGCGGTCACGCCGATGCTCGCGGTGATGGTCACCGGCAGCCGTTCGCGGGACGGCGTGAGCGTGCCCAGGATGTCCTGCAACTGCTGGATCGACGCATCGGCGATCCGGAACAGGCGCTCACCCTCCGGCGTGAAGCTGATCGAGCGGTAGCCGCGCACGAAGAGCCTGGCGCCGACCTGCAGCTCGAGGGCGTGGATCTGGCGGCTGATGGCCGACTGCGTCAGGCAGAGATCCTGCGCGGCGAGCGTGATGCTCATGCGGCGACCGGCGGCAACGAAGCCCCGGATCAGGTCCAGGCCCGTCAGGCGCACCAGGGGAAGCGGCATTCTCCAGCGTCATGTGTCGCGGCGAACGGCTCGCCTGCGAGGCCACTATAAGGGGAAGCCGCAGGGGGTGCAGGCCGGGATGGGATGCCTCCAGATCATGTCATCGGGCTGGATCACCGATCGCGGCCCGATCGACGCGCCTGACTCAGGCCGTCAACCGAGGCGATACGTCGAACTGGCGCACCGCCTGCGACAGGCGCTGCGCCTGCTCGCTGAGGCTGGAGGCCGCCGCGGCGCTCTGCTCGACCAGCGCGGCATTCTGCTGCGTCATCTCGTCGAGCTTGTTGACCGACTGGTTGACCGACACCAGCCCCGAGCTCTGCTCGGTGGCGGCGGTGCTGATCTCGCCGATGATGTCGCTCACCCGCCGCACGCTGCCGACGATGTCCTGCATCGACTCGCCGGCCGCACCGACCAGGCGGGAACCCGCCTCGACGCGTTCGACGCTGCTGCTGATCAGCGCCTTGATCTCGCGCGCCGCGGTCGCGGAACGCTGCGCCAGGCTGCGCACCTCGGCGGCGACCACGGCGAACCCGCGCCCCTGCTCGCCGGCGCGTGCCGCCTCCACCGCCGCGT
>JAHBZL010000005.1 GCA_019635485.1 Piscinibacter sp. | reverse complement strand
CAGCTCGTCGAAGGTCTTGCGCTGGTAGTTGCGCACGACGTCGGTGATGAACTGTTCGGCGTGCAGGTACAGCACGCGCGCATCGGGCCGGTCGGCCAGCAGCGCGTTGCCGACGGCGTGGATCAGGTGCGTCTTGCCCAGGCCCACGCCGCCGTAGATGAACAGCGGGTTGTACATCTGCCCCGGGGCGCCGGCCACGTGCAGCGCGGCCGTACGCGCCATCTGATTGGCACGGCCCGGCACCAGGGTGTCGAAGGTCAGCGAGGCGTTCAGCCGCGAGCGCCCGGCCGGGGAGCCGGCTGCGGCTGCGGAAGGTGTGCTCTTCGGCGCGGCGGTGGCCGGCGCATGCGCGTGGCCGTTCAGGCCGCCGGTGGCGATCACCTGGCCGATGGCGACCGGTGCCGCGCCGTGCAGCGGCATGGCCCGGGGCGTGGCGGCGCCGTCGCGCGGCGCGAGCGTCACGTCCAGGCGCACCGGCTTGCCGGCCAGTTCCGACAGCACGGTCTCGATGCGCCCGGCGTATTGGTTGCGGATCCAGTCGAGCTTGAAGCGGTTGGGCACGCGCACCGTCGCGACCGCGCCGGCCTCACCCTGCTCGGTGATCTCGGCAGGTGGCAGCGGGCGGATCCAGGTGTTGAACTGTTGCTCGGGCAGTTCGGCGGCGAGTCGTTCGCAGCCGCGCTGCCACAGGTCGGCGCTCATGCTGTGGAAAAGTTCTTCTGGGAGCGCGCGGATTGTACCCATGCGGGACCGGCGCGGAAGAGGTTATCCACAGTTGTGCGCCGCGTGCGGAACCCCGCAATTCCCTGGGCAGCTTGGCCTAACTCGTTGACCGGGAACAGGATTTTTGCTGTAATGCCGGGTTTCCCGGGGCCCGCCCCGACTGGACACGCGAAAATGAAACGCACCTACCAAGCATCCAAGGTCCGCCGGGCCCGCACCCACGGCTTTCTCGTGCGCATGAAGACGCGCGGCGGCCGTGCCGTCATCAACGCCCGTCGCGCCAAGGGCCGCAAGCGTCTCGCGGTCTGAACCTGCCGCGGGCGGCGCGATCCCTCCCGTCGTGTTCGGCCGCCTCGTGCGCCCCGTCGATTTCGAACGAGTCCTGCGCAGCCCCCCGTGGGCGCGCTCGGCGCATTTTGCGTTGCACCATCTGGCCGGCCGCCCGACGCCGCCGGCCGGCCGGCGCAGCCCCGCGCCCGGCGCGGACGAGTTGTCAACAGGGCATGCCCCTGTTGCATCTCCGCTTGTGGATGACTCGCCCCAGCCTGGGGCGCAGCCGGACCATTGGCTGGGCCTGGTCGTGCCCAAGCGGCACGCCCGCCGGTCCGTCACCCGCACGCTGCTGAAGCGGCAGATCCGCGGCGCGATGGCCGCCGGCGAGGCCCAGCTGCCCGCCGGTCTCTGGGTGGTGCGCCTGCGCGCACCGTTCGACCCCGCTGCATTTCCGAGCGCCGCGTCCGACGCGTTGCGCCGCACCGCGCGCCAGGAACTGGCCGTGTTGCTGAGCCGCCCGGCTTCCGCCGCCCGGCGCTGATTCCCGCGTGCCGACCATGCCTGCGCTGCTCCGCTCGGCGATCGACCTGCCTCGGCGCGGCCTGATCCTGCTGGTGCGGGCCTACCGCCTGCTGCTCAGCCCGTGGCTGGGCAGTTCGTGCCGCTTCGAGCCGACCTGCTCGGCCTACGCGCTGGACGCCCTGCAGCGCCACGGCGCCGCAGCCGGCAGCTACCTCACCGCGGCGCGCCTGCTGCGCTGCCACCCCTGGTGCGCCGGCGGGCATGACCCGGTGCCGGCCCAGGCGCCGGGGCTGTTCCGCCGGCCCGCCCCGCCCGCTTCCGCGGCGCCCGATCTCCCACCGCTTTCCGACCAGAGTTCTCCATGACCGATATGCGCCGCACCCTGCTGTGGGTGGTGTTCTCGATGTCGCTCGTCCTGATCTGGGACGCGTGGAACCGGCACAACGGGCACCCGTCGATGTTCGGCCCCGCTCCCGCGGCCAAGCCGGTCGCGGCCGGTACGCCTGCGTCGGCCGCCAACGGGCTGCCGACCCCGACCACCGCGGCGCCCGCCGAGGCGACGGCGGCCGCGCCGGGGGCGGTGCCGGCCGCGCCCGCCGCGTCGGCGCCGCTGGCCCAGCCGGTGGTCATCACCACCGACCTGGTCAAGGCCACGCTCGACCCGGCCGGCGGCACGCTGGTGCGGCTGGAACTGCTGAAGCAGGTGGACCAGAACGACCGCTCGAAGAACGTGGTGCTGTTCGACCAGTCCGCCCAGCGCCTGTACCTGGCCCAGACCGGGCTGATCCCGCCGGCCGGCGGAACCGGTCTGCCGAACCACCACACGGCGATGACGCTGCTGCCGGGGCCGACCACCCTGCAGGACGGCAGCAACGCGCTGGAAGTGAAGTTCGAGTCGCCGGAGGTCGGCGGCGTGCAGCTGGTGAAGACCTACACCTTCCGCCGCGGCGACTACGTCATCGGCGTGCGGCACGAAGTGATCAACCGCTCCGGCGCACCGGTCAGCCCGCGGCTGTACCTGCAGCTGGTGCGTGACGGAAACCCGCCTGCGGGCGAGTCGAGCTTCTATTTCACCTTCACCGGCCCGGCCGTCTACACCGACGCGAGCAAGTTCCAGAAGGTGGACTTCAAGTCGATCGAGAAGCACCAGAGCGGCGACAAGCCCAGCCACGCGGTCAGCGGCGACAACGGCTGGGTCGCGATGGTCCAGCACTACTTTGCGTCGGCCTGGCTGGTCGACGCGGGCAGCGGGGCCAAGCTGCCGCGCGAGTTCTTCACCGGCAAGGTCGCGGCCAACACCTACTCGGTCGGCATGTTCCTGCCGGTCGGCGAGGTGGCGCCCGGTGCGAGCAAGGCCTTCGACTCCCAGCTGTTCGCCGGCCCGCAGGAAGAGAACAAGCTCGCGGCGCTCGCGCCGGGGCTGGAGCTGGTCAAGGACTACGGCTGGTTCACCGTGCTGGCCAAGCCGCTCTTCTGGCTGCTGACCCAGCTGCACACGCTGATCGGCAACTGGGGCTGGGCGATCGTCGCGCTGGTCGTGCTGCTCAAGGTCGCGTTCTACTGGCTCAACGCCAGCGCCTACCGCTCGATGGCCAAGATGAAGGCCATCAACCCGAAGGTGATGGAGATGCGCGAGCGGCTGAAGGACAAGCCGCAGCAGATGCAGCAGGAGATGATGCGCATCTACCGCGAGGAGAAGGTCAACCCGCTGGGCGGCTGCCTGCCGATCCTGGTGCAGATGCCGTTCTTCATCGCGCTGTACTGGGTGCTGCTGTCCAGCGTCGAGATGCGCAACGCGCCGTGGATCGGCTGGATCAAGGACCTGTCGGCGATCGACCCGTACTTCATCCTGCCGCTGCTGATGACCGGCACCAGCCTGCTGCAGACCTGGCTGAACCCGACGCCGCCGGACCCGGTGCAGGCCAAGATGATGTGGATCATGCCGCTGGTCTTCTCGGTGATGTTCTTCTTCTTCCCGGCCGGCCTCGTGCTGTACTGGCTGACGAACAACATCCTGTCGATCGCGCAGCAGTACGTGATCAACAAGCGGCTCGGCGTGATCGGCAAGTAGCAGATGCCGATTTCGTGAACGAAGTCGGCTAGGGGGTCAGTCCCCTCGCCTGGGGGCTGTCTTCGGGTCCCGCGCGGGGTGAACATGCGCCCCACGGGAAGACGCCGCGGCGTCGACCTCCCAACGGTTCCATGCGGGGCAGACCCGGTACCGCGCGACGGCTTGATGGTCGTGCACCGGCCGGCTCGGGCAATGCAACGGACCGGCCTTCGCAGGCCGGACGCCATTACCCCCCGCGCCAACACCGGCGGGGCGCGTCCATGACGGCGCGTCCCGCCGGGCCACAATGCGCGCCGATGCTGCCGCGCTACCACGATCCCATCGTCGCCGTCGCGACGGCCCCCGGCCGCGGGGCGATCGGCATCGTGCGGGCTTCCGGGCGCAATCTCGATGGCCTCGTGCGGTCGCTGTGCGGTCGCACGCTGGTGCCGCGCCAGGCCACCTACCTGCCGTTCCGCGACGCCGCCGGCCAGCCCATCGACCAGGGTCTGGCGATCCACTTCCCGGCACCGCATTCCTACACCGGCGAGGACGTGCTCGAGCTGCAGGCGCACGGCGGGCCGGTGCTGCTGCAGCTGCTGGTGGCCCGGTGCCTGGAGGCGATGCCGGCGCTGCGGCCGGCGGGGCCGGGCGAGTTCACCGAGCGCGCCTTCCTGAACGGCAAGCTGGACCTGGCGCAGGCCGAGGCGGTGGCCGACCTGATCGAAGCCAGCACCGAGGCCGCGGCGCGCTCGGCCGGGCGCTCGCTGTCCGGCGCGTTCTCGCACGAGGTCGGCCGGCTGCGCGACCAGCTGGTCGAGCTGCGCATGCTGGTCGAGGCCACGCTGGACTTCCCCGAGGAGGAGATCGACTTCCTCGAGAAGGCCGACGCGCGCGGCCGCCTCGCCCGCAGCCTGGCCGCGCTGGACGCCGTGCTCGAGCGCGCCCGCAGCGGTGCCCTGCTGCGCGAAGGGATCACGGTGGTGATCGCCGGGCAGCCCAACGTCGGCAAGAGTTCGCTGCTGAACGCGCTGGCCGGGGCGGAGCTGGCGATCGTCACGCCGATTCCCGGCACGACCCGGGACAAGGTGGCACAGACGATCCAGATCCACGGCGTGCCGGTGCACGTGGTCGACACCGCCGGCATCCGCGCGCCGGAGGAGGCGCACGACGAGGTCGAGCGCATCGGCATCGAACGCACCTGGGCCGAGATCGCGCGGGCCGACGCGGTGCTGCTGCTTCGCGACCTGACCCGCCTGGCCGACCCGGCGCACGCGGCGGCGGACGCCACGATCGCGCAGCGCCTGCCGGAGGGCATCGCCGCTTCGGGCCGCCTGCTGACCGTGTTCAACAAGGCGGATGCCGCGCCGCCGCCGGCCGATGCAGCCGGCCTCGTGCTGTCGGCGCGCACCGGCGCCGGCCTGGACCGCCTGCGCGAGCGCCTGCTCGAGCTGGCCGGCTGGCACGCGCCGCCGGAAGACGTGTTCATCGCCCGGACACGCCACGTGCAGGCCCTGCGCCGCACGCGCGAGCACCTTCAGCGCGCCGAGGAACTCGCGGCGCAGCGCGATGCCGTACTTGATCTGCTCGCCGAGGAGCTGCGCCTCGCGCACGACGCGCTCGGCGAGATCACCGGCCGCTTCACCAGCGAGGACCTGCTCGGCGAGATCTTCGGCCGCTTCTGTATCGGGAAGTAAAGTCCTCGCCGCGACGGACCGGCGGGCCTCGCGCGCCGACAGCCGGCGCAGGCGTACACGCGGCGAGGTTGATGGCGCGGCGTCAGCGTCGATAATGATCAGTGGCAATCCGGGCTCGTGCGCCCACCACTCTCTCAAGGAACACGATGGACATCGCCCCGCTGGTCCAGGCCATGCAGACGCTCAATGCGGAGGATGCCTTTCGCCCCAGGCTGAACGTTGACCAGTGGCGCGTCATCGCGCCCTACCTGACCCGCCACGAGATCCGCGCAGGAGACCTGTTGGTCAAGCAGGGCGATGCCGACCGCACGATGTACATGCTCGCGCAGGGGTCTCTGCAGGTGTTCACCAGCGGCGGCCCGCCGGGAGCGAACCGCATCGCGATCCTGCGTGCGGGCTCGGTGGTTGGTGAACCTGGCATGTTCAACGACGGGCCGCGCATGGCCAACGTCGAGGCGATGACGGTCTGCGAGGTGTGGGCGCTGCGTGGCCCGCGCTTCGAGGAGCTGATCCAGCGCGCGCCAGCGCTGGCCCTCGAGCTGCTGCGCGCGGCCGGCAACGTGATGGCCGTGCGCATGCGCGCCAACCTGGCCAAGCAGACACCCTTCACCTGAGGTCGACCCGCCCGGGGGCCGGCTTGCGTCAGTGGCCCTCGAAATCGACCAGCGTGAACAGCGCCAGGCCCGAGGCCCGCAGCTTCTGCGAGCCCTGAAGCTCGGGCAGGTCGACGATCGCCGCCCCTTCGATCACCTGCGCGCCGAGCCGCTCGAGCAGGCGCCGGCCGGCCATCATCGTCCCGCCGGTGGCGATCAGGTCGTCGATCAGCACGACGCGGTCGCCCGGCTTCACCGCGTCGGTGTGCATCTCGACGGTAGCGGAGCCGTACTCGAGCTCGTAGGTCTCCTCGACCGTCGTGAACGGCAGCTTGCCCTTCTTGCGGATCGGCACGAAGCCGACGTTCAGCTCGTAGGCCAGCACCGACCCGATGATGAAGCCACGTGCGTCGAGGCCGGCGATCGCGGCCGGCCGGACATCGAAGTAGCGGTGCACGAACTGGTCGATCAGCACGCGGAACACACGCGGGCTGGACAGCAGCGGCGTGATGTCGCGGAACATCACGCCCGGGGCGGGCCAGTCCGGCACGGTGCGGATGTGCCGCTTGATGTACTCCGACGGGCGTTCCAGGACATCCGACATCTCAGCTCCTTCCAAGCAGCTTGGCCTCGGCCAGCGCCAGCGGCTCCGGCAGGCCGGACAGCACCAGCGTGTCGCCGGCGCCGAGCACGATGGTGTCGTCGGGCTTGCTGACGGCGCCGGAGGCGCGCCGCACCGACACCACCGACACGCCGACCGCGTGCAGCGCCTGGGCCGCGAGCGTCTGGCCGACGCAGGCGCCGGCGGTGGGCAGCGTGATGCTGTGCAGGCGCGCGGTCTGCAGTTCATCGACCGTGTCGTCGTCGGCGCCGTGGAAGTAGCCGCGCAGCAGGTTGTAGCGCGCGTCGCGCTGGTCCTGCACGACGCGGATCACGCGCCGCATCGGTACGCCCACCAGCGCCAGCGCATGGCTGGCCAGCATCAGCGAACCCTCGATCGCCTCGGGCACGACCTCCGTGGCGCCGGCCTCGCGCAGGCGCTCCATCTCGCTGTCGTCGATCGTGCGCACGATCACCGGCACGGTCGGCGCGTGTGCCTGCACCAGGCGCAGGATCTTCAGCGCCGAGGGTGTGTCCTGGTAGCTGACCACGACCGCGCTGGCACGTGCCAGGCCCGCGGCCATCAGGCTCTGCAGCCGCGCGGCATCGCCGAAGACGACGCTCTGGCCGGCCGCCGCCGCCTGGCGCACGCGGTCGGGGTCGAGGTCCAGCGCCATGTAGGGGATGCGCTCGTGTTCCAGGATGCGGGCCAGGTTCTGGCCGCTGCGGCCGTAGCCGCAGATGATCACGTGCGCGGCGGTGTTGATCGAGCGCTTGGCGATCGTCGTCATCGCGACCGACTGCATCAGCCAGTCGCTCGCCGACAGGCGCATCACGATGCGGTTGCTGTACATCACGAGCACCGGCGTCGCGAGCATCGACAGCACCATGCTGGCGAGCACCGGGCTGAGCCACTGCGGGTCGATCAGCGCGTGGCCCGCGCCGAGCGTCAGCAGCACGAAGCCGAACTCGCCAGCCTGCGCGAGGTACAGGCCGGTGCGCAGCGCGACGCCCGGCGCCGCGCCGAAGCCGCGCGCCAACGCCGCCACGAGCATGAACTTGGCGACCACCGGCCCGAGCGTCAGCAGCAGCACCAGCCCCCACTGGTCGATCACCGGGCGCCAGTCCAGCTTCATGCCGATGGTGATGAAGAACAGGCCCAGCAGCACGTCGTGGAAGGGCCGGATGTCGGTCTCGACCTGGTGCTTGTATTCGGTCTCGGCGACCAGCATGCCGGCGACGAACGCGCCCAGCGCGAGCGACAGGCCGGCGTGTTCGGTCAGCCAGGCCAGGCCGAGCGTGATCAGAAGCAGGTTGAGGACGAACAGCTCCTCGCTCTTGCGCCGCGCGACCAGCGTGAGCCACCAGCGCATCACCTTCTGGCCGCCGACCAGCAGCACCGCCAGCAGCGCGGCCGCCTTCAGGCCGGCCCAGATCAGCGAGGCGGCGAGGTCGGTGCCGCTTGAGTTCAACGCCGGGATGAGGACCAGCAGCGGCACCACGGCCAGGTCCTGGAACAGCAGCGTGCCCATCACGCGGCGGCCGTGTTCGCTCTCGAGTTCGAGCCGGTCGGCCATCAGCTTGACGACGATCGCCGTGCTCGACATCGCCATTGCGCTGCCGAGCACGATCGCACCCTGCCAGGAGAGCTCCCAGGGCCGGGAGCCGAACGAGAACAGCCAGCCGAGCAGCACATGCCCGGCGACCGTGCCGAGGATCGTCAGCAGCACCTGCGCGAGGCCGAGTCCGAAGACCAGCTTGCGCATGCTCTTCAGCTTGGGCAGGTTGAACTCCAGCCCGATCACGAACATCAGGAACACGACGCCGAACTCGGCGAGGTACTGCACGCCGGCCGAGTCCTTCGCCAGCGCCGTGGCGTTCGGCCCGATGACGACGCCCACCACCAGGTAGCCGAGCATCGGGGGCAGGCGCACGAGCCGGCACGCGACCACCCCGGCCACCGCGGCGACGAGATAGAGCAGGACGAGTTCGAGCGTGGAGGCCATCGGTGCGGCCCGTCGCAAGGCCCATGCCGCGGGCGTCGCGGCGATGCGCCGATGCTACTGGACCGCGCCCCGCCGGGGCAGCGGCCGCTGGGCTAGACTGCGGCCGCCATGCCCACCCCCGCCCCTGCCGCCGTGACGCCGGTGCTGCAGTTCGCGCCCGAACTGCTGCTGGCGGCGCAGGGCGTGCGGGTCGCGATCTTCGATGTCGACGGCGTGCTGACCGACGGCCGCATCTACATCGGCGAGCAGGGCGAGACGGTCAAGGCCTTCGCGACGCTCGACGGCCACGGCCTGAAGCTGCTGCCGCGCGGCGGCATCGAGCCGGTGGTGATCACCGGCCTCGACTCGCCGGCCGTGCGGCGGCGAGTGGCCGACCTGGGCATCCGGCACGCGGTGTTCGGTGCCGGCGACAAGCTGGCGGCGTCGCAGCCGCTGCTGGCGCGGCTGGGGGTCGGCTGGGACAGCGTCGCCGCGATGGGCGACGACTGGCCGGATCTGCCGCTGCTGACGCGCGCCCGGTTCGCCTGCGCCCCGGCCAACGCGCATGCCGAGGTGCGCGCGGTGGCGCACCACGTCACGCAGGCGGCCGGCGGCCACGGCGCCGCGCGCGAGTGCTGCGACCTGCTGCTGGTCGCGGCCGGGCGCTACGCCGCGCTGCTGCACGACCACCTCGTCACGCTGGACGGCGGGTCGCCGTGAGCAACAGCCTGGGCGACACGCTCGGCGACCTGGCCGTGCTGGCGCCGGCACCCGCGCCGGACCGGCGCCGCGCGCGGCTGCCCTGGCACTTGCGCCTGCTGGAAGCCGCCACGGCCTATCTGCCGGTGCTGCTGATGGCGCTGCTCGCTCTGGGCACCTGGTGGCTGGTCAAAAGCACGCCGCTGCCGGAGGCCGAGCGGCCGGCGGCGCCGCCGCGCCACGAGCCCGACTACACGATGCAGCAGTTCATGGTGCAGCACTTCGCGCCGGACGGCCGCCTGCGCGTGCAGGTCGAAGGCGACGAGTTGCGCCACTACCCGGACACCGACACGCTGGAGATCGCGAACCCGCGCATCCGCGCGCTCGCGCCGGACGGTGCCGTCACGCTGGCCTCGGCGCAACGGGCGCTGTCCAACGGCGACGGCAGCGAACTGCAGCTGTTCGGCTCAGCGCAGGTGGTGCGCGAAGCGTCGGCGGGGCGCGAGGCGATCGAGTTCCGCAGCGAGTTCCTGCATGCCTTCCTGAACACCGAGCGCGTGCGTTCACACCTGCCGGTGGTGGTCAGGCGCGGCGCGAGCGAACTGCGTGCCGTCGGCATGGAGTACGACAACCTGGCCCGCGTGATCGAACTGAAGGGCCGCGTGCGCGCCACCTTCGCTGCACGCGCGCGGCCGCCCGGGTCCTGACGACGATGGCCGGCGCGCCGCTCGTCCTCATCACCGGTGCCTCGAGCGGGATCGGCCAGGCGCTCGCGCAGCGCTACCGGGCGGACGGCTGGCGCGTCGCGCTGGTGGCGCGCCGGGCCGCCGAGCTGCAGGCCTGGGCGCAGGCGCAGGGCTGGGGCGCGGAGGTCTGCGCGGTGTATGCGGCGGACGTGCGCGACCCGGCGTCGATCACCGCGGCCGGCCGGGCCTGCCTCGGGGCCCAGGGCCTGCCCGACGTCGTGATCGCGAACGCCGGCATCAGCGTCGGCATCGACACGGCGATCTACGAGGACCTCGAGGTGATGCGTGCCACCCTCGAGACCAACGTGCTGGGCATGGCGGCGACCTTCCACCCGTTCGTCGGCCCGATGCGCGCGCGGCGCGCCGGCACGCTGGTGGGCATCGCCAGTGTGGCCGGCATCCGCGGCCTGCCCGGCCACGGCGCCTACTGCTCGAGCAAGGCCGCGGCGATCAGCTACTGCGAGAGCCTGCGCGGCGAGCTGCGCGCCGACGGGGTGAAGGTGGTGACGCTGGTGCCGGGTTATGTCGACACGCCGCTGACGCAGCAGAACCGCTATTCGATGCCGTTCCTGTTGCGCCCGGAGGCGTTCGCGCAGCGTGCCTTCGACGCCATCCGTGTCGGGGCCAGCTACCGCGTGATCCCCTGGCAGATGGGTCTGGTCGCGAAGCTGCTGCGGCTGCTGCCGAACGCCCTGTTCGACCGCGCGCTCGCCGGGCGGCCGCGCAAGCACCGGCAAGGCGGCGGCGCGGCCGGCTGACCGTCCCGACGCCGGCGCCCTCCCGGGCAGCAAAAAGGGCGGCGTGCCTGCGCACACCGCCCTTCGAAAGGGGTCGGGTCAGCGTTGCTCAGTAGCCGCCGCGGCCACCGCCACCGCCATAGCCACCGCCGCCGGAACGGCCGCCGCCACCGCCGTAGCCACCGCCACCGGAGCGACCGCCGCCACCGCCACCGCCGTAGCCGCCACCACCACCGCCGCCGTAGCCGCCGCCACCGCCGCCGCCATAACCGCCGCCGCCGGAGCGGCCACCGCCGCCGCCGAAGCTGCCGCGGAAGCCGCCGCCCGGCCGATCCTCGCGCGGACGGGCCTCGTTGACGACCAGCGCGCGACCCGACAGGGGTTGGCCGTTCATGCCGTTGATGGCCGACTGTGCTTCCGCGTCCGACGCCATCTCGACGAAGCCGAAGCCCTTCGAGCGACCGGTTTCGCGATCCATCATCACCTTGGCGGACGTGACCGTGCCGAACTGCGAGAACGCCTGATGCAGTTCCTCGTCGCGGACCGCGTACGCGAGGTTACCGACGTAGAGCTTGTTGCCCATGGGAGAGCCCCTTTCCGATTCTTGCTGACCATGTGGAGCTTCTACCCATCGTGAACCATTCAAGCGAAGGCGCGGCATCCAAACACAGACTGGCGAATATAAGTGAATTGCGCAAACCTGCGCAGCACCGCGCCGGGCTTTGTTGTTTTGAGGTCGACCGCGTTTTCCCGCAGTCCGCCCCGCCGCGGCGCAGGGTGCACCAGCACGAGGCCAATCCCGGCGCGACGCCCGGCTACGATGCGCGGATGGACCTGCTCAAGCCGCTGATCGCGCTGCTGGCGATCGTCAATCCGATCGGCGTCATCCCGTTCTTCATCCACTTCACCCAGGGCTTCAGCCTCGAGCAGCGCCAGCGCACCATCCGCGTCGCCGCGTTCAGCGCGTTCTGCGTGATCGGCGTGGCGGCGCTGGCCGGGCTCAAGATCATCGAGTTCTTCGGCATCTCGCTGGCGTCGTTCCAGGTCGGCGGCGGCATGCTGCTGCTGATCTCCTCGCTGCAGATGCTCAACGCCCAGCCGGCCGAGAGTCGCAAGGAGGACGTGAGCGAGGGCAGCACCAAGGTGGACGCGGGCGACAGCATCGCCATCGTGCCGTTGACGATCCCGCTGCTGACCGGGCCGGCAACGATCTCGACGATGGTCATTTATGCCGACAAGACCCGCCACTGGTGGGAGCTCGCGGTGCTGGTCGGCTACGGCGTCGTGATCGGCCTGGCGGTGTGGGGCGCGTTCAGCCTGTCCGGGCGCATCGCCCGCGCGCTCGGCCAGACCGGCATCAATGTGATGACGCGCCTGATGGGCCTGATCCTCGCGGCGCTGGCGGTCGAAGTGATGAGCGACGGCCTGGTCAAGCTCTTCCCGGTGCTCGCGGCCAACCTGCGCTGAGGCCCCCGAGCCCGGCGACGGGGCTCGTTTGCAGCGGATCCGGAGCGCGTGGCGTCGCGCCTGCACCACCGCGGCGGTGTCGAACCCCTGCCCCGGCCGCGTGGCACCTTCTATGATGCGCGCCGGGGATGAGCGCGCACCACTACGACTACATCGTCTGCGGCGCCGGCACGGCCGGGTGCCTGCTCGCCAACCGGCTCAGCGCGCGCCGCGACAAGCGGGTGCTGCTGGTCGAGGCCGGCGGCAACGACGACTACCTCTGGGTGCACGTGCCGGTCGGCTACCTCTACTGCATCGGCAATCCGCGCACCGACTGGCTGTACCAGACCGAACCGGACCCGGGCCTGAACGGCCGCGCGCTGCGCTATCCGCGCGGCAAGGTGCTCGGCGGCTGCAGCAGCATCAACGGCATGATCTACATGCGCGGCCAGGCGCGCGACTACGACCACTGGGCCGCGCTCGGCAACGAGGGCTGGGGCTGGACCGAATGCCTGCCCGACTTCCTCGCCCACGAG
This sequence comes from Piscinibacter sp., assembly GCA_019635485.1. GTDB lineage: Bacteria > Pseudomonadota > Gammaproteobacteria > Burkholderiales > Burkholderiaceae_C > Piscinibacter. The sequence continues at coordinate 129,594 of JAHBZL010000005.1, read as the reverse complement.
GACCACCATGCCGGCGCGAACGCGTTCCACGCCGCGCCGGGCTTCGACGCCAGCGGCGCGCGGCCGGGCGGCGAATGGCGCGTCGAGCGCCAGCGGCTGCGCTGGGAGATCCTCGACGCCTTCGCCGGGGCCGCCACCGAGGCCGGCATCCCGGCCAGCGGCGACTTCAACCGGGGCGACAACGAGGGCGTCGGCTACTTCGAGGTCAACCAGCGCGCCGGCGTGCGCTGGAACGCGACCAAGGCCTTCCTGCGCCCGGTCCAGCGGCGCGACAACCTGCAGGTCTGGACCGGCGCGCAGATCGGCCGGCTGCTGCTCGCGCGCCGCGACGGTGCGTTGGCGGCCGAGGGCATCGAGCTGCTGCCGGCCGGTGGCGGCGAGCCGCGACAGGCGCGTCTGCGCGAGGGCGGCGAAGTGATCCTCGCCACCGGCGCGATCGGCACGCCGCAGCTGCTCCAGCTGTCCGGTCTCGGGCCGGCCGCGCTGCTGCAGGCCCACGGCCTGCCGGTCGAGCGCGCGCTCGCCGGCGTCGGCGAGAACCTGCAGGACCACCTGCAGATCCGCGCGGTGTTCGCCGTCGACGGCGTGCCGACGCTGAACACGATCGCCCATTCCTGGCTCGGCAAGGCGCGCATCGGGCTCGAGTACCTGCTCAGGCGCAGCGGGCCGATGAGCATGGCGCCGTCGCAGCTCGGGGCCTTCACGCGCAGCGAGCCGTCGCGGCCGCACCCGAACCTGGAGTACCACGTGCAGCCGCTGTCGCTGGACGCGTTCGGCCAGCCGCTGCACCGCTTCGACGCCTTCACCGCCAGCGTCTGCAACCTGAACCCGACCAGCCGCGGCACGGTCCAGATCCGCTCGCCGCGCGCGCAGGACGCACCGGCGATCGCGCCGAACTACCTGTCCACCGACGAGGACCGCCGCATCGCCGCCGAGTCGCTGCGCCTGACCCGCCGCATCGCCGCGATGCCGGCGCTGGCGAATTACCGGCCCCGCGAGGTCAAGCCCGGCGTGCAGTTCCAGAGCGACGACGAGCTGGCCCGGCTGGCCGGCGACATCGGCACGACGATCTTCCACCCGGTCGGCACGGCGAAGATGGGGCCGGCCGCCGACCCGCTCGCCGTGGTGGACGCCCGGCTGCGCGTGCACGGCGTGCAGCGCCTGCGCGTCGCCGACGCCAGCATCATGCCCACCATCACGAGCGGCAACACCAACTCGCCGACGCTGATGATCGCCGAGCGGGCGGCACGCTGGATCCTCGCGGACGCGCGCCGCTGAGGCCCTGCCGATGATTCTGACCACGGCCTACCTGTTCAACATCGCGATCAACCTCGCGCTCGGCGCCGCGCTGCTGGCCGCGTGGTGGCGCGACCGGAGCCAGGCCTTCCTGCGCATGGTCGGCCTGGCCTTCCTGCTGCACGCCGGCCTGCCGGTCGGCTTCGTCGTGATGCACGCGGGCAGCCCGGTCGCGCAGCTGCTCGGGCTGGCCCTGCTGGTGACGATCGCGATGCTGTCCTTCGGCCTGCTCGCCCTCGGGGTCACGCACCTGGCGCATCGTGCGCCGAGCCACGGCCGGCTCGGGGCCGCCTTCGCCGGGCTGTTGCTGGTGGGGGCGCTGCTGGTGCCGCTGGGCGCCGAGGCGGCGCTCGGCAGCGTCGCGGCGCTGCACCTGGGCATCGGGCTGCTGGCCGGGCTCTGGCTGTGGCCGCTCGGGCGGGCCGAACGGGTCTCCGCGCTGCTGCTGGTGGGCCTGTCGCTCAACCAGTTCCAGGTCCTCGTGCTCGGCGACGCCGCCGCGGAACGGCAGGCGATGATCGGCGCACTGATCCGCCTGCTGCTCGGTCTGGCCCTGCTGCACGCCGCCGTGCGCCGCTCCGCGCAGGAGTCGCAGCGCGCGCGCGACCGCCTCGTGCGCCTCACCGAGCACTCGCACCAGGGCGTGGCGGTGGTGCGCGGCGAGCACCTGCTGTATGCCAACCCGGCGCTGCTGCGCATCTACGGCCTGAATTCGCTGGACGAGGTCAACACGCTGTGGCGCGACGCCACCATGCCGGCGGCCGAACGCGCGAGCGCGCGCGAGCGGCACCGCCAGCTGGTGGCCGGCGAGCTGGCGCAGGTCAGCTGGTCCGGCCAGCGGTTCCGCTTCGACGGCACGCCGATCCGGCTGCGCTTCACGGCCTGGCGCATCGACTGGGACGGCCAGGCCGCCGAGCAGGTCGTCGTCAGCGACGAAACGGCCCAGCACGACGCGACCACGGCGCTGCTGCACCAGGCCACGCACGACGAGCTGACCGGTGCGCCGAACCGCAGCGCGCTGCAGGCGCGCCTGCGCGAGCTGTGCACGGCGCGCGCCGGCTTCGCGCTGCTGCTGCTGGACGTCGACCGCTTCGCGCTCTTCAACGAGGCGCACGGGCCCTCGGTCGGCGACGAGGTGCTGCGCGCGCTGGCGGCGGCGCTGGTGGAGGCGTTGCGCGGCCGCGCGGAGGTGATGCGCCTGGGCGAGGACGAGTTCGCGCTGCTCGCGCCGGCCGCGGCGCCGGACCGCGCCGCGCAGCAGGTGGCGCAGGCGGTGCGCGAGCTGCTGGCGCAGCCACTGGCGATCCCGGGCCACGAGTTCTTTCTCGACGCGTCGATCGGCGTCTCGCTCCACCCGGTGCACGGGCGCGACCCGGAGGCGCTGCTGCGCGCCGCCAACGCCGCGATGCACGAGGCCAAGCACACGCCGGGGACCTCGCTGCAGTTCGCCGAGGAGCGTTTCGAGCGCGGCTCGGGCGCCACGCTGCTGGCCGAGCAGGCGCTGCGCGGCGGCCTGAAGAACGAGGAGTTCAGCCTCGTCTACCAGCCCAAGGTGGACGGGCGCAGCGGTGTGCTGCTCGGCTTCGAGGCGCTGGCGCGCTGGGACCGGCCCGGCATCGGGCGGGTCAGCCCGCTGGAGTTCATCCCGGCCGCGGAGCGCACCGGCCTGATCGGCGCGCTCGGTCGGATGATCCTTGCGCAGGCCTGTTCGCAGACGGCCACCTGGCGGGCCGAGTTCGGCCACTGCGTGCCGGTGGCGGTGAACGTGTCGCCGCTCGAGCTGCTCGATCCCGGCTTCCCGGACGACGTGGCCCGCACGCTGCGCCGCCACGGCGTGCCGCCGGCGCTGCTGACGCTGGAGATCACCGAGAGCGCCGCGGTCGCCCACATGGCGCAGGCGCGCGACCGCATCGCCGCGCTGCGAGCCCTGGGCATCGAGGTGGCGCTGGACGACTTCGGCATCGGCTTCTCGTCGCTGAACATGCTGCGCAGCCTGCCGCTGCATGCGGTGAAGATCGACCGCTCGCTGATCGAGCCGATGCCGGCAACCGACGCCACGGCGGTGGTGAAGGCGATCTGCGACATCGCCGCCGCGCTGGACCTGGAGGTGGTGGCCGAGGGCGTCGAGACCCGGGCGCAGCACGATGCCGCCCTGGCGGCCGGCTGCCGGGTGATGCAGGGCTACCTGCATGCGCGCCCGCTGGCGCCCGAAGAGGCCGGAAGATGGCTGTCGCGCAGCGTGCCGGGCACGGTGCGGGTGCTGCGCCCCTGAACGGCCCTGCAGACTACAAGTGTTCACACGCGGGCTCGTGGGCGGGCCGCAGAATCGGCGCCGGCGTTGCGGGCGCCTCGTGGGAATGGCTGGGAGGCCGGGCATGCTGAAGATGATTCGCGGGATGTTGACCCTGTCGCTGGCGGCGCTGCTGGCGGCCTGCGGCGGCAACGACGAGCCCGTGGGCAACGTTGCGCCGACTGTGACGCTCACCGCGCCGGCCAACAACAGCACCGGCACGACCGGCACGCCGATCACGTTGACCGCGACGGCGACCGACAGCGACGGCAGCATCACCGGCGTCGAGTTCTTCGAGAACGGCGCCAAGATCGGCGCGACCGACACCACGGCGCCGTACAGCGTGAGCTGGACCCCGATGACCGTCGGCCCGCGCACGCTCACCGCGCGCGCCACGGACAACGGCGGCGTGGCCATCACCAGCGCCGCGGTCAGCGTGACGATCAGCGCGCCGGCCGGCAACACGGCGCCGGTGGCCAGCATCGCCAGCCCGGCCGCGGGCACCACCTTCGCCGCCGGCGACACCATCACCCTCACCGGCAGCGGCACCGACGCGGAAGACGGCAACCTGGCCGCCAACCGCCTGACCTGGTGGGCCGAGCTGCACCACGACACGCACACCCACCCGTTCCAGCCGCAGACCACCGGCGGCAGCGGCACGGTGACGATCCCGACGCGCGGCGAGACCTCGGCCAACATCTTCTACCGCTTCCACCTGCGCGCCACGGACAGCGCCGGTGTCTCGAGCGAGGTCACGCGCGACATCCAGCCGCGCACCGTGCAGGTGACGCTGGCCACCGTGCCGCCCGGCCTCGCGCTGAGCCTGGACGGCCAGCCCGCGCCGGCCAGCTTCACCGGTGTCGTCGGCATCGAGCGCGACCTGGTCGCGGCCGACCAGAACTTCAACGGCCGGCGCTACCAGTTCGCGAGCTGGAGCGATGGCATGTCGGCCACGCACACCATCTCGACACCCGCCGCCAACACCACCTACACGGCGACCTTCACCGACGTCGGCCCGGTGGTGAACACGCCGCCGACGGTCGCGCTCACCGCGCCGGCCAACAACAGCAGCGGCACGACCGGCACGCCGATCACGCTGACGGCGACGGCGGCGGACAGCGACGGCAGCGTCACCGGTGTCGAGTTCTTCGAGAACGGCGTCAAGATCGGCGCCACCGACAGCACGTCGCCGTACAGCGTCAGCTGGACGCCTGCGACGGTCGGCACGCGCTCGCTGACCGCGCGGGCGACGGACAACGCGGGCGCGCAGACGACCAGCGCGGCGGTCAGCGTGACGATCAGCGCGCCGACCAGCGACACGCAGCCGCCGGTGCCGGCGTTCACCGCGCCGGCCAGCCTGGCGAGCGGCCTGACCGGCACGCTGACCATCACCGCCAGCGCGACCGACAACGTGGGCGTCACGCAGGTGGAGATCGAAGTCGACGGCCAGCCGGTCGCCAACGGCACCGGCACGACGTCGCCGCACACGGTGACCGTCGACACGAACGCCTACGCCTCGGGCCAGCACGTGCTGCGCGTCCGTGCGCGCGACGCCGCCGGCAACCAGTCGAACTGGATCACCCGCACCGTCAGCTTCGGCGGCACCCGCAACGCACCGGCCGGCTTCACGCGCAGCAACCTCGTCACCGGCCTGAACTCCGCCACCGCCTTCGCGCAGGCGCCGGATGGCCGTTTCTTCGTCGCCGAGCAGGGCGGCCAGCTGCGCATCGTGCAGAACGGGACGCTGCTGACCACGCCGTTCATGACGCTGACGGTCGACTCGAACGGCGAGCGTGGCCTGATCGGGGTGACGCTGCACCCGCAGTTCGCCACCAACCGCTGGGTCTACGTCTACCACACGACACCCGAGAACGGCGTGCACAACCGCATCAGCCGCTTCACGGCCAGTGCGGCCAATCCGAACGTCGTCTCGGTGGGCAGCGAACTGCGCATCGCGGACCTGCCGGGGCTTTCCGGCGCCACCAACCACAACGGCGGGGCGATGCACTTCGGCGCGGACGGCAAGCTGTACGTCGCCGTCGGCGACAACGCCGACAGCGCCAAGGCGCCCGACCTGAACGACCCGTTCGGCAAGATGCTGCGCTTCAACGAGGACGGCACGATCCCGACCGACAACCCGCACTACCAGGCGCCGCCGACCCTCGTCGACGCGATCTGGGCGCGCGGCCTGCGCAACCCGTTCACCTTCGCCGTGCGCGGCAGCGACGGCCGCATCCACATCAACGACGTCGGCCAGGGCACCTGGGAGGAGATCAACGTCGGTACGCCGGGGGCCGACTATGGCTGGCCGAGCACCGAAGGCCCGACCAGCGCCGCCGGCATCACCGCGCCGCTGTTCGCGTACGACCACAACAGCGCGGCCGACGCGACATCGGGCTTCTTCAGCGGCTGCGCGATCACCGGGGGCACCTTCTATGGCGACACCGGCAGCTTCCCGGCGGCCTACCGCAACAGCTACTACTTCGCCGACTTCTGCACGCGCTTCGTGGCCCGGCTGGACCTTGCCAACGGCAATGCCGCCTATCAGTTCGGCTCGCTGTCAAACGATCCGGTCGACATGCTGGTCGGCACCGACGGCGCACTGCACGTGCTGACGCGCGGCAGCATCGTGCGCTTCGCGCCGCCCTGAAAGCGGGGCGTCAGTTCAGCAGCTGCTTGCGCGCCCGGTGCAGGCGCACGAACAGGTTCTCCTCGCTGATCGACAGCGCCGCGCAGACCTCGGCGCTGTCCTGGTCCTGCAGCAGGCGGCGCTGCACGACCTCGCGCAGGTTGTCCGGCAGCGCGTCGATGCGCTGCAGCGTCTGCGCCAGGCGTTCGCGCTGCTCGGCCACCTCGTCGGGGCGCGGCTGCGGGCACTCGATCTGGCGCGCCTCCTCGTCCTCGGTGCTGCCGTGGTCCAGGCTTTCCCAGCCAGTGCGCTGGCGCACCAGGTCGACGATCTTGTGCTTGAGGATCGCCGTCAGCCACGAGCGCAGCGCGGAGCGGCCGGCAAACGCGGCGCGACCGGACAGCACGGCCTCGAACACGTCGTGCACCACGTCCTCGGCCAGGCTCGGATCGAGCAGCCGGCGCTGGGCGAAGCGCACCAGCGCCTCGCGGTGCGCGAGCATCTCGGTCCAGGACACCGCGGCGACGGCGGCAGGCAGGGCGGCGGGGAGGGCGGCGGCGAGCGGAGCGGCGTTCATGGGCGGTTCCTCGGTCGGGAGCAGGCCGGTGGGCGTCCTGCGATGGGACGTACTGTGGGCAGCCCAGATCGCGGCCAGCTCACCGAAGATCACAGCCAGATCACATCGCTGTAAGAACGCCGTCCCGGGGCCGACAATCGGGACCCATGGCCACCGCCGCCGCCCACGCCCCCGCCACCATCCTGGTCGCCGAAGACCAGGCGGACATCCGCGAGCTGCTGGTGCTGAACCTGCGCAACGCCGGCTACCAGGTCGACGCGGTGGCCGACGGCGCCGCGGCGCTGGCGCGCCAGAGCGAGCGCGCCGCCGACCTGTTGGTGCTCGACCTGATGATGCCGCTGCTGGACGGGCTGGAGGTCTGCAAGGCGCTGCGCGCGCGCGGCAGCGCCACGCCGATCCTGATGCTGACCGCCAAGTCCACCGAGCTGGACCGGGTGCTCGGTCTCGAGCTCGGCGCGGACGACTACCTGACCAAGCCCTTCTCGCTGGCCGAACTGCTGGCGCGCGTGAAGGCGCTGCTGCGGCGGGCCGAGCTGCTGCGCGCAGCGCAGGCGGAGCCGGCCCAGGCCGACCGGGTGATCCGCAACGGCGAGCTCGAGATCCTGCCGGCCAAGCGCCAGGTGCGCTACCGCGGCGCGGAGCTGGAGTTCACGGCGCTCGAGTTCGACCTGCTGCTGCACTTCGCGTCGCATCCCGGGCTGGTCTTCTCGCGCGCCCAGCTGCTGGACGCCGTCTGGGGCTACAGCCACGACGGCTACGAGCACACCGTCACCACCCACATCAACCGCCTGCGCAACAAGCTCGAGATCGATCCGATGCGACCTGAGCTGATCCTCACCGTGCGCGGGGCGGGCTACAAGATGCGCGAGGCGCCCACCCGGTGATGACGGTCCGGCTCAAGCTGGCCCTCACCGTGCTGGCCACCGGCCTGGTGACCGCGCTGGGCGTGATCACCGCGGTGCTGTACGGCTTCCAGCGCTTCGAGCACGAGACGACCTTCCAGCGCGCCAACGCGTTCCTGGCGCGCGTCACCGCGAACTACGACGACCTGCTGGACCTGCAGCAGCGCCAGCCGGAGGAGTTCCGCGCCTGGCTGCGCGGGCTGGTGCTGTACGAGCCGGACACCCAGCTGTACGTGCTCGACGGCGAGGGCACGGTGATCGTCAGCACCGGGCAGACGGCGCTCTCGCCGGGGTTCAAGGTGGCGCTCGGGCCGGTGCAGGCGGCCGTCGAGCGCGGCCGTGGCGGGCGCGGCACGGGCTACGTGATGGGCGACGACCCCGAGCGCATGGACGCCGACGCCGTGATCGCGGCCTGGCCGCTGCGCCGCGCGGTGATCCGCAACGAGGCCAACGTGGCCGGCTACCTCTACCTCGTCTGCCACACCGACGACTCTCCGGCGGCGCGCTGGGCCGCGCTGCGCCGCAGTCTGGCCGGGCCGACGCTGGCGCCGATCGCCGGCATCGTCGCGCTGGCCACGCTGTTCGCCGCGCTGATCATCGCGGCGGTCACGCGGCCCCTGCGCCGCCTGACCGAGGCGGTGGCCAGCCTGTCCGCGCGCGGCCTGGAGGATGACCCCGGCAGCACGCCGCCGGCGCTGCTGGCGGCGCCCGGCCGCGACGAGTTCGGCCAGCTGACCGGCGCGTTCGCGATGATGCTGGAGACGCTGCGCCGGCAATGGGCCGCGCTGCGCCGGCTCGACCACTTCCGCCGCGAGGGTGTCAGCAACCTGTCGCACGACCTGCGCTCGCCGCTGACCGCCACCGTGGCGTGCCTGGAGACGCTGCAGGCCCGCTGGAGCGAGGACCCGGCCCGCGCGGAGGACCACCGCCTGGTCGAGGTGGCGCTGCGCAACACGCGCAATGCGGCCCGGCTGGTGCAGTCGCTCGGCGACCTGGCGCGGCTGGATGAGCCGGCCTTCGAGCTGCGCCGCGAGCCGGTCGACGCGGTCGAGCTGCTGGACCAGATCCGCGCCCGTTTCGCCGAGCGCGCCGCCAGCCAGGGCGTCACGCTGCGCATCGACGAGCCCGTCGATGCCGGGCCGGCGGTGGCGGCGCTGGACGTCGAGCTGTTCGAGCGCGCGGTGGCGAACCTGGTCGACAACGCGCTGAAGTTCTGCAGCCGCGGCGCGGCGATCGTGCTGTCGGCGCTGCGCCGCGACGGGCAGCTCGAGGTCTGCGTGGCCGACAGCGGCCCGGGCATCGCCGCGGCCGACCTGCCGCACCTGTTCGACCGCTTCTACCAGGCGCGCCAGAGCGTCGCGCCGGCCACCGGCGAAGGGGGCAAGGGCCTCGGCCTGGCGATCGTCAAGCGCATTGCCGAGCTGCACGGCGGCCGGGTCGACGTGGCCAGCCAGCCCGGCGCTGGCACGCAGGTCCGGCTCTGGCTTCCGGCGGCGGTTTCAGGGTAAGCCCTGCTGACCGACCAGGGTGTGGCGCCTACAGTTCGCGCACTCGCAGCGGGTACCCCCTGGGGGCCCGCCACGGCGGGGGACTGAGGAGACTCGAAACGCGCCGCGGCTCTGCCGCAGGACGCGACACTCTGACAGGCCGCAGCAAGCGGTCATGTATAAATGCAAGGGGCGCCGGTGTTCACACCGGCGCCCCTTCCATTTGGGCGGCACCGTGCGCGAAAACAGTGCGGGGAACGTCCGCCTTTTTCGCGCCTGGCCGGCGCCGCCCGCCCCTACGATGCGACGGCGACCCCACGAAGCTCCCGCCATGCCGATCGACAAGGAACTGCGCTCACTGAACATCGACGTTCCGGCCCAGCCGGAGTCGCTCGTCAAGCTGTCGCTGCTGCTGGCCGACGAAGAGGTGAACCTGCAGGCGGTCAGCGGCCTGATCAGCGCCGACATGGCGCTCGCGTCGGCGGTGCTGAAGGCGGTGAACTCCTCGCTGTACGGCCTGTCCGGGCGCGTCCAAAGCGTACAGCAGGCGATCACTTACATCGGCACCCGTGAAGTCGCCGCGGTGACCTTCGAGATGGGGCTGCGCGCCGTCTTCCCGCCGGCGCCTGAGCTCGATCCGCTGTGGGAGCGGGCCGCGGTGCGCGGCCTGCTGATGGGCCGCATCGGCCAGGCCCTCGGCGTGGACCCGTGGGCGGCCCACTCGGCCGGGCTGTTCGAGGAATGTGGCAAGGCGGTGCTGTTCCGGCATGCGCCGGAGCGCTACCGCACGCTGCTGAAGGCGGCACGCGACGACGAGGACCTGCTGCTGCTCGAGCACGACGAGTTCGGCGTCAGCCACGACGCACTCGGGGCCGCGCTGTGCGAGACCTGGGGCCTGTCGGCACCGGCCGTCTCCGCCGTGCGCTTCCATGTCATGGTCAATGCGACGCTGCAATTGCCGATGCAGGTGCCGCGGCGCGCGATCTGCGCGCTGTCCGCGCTGGCCCATGCGCTGATGACCAATCCGGACTCGCTCGACGGCGTCGCGGCCAAGGTCGCGCCGCAGGCCGAACTCGATCCGTCGCTGGTGCTGCGCGGCGCGCGCCGCGTGCAGGAGCAGATCGAGAACGCGGTCTCGCGCGAGCGCGTCCCCGGCTGATCAGTCGCCGGCCACCATGCCCTGGTGGTGGCTGAGGTAGACGCGGCCGCGGAACCAGTCCTCCCAGCGCCCGGCGCGCAAGGCGTCCATCACCGGCCCCTTGACCTCCGACAGGTCGAGCCGGATGCCGCGCTCGGCCAGCAGGTCGTGCACCGCACGCAGCGCCTCGTAGGCGCTGAAGTCGATCCGGTTCACCGGCGACATCAGCAGCACGACGCGGCGTGTGTCCGGCAGCGCCGCCAGATGCTGGGCGACCACGCCGGCCAGCCGGCGCGCGTTGGTGAACAGCAGGCTCTCGTCGATGCGCAGCGCCAGCACGCCGGGCACGCACTGCACCGCGTGGCGATCGACGTTGCGGTAGTGCTCGGTGTCGCCGACGCGGCCGATGCGCGCGACGTGCGGGTTCGCGCTGCGCTGCAGCAGCAACCCGACCGACAGCGCGACGCCGACGGCCAGCGCCCACTGCGAGCTGACCAGCAGCGTCAGCAGTGCCACCACGACCATCACGACGAACTCGCTGCGCGCGTAGCGCCAGGCTTCGGCGAACGCGCGCCACTCGACGACGCCCAGCACCGCCAGCACGATGCTCGCTGCCAGCACGGCCTTGGGCAGCAGCGCGAGCGGCGCCGCCAGCAGCAGCATCGCCAGCGCCATGAAGCCGGCTGTCCAGGCGCCGGCCGCCCGCGTGCGCGCGCCGGCCTCCGCGTTGACCGCACCACGCGAGAAGCTGCCGCCCACCGGCATCGCCGCGGCGAATGCCGCGGCCACGTTGGCCCCGGCCAGCCCGGCCAATTCGCGGCGCGCGTCGACCTGCTCGCGGCGGCGCAGCGCCAGCCCTTCGGACACGGCCAGGCTGCTGACGAACGTGACCAGCGCGAGCGGCACGGCCGAGGGCAGCAGCGCGAGCCACAGCTCCTGCCGCAGCGGTGGCCAGCCGAGCGGCACCGCGAACGGCGGCAGCGCGCCGACCAGCGCGACGCCGCGGCCGCCGGCATCGAGCGCCCAGGCCACCGCGATCGCCAGCGCAATCACCGCCAGCGGGGCGCAGCGCGCGGCCAGCGTCGCATGGCGCGCCGCCAGCCAGCGCGCGAGCAGCGCGCGCGCGTGGCGCCGCGCCAGCACCAGCAGGGCGAGGGCGGTCCCGCCGATCGCGGCCGTCAGCAGGTGGCCCGCGCGGCCGGCCTGCCACCAGGATTGCAGCACCTCGGGCGCGGTGAAGCCGCGCGCATCGCTGCCCAGCAGCGCCGGCAGCTGCGACAGCGAGATCACCAGCGCCGCACCGGTCGAGAATCCGTGCAGCACCGGCGTGGACAGCAGCGCCGCCAGCGCGTCTAGCTTGAACAGGGCCGCCGCCGCCAGCAGCAGCCCGGTCTCGGCGGCCAGCACCAGCGCCGCGTCGTGCGCCGCCACCCCCTGCGTGAGCAGCGGCTGCACGGCCTGCGCCGTCATCAGCGCGACGACGGCGACCGGCCCGACCGAGTTGACGCTCGACGAGCCGAGCGCCGCGTACGCCAGCATCGGCAGCAGGCTGGCGTAGACGCCGATCTGCGGCGGCAGCCCGGCCAGCAGCGCGTAGGCCAGGCTCTGGGGGATCAGCAGGATCGCGACGATGAAGCCGGCGACGAGGTCGTCGCGCAGGTCGCGGTCGCGGTAACGGCGCAGTCGGTCGGCGAGCATGCCTCCCGAGTATCGGTCAGTCGACCTTCGCGCCCGAGGCCTTGACCACCTGCGCCCACTTCCTGGTTTCGGCGTCGATCATCGCCGCGAACTCGGCCGGCGTGTTGCCGCCCGGGATCGCGCCCTGCGCCAGCAGCCGTTCCTTGATCGCCGGGCTGGCCAGCGCCTTGGCCGTCTCCTGCTGCACGCGCTGGATGATCTCGGGCGGCGTGCCGGCCGGCGCCAGCAGGCCGAACCAGGAGCTGGCCTCGAAGCCCTTCAGCGGGCCGGCTTCCGCGATGGTCGGCAGCTCGGGAATCGCCGCGCTGCGTTGGGCGCTGGTGACGGCCAGCGCCTTCAGCTTGCCGGCGCGGATCTGCGGCATCGCCGAGGGCAGGTTGTCGAACATCAGGTCCATGTTGCCGCCGATCAGGTCCAGCAGCGCCGGCCCCGACCCGCGGTACGGGAAGTGGACCATGTAGGTGCCGGTCATGGTCTTGAACAGCTCGCCGGCGAGGTGGATCGAGGTGCCGTTGCCCGACGAAGCCATGTTCAGCTTGCCCGGCTGCGCCTTGGCGACGCGGATCAGGTCCGGCACCGAATGGATGCCGTACGACTCCGCCTTGGCCGGGTTCATCACCAGCACGTTGGGCACGCCGGCCACCAGCGTGATGGGCGCGAAGTCCTTCACGTGGTCGTACGGCATCTTCGGGTACAGCGAGGAATTGATCGCGTGCGTGCCCACCGTGCCCATCAGTAGCGAGTAGCCGTCCGCGGGCGACTTCGCGACGTTGTCGGCGCCCACGTTGCCGCCGGCGCCCGGCTTGTTGTCGACGATGAAGGGCTGGCCGAACACGCGGCTCAGCTCGGGCGCCAGTGCGCGGGCCAGGATGTCGGTGGTGCCGCCGGCCGCGAAGGGGACGACGATGCGCACGGGCTTGGACGGCCAGGGGCCGTCGGCCAGCGCGAGGGCGGGGAGCAGGGCGGCAGCGGCGAGCGCGAGCACGCGGCGGCGGGACGATGCATTCATGGGCTCGGGGTCGGAAGTTCAACGACCCGGGCAGTGTGGGCCCGACCCTGCGCTCCCGCGCAGAGGGCTTGCCCGGCCTGACACCAAAAAAGGAAGGGAAGCGGGACAGTGGCCCGGGGCTCGCTCTCAACCTCCCCGGATTGCCCGCTTCCCTGGTGGACAGGTGTCAGTCCGCAAAAACCTTTCAGCGTGCGCCGCTCGGGCGCAGGAACAAGGACAGCTGCTCCGGCGCGCGGCCGGTCTGCAGGATCTTGGACGGCCGCGACGCGTTGGTCGGCTTCAGCACCGGCGCCTTGGGCGCCAGCGGGGTCACGACACGCGGGGTGAAGGGCATGGTCGGTGCCGGCATGGTGGAGGCCCTCGCTTCGATCCCTCGAATCAGCTGCTCAGCTCGCTGGCGGCGAACGCCGGGAAGCGCGGCTCGCCCACGCCCAGCATGCCGGCCGCCTTGCTGATCCAGCCGGACAGGTCCGGCGCCTTCGGCAGGCGCGGCGTGGCCGGGTTGGCCAGGCGCAGCAGCGACGAGGCACCACCGCGGCAATGGGGTCCGGCAGGCCGGAGGCGGCGGGTCGGCGTGGGGGCGGAGCGGATCAGCGGCATGATGTGAACGACGTCCTTTGAGTGTCCTCGGTCGGGGCCGTCACGATCGGTGTCGACTCCCGGCGCTGTGCCGTGTCATGCGCAATCCCCGTGCCATGTCCCCCAATTCCGCGACCTGTGCCAAAAGTCACGCGCGGGGCTCGATTCGGCGCTGCGGGCGCCGACGACCGCGGTCGAAACGCGGCCCATATGTAAGTGCTTCGATACAAGCCCGACGTGATTCGTCGCGGCCCGGGTCGGCGGGAAGCGCCCTGGCGGGAATCGGGGTCAGGCCGCCGCCCGGTAGCCGCGCGGAATGGCGCCGAGCAGCCGCTTCGTGTACTCCTGCTGCGGCGCGTCCAGGATCTGCGCCACATCGGCCTGCTCGACGACCAGGCCGTCCTTCATCACCAGCACCTCGTCGGCCATGAAGCGCACCACGGCCAGGTCGTGGCTGATGAAGATGTAGGCGAGGCCGAGTTCGTCCTGCAGGTCCTTCAGCAGGTTCAGCACCTGGGCTTGCACGGAGACGTCCAGCGCGCTGACCGCCTCGTCGAGCACCAGCAGTTCCGGGTCCAGCGTCAGGCAACGCGCGATCGCGATGCGCTGCCGCTGGCCGCCGGAGAATTCGTGCGGGTACTTCGGCAGCGCGCTGTCGTCCAGGCCGACCTTGGCCAGCAGCGCGCTGGCGCGGCCGCGGCGCTCGGCGTCGTCGCGGCCGATGCCGTGCAGGGCCAGCGGCTCCATCAGCGTCTGCGCGACGGTGAAGCGCGGATTCAGCGAGGCATACGGGTTCTGGAACACGACCTGGATGCGGCGCCGCATCGGCAGCATCTGTTCGCGGCTCAGCGTCAGCAGGTCCTGCCCCTCGAACAGTGCGCGGCCGCCGATCGGACCGCCGCTGACCTCGTGCAGGCGCAGCAGCGCCAGGCCCATGGTCGTCTTGCCCGAGCCGGATTCGCCGACGACCCCGAGCGTGTGGCCGCGGCGCAGCTTGAAGCTCGCGCCCTTGACGGCCTGGAACTCGCGCCGGCCGAACACGCCGCGGCGGATCCAGAAGCTCTTGGTCAGCGACTCGACCTCGAGGATGACCGGCGCCTGCGGGTCCTTCGCCTTGGCCTCGCGCGCCGCCGCCGTGCCGCCGATGTGCTCGTCGATGACCATCAGCCGCGCGCTGCGCTGCTCCAGCGTCGGGCGGCAGGCGAGCAGCGCCTTGGTGTAGGCGTCCTGCGGGCGGGCGAAGATGTCCGCCACCGGCCCCTGCTCGCGCACCGTGCCCTGGCGCATCACGACCACGCGATCGGCGATCTCGCCGACCACGCCGAGGTCGTGGCTGATGAACAGCATGCTCATGCGGTGCTTGTCCTTCAGTCGCGCCAGCAGCTCGAGGATCTGGCGCTGGATGGTGACGTCCAGCGCGGTGGTCGGCTCGTCGGCGATCAGCAGCTTGGGCTCGCAGGCCAGGGCCATCGCGATCATCACGCGCTGCTGCTGCCCGCCGGACAGCTCGTGCGGATAGGCGGACAGGCGCCGGCGCGGCTCCGGCAGGCCCACCTCGGCGAGCAGCGCCTCGGCACGCGCCAGGGCCTGGCGGCGCGTCATGCCCAGGTGCCGCACGAGCGGTTCGCACAGCTGGTGCGCGACGCTGAACACCGGGTTCAGCGAGCTCATCGGGTCCTGGAACACGCAGGCGATCTCGCGCCCGCGCAGCGTCTGCAGCTCGGCCAGCGGAGCGGCGAGCAGGTCCCGGTCCTGGAAGCGGATCGTGCCGCGGCGTTCGGCGTTGTCCGGCAGCAGGTTCAGGATGGACATCGCGGTGACGCTCTTGCCCGAACCCGACTCGCCGACCAGCGCCACCGTGGTGTGCTCCGGCACCTCGAAGCTGACGCCGGTGTCGCCGCGTCCGACCGCCTCGGCCCAGGTGGCCTTGGCGCCGCGGCCGAGCCGGAAGCGCACGCGCAGATCCTGGATCGACAGCAGCATCACTCGGCCCCCCGCAGCTTCGGATCCAGCGCATCGCGCAGCGCGTCGGTCATCATCGAGAAGGCGGTCACGAACACCGCCATGAAGGCGGTGGCCGCGGCGAGCTGCCACCAGTGCCCGAGGATCAGCTCGGTCTGCGCCTCGGCGAGCATGGTGCCCCACGAGACCTGGTCGACGCGCACGCCCAGCCCGAGGTACGACAGGATCACCTCGGCCTTGATGAAGCCGACCACCAGGATCGACAGCTGCACCAGCACGACGTGGCTGACGTTGGGCAGGATGTGGCGGAAGATGCGCGCGCCGGCGCCGGCGCCGATGGCTTCGGCGGCACGCACGTACTCGCGCACCGAGTGCTTCAGGAATTCGGCGCGCACCAGCCGGTAGATGCCGGTCCAGCCGGTCAGGCCGAGGATCAGCACCACCGACTCGACGCCGCGCCCGACCACCGCCGCGAAGGCGAAGATCAGCAGGATGTCGGGGATCGACGTGAACACGCTGTACAGCCACTCGAGGAAGTCGCCGACCTTGCCGCCGAAGAAGCCGGCCAGCGCGCCCAGCACGGTGCCGATCAAGGTGGCCACCAGCGCCGCGGCCACGCCCACCAGCAGCGAGATCTCGGTGCCCTTGATCGCCTTGGCCAGCACGTCGCGGCCGAGTCGGTCGCCGCCGAACGGCAGCGTGTCCTGCTTCTCGATCTCCGCGGTGCGCAGCTTGGCCGCGCGCTCGGCCCACTCCTGGTAGCGCGGCGCGAGCGGGTCGACATCGGAGATGTCGACGTTCGGGCCGCTGGGCACCGGCAGTGCCTCGGTCTGCTCCTTTGCCGACGGGCCGAGGAAGGTCGGCGGCGCATTCGGCACGCCGCGCTCGGTCTGCCAGTCGGCCGCCACGAGCCCGAGCGCCGTGGCCAGGATCAGCAGCACGAAGGCGCCGACGACGGCGAGCGACACCATGCCGACCCGGTCGCCCCGGAAGCGGCGCCAGGCAGCGGCCCAGACGCCCTCGGAGCGGGCGGCGCGGGCCGCCGGCAGGGGATTCATGATGACGGCGCTCATGACGGCCTCCGCCGGGCCGCCCCAAGGAGGCCGGCCGCCCCCTGGGCCACAAAGGGGCCCGTTCCGGGCCTCGGGGGCAGCGAACACAGTGAGTGTGGGGGCTTCATTTCAGGACCACCCGCGGATCGACCAGCTTGTAGAGGATGTCGGTCGCCAGGTTCACGACCATCGTGATCACCGCCAGGTAGATCGTCACCGCCTGGATGACCGGGTAGTCGCTGCGGTTGACCGCCAGCAGCACCTCGCGGCCGAGGCCCGGGATCGAAAAGAACACCTCGATCAGGAACGAGCCGACGAAGATGCCCGGCAGCGACACCGCGACGTTGGTCAGGATCGGGATCATCGCGTTGCGCATCACGTGCGTGAGCAGGATGCGCGGCTCGGTCAGCCCCTTGGCGCGTGCAGTGCGCACGTAGTCCTGGCCGATCTCGTCGAGGAAGAAGGTGCGGTACAGCCGCGTGCGCGGCGCGATGCCGACCATCACCGCCAGCAGCACCGGCAGCGGCGAATACACCGCCAGGTTGGTGGCCAGGCTGTCGGTCCAGCCCTGCACCGGGAACCAGCCGAGCTGGAACGCGAACAGGTACTGGCCGACGATCACGTAGACCAGGAACGAGATCGACAGCGCCACCGTCGTGGCGATCATGATCGAGCGATCCGTCAGCGAGCCGCGCACGTAGGCGACCAGCAGCGCGATCGGCACCGCCAGGAAGGTGTCCAGCACCAGGATGGGCAGCATCACCGTCAGCGTGGCCTGCACGCGGGTGCCGAACAGGTGGGAGATGGCCTCGTTGGTGGCCCAGCTGCGGCCCCAGTCGAAGGTGACGATCTGCTTCAGGAAGATGCCCAGCTGCACGTACCAGGGCTGGTCCAGCCCGAGCTGCTGGCGGATCGCGGCGATCTGCTCGGGCGAGGCGGCCAGGCCGCCGAGGATTTCCGCCGGGTCGCCGCCGAACGCCTTGAACAGGAAGAAGACGAGCAGCACGACGCCGAACAGCGTCGGCACCATCTGCCACAGGCGCCGTATCAGGTATGCGGCCATGCGAAGCGGATCTCCGGGAAACGGTTGGCGCGAAGTCTAGGGGCAGCCCGGGAAGCCCCTTCCCCGCGTTTGCCCTCGGCCCGGGAACGCAATCTGCATGCCATGAACGAATAGACTTTCGTGTCCCTGCAGGAGCCGACCCGATGATCCGCGCGCTGGTCCTATTGCTGCTCACCGGCGCCGCCGGCGCCGCCGTCGCGCAGGCGCCGGCCGATCCGCCGCCGGACGGGCCGCGCGTGCTGCGCTATGCCTTCCCGATCGCCGAGACCGGGTTCGATCCGATCCAGCTGTCGGACCTGTACTCGCGCACGGTGACCGCCGGCATCTTCGAGGCGCCGCTGGCGTTCGACTACCTGTCCCGCCCGTTCCGCATGAAGCCGCTGACGGCGGTCGCGCTGCCGGAGATCGAGGACGACTTCCGCAGCTTCACCTTCCGCATCCGCCCGGGCATCTACTTCGCCGACGACCCGGCCTTCAAGGGGCGCAAACGCGAGCTGGTCGCGGCCGACTACGTCTACTCGCTCAAGCGCCACTACGACCCGCGCTTCAACAGCCCGAACCTGTACCTGCTCGAGAACGCGCGCCTGCTCGGCCTGTCCGAGCTGCGCAAGCAGGCCATCGCCGCGAAGCAGCCGTTCCCGTACGACACCGAGGTCGAGGGCGCCAAGGTGCTGGACCGCTACACCTTCCGCGTGCGCATGGCCGAGCCCGCGCCGCGCTTCCACCAGGGCCTGATGACCGACAGCTCGGTGTTCGGTGCGATGGCGCGCGAGGTGGTCGAGTTCTACGGCGACAAGATCATGGAGCACCCGGTGGGCACCGGGCCGTTCCGGCTCGCCGAGTGGCGGCGCAGCTCGAAGATCGTGCTCGAGCGCAACCCCGGGTTCCGCGACCTGCGCTACGCCGAGCAGGCGCCGGCCGACGACCCGCGCTCGCAGGAGATCGCGCGGCGCCTGGCGGGTCGCCGCCTGCCGCTGCTGGACCGCGTCGAGATCTCGATCGTCGAGGAGGTGCAGCCGCGCTGGCTGTCGTTCCTGAACGGCCAGTTCGACATGATGGAACGGCTGCCCAACGAGTTCGCGCCGCAGGCGATCCCGAACAACAAGCTGGCGCCCAACCTCGCCAAGCGCGGCATCACGATGGACCAGTCGCCGCTGGTGGACATCACGCTGGCGGCGCTGTTCAACCAGGACAACCCGGTGATCGGCGGCTACACGCCGCCGAAGGTGGCGCTGCGCCGTGCCATCGCGCTGGCCTACGACAGCGGCGAGGAGATCCGGCTGCTGCGCAAGGGCCAGGCGATCCCGGCGCAGACCGCGATCGCGCCGCTCGCGTTCGGCTACAACCCGGCGCTCAAGACCTCGATGAGCGACCACGACCCGGCCCGCGCCCGCGCGCTGCTGGACATGTACGGCTACGTCGATCGCGACGGCGACGGCTGGCGCGAGCAGCCCGACGGCAGCCCGCTGACGCTCGAGTACGCGTCGCAGCCGGACCAGCTCAGCCGCCAGCTCACCGAGCTGTGGCAGAAGAACATGAAGGCGGTGGGCCTGCGCATCGTCTTCAAGATCGCCAAGTGGCCGGAGAACCTGAAGGCCTCGCGCTCGGGCAAGCTGATGATGTGGGGCGTCGGCTGGTCGGCGGCCAGCCCGGACGGCGACACCTTCCTCGCGCTGGCCTACGGCCCGAACAAGGGCGGCGCGAACCACGCGCGCTTCGACCTGCCGGCCTTCAACGAGCTGTACATCAAGCAGAACAAGATGCCCGACGGCCCCGAGCGCCAGCAGGTGATGGAGGAGGCCAGCAAGCTGATGGTCGCCTACGTGCCGTACAAGCTCTCCGCGCACCGCATCGCGACCGACCTGATGCAGCCCTGGGTGATCGGCTTCCGCCGCAACCCGTTCGTGCGCGAGTTCTACAAGTACGTCGACGTCGACCCGGCGCTGCAGCGCGGAGCGGCGCAGTGAACCCCGTCGGCGCCACCGGCCCATGGCGTGGCCTGCGCGCGGCGTTGGCCGCGCTGCTGCTGGCCCTGGCCGGCGCGGCCGCGGCGGACGCGCCGAAGGTGCTGCGCTATGCGTTTCCGTCGCAGGAGACCGGCTTCGACCCGGCACGCATCAGCGACCTGTACTCGCGCGGTGTCACGACGCACATCTTCGACGCGCTGTACCAGTACGACTACCTCGCGCGGCCCTTCCTGGTGCGGCCCAACGCCGCCGCGGCGCTGCCGGAGGTGTCGGACGACTTCAAGACCTGGACGATCCGCCTGCGCCCCGGCATCTACTTCGCGGACGATCCGGCGTTCAAGGGGCAGCGGCGCGAGCTGGTCGCGCAGGACTTCGTCTACACCATCAAGCGCCATTTCGACCCGGCGCTGAACAGCCCGAACTACGCCGGCTTCGCCGAGGAGGGCATGCTCGGGCTGAGCGAGCTGCACGACGAGGCGGTGCGCAACAAGTCGAAGTTCGACTACGACCGCGAGGTCGAGGGCCTGCGCGCGCTGGACCGCTACACGATCCGCATCAAGCTCGCCAAGCCGCGCCCGCGCCTGGTCTACACGCTGGCGCAGAACGACCTGATCGGCGCGGTTGCGCGCGAGGTGGTCGAGCGCTACGGCGACGCCACGCCGGAGCACCCGGTGGGCACCGGGCCGTTCCGGCTGGTGCAGTGGCGGCGCAACTCGCTCATCGTGCTGGAGCGCAACCCGGGCTACCGCGAGCAGCGCTACGGCGACCTCGTGCAGCCCAACCCCGACGACGCCGAAGGCCAGGCCCTGCTGAAGCGCTTCCGCGACCGGCGCCTGCCGATGATCGACCGGGTCGAGATCAGCATCGTCGACGAGAGCCAGCCGCGCTGGCTGTCGTTCCTGTCCGAGCGCTTCGACGTGATCGCGGTGCCGCTGGAATTCGCCCAGATGGCCGCGCCGAACGGGCGGCTGGCCCCCAACCTGGCCCGGCGCGGCATCGCGCTGCAGCGCATCGTCAACCCCGACCGCACGCTGTACTACTTCAACATGGAGGACCCGCTGATCGGCGGCTACACGCCCGAGAAGGTGGCGCTGCGCCGCGCGATCGCGCTGGGCACCGACGTCGGCCGCGAGATCAGCCAGGTCCGGCGCGGCCAGGCGATCCCGGCGCAGTCGGTGGTGTCGCCGGCCTCGTTCGGCTACGACCCGGACTACAAGTCCGAGGCGAGCGACTACGACCCGGCACGCGCCAAGGCACTGCTGGACATGTTCGGCTACGTCGACCGCGACGGCGACGGCTGGCGCGACCGCCCGGACGGCTCGCCGCTGGTGCTGGAACTCGCCTCGCAGCCGGATGCGATCTCGCGCCAGTTCGACGAGCTGTGGCAGAAGAACATGGAGGCGCTCGGCCTGCGCCTGAAGATCGACAAGGGCATCTGGCCCGAGCAGCTGAAGAAGGCACGGGCCGGCCAGCTGATGATCTGGGCGCTGGGCTACTCGGCCTCCGACCCGGACATGCAGAACGCGCTGCAAACGCTGTACGGTCCGGCGGCGGGCGGGCAGAACCTGGCGCGCTTCCGCAACGCGCGCTTCGACGAGCTCTACCAGCGCATGCAGTCGCTGCCGGACGGTCCCGAGCGCCTGGCGCTGCTGCGCGAGGCGCAGCGCATCGTCGCGGCCTATGCGCCGCATCGCTACGCCGTGCACCGCGTCGTCACCGACCTCACGCAGCCTTGGCTGACCGGTTACCGCCGGCCGCTGTTCGGCCAGCGCTACTGGCACTACGTCGACATCGACGGCACCCGCCAGGGCGGAGCCCACTGATGCGCCGGCGGGCGCTGCTGGCCGGCACCGCCGGGCTGGCCGGCGCCTGGCCCGGGGCGTTCGCCGCTTCGCCGCGGCCCCGGCCCGGCACGCTGCGCATCGCGCTGCGCACGCCCGAGACGGGTTTCGACCCGCTGGCCATCGGCGACTACACGTCCACCCGCATCGCTGCGTGCATCTTCGAGGCGCCGCTGACCTACGACTACCTGGCCCGGCCGGTGCGGCTGGTGCCGCAGACGGCCGCCGCACTGCCCGAGATCTCGGCCGACGCGACGAGCTTCACCTTCCGGCTGCAGCCCGGCATCTTCTTCGACGACGACCCGGCCTTCGGCGGCCGGCCGCGCGAGCTGGTCGCGCAGGACTACGTCTACACCGTCAAGCGCTACTACGACCCGCGCAACAACAGCGAGAACCTGTACGTCTTCGAGAACGCCGGCCTGCTCGGCCTGAGCGAGCTGCGCAGGCAGGCCATCGCCGCGAAGCAGCCGTTCGACTACGACCGCGAGGTCGAGGGCATCCGCGCGCTCGACCGCTACACCTTCCGCGTGCGGCTGGCCGCGTCCGACCCGCGCTTTCACCTGCAGTTCGCACGGCAAGGCCTGCTCGGGGCGATGGCGCGCGAGGTGGTCGAGCGCTACGGTGCCGACATCGCGGCGCATCCGGTGGGCACCGGACCGTTCCGGCTCGCGGCGTGGCGGCGCGCGTCGCGCATCGAGCTGGAGCGCAACCCGCGCCACCGCGGCCGCACGATCGACGCCACCGCGCTACCGGACGACCCGCGCGGCCGCCGCGCTGCCGCCGAGCTGGCCGGCCGGCGCCTGCCGCTGGTCGACCGCATCGAGCTGGACGTGATCGAGGAGGCGCAGCCGCGCTGGCTGGCCTTCCTCGAAGGGGCGCACGACTTCGTCGAGGTGCCGGTCGAGTACGCCGCACTGGCGGCACCCGGCGGCCAGCTCGCGCCGCACCTGGCGCGCCGCGGCATGCAGCTGCAGCGCACGCCGCAGCCGGACATGGTGATGACCTACTTCAACATGCGCAATCCGGTGGTCGGCGGCTACGCGCCCGAGCAGGTCGCGCTGCGGCGCGCCGTCGCGCTCGCCTACGACAGCGGCGAGGAGCTGCGCCTGGTACGGCACGGCCAGGGCCTCCTCGCGCAGTCGGTGATCGCGCCGTACACCTCCGGCTACGACGACGCGTACCGCAGCGAGATGAGCGGGCACGACCCGGCGCGCGCGATGGCGCTGCTGGACCTGTACGGCTTCGTCGACCGCGACGGCGACGGCTGGCGCGAGCGCCCCGACGGCACGCCGCTGACGCTGCGCCTGTCCAGCACCGGCAGCCAGACCTTCCGCCGCCTGAACGAGCTGTGGCGCAAGCACCTCGCGCGGGTCGGCCTGCGCATCGAGTTCGAGATCGGGACCTGGGGCGAACTGCTCAAGCGCAGCCGCACCGCGAACCTGATGATGTGGGGCTTCAGCTGGGTCGCCGCGACACCCGACAGCGGCTTCTTCCTCGGCATCGGCTACGGTCCGAACGACAACGAGTCCAACGACGCGCACTTCGCGCTGCCGGCCTACGATCGGCTGTTCGAGCGCCAGAAGGTGCTGCCCGACGGGCCGGCGCGCGCGGCGCTGATGCGCGAGGCGAAGAACATGCTGCTGGCCTACATGCCCTACAAGGCACACGTCCACACGGTGCTCAACGAGGTGCTGCAGCCCTGGGTGCGCGGCTACTGGCGCCATCCGTTCATGGGCGAGCAGTGGTGCTACATCGGCATCGACGGGGAGGGCGCGGCATGACCCTGCGGCAGCCGCAGATCCTGCGCTACACCGGCTGGCTCGAGCGCGAGCGCGGCCTGCGCTTCGACCCCACCACGCCCGCCGGCTACGACGCGCTGTGGCGCTGGTCGGTCAGCGATCTGCGCGCGTTCTGGGGCTCGGTGTGGGACTACTTCGACCTGCGCTCGCCCACGCCGCACTCGACAGTGCTGGAGGCCGAGACGATGCCCGGCGCGCGCTGGTTCCCCGGGGCGCGGCTGAACTACGCGCAGCAGGTGTTCCGGCATGCCGAGGCGGCGCAGGCGGCCGGGCAGCCGGCGATCGTGTTCCGCCACGAGCGCATGGGCGCCGCGCTGCAGGTGATCGAGTGGCCCGAGCTGCGCCGCCAGGTCGCGAGCTTCGCGGCCGCGCTGCGCCGGCTCGGCGTCGGGCCCGGCGACCGCGTCTGCGCCTTCCTGCCCAACACGCCGCATGCGGTCGTCGCCTTCCTCGCTGCGGCCAGCGTCGGTGCGGTCTGGTCGGTCTGCTCGCCGGACATGGGGCCGCTCGCGGTGCTCGACCGCTTCCGGCAGATCGAACCCCGCGTGCTGATCGGCTGCGACGGCAGCGTCTGGGGCGGCAGCGCGCACGACCGGCGCGCCGTGCTGCAGGAGATCGCGGCCGGCCTGCCGAGCGTGCGGCACGCCGTGCTGCTGCGCTACCTCGACCCGTCCTCCGATCCGGCGCTGCTCGCCGGGCCCGGCCGCTCGACGCACGACTTCGACGCGCTGACGCAGGGCGATGCCGCCTTCGAGCCGGCCTCCGTGCCCTTCGACCACCCGCTGTGGGTCGTCTACTCGAGCGGCACCACGGGCCTGCCCAAGCCGATCGTGCACGGGCACGGCGGCATCGTGCTCGAGGGCCTGAAGATGGCCGTGCTGCACAACGACCTCGGCCCGAGCGCGGAGACCGGCGAACGCTTCCACTGGTTCAGCACGACCGGCTGGATCATGTGGAACTGCCAGGTGAACGGCCTGCTCGGCGGCACGACGATCTGCCTGTACGACGGCAACCCGGCAGGCCCGGCCGCCAGCGCGGGCCAGGCCGACTGGCACACGCTGTGGCGCTTCGCGGCCGATGCGGGCGCGACCTTCTTCGGCGCCGGCGCGGCGTTCTACGCCAGCAGCCTGAAAGCCGGCGCAACGCCGAGGCAGGCGGGCGACCTGTCGCGGCTGCGCGCCGTCGGCTCGACCGGCTCGCCGCTCGCGCCCGAGTGCTATCGCTGGATCTGGGAGCAGCTGCCGCGCTCCGATGGCCAACCGATCTGGCTCGCGCCGATCTCGGGCGGGACGGACTTCGCCGGCGCCTTCGTCGGCGGGCTGCGCACGCTGCCGGTGGTCGAGGGCGAGATGCAGTGCCGCTGCCTCGGCGCCGCCGTCGAGGCCTGGAGCGAGGACGGCCGGCCGCTGGTCGACGAGGTCGGCGAGCTGGTCTGCACGAAGCCGATGCCGTCGATGCCGCTGCGCTTCTGGAACGACCCGGGCGACGCGCGCTACCGCGAGTCGTACTTCGACATGTACCCCGGGGGGCAGGGGACGCCGGCGGTCTGGCGGCACGGCGACTGGATCCGCATCACGCCGCGCGGCGGCGCGATCATCTACGGCCGCAGCGATGCCACGATCAACCGGCACGGCGTGCGCATGGGCACCGCCGAGCTGTATCGCGCGGTCGAGGCGCTGCCCGAGGTGGTGGACAGCCTGGTGGTGGACCTGGAGTACCTCGGCCGCCCGAGCTGGATGCCGCTGTTCGTCGTGCTGCGCGAAGGCCTCGCGCTCGACGCGGACCTGACGGCGCGCCTGAAGGCGGCGATCCGCGCCGCGCTCTCGGCGCGCCACGTGCCGGACGAGATCTTCCAGGTCGACGCGATCCCGCGCACGCTGTCCGGCAAGAAGATGGAGCTGCCGGTCAAGAAGCTGCTGCTGGGCACGCCCGCGGAGCTGGTGTTCAAGCTCGACGCGATGGCCAACGCCGGCTGCGTCGCGTGGTTCAGCGACTTCGCCACGCGCCGGGCTCAGCGGCCGGCCGACCCCGCCTGAGCGATCCAGCCGGTGATCTGCGGCGCCTGCAGCGCGCCGGAGATGCGCTGCACCTCGCGCCCGCCCTGCAGCAGCACCATGGTCGGGATGCTGCGGATCGCGAAGCGCGCCGAGACCTGCGGGTTCGCGTCGCTGTCGACCTTGGCGAACAGCACGCGGCCCTTGAGCTGCTGCGCCGCCTGCGCGAACTGCGGCGCCATCATCCGGCACGGGCCGCACCAGGCGGCCCAGAAGTCGACCACCACCGGCAGCTCGGTGCGTGCCGTCACGGCCTCGAAGCTGGCATCGGTCAGCTCGACCGGCTGGCCGGGCAGCAACGCCTGCCCGCAGCGGCCGCAGACCGGGTCCTCGGTGAGCCGCTCGTCGGGCACCCGGTTGGTGGCTTGGCAATGGGCACAGGCGACGTGCATGTGGTGAACCTCTGGGGGTATGCGTATTCGACGCACGTGGCGCCGCGGCGCCGGGTTTCAAGGCCGCGCCGCTACAGCGGCAGCTCGGTGTAGTAGCGCCCGCCGTGGAACAGCAGCGGCGCGGCGCCGGCCACGTGACTGCAGCGCTCCACCTCGCCGACGAAGATGACGTGGTCGCCTTCCTCGTAGCGGCTGCGGTTGAAGCATTCGAACACCGCGACCGCGCCGTCCAGCACCGGCGCACCGGCGCCGCCCTCGTGCCAGGCGACGCCGTCGAAGCGCTGGTCGGCGCGGCCGGCGAAGCGTTCGGCCAGCGCGCGCTGGCCGGCGCCGAGGATGTTGATCGCGTAGTGCGAGCCGGCGCGGAACGCCGGCATCGTGCCGGCCAGCCGAGACAGGCTCCACAGCACCAGCGGCGGGTCCAGCGAGACCGAGTTGAACGAGTTGGCCGTCAGCCCGACGGGGGCCCCGTCGGCGCCCCGCGCCGTGACCACGGTGACCCCGGTCGCGAACATGCCCAGCGCCGCGCGGAACTCGGTCGCGGAGAAGCTCGGGGGGCGCGCCTGGCGGACGCCGGGCGCGTGCGAAGGCGGCGTCATGCGTGACATTCTCGCGGAACGGCCACACGCCGCCGGCCGGCGGGGGGAATAATCCCCCGCCACCGGCCGTACGCGGGAATATGCCCGTCGTGGATGCACCCACCGCCTTCCGCCAGCAGTTGCTGGGCGCCATCCCGCGCCTGCGCCGCTACGCACGTTCCCTGGTGTTCGACGCCAGTGCGGCCGACGACCTGGTGCAGACCACGCTGGAGCGCGCGCTGGCGCACTGGCACCAGTTCGACCAGCGGCGCGACATCCTGGTCTGGACGCTGTCCATCGCCCACAACGCCTTCATGGACGAGCGCCGGCGCGACAAGCGCATGACGCTGGTCGATCCGCAGGAGGCACGTTCGGCGCTGGACACGCTGCAGGCGCCCGGCCACGACGTCGGGCTGCGCATGGACCTGCTGGCCGCGCTGGCGCAGCTGCCGCTGGAGCAGCGCCAGCCGCTGCTGCTGGTGACGCTGGAGCAGCTCTCGTACGCCGAGTGCGCCGAGGTGCTGCGCATCCCGGTCGGCACGGTGATGTCGCGCATCTCGCGCGCGCGGGTCGCCCTGCGCGAGCTGCTCGACGGCCGCCCGGCCCAGCCCGGGCGCGGCCTGCGGCGCGTGATCTGAGCAAGGTATGGACAAGTTCGACGATTCCCTGCTGAGTGCCTGGCTGGACGGCGAGGTCAACGCCGAACAGCGCGAGCGGATCGAGGCCTGGCTGCGCGAGCACCCGGACGACGCCGCGCGCCTGCGGCTGTGGTCGGCCGACGGCGAGGCGCTGCGGGCACGGCTGGAGCCGGTGCTCGCCGAAACGGTGCCGCAGCGGCTGAGCCAGCTGGTCTGGAGCCGCGCGCCGGCGACGGTCACCGTCGGCTGGCAGCGCTGGGCGGCCGGCTTCGCGCTGCTGGCCACCGGCGCGCTGCTCGGCGCGGCGCTGACCTGGCAGGCGCAGCGCATGGCGGGGGTGCCCCTGGCGGCGGCACCGGGTGCGCCGGCCGCACAGGGCTGGGTGCAGCGCGCCGCGGTCGCGCACAGCGTCTACGTGCCCGAACAACGCCACCCGGTCGAGGTCAAGGCGCAGGAGGAGCACCTGGCACGCTGGCTGACGCGCCGGCTGGACCGCCCGGTCAAGCTGTTCGACCTGCGCGAGCAGGGCTTCGAGCTGGTCGGCGGCCGCCTGCTGCCGGATGCCGCCGGGCCGAGCGCCCAGCTGATGTACCAGGCGATCGGCGAGCTGCCCGCCGGCATGCAGCCGCCGCGCGTGACGGTCTACCTCCGCAAGCCCGATGACGACACGCCGGCCTCGTTCCGCTACGAACAGCGCGGCGAACTGGGCATGTTCTACTGGGTCGAGGGCGCGCGCGGCGCGCTGCCGGCCTGCGGCTATGCGCTGGTCGGCGCGCTGCCGCGCGAGCGCCTGCTCGCGCTGGCCGAGGCGATCGAGCGCCAGATGCCGGCCGAAGGGGCGGCCAGCGCGCCGGCGCGATAGCTTCCTAGAATGGGCCGATGCCCACGAGCCGCGCCGACGCGCCCGCCCTCACCGTCGCGCAGCGTGTCGTCGCCGCCCACCGCCTGATCGCCGTCACCCTGCTCGGCTTCGCCAGCGGGCTGCCGCTCGCGCTGACCGGCCAGGCCCTGCAGGCCTGGCTCAGCATGGAGGGCCTGGACGTCGCGACGATCGGCTTCCTGAGCCTGGTCGGCATCCCCTACACCTTCAAGTTCCTGTGGGCGCCGCTGATGGACCGCTTCGAGCTGCCGCTGCTCGGGCGGCGGCGCGGCTGGCTGGTGCTGACGCAGCTGGCGCTGGCCGGGCTGCTGCTGCTGCTGGCGGCCACCTCGCCGAGCGGCGCGACGCGCGCCTTCGCGCTGCTGGCCGTCGCGGTGGCCTTCGTCTCGGCCTCGCAGGACGTGGTGATCGACGCCTACCGCACCGACCTGCTGCCGCCGGGCGAACGCGGGCTGGGCTCGTCGCTGAACGTGCTCGGCTACCGCCTGGCGATGATCCTCTCGGGCGGCATCGCGCTGATCTGGACCGACCCGGCCCAGGGCGGCGGCTGGACCTGGCCGACGGTCTACCGGCTGATGGCGGCGCTGATGGTCGGCGCGGCAGCGGTTTCGGCGCTGCTGCTGCCGCGCCTGCCGGCCGCCGCCCGCCCGCAGTCCGTGGCGCGCCACGACCTGCTCGGCTTCCTGGCGGTGCTGGCCGCGGTGGCGGTCGGCTACGTGGTGACCGATCGTGCCGTCGCGCCGCTGCTGCGCGCGCTCATCGCCACGCCGGGGGCGGGGCCGCTGGCGGCCAAGTGGGCCGACCTCGCCGCGCTGCTGGCGGGCATCGCGATCACATTGCCGCTGGCCGCCTGGGCCGCGCGCCGCGCGCGCTTCGAGACGCTGCTGTCCGGCCTGGCCAGCTACTTCGCGCAGCCCGGGGCGGCGGCGTTTCTCGCCTTCATCGTGCTGTACAAGCTGGGCGACGCCTTCGCCGGCTCGCTGATGACGCCGTTCCTGCTCAAGAGCATGGCCTTCAGCCCGGCCGAGGTCGGCGTGGTCAACAAGGTGATCGGCCTGTGGCTGACGATCGCCGGCGCCCTGCTCGGCGGGTTGCTGATGCTGCGCCTCGGCCTGTGGCGCGCGCTGCTGCTGTTCGGCGTGCTGCAGATGGCCAGCAACCTCGGCTTCTGGTGGCTGGCGGTGAGCGGCCAGGGCGTGCTGCCGGGGTTGACCATCCCGGCGTTCGACTGGGGCTTCGTGCAGCTGGCGGCGCCGACACCGGTGGATGGCGGGCTGCTGATGGTGATCGCCGGCGAGAACCTGTCTGGCGGCATGGGGACGGCGGCATTCGTCGCGTTCCTGATGAGCCTGTGCAACCAGCGTTTCACCGCGACCCAGTTCGCGCTGCTGTCGGCGTTCGCGTCGGTCGGCCGCGTCTGGGTCGGGCCGCTGGCCGGCGTGCTCGCGGAGTCGATCGGCTGGCCGACCTTCTTCGTCGTCTCCACGATCGCGGCGCTGCCGGCGCTCGTGATGCTGTGGGTGCTGCGGGAACCCGTGCGCGCGCTGGAGGTCGATCCGAAGACCGTCGGCGCCGCCGACGATTGAAGCCTGCCTAGAATCGTTCTCCGATGGGACCGTTCTTCCGCACCGATGCCGACGTGGCCGTGCCCGCCCTGGTGCAGGCGCAGCGGCACGCGCGCGGCTGCCGCTGCGCCCTGCATGGAAGGCGGCTGTTCACCGGCGGGCTGGTCGCCGCGGCGGCGCTGCCGGCCGCGACGGCGTTCGCGCGCGAGGGCGTCGACGTGGGGCCGCGCTCGAGCTTCTCCAAGCTGGTCTCGGCGGACCAGATCGAGCAGGCCGCGGCCGCGCAGTACCAGCAGATGCGCCAACAGGCCCGCCAGCAGCGCGCGCTGGCCGGCGACGACCATCCGCAGCTGGTGCGGCTGCGCACGATCGCCAAGCGCATCATCCCGCACACCTACGAGTGGAACCCGCGCGCGCAGGGCTGGAGCTGGGAGGTCAGCCTGATCGGCAGCAAGGAGCTGAACGCCTTCTGCATGCCGGGCGGCAAGATCGCCTTCTACTACGGCATCCTGCAGCAGCTGCAGCTCAACGACGACGAGGTCGCGATGATCATGGGCCACGAGGCGGCCCACGCGCTGCGCGAGCACGCCCGCGAGCGCATGGGCAAGACCGCGGCCACCAAGATCGGCGCCGGGCTGCTGTCGCAGCTGCTCGGCCTGGGCAACACCGGCGATGCGCTGCTGAACATGGGCGGCCAGCTGCTGACGCTGCGCTTCAGCCGCGAGGACGAATCCGAGGCCGACCTGATCGGCATCGAGCTCGCCGCGCGCGCCGGCTACGACCCGTACGCCGGCGTGACGCTGTGGCAGAAGATGGGCGCCGCCAGCAAGGGCGCGCCGCCGCAGTTCATCAGCACCCACCCGTCCGGCCCGACCCGCATCCGCGACATCGAGGCCAACCTGCCGAAGGTGCAGCCGCTGTACCAGCGGGCGGAGAAGCCGGCGCAGAAGTTCGGGGCGCCGACGTCGCTGAAGGGCTGAGCCGGGCTCGCGGCCGGCGCGCGCATGGCGGCGCGTGCATCTGGTTACGTTTTCGCTTCTCCTCCAGAATGCGGATGACGCCTTCGCGGGAGAAACAAGAACATGCCGGCGACCCTGAACGACGCTGCATGGCCCATTCCTCGCCGTACGGCTCGAACCGTCCTCGTCGTCGATCTCGTCGAGTCGGTTCGCCTGTATCAGCTCGACGAGGAAGGCACGGTCCGCCGCTGGCAGGGCTTCGTCGGCGAGGTGGTGACCCGGCTGCTGCCGCTGCATGGCGGCCGCCTGGTCAAGAGCCTCGGCGACGGTCTGATGCTCGAGTTCGAGGCCGTCCCTGCCGCCATGAATTGCGCCATTGGCATGCACAGTGCGATCGCCGCCGCGAATGCCGGGCGGGCGGCGGACACCTGCCTGTGGCTGCGCGCCGGGGCGCATGTGGCGGACGTCTACTTCGACGAGCACGACATCTACGGCGCCGGCGTGAACCTGGCGGCGCGACTGATGTCGCTCGCCCAGCGGGGCGAGACGATCGTCTCGGCCAACATCCGGGCCGGGCTGCTGCCGGACGTGGACGCTGACGTCGAGGACCTCGGGGACGTGGACCTGAAGGGCATTCCCGAGCCCGTGCGGGCCTATCGGGTCGGACGGCCGGCGGCGGCCGTCGCGCTGCCGACGTCCGAGAACCTGTCGAACGCCCGCGCGACCATCGTCGTGCTGCCCATCGAGATCCCGCTGGCCGACGACGAGCAGGCCGTCGTCGGCGACATCCTGGCCGACGACATCATCGTCGGGCTGTCCGCCTCGCCGCACTGGAACGTCATCTCGCGCCTCAGCGCGGCGGCGTTCCGCCACCGCCGGCCGACGCTCGAGCAGCTGCGCGACCGCCTGCATGCCACCTACGTGCTCTCCGGGCGCTGCCTGGTGTCCGGGCAGCGCCTGCGGCTGACCGTGGAGCTGGCCGATGCGGTGGCCGGCACCGTGGTGTGGGCCGGCGAGGTGGGCGGTGCGCTGGGGGACCTGACGGCGCCGTTCAACCCGCTGGCGGGCGAAGTCATCGCCGCGGTCACGGCGGCGATCTTCGAACACGAGATCAGGCGCGCGCGCGTCCAGCCGCTGCCGACGCTGCGCAGCCACAGCCTGCTGTACGGCGCCATCGGCCTGATGCATCGCCTGTCGCGCCAGGATTTCGAGCGGGCGCACGCCCTGCTCGAACAGCTGTCGGATCGGCACCCCGGCGCACCGGAGCCGCGTGTCTGGCAGGCGAAGTGGCATGTGCTGGGCATCACCCAGGGCTGGAGCGCCGATCCGACCCGGCAGGCCGGGCAGGCGCACGACAGCGTGCAGCGCGCGCTCGACCGCCAGTCTGACCATGCGCTGGCCCTGGCGATCGACGGGTTGATCGCGGGTTACCTGAACGGCGACCTGGACACTTCCGAGCAGCGATACCGCAAGGCCCTGGAACTCAATCCGAACGAGGCCTTCGCCTGGCTGTTCCTGTCCGCGCTGCATGCCTACCGGGACCGCGGCGAAGACGCCGTCCGCTGCGCGCAGACCGCCATCGGGCTGTCGCCGCTGGATCCGGTGCGCTACTTCTTCGACAGCTTCCTGGCCAACGCGCTGCTGGCGGCCGGCCGCTTCGAGGAGTCCATCGCGGTCGGGCAGCGTTCGGTGCGCGGCAACTGCACGCACATGCCGACCTACCGCTCGCTGGCGATCGCCCAGGTGCTGGCCGGCCAGGAGGAGGCGGCGCGTCAGACGGTGGTCCGCCTGCTGCAGGCACATCCCGGGTACTCGCTCGAGCAGTTCCGCATCCGCTATGCCGGCCGGCAAGGGGTCCACGCGCAGCGCTACGAAATGGCCCTGCGCAGCGCCGGACTGCCCGAGAGCTGAGCCGGCCGACCGGCCCATTCCACAGGAGGAGGGAAGCATGAGCACGACGGTCTTTCTGACCCACACATCAGGTGGGACCCATACGTCCGGCGGAACCCACACGTCCGGCGGGACGCACACCTCGGGCGGCGGGCTCGACGGCTACGGCTACGACGGCCTGCCCGGCAACCCGATGCAGGCGGTCGGCCTGTTCGAGACGCGCATGGCCGTTCTCGTCGGCGCGACCCCGCCCGTCCTGGGCAAGGGCGCCGACCTGGGTGCGCCGCGAGCCTGGGGCGAGCCGGCGCCGCCGTACACGTTCACGAAGCTGCCTTTGCAGGAGCACTCGCCCGCGCTGTTCCAGGCCGGGGCGCGGCCGCGCTGGGGGGCGTTGCTGTTCGAGCTGGTGTCGCGCACCACCTTCTCCTGCCCGCCGGACTCGCAGGTCGGGTGCGCCGTGCTCTCGGTGCAGACGAATGCCGGCCCGAAGCCGCTCGTCACCCTGTGCCGGCCGACGCGCGACTACTTCGAGGCCCAGCTCGACAAGGTGGTTGCCAAGGCGCCTCAGCGCGACCGGCGCTACGTCGAGGTGCTGACGCAGGTCGGGCCGCCGCTGGCCTACTACGCGTCCGTGGTGGGCATGCAGGCCGAACGGCATCGCCGCACGCGCGAGCTGATCGGCCTTGCGCTCGACCTGGCCTACCTCGTGGCGATGCGCTTCAAGCTGGCGCTCGCGGTGCCGCGCCCGAGCGAGTTCTCGGCCGTCGTCCAGCCGATGATCGAAGTGCCGCAGCATGGCAGCTTCCCCGCCGGTCATGCGACCGAGGGGCATGTCATCGCGGCCCTGCTGACGGCCCTCGTGCCGGGCGCCGCCGGCGGCGCCGCGGCGCAGCACCTGCGCCGGGTGGCCCACCGCGTCGCGGAGAACCGCATCGTCGCCGGGCTGCACTTCCCGGCCGACAACCTGTCCGGCCGCCTGCTCGGCGACGCGCTCGGCCAGTACGTGCTGGCGCTGTGCGGCCAGAACGCCGACCTGCGCCATGGCACCTTCGACGGTGCGCTGCCGGTCGGGGCGGTGGCCGGCGACATGGTGCCCGGCCAGGACGATCCGCTCTACGGCGGAGCGCAATGTTCGGCGGCCGCGCTGGGCGGCGCGGTCGGCAAGCTGCCCTGGCTGGAAGCCCTGTGGGACGAGGCCCGCGAGGAATGGCTCTGAGGCGCCGCCGGGCGATCGACGATGGAATGGAAAGTCTCATCGAATGGCGGCAGCGCGACGCCGCCCGATCCGTACCTGACCTGGGCGCAGGCCACCGGCTGGAGCGGCCATGCCGCAGCGGGGCGGCCCGATGCGCGCATTCCGGTCCTGCTCGAGCTGGCCGGGACCACGGCCGGACTGGACAGCCTGGCGATCGTGACGAGCGGCCTTGTCGAGGTGCCGGGGCTGTACCGGTACCCTGATTCTCCCGGCGCCGCCACGCCACGCTTCTGCGCCGGTACCGTCGCGCGCGACCGCTTGCCTGAGCTGCTGGCCAGCCCGGAGATCGTGCGGCTCGAGTTCGCCCTGCCGGTCGATGCGGGGGTGGTCGATCAGGTGCCCGTCCCGCAGCGCGAGGCATCCATCGGCGAGGTCGTGATCGGGGTGATCGACCGCGGCTGCGCGTTCCTGAACACGGCCCTGCGCAAGGCCTGGAGCGGGCCGGGTCGCGAGCGGACCCGCATCGCCGCGCTCTGGGACCAGGCGGCCCGGCCGACGGGGCCGCACTGGCGCCGTCCGTCCGGCGTCGGCTACGGGCGCGAGCTCGACGCCGCGGCCATCGACGCGCTCATCGCCGAGCAGCGTGACGGCCGGTCGGAGGAGAGCCTCTACCAATCGCTCGGCTACCTGCTCGACGCCAAGGGCGAGGTGGTCGATAGCGCGCACGGCACGCACGTGCTCGACACCTTCGCCGGCCTGGTCCCGAACCCATCCGTCGAGGCCAGCGCCAAGCCGACGACGCAGGACGCGGCCCAGGCCTGCCCGATCGTGTTCGTCAGCATCCCGTCGCTTTCCCCGGGGGACACCACCGGCGCATCGTCCGGGGCGTACCTGCTCGATGCGGTGCGCTACATCCTGGACCGGGCCGGCCCGGGGGCGCGGGTCGTGATCAACATGAGCCTGGGCCTGCACGGCGGGCCGCACGACGGCAGCAGCCCGATCGACGAGGCGCTGGACGAGATCCTGCAGTTCCGGGATGACCTGGCGATCGTCGTGGCGGGCGGCAACGGCGCGCAGGAGTATTGGACGACGACCGGCACGGTCGCACCCGGCCCGCCGGTGTCGCGCGTCTGGCGCCTGATGCCCGAGGACCCGACGGACAGCTTCCTCGAGATCTGGTCGATGCCCGCGGCGACGCCCGACGTCAGGTTGACGCCGCCGCCTGGGCTGCCTGCGTCCGGCTGGGTGGGCGCCGGCTCGACGGCGTTGCTCGAGCGCGCACCGGGGCAGCCGGTGGCCATGCTGATCCACCTCAATCGCTC
Organism: Piscinibacter sp.; assembly: GCA_019635485.1. Lineage (GTDB taxonomy): Bacteria > Pseudomonadota > Gammaproteobacteria > Burkholderiales > Burkholderiaceae_C > Piscinibacter. Next base: position 94,832 of record JAHBZL010000005.1, on the reverse strand, counting down.
GGCGCTGGGAGGCGACCCGATGGCGCTGGTGTGCGTCGCGCCGAATGCCGGGGGTCGCGCCACGGCGCTCGAAGGGCGCTGGGAGATCGAGCTCAGCTGCCCAACCGCCGCGCCGGTTGAATTCGACATCTGGATCCAGCGCGACGAGCCACCCTTCGGCGACGTGCCGATCCAGTCCGAATTCGCCGACTTCGACGAAACCCGGCAGGGCGAGGGCTGCGAGATGAACAACCTGGCGGCAGGCGCACTGGTCATCGCGGTGGGGGCGTCGCGTCTGCTCGACGGCAAGGCCTCGGACTATTCCGCCCGCGCCCGCACCGGCGTGACTTCCGCGCGCCTGCAGGCCAAGGCGGCGCCCATGGCCGATGGGGACGTCGACGCGTTCGGCGCTGCCGACGAAAGTGCGACGGCGATCGGCCTGTTCTCGGCGCGGGTGCGTTCCGGGTCGACACGGCGCATGGGCGGCACGAGCATCGGCGCACCCGTGGTGGCGCGCAAGGTGGCCAACATGCTGGCGCCCGGCGGCGAGCTGGCGCGCACCCCGGCCCGGCCCAGCCTGAGTGCGGCGGCGATCAAGGCCTACGTGGAGGCGATCCCGAAGGGCGCGCGCACAGTGAACGGCAAACGGGGCTACATGCCCTGAGGCCGGCTCACCAGTGCTGCGGCAGCGGGCGCGGCAGCACCCAGCCGGCGCCGTCGGGACGCAGGTAGCCGCCGCGCTCCAGGTCCTTCAGCAGCCGGCTCACCATCTCGCGCGAGCAGCCGACGTGGCCGGCGATGTCCGCATGCGTCAGGCGCTTGGCGATCTGGAGGCTGCCGTCCGGCTGCGGCACCGCCAGACCACCGAGCTGGCGCACGAGGCGGCTGTAGACGTCCAGCAGGGCCATGTTGCGCGCGCTCTGCGTGGCCAGGCGCGCGCGCCGGATCAGCTTGCCCAGCAGCTCGAAGGCGAACTCGGGGTGGGCGGCGATGTGCCGCGTCAGGGTCAGCCGGGTCACCATCGCGCACAGGGTGGCCTCGGTCGCCTCCACGCTGGCCGATCGAGGCCCGCCGTCGAGGCTCATTTCGCCGACGTACTCGCCGGCGCCGTAGAGCCCGAATGTGATCTCCTTGCCGCGCTCGTCGCTGCTGAAGGCCCGCACGCCGCCGGCCAGCACGATGTAGAGCGTGTCGCCCCGCTCGCCTTCGCGGATCAGCAGCTCGCCGCGCTCGAAGCGGACGAAGGCGCCGCGCTGCGCCAGCGGGCGCAGGACCTCGGGCAAGGCGGCGATCAGCGTCTCGGTGGGCGGCGGCGATGACGGCATCGAAGCCGGGGACGGCGCAGGACCGTGCCCGGGGCTCCCATGCTAGCGGGGCGCGCGGCCCCGCGCAGCGCCCGTCAGGCCGCCAGCAGGCTGGTGCGCAACACGCCCATCAGCGGCGGCAGCACCGCCACCTGCCGCAGCAGCGCGCGGATGCTCGGTGCGCCGGTCTTCTGCCGGATGCTGCCGATCTGCGAGCGCACCGTGCAGATGGCCACGCCGTGCTGGGCGGCGATGGCGGCCGGCGTCTCGCCGCGGCACAGCCCGGCCAGCACCCGCGTCTCGCCGGAGGTCAGCCGGTGGCTGCGCGCGAAGCCCTGCAGCGCGAGCTCGGCGCTGACCTGGCGCTTGCCGAGGATGACCAGCGCCGCGCCGCGCTCGTCACTGCCCAACGGCGGCAGGGGCACCACCGACACGCCGACCGGCGCCGTGCCCTGACCGAGCGTCAGCAGCTTGCGCAGGCCGCGGCGCAGCGCGTCGTGCAGCGCGGCGTGCAGCGGCGGCACATCGCGCGAATCGCGGGCGCGCAGCTCGCGGCCCAGCAGCTGCAGCGGATGCTCGGCATCGAGCTCCGCGCGGGCGGCCCGGTTGGCGTGCATCAGCAGCGCGTCTTCGTCGAGCATCAGCAGGCCGTAGTCGATCTCGTCGAGTGCGGCGGCCAGCCAGAGCCATCCGATCGAACTCGCGGCGCGCCGCTCGGGGCCGCGGTAGGCCGGCGACAGCTTCATCAGGGTGGCTTCGGCCGTGGAGGGGTCGGCGGGACGGGTCAGCAGGTCGAACATCGCTTCTCCTTGGCGGTGCCTCGGTGGCGCCGTGACAGGAGAGTAGGAAACATCCGCTCACGAAAGCGGTGAATATTCACCGCGCCGGCACCGCCCTCAGGTGCCGCCGACAAACGGGTTGCTGCGCCGCTCGCGCCCGAACGTGCTCTGCGGCCCATGGCCGGGGGTGAAGCGCACGTCGTCGCCCAGGGGCCACAGCCTGGAGGTGATCGAGCGCACCAGCGTGTCGAAGTCCCCCTGCGGAAAGTCCGTGCGGCCGATGCTGCCGGCGAACAGCACGTCGCCGACGAAGGCGTGCTGCGTGGTCGGCTCGTAGAACACGACATGGCCGGGCGTGTGCCCGGGGCAGTGCCGCACCTGCAGCTCGCAGCCGCCGATGCGGACGGTGTCGCCGTCGTGCAGCCAGCGGGTCGGCGCGAAGGCCTCCGCCGGCGGGAAGCCGAACATGCTGCTCTGCTGCGGCAGGGCGTCGATCCAGAACTGGTCCGCCGGATGCGGGCCGACGATCGGCAGACCGCGCGTGCGCGCCAGTTCGCCGGTGGCGCCGGCGTGGTCGATGTGGGCGTGCGTGAGCCAGATCTGCTCGAGCGTCAGGCCGAGCTCCTGCACGGCAGCGAGCAGCACCGGCAGGTCGCCGCCCGGGTCGATCACGGCGGCTTGCTTCGTCGCATCGTCCCAGACGAGCGAGCAGTTCTGCTGGAAGGGGGTGACGGGGAGGGTGCGGTGCTGGAAGGCCATCAGGAAATGGATTCTGGCAACTAAGCGTCAATTTCGGGCCTGTCTTGACCCGCGTTTGCACTTCGTTCGTCCGCCTGTTGGGCAACAAAGTGTCGATTCGGCGGTTGAGCGGCCAAGGAGCCTTGCATCACCAGCGGCCACTGTAGCGAAGGTCGATAGCAGGGCCGGGTAGGTCAGCCGGGCCAATGACCGCTGTACCCGACTGACCTGTCGCTCACCTGATGCCGCCGGCGTGGCGGGCACGGGAGTGATTCAGTTCGGCCCGCCGTTGACCTCGTCCACCTGGCCGTTCAGCGTCCAGTAGTCGTACAGCACGCCAACCAGCAGCAGCCCTCCGGTGAGCAGCCACAGCAGCCCGGTGAACCATTTCCCGAGGTAGAAACGGTGGATGCCGAAGACGCCCAGGAAAGTCAGCAGCACCCAGCTCACGTTGTAGCTCTTGGGGCCGGCCACGTAGCGGAGGTCGGCATCGCGGTCCATGCCGGGAATCAGGAACAGGTCGATGATCCAGCCGACGAACAGCAGGCCCAGCGTGAAGAACCACAGCGTGCCCGTGAGCTGGCGCCCGTAGTAGAAGCGGTGCGCGCCCATGAAGCCGAATATCCAGAGCAGGTAGCCGATGGTCTTGCTGTGGGTGTCGGGATGGGTGGTCATGGCGGATCCTGTCATCGTCGAGGGGTACGGGCTCGAGTGTCATCCGAACTGGCCCGCCACGACCAGGACGACCAGGCCAATCGACAGCGCCAGCAGTAGCACCAGCGCCGGCACCGCCAGCGCCGCGGCGGCGCAACGCGCGGGCATCTCAAACACACTCGTCGAGACCCGAGAAGTGCCCTGAGTGTCAAATTCGCCGGCCAGACCACCGGTCGGAGACAGCTCGCACGACCCGGGCGCGGCCCTTGACGGGTCGGCTAACGGGCAGGAGCCAGCTGTGCCGCCATGGCGTGCATCAAGCGGGGCAGGTCGTACGGGAAGCGGGCCGTGATCAGATTGCCGTCGACCACGCAGGGCTCGTCCAGCACCGTCGCCCCCGCGTTCTCGAGGTCGATCTGGATGTTCCATACCGCCGTGGCACGGCGGCCTTTGAGAATCTTCGCGCTCACCATGACCCACTGTCCGTGGCAGATGGCGCACGTCGGCTTGCCGGCTTCATCCATGGCGCGCACCAGCGCGCGCGCGTGCGAGTCCATGCGCAGGGCATCGGGGTTCCAGCAGCCGCCGGGCAGCAGGATGGCGTCGTAGTCGGCGGCGCTGGCCTCGTCGGTGTAGCGGTCGATCTTCAGCCAACCCGCGTTCTCCATCAGGCGGATCGCAAGCACATGGGTCGCGCACTGCGGCGGAAAGCGCAGGCCGAGCGTCGGATCGAATTCGCCGATGCGGGGAGAGACGATGTGCACCGTGGCACCGTGCTCAGTGAGCCAGCGATGCGCGCCCAGGATCTCCACCTCCTCGACCCCATTGGTGCAGCAGATGGCGATGCGCCTGCCGCGAAGTCGGTCGGGTTGGTTGGGCGGGTCGAACAGGAACGCATTGAGCTCGCGGTTGAGCTCGCCGTCCGCCGTCGTCAGCAGTTCGGTCGAGATGGACGGGACCGGCGGCGCGGACATCAGCTGTTGCAGCCGATGGAAGGCGGCGGCCTGCGGCGGAAGCGCTTGGGTCATGGGGTTGTCTCCACGGTCGCGGCCGGCGAAGCGCACGTGCCGGCGAGATGGTACGGCTCGATACCGTGAGGTCAAGTCCGTGCTTGAAGGGCCCGGCTTGGCGAGGTCTCTGCCCCATACACTTTCCCCATGGACCGCTTCCTCGCCATCGACGCCTTCGTCCGGGTGGCCGAGTCGCAGAGCTTCGCGGAGGCGGCGCGCCAGATGCGCGTCTCGCGATCGGTGGTCACGGCGCGCATCCAGCAGCTCGAGGAGTTCGTCGGCGCGCCGCTGTTCCACCGCAACACGCGCAGCGTCCGCCTGTCCGAACTCGGGCAGGCCTTCCTGCGCGATTGCACCGAGCTCGTCGGCCGCACCAACGAGGTCGTCGACCAGATGCGGGAGGTCACGACCTCGCCGGCCGGCCGCCTGCGCGTGCATGCGCTGCCGGGCTTCGTGCTTGGGCACCTCGCGCGGGTGCTGCAGGAGTTCCAGGCGACCTATCCGCAGATCGTGCTCGACATGATCGTCAACGACGCGGCGATCGATCCGGTGAAGGAAGGCTTCGACTGCGCGCTGCAGATCTTCCCGCCGCGCTCGGAGGAACTCGTCTCGCGCAAGCTCTTCCCGGTGCGCCGCGTCTTCTGCGCCTCGCCCGAATACGTCAAGCGCCACGGCACGCCGCGCCACCCGCGCGACCTGATGGGCCACCGCATCGGCTGGTACTCCGGCTACCCGACGCGCGAGCGCCTCGCCTTCCACGGCGCGAACGAAACCATCTCGCTCGAACTCAAGCCGGTGCTGCTGACGAACAGCGTCCACCTGCTGCGCGAATACGCGCTGGAGCATGCCGGGATTGTTTGCGTTCCCACGCTGGTGGCGTCGGAAGCGGTGCTGTCGGGCGCGCTGCGGCTGGTGCTGCCCGACCACCCGCTCAGTTCGTTCTGGCTCTCGGTGTTCCACCCGACGACGGTCCGCAGCTCCCTCAAGCTGAAGCTGTTTCTCGAGGTGCTGACGAAGAGTTTCTCGGGCGTGCCGCCCTGGGATCGGGCCCTGATCGAGCGGGGTCTGCTGGCGGAGAACATCATCGACTAGGCGCCGCAGCGCTCGGGAATACCCTTAGATTGTTCGGCGATGTCGAACAATCCGATTGCAAGCTGGTCCCTACCGGCGGGCCGGGTCCGTTCCTAGACTTGTTTCCGGATCGTGCTTCCACGAGGAGACAAGTCGATGAGCCAGCCGACCTACACGACCCGCTTCGGGTCGCTCGCCGCCTTCGAGAAGGGCGGGGTGCAGAACATCGCCGACGACGTCCGGCACTACGCGTTCTCGAACTGCTTCGACATCGCGAGCCGCAGCAAGCCGTACGAGAAGGTCGTGTTCGGCCAGAACCAGATCTACGTGCTCGAGGCGATCCGGGCCGAAGGCACGTCGCCCTGGTACACCTGCGCGCACGACGAGTTCGCGCTGTGCATGGACGGCGAGGTCGATGTGCACCTCGTCAAGCTCGGTGCCGAACAGACCGTGCCGGACGCCGAGCACAACGGGGCGGTCCAGGTGAAGGGCGAACCGCAGGGGCAGAAGATGGGCTGGATGCGCATCAGGCGCGGCCACCAGGCGATGCTGCCGAAGAACACCGCCTACCAGTTCCGCGCCGCCCAGCCGGCGGTGCTGGTCCAGCAGACCTGCAAGGGCGACCTCTCGGTCGAGCGCTGGGCCGAAATCTGCCAGACCGCCTGAGCCGCCAGGAGCAACCACGATGAGCACCAACGAACACGGCTACCAGAGCTTCGAGCTCGGCGGCTTCGCCTTCCGCCGCGACGAGTATTTCGCCCACGTCAACTGGAAGACGCCCGACGGCCGGCCGTTGTCGCACACGATGGACGTCGGCAACTTCCTGCGCGCGCTGATGCGCGATGTCGCCTGGGGCTTCTTCTACGGTGGCGTCAACTTCGACCACGTGATCGGCACGACCAACCACTACAAGACCGTCGACCTCTATGCCGGGCGCTACAACGCGACGATGAAGGCCGCGGGCGTCGACCGTCTCGAGAACTTCCCGACCGAGCAGATCGCCAAGGTGTTCTTCGACATGCTCGACGACTGGACCAACGAGGGCTTCGACCCCTTCGCCGCGCCGCAGGAGACCGGCTCGCCCTACGGCCGCAAGCACGGCAACAGCCATGCGCAGATCACGCGGGCGCGCGAACTCGCGAAGCGCTGCGTCGGCATGCAGGACGACCTGCCCTTGCGCACCGACGCGCGCGGCGCGCCGGTCAACCGCGCGTTCGCCGACGTGCCGCAGGAGCAGCCCGAGCTGCACCCCGAGCCCGGCTTCGAGAACGAGGTGCACGCCTTCAACCTGTTCGGCTTCCTGTCCCGCTCGCAGGTGACCTGGAACCCGAGCTTCACCTCGGTCGTGAAGTACAGCTTCATGTGCCCGACGACCGAGGAGCACATCCTGCCGATCATCCATGCGAACGACCGCGTCGAGTGGTTCTTCCAGATGACCGACGAGATCCACTGGGACTGCGCCGACAAGACGACCGGCAAGCCGCTCGCCCGCGTCATCATGAAGGCCGGCGACATGGCGGCGATGCCGGCCTACTGCCGGCACCAGGGCTACAGCCCGAAGCGCTCGATGCTGCTGGTGTGGGAGAACGGCTCGCCGAACCTGGTCTACGAGATCCAGAAAGGCGAGTCGCCCGAAGTGCCGGTGAAGTTCTAGCGCGCCGCAGCACCTCCAGGAGTTCCCCATGAATCTCGCGGACCTGCAGGCCGCGGTGGGCCTGCGCACGCCGATCCGGCACCAGCTCTTCATCGACGGGAAGTTCGTCGATGCCGAATCGGGCGAGACGCTCGCAACGCTGAACCCGCATGACAACTCGACCATCGCCGACGTCGCGCTGGCAGGCCGGGCCGACGTCGACAAGGCGGTCGACGCCGCCCGGCGTGCCTTCCCCGCGTGGAGCCGCATGGCCGCCGCCGACCGCGGGCGCATCCTGCTCCGGCTCGCCGACCTGATCGAATCCAACGCCGAGGAACTCGCCCGGCTGGAATCGCTCGACACCGGCCACCCGATCAAGGACTCGCGCGCCCTCGACGTGCCGCGCACGGCGGCTTGTTTCCGCTACTTCGGCGGCATGGCCGACAAGTTCCAGGGCGATGTCGTGCCGGTCGAGGCGGGTTTCCTGAACTACCTGCTGCGCGAGCCGGTCGGCGTCGTCGGCCAGGTCGTGCCCTGGAACTTCCCGCTCATGTTCACGAGCTGGAAGATGGCGCCCGCGCTGGCCGCGGGCAACACCATCGTCATCAAGCCGGCCGAGATCACGCCGCTGTCGACGCTGAAGATCGCCGAGCTGATGAGCGAGGCCGGCATGCCCGACGGTGTCGTCAACGTCGTGCCGGGGCTGGGCAGCGTGGCCGGGCAGGTTCTCGCCGAACACGACGGCGTCGCGAAGATCGCGTTCACCGGCAGCACCGCGACCGGGCGGCGCATCGTGACCGCGTCCGCCGGCAACCTGAAGAAGGTGCAGCTCGAACTCGGCGGCAAGGGCGCGAACATCGTGTTCGAGGACGCGAACCTCGTCGCCGCCGTGAACGGCAGCGCCTGGGCGATCTTCCACAACCAGGGCCAGGCCTGCATCGCCGGATCGCGGCTGATGCTGCACGAGCGGATCGCCGACGCCTTCCTCGAGAAGTTCACGGCCCTGGCGAAGAGCATCCGGCTCGGCAACCCGCTCGACGCGGCGACCGAGATGGGTCCGCTGACGAGCGCGCAGCACCGCGACCGGGTGCTGGGCTACGTCGGCGTCGCGCGCGAGCAGGGCGGCGAAGTGATCGCCGGCGGCAAGGCACCGGCGAACCCCGAGCTCGCCCGAGGCTGCTACGTGGAGCCGACGATCGTGCGCGCGAAGGGCCCGCAGGACCGCATCGCGCAGGAGGAGGTGTTCGGCCCCTTCGTCACCGTGCTGACCTTCAAGGACGACGCCGAGGCGCTCGCCATCGCGAACGGCACCGCCTACGGCCTCGGCAGCGGCCTGTGGACGGCGAACCTGCCGCGCGCGCACCGCGTCGCGCGCGACCTGAAGGCCGGCATGGTGTGGATCAACTCGTACAAGCGCGTCAACCCGGGCTCGCCGTTCGGCGGCGTCGGCCAGAGCGGCTACGGCCGCGAGATGGGCTTCGACGCGATGCGCGAGTACACCCAGGTCAAGAGCGTCTGGGTCAACGTGGACGCGCAGATTCCGCCCTGGTATCCGCGCGGCTAGGCACACGATGCAAGCCTTCGTCTACACGGCCAGGCCGGCGCGGGTCGTCTTCGGCGCCGGCGCGCTGCAGCACCTGGGGCGCGAGATCGACCTGCTGGGCGCGCGCCGGGCGCTCGTCCTGTCCACGCCGGAACAGGCCGCCGCCGCGCGGCAGGTGGCCGAGCGGCTCGGCGACCGTGCCGCAGGCATCTTCGCGCAGGCCGTGATGCACGTGCCGATCGAGACCGCACGCGAAGCGCGGGCCGAGGCGGCGCGGCTCGGTGCGGACTGCGCGGTGGCGATCGGCGGCGGCTCGACGATCGGGCTGGGCAAGGCGATCGCGCTCGACTCGGGACTGCCGATCCTCGCCATCCCGACCACCTACGCCGGCAGCGAGATGACACCGATCTACGGTCTCACGGAAGGCGGGCTGAAGAAGACCGGGCGCGATGGCCGCGTGCTGCCGAAGACGGTGATCTACGACCCCGAACTGACCCTGACCCTGCCGCTCGCCCTGACGGTGACGAGCGCGCTGAACGCGATCGCCCATGCGGCCGAGGGCCTGTACGCCCACGACGGCAACCCGATCACGGCACTGATGGCCGAGGAGGGCCTGCGTGCGACGGCCGCTGCGCTGCCGCGCCTGTGCGACGACCCGCGGAACCTCGAGGCCCGCGGCGATGCGCTCTACGGCGCCTGGCTGTGCGGCAGCGTGCTGGGCGCCGTTGCGATGGGCCTGCACCACAAGCTCTGCCACACGCTCGGCGGCACCTTCAACCTGCCGCATGCCGAGGTGCACACGGTGATCCTGCCGCACGCCCTCGCCTACAACGCGGCGCACGCGCCCGCGGCGATGGAACGCATCGCGCGGGCCCTGAAGGGCGAACACGCCGGCGCAGCGGTCTTCGATCTCGCCAGGCGCCACGGCGCGCCCACGGCCCTGCGCGACCTCGGCATGCCCGCGGAGGGGCTCGACCGGGCCGCCGATCTCGCCGTGTCGACCCCGTACCCCAATCCGCGGCCGCTCGAACGCCGGGCGATCCGCGACCTGCTGCAGCGCGCGTTCGACGGCACGCGCCCCGATCGCTGAGCCGTTCTTCGAGACCCACAACAAGGAGACAGCCACCATGAGCCTGAACCGCAGAACCTTCGTGCACGGCACGGCCGCCGGGGCCGCCGCGCTGGCGCTGCCGGGCGTCACCTTCGCCGCCGACACGCTCAGGATCGGCTACGTGTCGCCGCAGACCGGCCCGCTGGCGCCGTTCGGCGAGGCCGACAAGTGGGTCATCGAGCAGATGAAGGCCGCCTTCAAGGGCGGGCTCGACGTCGGCGGCAGGAAGGTGGCGGTCGAGATCCTGCTGAAGGACAGCCAGTCCAATCCCAACCGGGCCGGCGAAGTCGCCAACGACCTCATCCTGAAGGACCGTGTGGCGCTGATGCTCACGGCCGGCACGCCGGAAACGGCCAACCCGGTCAGCGACGCCTGCGAGCTCAACGAGCTGCCCTGCGTCAGCTCCGTCGTCCCGTGGCAGCCCTGGTTCTTCGGCCGCAAGGGCGACCCGGCCAAGGGCTTCGCCTGGACGTACCACCTGTTCTGGGGGCTGGAGGACGTCATCGCCAACTTCACCAACGGGTGGAAGAGCATGGCGACGAACAAGAAGGTGGGCGGCCTGTTCCCGAACGATGGCGACGGCAACGCCTGGGGCGACAAGGAGCTCGGCTTTCCCAAGCCGCTGGCGGGCATGGGCTTCACGCTCACCGACCCGGGGCGGTTCCAGAACGGCACGCAGGACTTCAGCGCCCAGATCGCGGCGTTCAAGAAGGAAGGCTGCGAGATCGTCACCGGCGTGGTGATCCCGCCGGACGCCAAGACCTTCCTGACGCAGGCGCGCCAGCAGGGTTACAAGCCGAAGGTCATCACGCTGGGGAAGGCGCTGCTCTTCCCGGGCGCGATCGAGGCGCTCGGCGACCTGGGCCACGGCCTGTCGACCGAGGTGTGGTGGAGCCCGTCGCACCCGTTCGCCTCCAGCCTGACGAAGCAGAGCGCGGCGCAGCTCGCGGCGGCCTACGAGGCCAGCACGAAGCGCCAGTGGACGCAGCCGATCGGCTTCGCGCATGCGCTGTTCGAGGTGGCCGCGAACGCGCTGTCGCGCGCCAGGTCGGCGAAGGCGGCGGACGTGCGCGACGCCGTTGCCGCGACCTCGATGAACACCGTCGTCGGCGCGGTGAAGTGGGGTGGCCAAGGGCCGTTCAAGAACGTCAGCAAGACGCCGCTGGTGCTCGGGCAGTGGGTCAAGGGCACGAAGAACAAGGTCGAGCTGGTGATCGTCAACAACGAGGCCGCGCCGAGCATCCCGACCGGCGGCAAGCTGGCGCTGATCTGAGCAAGACGCCGCGCGATGGCCCTGCTGGCGCTGCACGACGTCCACAAGTCCTACGGGGCGGTCAAGGTCACCGACGGCATCTCGCTGTCGGTGGCCGAGGGCGAGACGCTGGGCATCCTGGGGCCCAACGGCGCCGGCAAGACGACGCTGTTCAACCTGATCAGCGGCGACGTGCGCGCCGACGCCGGGCGCATCGAGTACGACGGCCGTGACATCGCCGGGCTCAGGCCGCACCAGCGCTGCCGCGCCGGCATCGGCCGCAGCTACCAGGTGCCGCAGCCCTTCGGCGCGATGACGGTGTTCGAGAACCTGGTCACCGCCGCCTGCTTCGGCGCCGGCGAGAGCGAGCGCCAGGCCTGGGCCACCGCGCACGAGGTGCTCGCCGCGACCGGGCTGCGTGCGCACGCCAACCGCCCGGCCGGCGGCCTGACGCTGCTCGACCGCAAGCGGCTGGAACTGGCCCGCGCCTTGGCGACGCGGCCGCGCCTGCTGCTGCTCGACGAGATCGCGGGCGGGCTGACCGAGCCGGAGGCGCGCGAACTCGTCGACGAACTGCGCCGCATCAAGGCCAGCGGCGTGACCATGGTCTGGATCGAGCACGTGGTGCAAGCGCTGCTCTCGATCGCCGACCGCCTGTTCGTCATCAACTTCGGCCAGCCGCTGGCCGAGGGCCTGCCGCAGGACGTGATGAACGATGCCGAGGTGCGGCGGGTGTACATGGGGATGGAAGCGTGAGCGCCGTCGGGGCGCCGCTGCTGCAGGCGCGCTCGCTGGCCGCCTTCTACGGTGACGCGCAGGCGCTGTTCGGGGTCGACTTCCATGTCGAGGCCGGCGAGGTCGTGGCGGTGATCGGCGCCAACGGCGCCGGCAAGAGCACGCTGCTCAAGTGCCTGACCGGGCTGCTCAAGGCTGCGCCGGAGGCGGTGCGTTTCGACGGGCAGCCGATCGGCGCCCGCCCGCCGGGCGACATCGTCCGCCTGGGCCTTGCGATGGTGCCGGAGGGCCGGCGCCTGTTCCCGTCGCTCAGCGTGGAGGAGAACCTGCTGATGGGCGCCTTCGCGGCGCGGCCGGGGCCGTGGCACCTGGAGCGCCTGTACGGTCTGTTCCCGATCCTGAAGGACAAGCGCCGGCAGCCGGGCACGGCCTTGTCGGGTGGGCAGCAGCAGATGGTGGCCATCGGCCGCGCGCTGATGAGCAACCCGCGCGTGCTGCTGTGCGACGAACTTTCCCTCGGACTGGCGCCGATCGTTATCAAGGAGATCTACGACGCGCTGCCGGCGATCACCGGCGAAGGCATGAGCGTCGTGGTCGTCGAGCAGGACGTGACGGTGGCGCAGCGGGTCTCGCGCCGCGTGGTCTGCCTGCAGGAAGGGCGGGTGTCGCTCGAAGGGCCGAGCGAGCAGCTGACGCGCGCGCAGATCAGCGCCGCCTACTTCGGCGCGCAGGGGTAGTGGCGTGGGCATCGTCGTCCAGGGACTCTTGCTCGGCGGGCTGTACGCGCTGTTCGCGCTCGGGCTGTCGCTGATGTTCGGCGTCATGCGCCTCACCAACACCGCCCACGGCGACTTCATCGTGCTCGGCGGCTTCGCGGCCATCGCCGCGGCCACGCAGTTCGCGCTGCACCCCTCGCTGGCGGCGCTGGCGGTGCTGCCGTTGGCGTTCGGTGCCGGGTATGCGCTGCAGCGATGGGTGCTGAACGGCACCCTCGGCAAGGACCCGCTGCCCTCGCTGGTGGTGACCTTCGGGCTCGCCATCGTGATCCAGAACGCGCTGCTCGAGACCTTCTCGGCCGACCCGCGCTCGCTGGACTCGGCCGGCCTCGCCACGCGCAGCGTCGCCCTGGGGCCGCTGCAGGTCGGCCTGCTGCCGCTGGTGATCCTGGCGATCGCGATCGCGTGCACCGCCGGGCTGCAGTGGCTGTTCGCCCGCACGCGGCTGGGGCGGGCCTTCCGCGCCGTGTCCGACGATCGCGAGATCGCCGAGCTGATGGGCCTCTCGTCGAGCCACGTGTATGCGCTGGCCACCGCGATCGCGTTCGTGCTGATCGCGATCGCCGGCACGCTGCAGGCGATGCGCACCACCGTGAGCCCGAGCGACGGCCCGTTGCTGCTGCTGTTCGCCTTCGAGGCCGTGATCATCGGCGGCATGGGCTCGTTCTGGGGCACCTTCGTCGGCGCGATGGTGCTCGGGCTGACGCAGCAGGTCGGCTTCCGCATCGATCCCGGCTGGGGCCTGTGGGCCGGGCACCTGGTCTTCCTCGCGCTGCTGGTGGTGCGGCCGCAGGGGCTGTTCCCGAAGACCCGGGGCTGAACGAACGATGACGCCCGCCCACGCTCCGATCGAGGTCCAGCGCCATACGCGTGCCAGCCGGGTGGCGACGATCGCCTCGGCGCTCCTGCTGCTGGTCGCGGCGACGCTGCCGTGGTGGGCCCCGGAAGACAGCGCGCCGGCCTGGATGCGCGACTTCGTCGAGATCGCCTGCTACTTCGTGTTCGCGATGATGTGGAACCTGCTCGCCGGCTACGGCGGCATGGTGTCGATCGGCCAGCAGGCCTTCTTCGGCCTCGGCGGCTACGTCATGCTGATGCTGGGGAACCTGGCCGGCGTGAATCCGTTCGTCGCGATCCCGCTCGCGGCGCTGGCCACGGCGGCCGTCGCGGTGCCGGTGAGCTGGGTCGCGTTCCGGCTGCAGGGCGGGTACTTCGCGATCGGCACCTGGGTCATCGCCGAGGTGTTCCGGCTGTCGTTCGCCAACCTCTCCGTCGTCGGCGGCGGCTCGGGCACCAGCCTGACGGCGCTGCGCGGGATCCCGCGCGAGACCCGCGAGAACCTGACCTTCTGGGTCGCGCTCGCCTGCGTGGCGGCGGCCATCGCGCTGGTGTACCTGTTCCTGCGCAGCAAGCGCGGCCTGGCGCTGCTGGCGATCCGCGACAACGAGGTCGCCGCCGAGAGCCAGGGCATTGCCGTCGGCCGCATGAAGCTGGCGGTCTACGTGGTGGCAGCGTTCGGTGCCGGGATGGCGGGCGCGCTGTACTTCGTCGGCAACCTGCGCATCAGCCCGGACGCCGCCTTCAGCGTCAACTGGACGGCGTTCGCGATCTTCATGGTCGTGATCGGCGGCATCGGCCGCATTGAGGGGCCGATCGTGGGCGCACTGATCTTCTGGGTGCTGAACAAGTTCTTGAGCGACTATGGCAGCTGGTACCTGCTCGGTCTTGGGCTCCTGGCCATCGTCGTGACGATCAGGTTCAAGAAGGGCCTGTGGGGCTGGATCCAGGACCGGTGGGGATGGAGCCTGTTCCCGACGCGCCGCTGGCTCGGCCCGGACAGATGAGGAGAAGCGCATGCGCAACATCGACGAACACAACATCACCGCGGCCGTGCAGGCACGCCTCGACGCCTGCCCGAATCCGCGCCTGAAGGAGATCGTGTCGGCGCTGGTGCAGCACCTGCACGACTTCGTGCGCGAGGTGCGGCTGACCGAGGACGAGTGGATGCGCGGCATCGAGTTCCTGACGGCCACCGGCCGAATGTGCGACGACAAGCGCCAGGAGTTCATCCTGCTGTCGGACACGCTCGGGGTGTCGATGCTGACGGTCGCGTTGAACCAGTCGCGGCCGCCGGGCGCGACCGAGGCCACCGTGTTCGGGCCCTTCCACGTCGACGACGCGCCGCGCGTCGACGCCGGCGCCGATCTCGCCGGGGGGGCTCCGGGCGAGACGCTGTTCGCCGAGATCGAGGTCGTCGATCCCGACGGGAATGCCATCGCGGGCGCCGAGGTCGACGTCTGGCAGGCCGACGAGGAAGGTCTGTACGACGTGCAGCGGCCGGAACTGGGCGACCAGCGGCGGGCGCGCGGCGTGCTCGTCACGGACGCTCGGGGACGAACTCATTTCCGGAGCATCGTGCCCACGGCCTACCCCGTGCCGACCGACGGGCCGGTCGGGAAGATGCTGGTCGCGACCGGGCGCCACCCCTGGCGGCCGGCGCACGTGCACTTCCTCGTGCGCGCACCGGGCTACCGCACGCTGATCACGCACCTGTTTCGCGACCCGGACCCCTACCTGGACTCCGACGTCGTCTTCGGCGTGCGCTCCTCGCTGATCGGCCGCTTCGAGCACCACGACCGCGGACCGCTCGCCGACGGGCCGTACACGACCTTGCGGCACCGGTTCGTGCTCGCGCCCGAGCTGCCGGAAGGGGCATGAACCTGTTCGCCGTCTGGGCCCGCGACGCGCCGGGCATGGAGGCGGCGCGCCTGCGCGTGCGCGAAGCGCATCGCGCGCGGCTGCGTGCACCCGGCGCGCATGCGGTCGAGGTGCTCGCCGCCGGCCCGACCACGGGCGGACCGGCGGGGGGCATGAACGGCACGCTGCTGGTCGTCCGCGCCTCGTCGGCCGACGAGGTTCGGCGCTTCGTCGAGGAAGACCCCTACGTGCACGCCGGTGTCTACGCCAGCGTCGACGTGCAGCCCTGGCGTTGCGGCCTGGGGCCGCCGGCGTGGACGACGACCTAGGGTCGCCGCTTGAACTCGCCGAACAACTCGTAGAGTTGCTGCGCCGCCGGGGACAACGACCGGCCGCGACGGCGGATCAGACCCACCCTGCGGGTGACCACCGGGTCGACCAGCGGAACGCTGACCAGCAGCGGGTGATCTGGTCGCGGCATGGCCATCGAAGGCATGGCTGCGACGCCGAGACCGGCCTCGACGAGACCGAACGTGGTCGTGACGTTCTGTGCCTCGTAGATGCCCTGGGGTCGATTCGGCAGGCCGGCCAGCGCCTGGTCGAGCAGGACCCGGTTGCCCGAGGTCCGACCGACCGACACCGAGTCGGCTGCCTTGCGGAAGCTGCTCAGCTCGGCCACGGCGCGGAAGGCCAGCAGGTCGTTCAGGTCGACGTTGATCGCCATCGGGTGCCTCGTGATTGATGCGCCGATCGGATCAGTTGATCTTGAAGATGCACTTCACTTTTGCAATAGCGACGCCGAAGATTCGGGCCGTGAACCGAGTCATCCCCCGCGTCCTGATGCGAGCCGGCACGTCGCGCGGTCCGATCCCCGACTACGTCTATTCCAGACCCACACCAGGAGACAAGCCCATGAAACCCGTGCACGCCCTCATCGCCGCCGCGACCGCCGCGACGGCCCTGACCGTCGCGCCGCCCGCCTTCGCCTACCCCGACAAGGTCATCACCCTCGTCGTGCCGACCGCGGCCGGTGGCGGCAACGACGCGATGGCGCGCACGATCGCGCAGAAGCTGGGGCCGCTGCTCGGGCAGACGATCATCATCGACAACCGTGCCGGCGCGAACGGCTCGATCGCCAGCGAGTACGTGGCGCGCGCCACGCCGGACGGCCATACGCTGATGTTCGGCTACATCGCGACCCACGCGATGAACCCGGCGCTGCAGAAGCTGCGCTACGACCCGGTCGCTGACTTCGAGCCGGTCGGGCTGGTCGGATCGTCACCCACGCTGATGATCGCCAACGCCACGACGCCGATCAAGGACGTGAAGGACCTCGTCGCACAGCTGAAGGCCAAGCCCGACAAGTACACCTACGCCTCGGCGGGCAACGGGACCGCGCCGCACTTCGCTGCCGAGCTGTTCAAGCTCAATGCCGGCGTGGTCATGCTGGGCGTGCCCTACAAGGGCTCCGCGCCGGCCGTCAGCGACACGATCGGCGGGCAGACGCAGGTCATGTTCCCCAGCCTGTTCACCGCGCTGCCGCATGTGAAGGCCGGCAAGCTGAAGGCGTTGGCCGTGGCGGGACCGAAGCGCTCGGCGCTGCTGCCGGACGTGCCGACGATGAAGGAGGCGGGCGTCGAGGGTGTGGAGGTCGAGCAGTGGTACGGCATCTTCGCCCCGGCGAAGACACCGAAGGCCATCGTCGACCAGATCAACAAGGCGCTGAACCAGGTGCTCGCCGACAAGGACATCGAGAAGCGCATCGAGGACCACGGCGCCGACGTTCAGAGCAGCACGCCGGCACAGCTCGGCGCGCTGGTCAAGAGTGAACTCGTCAAGTGGAAGAACGTCGTGCAGCGGGCAAAGCTCACGACCGACTGAATCCCGGCCGAAGCAGAGGACCGTGAGCGACAACCTCACCGACTGGATCGGCCGCAGCGAGACGCTGCGCGACCAGATCGCCGCCGCCCAGGTGCGCGGCCTGAGTGCGACGCTGGACCCCCCCGCCCTCGTGGTCGAGAACGGCCTGCCGCTGTTCCCCTGTGGCACTGGCTGTACTTCCTGCCGCGGCACCAGCCACGCGCAAGGTTCTGGCGCTCACAGGACTGACCCTCGGCCAGCTCGACTGGATCGAACTGAACGAAGCGTTCGCGGCCCAAGGCCTGGCCGTCCTGCGCGATCTCGGCCTGCCCGACGACGACCCGCGCGTGAATCCGAACGGTGGCGCCATTGCACTGGGGCATCCACTCGGCGCAACGGGTGCGCGGCTGGCGACGACGGCGGTCAACCAGCTCCATGCCGCCGGCGGCCGCTATGCGCTCGCGACGATGTGCATCGGCGTCGGCCAGGGCATCGCCATGGTGCTCGAGCGCGTTTGAGCAGCAATCAGTCGCCGGGATCACCGCGAAGCCGTTGCCCTGCGGCGCATCTGACATCGACACGAAGTTGCGCGCGCCCAGTCGGATGTGCTCCCTCGACGATGACGCACGTCGCCCGGCCGCGCGTCGCCGCGATGCGCCGCGCATTCGGTTCGTCCGTGTTCGCGACCCAGTCAAGCGCGGCCGCCTCGCCACGGCCGAAGCGCATGTGCCGCTCGACGAGCCGGCGCCGGCGTTCGGTGTCGTCGAGGTCCACGTACCAGGTCTCGTCCAGCAGCGCCGCCACGCCCGCCCACGGCCCCTCGTCCAGCAGCAGGTAGTTGCCCTCGGTGATCACCAGCTGCGTTGCCGGCAGCACCGCGATCGCGCCGGCGATCGGCTCCTCGATCTCGCGCCGGAATTCCGGCGCGTAGACGATCTCGTCGGCGCGCTGCTCGCGTAGGCGGCGCAGCAGCGCGGCGTAGCCGACGGCGTCGAAGGTGTCCGGCGCGCCCTTGCGGTCGGCGCGGCCGAGCCGGGCGAGTTCGACGTTCGCGAGGTGGAAGCCGTCCATCGGCACCACCTGCGCGCGTTCGCCGAGCGCTGCGGCGAGCTCCGCCGCCACGGTCGACTTGCCGGCGCCCGGGGGGCCGACCAGGCCGAGCAGCCGGCGTCCGCCGCCGGCCAGCAGGCGTTCGACGCGGGCGAGGTGTTCGGCGGCGATCTCCACGGCCTTCACTCTAGCCGGGCGCGGCGAGAATGTCCGCATGAACACGCCCGACCTCCTCGAGACCCTGGAAGGCCAGACCGGCCCCGACCCGACCACCTGCATCGTCGTGCTGCACGGCCTGGGCGCCGACGGCAACGACTTCGTGCCGATCGCGCAGGAGCTGGACCTGTCGGCCGTCGGACCGGTGCGCTTCGTCTTTCCGCATGCGCCGGTGCGGGCGGTGACGATCAACGGCGGCTACCGCATGCGTGCCTGGTACGACATCCTGGGCACCGAACTGCAGCGGCGCGAGGACGAGCCCGGGCTGCGCGCCTCGCTGGCCGCCGTCACGGCGCTGCTGGACCGCGAGGTGGCACGCGGCATCCCGGCCCGGCGCATCGTGCTGATGGGGTTTTCGCAGGGCTGCGCGATGACGCTGCTGGCCGGCCTGCGCTACCCGCAGCGCCTGGCGGCGCTGGTCGGGCTGTCGGGCTACCTGCCGCTGGCGGCGAGCACCGCCGCCGAGCGCAGCTCGGCGAACGGCGACACGCCGGTGTTCCTGGCGCATGGCACGCGTGATCCGGTGGTGATCCACACACGCGGCACGCGCTCGCGGGACGAACTGGCCGCCCTCGGCCAGCCGGTCGAATGGCACGAGTACCCGATCGAGCATTCGGTCAGCGCCGAGGAGATCGCCGACCTGAACGCCTTCCTGCTGCGCGTGCTGGCGTAGCGAGCCGGGGGCGCGTCAGAGCGTGAAGTCGTAGTCGATCACCAGCGGCGCGTGGTCGGAGAAGCGCTGCTCGAGGTAGATGTGCTCGCGCAGCGCCTTCTTGGCGACGCCGGGCGTGGCCAGGTGGTAGTCGAGCCGCCAGCCGACGTTCTTGGCCCAGGCCTGGCCGCGGTTGCTCCACCACGTGTACTGCTCCGGGTGCGGGTTCAGCGTGCGGAACACGTCGACGAGGCCGATGCGCTCGAGCAGGTCGGTCATCCAGGCGCGCTCCTCGGGCAGGAAGCCGCTGTTCTTCTGGTTGCCCCTCCAGTTCTTCAGGTCGATCTCCTTGTGGGCGATGTTGATGTCGCCCACCAGGATGTACTCGCGCTCGCCCTTGAGCTTCGCCAGGTGCGGTGCGATCAGCGCCAGGAAGCGGAACTTGGCGGCCTGGCGCTCCTCGCCGCTGGAGCCGCTCGGGAAGTAGCAACTGATGACGGACAGCTTGCGCCGTGCGTTGTCGAAGCGCGCCTCGACGTAGCGGCCTTCGGCGTCGAACTCGGCATTGCCGATGCCGGTGATCACCGCGCTCGGCTTCCTGCGGCTGTACAGCCCCACGCCCGAGTAGCCCTTCTTGTCCGCGAAGTGGAAGTGGCCGTTCAGGCCGGCGACGCGCTCGAAGCGTCCGGCCACGTCGGCGTGCTGGGCCTTGACCTCCTGCACCCCCATACAATCTGCCGCCACCCCCTCGGCCCAGGCTTCGAAGCCCTTGTTGGCGGCCGAGCGGATGCCGTTCAGGTTCAGTGTGACGAGACGGAACAAGAGACCTCCCCGATGACCCCGAGCACCGACGCTCTCGCCCAGGACTTCGTGCGCTTCGCCGTGGAGGCGGGCGTGCTGCGCTTCGGGGAGTTCAAGACCAAGGCCGGGCGGATGTCGCCGTACTTCTTCAACGCCGGCCTGTTCGACGACGGCGCCAAGCTGGGCCGTCTGGCGGAATTCTATGCGCGCCGCCTGCTCGCCTCCGGCCTGGCGTTCGACATGCTGTTCGGCCCGGCCTACAAGGGCATCACGCTGGCGGCGGCGGTGGCCATCGAGCTGGCGCGGCTGGGCCGCAACGTGCCCTTCGCCTACAACCGCAAGGAGGCGAAGGACCACGGCGAGGGGGGCACGCTTGTCGGCGCGAAGGTGGCCGGCCGCGTTCTGATCATCGACGACGTGATTTCGGCCGGCACGTCGGTGCGCGAATCGATCGCGATGATCCACGCTGCCGGGGCGGAGCCCTGCGGCGTGGCGATCGCGCTGGACCGCCAGGAGAAGGCCGCCGAGCAGGGCGAGGACAAGCCCTGGTCGGCCGTGCAGTATGTCCAGCAGCAGCTCGGATTGAAGGTGGCGGCCATTGCGACGCTTTCGGACTTGCTGCAATACTTGTCCTCCCATGCCGACCCGGCGCTGAGCGCTCACTTCGCCAGTGTGGGAAAGTACCGGGAGCGTTACGGAGTCTGAATGCGCGCATCGATCGTCAGTGTCCCGGCCGTCGCAGCCTGCGCGCTGCTGGCGCTCGGCTCGGCGCTGCCGGTTCAGGCCCAGGGCATCTACACCTGCGAGGTGAACGGCCGCCGGGTGACCTCCGACCGGCCGATCCCCGAGTGCGTGCACCGCGAGCAGCGCCTGCTGAACTCGGACGGCTCGGTCAAGCGCATCGTGCCGCCGACGCTGACGGCCGACGAGCGTGCCGCCCAGGAAGCGCGCGACGCGAAGGAGGCGCTGGAACGCGCCAACCGGCGCGAGGCGATCCGGCGCGACCGCAATCTGCTGATGCGCTTCCCTGACCAGGCGGCGCACGACCGGGCGCGTGAGTCGGCGCTGGAGGACCTGCGCAAGTCGCTGCAGATCTCCGAATCCCGCCTGGAGCGGCTGCAGAAGGAACGCAAGCCGCTGATGGACGAGACCGAGTTCTATGTCGGCAAGCCGCTGCCGCTGAATCTGAAGCGCCAGATCGAGGGCAACGAGGCCGCCGCCGAGGCCCAGCGCGCGCTGGTCACCAATCAGCAGGCGGAGCTGGTGCGCATCAACGCGCTGTACGACGCCGAGCTGGAACGCCTGCGCCAGCTCTGGGCCGGGGCGCTGCCCGGCTCGCTCGGGCCGCTGCCGATGACGCCCAGTGCGGTGCCGGCCAGCGCGCCGCGCCCCCGCTCGCCGGCCTGAGCCGCGGCAGGCACTAGCCGAGTTTCTTCTTCAGCAGTTCGTTGACCTGGGCCGGATTGGCCTTGCCCTTGCTCGCTTTCATCGCCTGGCCGACCAGGGCGTTGAACGCCTTGTCCTTGCCGGCGCGGTACTCCTCGACCGACTTCGGATTGGCGGCAAGCACCTCGTCGACGATGCGTTCGAGCTCGCCGCTGTCGGACATCTGCTTCAGGCCGCGCGCCTCGATCACCGCGTCGACCTCGCTGCCGGCGCCGGTCCACAGCGCGTCGAACACCTGGCGGGCGCCGTTGTTCGAGACCGTGCCGTCGGCGATGCGGCCGATCAGCGCCGCGAGCTGGGCGGCGCTCACCGGGCTGGCCTCGATGCCGCTGTCCTCGGCGTTCAGGCGCCGCGACACCTCGCCCATCAGCCAGTTGGCGGCCAGCTTCGGCTGCCCGCAGGCCTTCGCCGTCGCCTCGAAGAAGGCGCCGAAGGCCTTGCTCTGCGTCATCATCGTCGCGTCGTAGGCCGGCAGGCCGTAGTCGCGCTGGAAGCGCTCGCCCATCGCGCGCGGCAGTTCGGGCATCTGCGCCTTCACGCCCTCCACCCAGTCGGGCGCGATCACGAGCGGCGGCAGGTCCGGGTCCGGGAAGTAGCGGTAGTCGTGCGCGTCTTCCTTGGTGCGCATCGCGCGGGTCTCGCCGGTCGCCGGGTCGAACAGCACGGTGGCCTGCTGGACCGCGCCGCCGTCCTCGATCAGGTCGATCTGCCACTGCACCTCGAAGTCGATCGCCTGCTGCAGGAACTTGAAGCTGTTCAGGTTCTTGATCTCGCGGCGCGTGCCGAACGGTGCGCCCGGGCGGCGCACCGACACGTTGGCGTCGCAGCGGAACGAACCCTCCTGCATGTTGCCGTCGCAGATGTCCAGCCAGACCACCAGCGCGTGCAGCGCGCGTGCATAGGCGGCCGCCTCGGCCGAGCTGCGCATGTCGGGCTCGGTGACGATCTCCAGCAGCGGCGTGCCGGCCCGATTCAGGTCGATGCCGGTCAGGCCGTGGTAGTCCTCGTGCAGCGACTTGCCGGCGTCCTCCTCGAGGTGGGCGCGTGTGAGATGCACCACGTGACGCCGGTCGCCGACATAGAACTCGACCTCGCCGCCCTGCACGACCGGCGTCTCGTACTGGCTGATCTGGTAGCCCTTGGGCAGGTCCGGGTAGAAGTAGTTCTTGCGCGCGAAGATCGACAGCGGCGCCACCGTCGCGCCGACCGCCAGGCCGAAGCGGATCGCGCGCTCGACGGCGCCGCAGTTGAGCACCGGCAGCGTGCCCGGCAGCGCCAGGTCCACGGCGCTGGCCTGGGTGTTCGGCGCGGCCCCGAACCGGGTGCTCGAGCCGCTGAAGGCCTTCGAGAGGGTCGAGAGCTGGGCGTGCGTCTCCAGGCCGATGACGACCTCGTAGCCGCGGATCAAGGCAGGGGTGCTCATGGTGCTCAGAAGCCGCCCGGCACGCGGCGGTGCCAGTCGGTGGCTTGCTGGAAGGCATGCGCGGTCTGCAGCAGCAGGCCTTCCTGGAAATAGTTGCCGATCAGCTGCAGGCCCACCGGCATGCCGGCGCCTTCGCCGGACGCCGCGAAGCCGGCCGGCACGCTCATGCCCGGCAGGCCGGCCAGGCTGGCCGGCAGCGTGAAGATGTCGGCCAGGTAGGCGGCCACCGGGTCGTCGCCTTGCGCGCCGAGCTTCCACGCCACGCTCGGCGCCACCGGACCGGCGATCAGGTCGCACTGTGCGAAGCAGCGCTGGAAATCGTCGGCGATCATGCGGCGCAGCTTCTGCGCCTGCAGGTAGTAGGCGTCGTAATAGCCGTGCGAGAGCACGTAGGTGCCGATCATGATGCGCCGCTTGACCTCGGGGCCGAAGGCCTCGCTGCGGCTCTTCTTGTACATGTCCAGCAGGTCCTTGTACTGCGCCGCGCGGTGACCGTAGCGCACCCCGTCGTAGCGCGACAGGTTCGAGCTGGCCTCGGCCGGCGCGATGATGTAGTACACGGGAATCGACAGCTCCGTGCGCGGCAGGCTCACGTCGACCAGCGTCGCGCCGAGCTTCTCCAGTTCGGCCAGCGCGGCGCGCACGGCGCCGTCCACGTCGGCCGCCAGCGCGGCCGGGAAGAACTCCGACGGCAACCCGACCCGCAGGCCGGCCAGCGGCCGCGACGCGCTCGCGCCGGAGCGCGGCTGCAGCAGCTGCGCGTGGAAGTCCTGTGCCGGGCGGTCGGCGCTGGTGGCGTCGAGCGGATCGAAGCCACTCATCGCCGACAGCAGCAATGCGCAGTCCTCGGCGCTGCGCGCCATCGGACCGGCCTGGTCCAGGCTGGACGCGAAGGCGACCATGCCGTAGCGCGAGCACACGCCGTAGGTCGGCTTGATGCCGGTGACGCCCGAGAAACTGGCGGGCTGGCGGATCGATCCGCCCGTGTCGGTGCCGGTGGCGGCCGGCACCAGCCGGGCCGCCACCGCCGCGGCCGAGCCGCCCGACGAACCACCGGGCACGCGGGCGCGGTCCCACGGGTTCAGCGCCGGGCCGAAGGCCGAGTTCTCGTTGGACGAGCCCATCGCGAACTCGTCGCAGTTCAGCTTGGCCAGCGTCACCGTGCCGGCGTCGGCCAGCCGGTGCACGACAGTCGCGTCGAACGGGCTGCGGTACTGCTCGAGCATGCGCGAGCCGGCCGTGGACGGCAGCGCCCGGGTGACGAAGATGTCCTTGTGCGCGATCGGCACGCCCAGCAGCGCGCCGGCCGCGCCGCCGGCGCGGCGCGCGTCGGCCGCACGTGCCTGCTCGAGCGCGGCTTCCGGATCCAGCGACAGCACGGCGCCGAGGTCGCGGTGTGTCTCCAGGCGGTCGAGGAAATGCCGCGTCAGCTCGACACTGGAGGTCTCGCCGGCCGCCAGCGCGCGGCCCAGTTCGACCACGCTCCACTCGTGCGGCGCGCTCATTCGATGACCTTCGGCACGAGGAACAGGCCGTCCTCGACGGCGGGCGCGCTGCGCTGGTTGGCGTCGCGTGCGTCGCCTTCGGTGACGAGGTCGGTGCGCAGCCGCAGCGCCACCTGCTGCACCGCCGACAGCGGGGTGTACAGCGGCTCGACGCCGGTGGTGTCGACCGCGCTCATCTGCTCGACGATCGAGAAGAAGCCATTGAGTTGCGGCAGCAGCGCCGCCTGCTCGGGCTCGGTCAGCTCGAGCCGGGCGAGGTGCGCAATGCGGCTGACGTCTTGGGCAGTCAGGGCCATGGGCAGAAGGGTCGGAAACAGGGTGAAAACGGCCCTGTTCGCGGTCAAGTGCGCAGGGCCATTGGGGTATTATCCCCGGTTATCCACAAGCTCCTCGGCCGCGCCCAGCCTCGTTTTGCAGCGCACGCGGCCGGCCGAACCACACGCATCCAGGAAACGATCGTCCGACCGTGCCGCGAATGACCGATCCCGGTCGGCGGGCACCGGGCGGCTGAACGACACAACATGCTCGGATCCTTTCGTCGCTACTTCTCGACGGACCTGGCCATCGACCTCGGCACGGCCAACACGCTGATCTACGTCCGCGGCAAGGGCATCGTGCTGGACGAACCCTCGGTCGTCGCCATCCGCCACGAGGGCGGGCCCAACGGCAAGAAGACGATCCAGGCGGTCGGCGCCGAGGCCAAGGCGATGCTCGGCAAGGTGCCCGGCAACATCGAGGCCATCCGCCCGATGAAGGACGGCGTGATCGCCGACTTCACCGTCACCGAGCAGATGCTCAAGCAGTTCATCAAGATGGTCCATCCGCGTTCGGTGCTGCGCCCGAGCCCGCGGATCATCATCTGCGTGCCCTGCGGCTCGACCCAGGTCGAGCGGCGCGCGATCCGCGAATCGGCGCTCGGCGCCGGCGCCAGCGAGGTCTACCTGATCGAGGAGCCGATGGCCGCGGCGATCGGCGCCGGGCTGCCGGTCAGCGAGGCCAGCGGCTCGATGGTCGTGGACATCGGCGGCGGCACCACCGAGGTCGGCGTGATCTCGCTGGGCGGCATGGTCTGGAAGGGTTCGGTGCGCGTCGGCGGCGACAAGTTCGACGAGGCGATCATCAACTACATCCGCCGCAACTACGGCATGCTGATCGGCGAGCCGACCGCCGAGGGCATCAAGAAGAGCATCGGCTCGGCCTTCCCCGGCTCCGAGGTCAAGGAGATGGAGGTCAAGGGTCGCAACCTCAGCGAAGGGGTTCCGCGCAGCTTCACGATCTCGTCCAACGAGATCCTGGAGGCACTGACCGACCCGCTGAACCAGATCGTCTCGAGCGTGAAGAACGCGCTCGAGCAGACCCCGCCGGAACTGGGTGCCGACATCGCCGAGCGCGGCATGATGCTCACCGGCGGCGGCGCGCTGCTGCGCGACCTCGATCGCCTGCTCGCCGAGGAGACCGGCCTGCCGGTGCTGGTCGCCGAGGACCCGCTGACCTGCGTCGTGCGCGGCTGCGGCATGGCCCTGGAGCGGATGGAGCGGCTGGGGTCGATCTTCACCTCGGAATGAACGTGAGCCTGCGCAGCGGCCGGCACGTGCAGCACGTGGCCGGCCCTTTCGCCTGCGCCGGCTGATCAGTTCGCGGACATGCCCCTCGGCACCCTCGACCGAACCCCGCCGCCCTTCTTCCGCCAGGGGCCGTCGGCGCTCACCAAGCTGACATTCTTCTCGGCGCTGGCGCTGTTCCTGATGGTCGCCGACACGCGTTTCAAGCTGACCGTGCCGCTGCGGGCTGGGGTGGCGACCGTGCTGCATCCAGTCGAGCGCGCGCTGCTGGTGCCGGTCGAGATGGTGCAGGGCGGCAGCAGCTACCTGCTCGGCCTGCGCCAGGCGCTCAGCAACGAGGAGGCGGCGCGGCGCGACCTGGCCCGCCAGGCCGAGCGCTCGCTGCGGGTCGAGCAGCTGCAGACCGAGAACAACCGCCTGCGCGCGCTGCTCGAGCTGCGCCCGGCGCTGACCGTGAAGTCGCTTGCCGCCGAGGTGCTGTACGAGGCGCCGGACCCGTTCTCGCGCAAGGTCGTGATCGACCGGGGCGCGACACACGGCGTCGCGCTCGCGTCGCCGGTGGTCAACGAGGACGGCGTGCTCGGGCAGGTCACGCGGGTCTATCCGCTGTCCTCGGAGGTCACGCTGCTGATCGACAAGGACGCCGCGATCCCGGTGCTGGACACCCGCAACCAGCTGCGCAGTGCCGCGTTCGGTGCGCGGACCGGCATGGAGCTGCGCTTCATGGCCGGCAATGCCGATGTGCAGGTCGGCGACCTGCTCACGACCTCCGGCGTCGACGGCATCTACCCGCCCGGCCTGCCGGTGGCCAAGGTGACGGTGGTGGACCGCAAGGTCGATTCGGGCTTCGCGCGCATCCTGCTCGAGCCCGTCGCCTCGGCGGATGCGGTGCGCCACGTGCTCGTGCTCGAACCCGTCGGGCGCCAGATGCCGGCATTGCCGGAGCCACCCGCCGACGAGGCCAAGCCGGCCCGCAAGGGAGGGCGGAAATGACCCTCCCGCCGCACGGGGAGCAAGCGCTGTGATCCTGCCGCGCGGGGACGCCCTGCTGCTGCCGGCGAACCCGCTGTTCGTCTGGTTCACGCTGCTGTTCGCGTTCCTGCTGAACCTGGTGCCGCTCGGCCGCGTGCCGGCAATGCCGGACTTCCTCGCCGTCGTGCTGGTGTTCTGGAACGTGCACCAGGCGCGCCGGGTCGGCGTCGGCGCGGCGTTCCTGTTCGGCCTGATGATGGACGTGCACGACGGCGCCGTGCTCGGCCAGCACGCGCTGGCCTACACGCTGCTGAGCTTCTTCGCGATCACCATCCACCGCCGGCTGCTCTGGTTCACGGTCCCGTCGCAGGCGGTGCAGATCCTGCCGCTGTTCTTCGCCGCGCACCTGGTGTCGCTGGTCGTGCGGATGTTGGCAGGCGGCATGTTCCCGGGCTGGAACCTGCTGGTCGCGCCGGTCGTCGAAGCGCTGTTGTGGCCGGTCGCGACCTGGGTGCTGCTCGCACCGCAGCGCCGGCCGCCCGATCCGGACGAAAATCGCCCCTTGTAGTGCCATGATGGGCCCGGCCCGCCAATGGTTCAGATGACCGAACTGAAGAACGTCGAGCAGGAGCTGTCGCGCTTCAACGCGCGGCTGCTGGCGGCCGCGGCGTTCGTGCTGTTCGCGTTCGGCCTGCTGGCGGCGCGCCTGGTGCACCTGCAGATCTACAAGCACGAGGAACTGGCGACCCAGGCGGAGAACAACCGCATCGCCGTCGTGCCGATCGTGCCCAACCGCGGCCTGATCGTCGACCGCAACGGCGTGGTGCTGGCCAACAACTACTCGGCCTACACGCTGGAGATCACGCCGTCCAAGGCCGGCGAGCTCGAACCGCTGATCGACCAGCTGGCCGAGGTGGTGGACATCCAGACGCGCGACCGCAAGCGCTTCAAGCGCCTGATGGAGGAGAGCAAGAGCTTCGAGTCGCTGCCGATCCGCACCAAGCTGAGCGACGAGGAGGTGGCACGCTTCACCGCACAGCGCTTCCGCTTTCCCGGCGTCGACATCAAGGCGCGCCTGTTCCGCAACTACCCGCTCGGCGAGACGGGCAGCCACCTGCTGGGCTACATCGGGCGCATCAACCAGTCCGAGAAGGAGAAGATCGACGACTCGGAGGATGCCGCGAACTACCGCGGCACCGAGTACATCGGCAAGCTCGGCATCGAGCAGAGTTACGAGTCCGAGCTGCACGGCGTCACCGGCTTCGAGGAGGTCGAGACCAGCGCCGGCGGGCGGCCGGTGCGGCGGCTGAAGAGCAACCCGGCGACGCCCGGGAACATGGTGATCCTGTCGATCGACATCCGGCTGCAGGCCCTGGTCGAGCAGATGTTCGGCGACCGGCGCGGCGCGCTGGTCGCGCTCGACCCGCGCAGCGGCGAGGTGCTGGCCTTCGTCAGCAAGCCGACCTTCGATCCGAACCTGTTCGTCGACGGCATCGACAGCGAGTCCTGGAAGGACCTCAACGAGTCGATCGACAAGCCGCTGCTGAACCGGGCGTTGCGCGGCACCTACCCGCCGGGTTCGACCTTCAAGCCCTTCATGGCGATGGCGGCGCTGAGCACCAACAAGCGCAGCCCGAGCCAGATCATCCACGACGGCGGCACCTTCCAGTTCGGCAACCACACCTTCCGCAGCCACGGCGACCACGGGCTCGGGCCGGTGGACATGGCCAAGAGCATCATCAAGTCGAGCAACGTCTACTACTACTCGCTGGCCAACGAGATGGGCGTGGACCTGATGCACGACCAGCTCGAGCCCTACGGGTTCGGGCGCCGCACCGGCATCGACGTCGACGGCGAGGTCACCGGGCTGCTGCCGTCCACGGAGTGGAAGCGCAAGGCCTACCGCAAGCCCGAGATGCAGAAGTGGTATGCGGGCGAGACCATCTCGCTGGGCATCGGCCAGGGCTACAACAACTTCACGATGCTGCAGCTGGCCAGCGCGACGGCCACGCTGGTCTCCGGCGGGCAGCGCTTCAAGCCCCGCCTGGTGCGCGAGGTCGAGGACGTGGTGACGCGCGAGCGCCGGCGTATCGCCAATGACGCGCTTCCGCCGCTGCCGCTCAAGCCGGAACACGTGGAGCTGATCAACCGGGCGCTGTACGGGGTCACGCAGGAGGGCACCTCGGTGCGCTCGTTCATCGGCGCGCCGTACAAGAGCGGCGGCAAGACCGGCACCGCGCAGGCCGTGGGCGTCAAGGCCAACGAGAAGTACAACGCCGCCAAGCTGGAGGAGCATCAGCGCGACCACTCGCTGTACATGGCGTTTGCGCCGCTGGAGGCGCCGGCCATCGCCGTCGCGGTGATCGTCGAGAACGCCGGGTGGGGCTCCGACTCGGCCGCGCCGATGTCCCGGCGGGTGTTCGACTACATGCTTTCCGGCCTGGCGCCGAGCGAGGAAGACCTGGCGCTGACCCGCGAGGGCAAGTCCACCACGCCGGTGGGCAAGCCGCGGCCCGCCGCCGAGGTGCTGCTGCCCGGCGCCGCGACGATCGACCTCGGCCAGGGTGGACCGGCGCGCGTCGCGCAGCAGGCGGTGGCCCGATGAACACGCGGCCGGCCGGCATGAACGTGGCATTCGAGAAGCCCTCGCTGCTGCAGCGCGTGCTGCCGGTGTTCACCGGCTTCGACCTGCCGCTGATGCTGGGCCTGCTGCTGCTCGCCGCGGCCGGGCTGGTGACGATGTACTCGGCCGGCTTCGACCACGGCACCCGCTTCGTCGACCACGGCCGAAACATGCTGATCGCGCTGGCGATCCTGTTCCTGGTCGCGCAGGTCCCGCCGCAGCGGCTGATGGCGCTGGCGGTGCCGCTGTACGCGGCCGGCATCGCGCTGCTGATCGCCACCGCCCTGTTCGGCATCACCAAGAAGGGCGCGACGCGCTGGCTGAACGTCGGCATGGTGGTGCAGCCGAGCGAGATGCTGAAGATCGCCACACCCCTGATGCTGGCCTGGTGGTTCCAGCGCCGCGAGGGCCAGCTGCGCCTGCCGGACTTCCTGATCGCGACGCTCATCCTCGCCATTCCCGTCGGCCTGATCGCCAAGCAGCCGGACCTCGGCACGGCCATCCTGGTGCTCTCGGCCGGCCTGTTCGTGATCTTCTTCGCCGGCCTGTCGTGGAAGCTGATCGTGCCGGTGATGCTGCTCGGCGCCGTGGCGATCACGGCGCTGGTGCTCAGCGGCGACCGCATCTGCGAGCCGGACGTGAAGTGGCCGGTGCTGCGCGAGTACCAGAAGCACCGCGTCTGCACGTTGCTGGACCCGACCAAGGACCCGCTGGGCAAGGGCTTCCACACGCTGCAGGGCATGATCGCGATCGGCTCGGGCGGCGTCGAGGGCAAGGGCTTCATGAAGGGCACGCAGACGCACCTGGAGTTCATCCCCGAGCGCACCACCGACTTCGTGTTCGCCGCGTTCGCCGAGGAGTTCGGGCTGGCCGGCTGCGCCGCGCTGCTGGTCTTCTTCACCTTCCTGATCTTCCGCGGCCTGATGATCGCGGCCGATGCGCCGACGGTGTTCACGCGCCTGCTGGCGGGCGCGATCACGCTGAGTTTCTTCACCTACGCGTTCGTCAACATGGGCATGGTCAGCGGCATCCTGCCGGTGGTCGGCGTGCCGCTGCCCTTCATCAGCTACGGCGGCACCGCGATGGTCACGCTGGGGCTGGGGCTGGGCATCCTGATGTCGATCGCGCGGCACCGGCGCCTGGTGCAGACCTGACAAGGTGCGAACGGTGCGCGTCGGCGTCATCGGCATCGGCAACATGGGCTGGGCCATCGCCCAGCGGCTGCAGGAGCGCGGCTTCGACGTCGGCGTGCGCGACATCGACCCGGCGCGCAGCGCGCTGGCCGAGGCGGCCGGCATCGGTGCCTGGCCGACGCCGGCGGCGCTGGCGAAGCGCAGCGACGCGCTGCTGGTCGCGGTGGTCGACGCCGCGCAGACGCAGGCCGTGCTCTTCGGTGCGGACGGCGCCGCCGGTGCCCTGCCGCAGGGCGCGGCGGTGCTGCTGTGCCCGACCATCGCACCGGTCGACGTCGAGGCCATTGCCGCGCGGCTCGCGGCGCAGGGCCTGGCGCCGATCGACGCGCCGATGTCCGGCGGCCCCGCGCGCGCGCGCGACGGCACGATGAGCCTGATGGTGGCCTGCGCCGACGCCGATTTCGCGCGCTGGCAGCCGCTGATCGACGCACTGTCCGGGCAGGTGTTCCGCCTCGGCGAGCGTGCCGGCGACGGGGCCCGCGTCAAGCTGGTCAACAACCTGCTCGCTGCCGTCAACCTGGCCGGGGCCGCCGAGGCGCTGGCGCTGGCCGAGCGGGTCGGGCTGGATCCGGCGCGGGCGCTGGACGTGATCGAGCGTTCCAGCGGCCAGAGCTGGATCGGGTCGGACCGCCTGCGCCGCGCGCTGGCCGGCGACCTGGCACCGCGCGCGCACACCACGCTGCTGGACAAGGACAGCCACCTCGCACTGGCGATGGCCGCGGCGGCCGACTTCGAGGCGCCGCTCGGTGCGCAGGCGGCCGCGCTGTTCGAACGCGCCTGCGCGAGCGGCTTCGCCGCGCTGGACGACGCCAGCCTGTTCGAGCTGCTACGCCGGCGCGTCCACGGCACCTGAATCCGCCGCGGGCGCCGACGACAGCGCCGGGAAGCGCAGCGTGAAGCGCGCCCCCGGCCCGAACGGCGCGCCGGCGTGGTCGGACAGGCCGTGCCGTGGGCGCAGGTTCGCGTCCTCGAGCTGGACCTCGGCGCCATGCTGCAGCGCGATCTCGCTGACGATCGCGAGACCCAGCCCGCTGCCGTCGACGTTCGTGCCGAGCGTGCGGTAGAACGGCCGGAACACCTGCTCGCGCTCGCCCGGCGGGATGCCGGGGCCGGAGTCCTCCACCTGCAGCACGACCACCTGGCCGAACGGGTCGTCGACGATCCGCACCGTCACCGTGCCGCCCTCGGGGGTGTACTGCAGCGCGTTGTCGACCAGGTTGCGGATCAGCTCGCGCAGCAGCAGCGCGTTGCCGTTCACCAGCGCGCGCGGCGCATCGCGCCGCCCGGTCTCCGGGCCCTCGTAGCCGAGGTCGATGTGCTTCTCCATCGCGCGTGGCACGAAGTCGTGCACCGTCTCCGTGGCCAGCCGCGCCAGGTTGACCGGCTGGCGCTGCGTGCGCTGCTCCTGGTTCTCGGCGCGCGCCATCGCCAGCAGCTGGTTGACCATGTGCGCCGCGCTCTGGCTGGAGTAGGCGATCTGCTGCAGCGACTTCTTCAGCGCCTGCGGCTCGCGCTGGCCGGCGTCGATCTCGCGCGCGGCCAGCTCGGCCTGCGTGCGCAGGCCGGCCAGCGGCGTCTTCAGCTGATGGGCGGCGTCGGCCAGGAAGTGCTTCTGCGTCGCGATCGACTGGTCCAGTCGTCCGAGCAGGTCGTTGATCGCCCGCACCAGCGGCGACACCTCCTCGGGCGCATCACGCTCGTCGATCGGCGACAGGTCGTTGCTGTCGCGCCGCCGGATGCGCCGCTGCAGCTCGTTCAGCGGCGCGATGCCCCGCGCCAGCGCGAACCACACCAGCAGCACCGCCAGCGGCAGGATCACGAACTGGGGCAGGATCACGCCCTTGATGATCTCGGTGGCCAGGCGCGAGCGTTTGCCCAGCGTCTCGGCGACCTGGATCAGGCTGCCGCCGGGCGCTGCGCCGGGTGGCTCGAACCAGGCGTAGGCGACGCGCACGTCGGTGTTGTTGATGCGGTCGTCGCGAAATCGCACGTCGCCCGCGACCGGGCGGTCCTCGTCCAGCGGCACCGGCAGCTCGCGTTCGCCGCTGAGCAGTTCGCCGCGCAGGCCGAGCACCTGGTAGTGGATCTCGTCGTCCTCGTCGGTGTGCAGCACTTCGGCGGCGCTGGCGGTCAGCGTGAACTGCGCCTCCGGTTCACCGCCGGCCGTGTGCCGCAGCGCCACCTGCTTGCCGAGCACCCGCACCATCTCCGCGAGTTCGCGGTCGAACGGCTTGTGCGCGATGTTCTGCGCCACCAGCCAGGTCAGCGCCACGCTCATCGGCCACAGCAGCAGCAGCGGGGCGAGCATCCAGTCGAGAATCTCGCCGAACAGCGAGCGCTGCTCCTTCTTGCTGTGCGGCACGACGGTTCAGCGCTCCGGCCGGGCCGCCCGGTACGCGCCCGGAGGCCGCGAACGACGCGAGCGCGACGCCATCAGGCCGCGATCTTTTCCAGGCAGTACCCCAGGCCCCGCACGGTGGCGATGCGCACCGGCCCCTGCTCGATCTTCTTGCGCAGGCGGTGGATGTACACCTCGATCGCGTTGTTGCTGACTTCCTCGCCCCACTCGCACAGCCGCTCGACCAGCTGGTCCTTGCTGACCAGGCGGCCGGCGCGCTGCAGCAGGACCTCGAGCAGCGACAGCTCGCGCGCCGACAGCTCGATCATCTGGTCGTTGATGTAGGCCACCCGGCCGGTCGCATCGAAGGTCAGCGGGCCGTGCTTGATCACGGTCGACGCGGTGCCGAGGCCGCGCCGCGTCAGCGCCCGCACGCGCGCCTCCAGTTCCTGCAGCGAGAACGGCTTGGCCATGTAGTCGTCCGCGCCCAGGTCCAGGCCCTTGACGCGCTGCTCGACGCTGTCGGCCGCGGTCAGGATCAGCACCGGCACCGACGAACCGCGCCCGCGCAGCTTGCGCAGCACCTCCAGCCCGTGCATCTTCGGCAGGCCGAGGTCGAGGATCAGCAGGTCGAACTCGTGCGAGGCCAGCGCCGCATCCGCCTCGCTGCCGCTGGCGACCCGGTCGACGGCGTAGCCACCGTTGCGCAGGGAGCGCAGCAGTCCGTCGGCCAGAACTTGATCGTCTTCGGCGACCAGGATGCGCATGGGTGTCTCCATCGTGCCGCCGGTCGGAACCAGGCTTGCCGGCGGCTGCTGCAATTGTAGGCAGGTGCCCCTCCCCGGGCCGCTTGCGCAACATCAAGTCAGCGGCGTCGGCCGGACGGCCCCCATGAACGAAGCCAGGTCGCCACTGTACAAACATCCAGCTTTTGCCATAATCGCGGCCAACACAGGAGATCGCCGCATGGACGCACCCGTCAAAGCCCTCAACACCGAAAAGGCCAAGGCCCTGCAGGCGGCCCTGGCCCAGATCGAGAAGCAGTTCGGCAAGGGCTCGATCATGCGCCTCGGCGAGGGCGAGAAGATCGAGGACATCGAGGTCGTCTCCACCGGCTCGCTGGGCCTGGACATCGCGCTGGGCGTCGGCGGCCTGCCGCGCGGCCGCGTGGTCGAGATCTACGGTCCCGAGTCCTCCGGCAAGACGACGCTGACGCTGCAGGTGATCGCCGAGATGCAGAAGGGCGGCGGCACCTGCGCCTTCATCGACGCCGAACACGCGCTGGACACCGGCTACGCCCAGAAGCTCGGCGTCGACCTGCAGGAACTGCTGATCTCCCAGCCCGACACCGGCGAGCAGGCGCTCGAGATCGTCGATGCGCTGGTGCGCTCCGGCTCGGTCGACCTGGTGGTGATCGACTCCGTGGCGGCGCTGACGCCCAAGGCCGAGATCGAAGGCGAGATGGGCGACTCCCTGCCCGGCCTGCAGGCCCGCCTGATGAGCCAGGCGCTGCGCAAGCTGACCGCGACGATCAAGAAGACCAACACGATGGTCATCTTCATCAACCAGATCCGCATGAAGATCGGCGTGATGTTCGGCAGCCCCGAGACCACCACCGGCGGCAATGCGCTGAAGTTCTACGCCTCGGTGCGCCTGGACATCCGCCGCATCGGCAGCATCAAGAAGGGCGAGGAGGTCATCGGCAACGAGACCAAGGTCAAGGTCGTCAAGAACAAGGTCAGTCCGCCCTTCAAGACCGCCGAGTTCGACATCCTCTACGGCCAGGGCATCAGCCGCGAAGGCGAGATCATCGACATGGGCGTGGCCAACAAGGTGCTCGAGAAGAGCGGCGCCTGGTACGCCTACAACGGCGAGAAGATCGGCCAGGGCAAGGACAACGCGCGCGAGTTCCTGCGCGAGAACCCGGACGTGGCGCACGAGATCGAGAACAAGGTGCGCGAGGCGGTCGGCATCCCGCTGCTGCCGGGCGAGGGCTCGGCCGGCGCCGAGTGAGCGAGTCGCCGCCGCGCCCGGCCGGCGGCCTGCGCAGCGTGCGCCGCGGGCCGCTGGCCGAGGCGGCGCCGCAGCGTTCGCTGAAGGGGCGCGCGCTGCAATGGCTGGCGCAGCGCGAGCACAGCCGCGCCGAACTGCGCCGCAAGCTGCTGCCGCACGCGCGGGCGCTGGCCGCACTCGGCGAGGAGGGCGAGGCGCCGGCACAGGTCGACGCCCTGCTCGACTGGCTGGAGGCGAATCGCTACCTGTCCGAGCAGCGCTTCGTCGAGGCGCGCGTGAGCGCGCGCGCGGCCCGCTACGGCAACCGGCGCATCGAGCAGGAGCTCGCGCAGCATGGCGTCGCCCTCGACGGTGATGCGGCACGCGAACTGGCGGCCAGCGAGCAGGAGCGGGCGCGTGAAGTCTGGCGCCGCAAGTTCGGCCAGGCCGCCGCCGATGCCGCCGGCCGGGTGCGCCAGGCGCGCTTCCTGACGGCCCGCGGCTTCTCGGCCGAGGTCGTGCGCCAGGTGCTGCGACAGGCCGGGCCGGGGGGTCTCGTCGAGGACGACGGCCAGGACCGAGGCGCCTGAGTGGGCCGCGCCGGCCCGACAGTTCCCCGTCAGGGTTGATGCAGCGCAGCATGCTACATTGCGCGGCGTTTGCGCGGGTTCCAGCGAGGTTACGACCGGCCGGATGTCGCGTTGGACAACCCCAACCACTCGCTCCCGGTCCCTCGTCGCCATGGCTTTGCCGCCCGCCGCGCCAGAGCGCCAGCTCAAGCACCGCCGCCGCATCGACGTGCAGGTCTACGCACGCGGCAACGGCCTGTGGGAGGTCGACGCCGAGATCAGCGACGTCAAGACACACGACACGCTGCTGGCCGGCGGCCTGCGCCGGGCCGGCGACCCGATCCACGACATGCTGCTGCGCATCGTCGTCGACGAGCAGTTCAACATCGTCGCGGCGGGGTCGGAATCGCGCTGGATGCCCTACCCGGGGCAGTGCGACGACCACGGCGACGCTTACGGGCGGTTGGTCGGGCTGAACCTGATGCGCGGCTTCCGCCGCGCCGTCAAGGAGCGCCTCGGCGGCACGGTCGGCTGCACGCACCTGACCGAACTGGCGCAGGTGCTGCCCACGGCTGTCGTGCAGGCCTTCGCCGGCGAGGTGCTCGACACGCGCGAGGACAGCGCCACCGATGAGCCGCCGTTCCAGATCGACCGCTGCCACGCCTTGCGCGCCGACGGCGCGGCGGTGAGACTCTTCTACCCACGCTGGTACCGGGGCGCCCAAGACCCCGAGGCCACGCCTTCCCTCTCGAAACTTGAGCAAGCGAGACAGCCATGAAAATCCATGAGTACCAGGGCAAGGAAATCCTGCGCCAGTTCGGCGTGCCCGTCCCGCGCGGCTATCCGGCCTTCAGCGTGCGCGAGGCGACCGAAGCCGCCGAGAAGCTCGGCGGCCCGGTCTGGGTCGTGAAGGCGCAGATCCACGCCGGTGGGCGTGGCAAGGGGGGCGGCGTCAAACTGGCGAAGACGCTGGACGATGTCGGCGCGCTGGCCGGCCAGATCCTGGGCATGCAGCTCAAGACGCACCAGACCGGCCCCGAAGGCCAGAAGGTGCGCCGCCTGTACATCGAGGAAGGCGCGGACATCAAGAAGGAGTACTACGTTTCGCTGGTGACCGACCGGGCCTCGCAGAAGGTGGCGCTGATCGCCTCCAGCGAAGGCGGGATGGACATCGAGGAAGTCGCGCACAAGACCCCCGAGAAGATCATCACCGAGCTGGTCGACCCGCTCCTGGGCCTGACCGATATGCAGGCGAAGAAGGTTGCTGCGGCGCTCGGCCTCCCGGAAGGCTCCCACGCCCAGGCGGTCACGCTGTTCCAGAACCTGTACCGCTGCTACATGGAGACCGACGCCTCGCTGGTCGAGATCAACCCGCTGAACTGCGACAGCAAGGGCCATCTGATCGCGCTCGACGCGAAGTTCAACTTCGACTCCAACGCGCTGTTCCGCCACCCCGAGATCGTCGCCTACCGCGACCTCGACGAGGAGGACCCGGCCGAGGTGGAGGCCAGCAAGTTCGACCTCGCCTACATCCAGCTCGACGGCAACATCGGCTGCCTGGTCAACGGCGCGGGCCTGGCCATGGCCACGATGGACACCATCAAGCTGTTCGGCGGCGAGCCGGCCAATTTCCTCGACGTCGGCGGCGGTGCCACGGCCGAGAAGGTCACCGAGGCCTTCAAGATCATGCTCTCCTCGCCCAAGGTGAAGGCCATCCTGGTCAACATCTTCGGCGGCATCATGCGTTGCGACACCATCGCCGAAGGCGTGATCGCGGCCTGCAAGGCGGTGAACCTGAACGTGCCGCTGGTGGTGCGCATGAAAGGCACGAACGAGGAACTCGGCAAGAAGATGCTGGCCGAGTCCGGCCTGCCGATCATCAGTGCCGACACCATGGCCGAAGCGGCGACCAAGATCGTCGCCGCCGTCCAGTAAGCCCGCCAGCCAAGGAAGATTGCAATGAGCATCCTGATCAACAAGGACACCAAGGTCATCACCCAGGGCATCACGGGCAAGACCGGCCAATTCCACACCAAGGGCTGCCAGGCCTATGCCAACGGCAAGGCCTGCTTCGTCGCCGGCGTCAACCCGAAGAAGGCCGGCGAAAGCTTCGAAGGCATCCCGATCCACGCCAGCGTGAAGGATGCGAAGGCCGCCACCGGCGCCACCGTGAGCGTCATCTACGTGCCGCCGGCCGGCGCAGCGGAGGCAATCTGGGAAGCGGTCGAGGCCGATCTCGACCTCGTCATCTGCATCACCGAAGGCATCCCGATCAAGGACATGCTGATGGTGCGCAACAAGATGAAGCTGAAGGAAGCCCAGGGCGGCAAGAAGACGCTGCTGCTGGGGCCTAACTGCCCGGGCCTGATCACGCCCGAGGAGATCAAGATCGGCATCATGCCGGGCCACATCCACAGGAAGGGCCGCATCGGCGTGGTCTCGCGCTCCGGCACGCTGACCTACGAGGCGGTGGCGCAGCTGACCGAGATCGGCCTGGGCCAGAGCAGCGCCGTGGGCATCGGCGGCGACCCGATCAACGGCCTGAAGCACGTCGACGTGATGAAGGCCTTCAACGACGACCCGGACACCGACGCGGTGATCATGATCGGCGAGATCGGCGGCCCGGACGAGGCCGACGCGGCGCGCTGGTGCAAGGCCAACATGAAGAAGCCGATCGTCGGCTTCATCGCCGGCGTCACCGCGCCCCCGGGCAAGCGCATGGGCCACGCCGGCGCGCTGATCAGCGGCGGCGCGGACACCGCCGACGCGAAGCTCGCGATCATGGAGGAATGCGGCTTCAAGGTGACGCGCAACCCGTCGGAGATGGGTCGGCTGCTGAAGTCGCTGATCTGAGCACGGCGCGGCGCTCGCGTTCGTAGTAGTACGAACGCTGGGGGCCGCCCCGGCCTCTAGAATTTCCGGCAGCTCGAGATAAGGAGGGCCCCTGCGGCCCTCCGTCCTTTCCTACAAAGCGGGCCGTGCCATGGACCTCTCCTCCGGCGCCTTCTGGGCTGCCCTCGGATCGATCATTCTCGCGAACGTCGTGCTCTCCGGCGACAACGCCGTGGTGATTGCACTGGCGGCGCGCTCGCTGCCGCCGCAGCAGCAGAAGGCGGCGATCGTCTGGGGCAGCGCCGCGGCGATCGTGATGCGGATCGTGCTGACGCTGATCGCGGTCGAGATGCTCAAGTGGCCCTGGCTGAAAGTCGTGGGCGCGCTGCTGCTGCTGTACATCGGCATCACGCTGCTGCTCGAGGACGACGGCGAGGAGGGCACGCACCACGAGAGCGGCGGCATGATGTCGGCGATCCGCACCATCCTGGTCGCGGACCTGGTGATGAGCCTGGACAACGTGCTGGCTGTGGCGGCCGCTGCGAAGGGCAACACCCCGCTGCTGGTCATCGGCCTGGCGATCAGCATTCCGCTCATCGTGTTCGGCAGCACGCTGCTGCTGAAGGTGATGCAGCGCTTCCCGATCATCATCACGCTGGGCGCTGCGCTGCTCGGCTTCCTGGCCGGCGAGATGATGTTCACCGACCCTGCCGTGACCGAGCGCTTCGGCGAACTGCCGCACGACGTGGTCAACCTGGCCGGCGCGGCGGGCGCGGTGCTGGTCGTCGCGGTCGGACTGTGGCTGCAGAAGCGCGCCCGCGACCGCGCGCCTGCCTGACGCGGGGCGCGCCGGGCCTCGGTTTCCCCTGACTTGCCGCCCCGCGCGGCCGAAGCCTATACTCGCCGGCAGAAGGGGAGTAGCTCGACTCCACCGTCGTTTGCGGCGGGTAGTTGCGACAGATCGTCATGACGAAGCGAAGCTTCCGGTCTGTCGGGCCATAACAATCACTTCAAGCCGAGCAAGACCTTCGATGCAGGCCGCAATGCGGCAGGATCGAAGCCGTCTGACACCCGTCTCCGCGCCGACCTTCCTGCCCTCCACGTGACCTGCACCGTCGTCGTGCATCGTTGCTGGAGTGTTCATGGAGCTCTTTTCCCCCGCCTGGCTGTCGGCCCTTCTGGCGATCGTCCTGATCGACCTCGTGCTGGCCGGCGACAACGCCATCGTCATCGCGCTGGCCGCACGCAACCTCCCGCAACACCTGCAGCGGCGTGCCATCGTGTGGGGCACGGTCGGCGCGATCGCCGTGCGCTCGACGATGACGATCGGCGTGGTGTGGCTGCTGAAGATCCCGGGCCTGATGCTGGTCGGCGGCCTGGGCCTGGTGTGGATCGCCTACAAGCTGCTGGCCTCCAGCCCGGACGGCGCCGAAGGCGGCGGCCACGGACCACAGGCCAACACGTTCTGGGGCGCCATGCGCACGATCGTCGTGGCCGATGCGCTGATGGGCATCGACAACGTGCTCGGCGTCGCGGGCGCCGCGAAGGGCAGCATCGACCTGGTCGTGCTCGGCCTGCTGATCAGCGTGCCGATCGTGGTGTGGGGCAGCACGATGGTGCTCAAGCTGGTCGACCGCTTCCCGATCATCACCTACCTCGGCGCCGGTGTGCTGGCCTACACGGCCGCGCACATGATCGTCAGCGAGCCGCTGCTCGATCCGGTGTTCGACCCGAGCCTCGTCAACCGCCTCGCGACCTACGCCGTGCTCGTCATCGGCGTGCTCGCGGCCGGCTGGTGGACGACGCGACGGCATGCCGAACAGGCCGCGTCGGCGACCTGAGGAGTGCCTGCCCACAGTTCCCCTCTGCAGCTGAACCAGGAGAAGCTCGATGGAAAAGATCGCCGTCTTCATCAATGACGCCGAGCACGCCCGGCACCTGCTGCAACCCATGCTGGGGCAGGCGGCTCCGACGCACTGGGTCCTGGTGGCCTGCGCGCCGACCCTGACGCGGCACATCGGCCGATGGGTGTCGCATGCGGCGCGCCAGCAGTGGCTGGAGCGCTGGAGCGCCGAGCTGTTCGCGCAGATCGAGCCCGAACTGCGTCGCGCGGCCGGCAGCCAGGTCGAAAAGCTGCTCGCGCGCAAGCCGCTCATCGAGGTGAGCCGCCGGCTGTCCGGCAGGCTCGGCCCGGTGCGCCTGCTGGACGCTCGCCGGCCGAACGTCGGGCGCGTCGACGAGCCGATCAGCGACGACCAGCCGGCGGGAGCGGCGAGCCGCTGGGCCGGGCCGGTGGCAGCGACCACCGGCTTGGCTGCCATGCTCACCCTGGCGGACTGAACGGGCCGCCGTCCCTGTGCTAACGTGCCTGCCGGATGGGGGCAGGCACGATGAACAGGATCGGGTGCGGCGGAGGCGGGCGTGAACCCGCCTGATGGCGCGGTCTGGCCCGCCGCCCTCGGTGCCGCCGCAGGCTGCCTGGCGGTCGCTGCGTATCTGCGCTGGGGCATGGCGCGCTTCGCGCCGCGGCCCGCCCGGGTCCTGACCGCCATACTCGTCGTGGCCGGCGTGGTGGTCGTCCTGGGCTGGCCGGGCCTCCACTGGTTGTTGCTGCCGGTCGTCGCGCTGCTGTTCGGCCACCTGGGCCGCAGCCTGGGCCAGGCGGGGCCTGTCCGCCTCACCCCTCGCGTACCCAGCACAACAGGCAGCGGGGGCGTTGCGTCGGTGCCCGCGCCCCCGGGGGCGCGGCAACTGCCGGCCACGCTCGGCCGCTACCGCATCGAGTCGGAGATCGGCCGCGGGTCGATGGGTGCCGTCTACCTCGGGCACGACCCGCAGATCGGCCGCCGGGTCGCGATCAAGACGCTGGCGCTGAGCCGCGAGTTCCACGGCGACAAGCTCGTCGAGGCACGCGCCCGGTTCTTCCGCGAGGCCGAGACGGCGGGCCGGCTGCAGCATCCGGACATCGTGACGATCTTCGACGCCGGCGAGGCCGACGACCTGGCGTGGATCGCGATGGAGTACATCAAGGGCCACGATCTGCAGCGCTACACCGTCGTGCGCCGCCTGCTCCCGCTGCAGCAGCTGCTGCCGATCGTCGCGCGGGTCGCCGAGGCGCTCGCCTACGCGCACCGGCAGGGCATCGTGCATCGCGACATCAAGCCGGCCAACGTGATGGTCGACCCGGACACCGGCCTCGTGAAGGTGACCGACTTCGGCGTCGCGCGCATCAGCGACGCGAGCCGCACCCGGACCGGCATGGTGCTGGGGACGCCCTCGTTCATGTCGCCGGAACAGATGGCCGGCCGGCCCGCCGACGGGCGCAGCGACCTCTACTCGCTGGGAGTGATGCTGTACCAGCTGCTCACCGGCACCCTGCCGCACGAGGGCGACTCGATGGCCAAGCTGATGCAGCAGATCGCCAACGAGCCCGCGCCGGACGTGCGACACAAGCGGCCGGACGTACCGGAGGCGCTGGCCGACATCGTCGCGCTGGCGCTCGAGAAGCGGGTCGAGGTTCGTTATGCCGACGGGCAGGAGATGGCGGCCGACCTGCGCGCCGTCGCCGAGACGCTGGCCCCGGGAGTTCCCGACGCATTCGAGAAGACCGTGACATTTTCACGGGAAGAACCGAGGCACAATTCCGCGTCATGAGATGGTCACCGTCGGGGGCACCGACGGGCCATTGATCGCG
This sequence comes from Piscinibacter sp., assembly GCA_019635485.1. Classification (GTDB taxonomy): domain Bacteria; phylum Pseudomonadota; class Gammaproteobacteria; order Burkholderiales; family Burkholderiaceae_C; genus Piscinibacter. Next base: position 52,822 of record JAHBZL010000005.1, on the reverse strand, counting down.
ATCGCCGTCCATGCCCGACCAAGAACCGACGATGACCTTGGAGTTCCACAGCGCGACCGACACCGGCCGGGCGCGCAACAACAACGAGGACTCGGTGGCGATGGACGAGGCCTGCGGGCTCGTCGTGCTGGCCGACGGCATGGGCGGCTACAACGCCGGCGAGGTGGCCAGCGGCATGGCCACCTCGTTCATCAAGGCCGAGCTCGGGCGCTGGCTGACCGAGGCGCACGACAACGCGTCCGACACCGACGTGCGGCGCGCGATGGACATCTGCGTGGACAACGCCAACCGGGCGATCTTCAATGCGGCGAACTCCAACCCGCAGTACGCCGGCATGGGCACGACGCTGGTCGTGGGGGTGTTCCGCGACGGCCGGCTGCTGATGGGGCACGTCGGCGATTCGCGCGGCTACCGGCTGCGCGGCGGGCGGCTGCAGCAGATCACCCACGACCATTCGCTGCTGCAGGAGCAGATCGATTCGGGCCTGATCACGCCCGAGCAGGCAGCGTTCTCGTCGAACAAGAACCTGGTCACCCGCGCCGTCGGCGTGGAGGACACGGTGCTGCTCGAGACGCATCTGCACGACGTGCTGCCGGGCGACATGTACCTGCTGTGCTCCGACGGGCTGTCCGACATGCTGGACGACGAAAGCATCGCCCAGCTGTTGCAGGGCAGCGACGCACTGTCGGAAGTGAGCGCTGCACTCGTGGATGCCGCCAACGATGCGGGCGGAAAGGATAATATCTCGGTGGTTCTTGCCCGGGTGCGCGGCCCGGCGGGGCCGGCGAAGTCCTGGTGGCCGTTCCGCCGATGACACCGATCAGATTCCCTTAGACCACAAAGAGACACGAGGACAGAGGGCACGAGCATGGGCAAGCTGGTCGTTTCGTTGGATGGCGTGGTGATCAAGGAGGTGCAGATCACCAAGGACAAGACGACGCTCGGGCGCCGACCGTACAACGACATCGTGATCGACAACCTCGCCGTCAGCGGCGAGCACGCCGTGCTGCAGATGGTCGGTGCCGACGTCTTCATCGAAGACCTGAACAGCACCAACGGCACCTACATCAACGGCAAGGCGATCAAGAAGCAGCTGCTCAGCCACAACGACACGGTCGAGATCGGCAAGTACAAGATCAAGTACCTCGTCGAGGATGGCACCGACTACGAGAAGACGATGATCATGAAGCCGGGCGCGGCAGCCAGCGCGGCGGCGGCGTACTCGCCCACGGTCGGCTTCGGCGCTTCCGGCTTCGGCTCGCTCGGCCCCGGCAGCGGGCCGGCCTCGATCAAGGTGCTCAACGGCGCGGCCGCCGGGCGCGAGGTGCAGCTGACCAAGGTTGTCACGACCGTCGGCAAGCCCGGCGTGCAGGTCGCCTCGATCACCAAGCGGCCGGGCGGCTACGTGCTGGCGCATGTCGAGGGCGCGCTGCGCCCGACCGTCAACGGCAATCCCGTGATGGGTGAAACCGTGCATCTGAAGAACGGCGACGTCGTGGAACTCGCCGGCACGCAGATGCAGTTCGTGCAGAGCTGAACCCACGCCGCGCCAGCGCATGAGCGCCGGCGGCTGGAGGCTCCTGCGCGCGGCGCTGTTCGCGCTCTCGCTGCTGTTGATGCTGGCGCACGCGTCCGGCGTGCTGCCGTGGCGCTTCCTGAATCAGCTCGACCTCGCCATCGAGGATGCGCAGCTGCGCGCCACGCTGCCGTTGCCGCGCGAGTCGCGCATCGTGATCGTCGACGTCGACGAGGCCAGCCTGGCGCGCATCGGTCGCTGGCCCTGGCCGCGGGCGCGCGTCGCCGCGCTCGTCGACGAGCTGTTCGAACGGCAGCGCGCCGCCGTCGTCGGATTCGACATGGTGTTCGCCGAGCCCGAGGCCGACGACGGCCGCCTCGCCGCGGCCCTGCGCGGCCGCGCAGTGGTGCTCGGCTTCTTTCTCCACGCCGGCCCGGAAGCCGGGCGCGTCGGGCAGCTGCCCGCGCCGGCGTTCGACGCGGCCCGCCTGCAGGGGCGCGTGGCATCCTTCACGCATTGGAGCGGCCATGCAGGGAACGTGGCCGCCATCGCCGATGCGGCGCCGGTGGCCGGGTTCTTCAACGCGCTGCCCGATGCCGATGGCAACGTGCGGCGGGTGCCGCTGCTGGCGGAAACCGGTGGCGCCCACTACGAGACCCTGGCGCTCGCGATGCTGCGCCGCGCCAGCGGGATGCCGGCCGTGCGGCCGATGTTCCCGCCGCAGGGCTGGCTGGCCGGCCGCTACGACGGGCTGGCCGCGGTGCAGCTCGAGCAGGCGGGCCAGCACCTGTCGATCCCGGTCGATGCGCGCGTCGCCGTGCGGGTGCCGTACCGCGGTCCCGGCGGCCCGCGCGGCGGCTCGTTCGACTACGTCTCGGCCGCGGACCTGATCGATGCGCGCCTGCCGGCCGGCACGCTGGCCGGCAAGCTCGTGCTGATCGGCTCGACCGCGCCCGGCGTGTACGACCTGCGCAGCACGCCGGTGTCGGAGGTCTATCCGGGCGTCGAGGTCCACGCCAACCTGCTGGCGGGCCTGCTGGACGGCCGCGGACCCGTGCAGCCGGACTGGGCACGCGGCTTCGAGATCCTGCAACTGCTGGCGGCGATGGCGGTGCTCGCGCTCGCATTGCCGCGCCTGTCGGCCTTCGCGGGCATCGTCGCCACGCTCGCATTGGCGGCCGCGCTCGTCGGGCTCAACGTGTGGGCCTACCGCACGCAGCAGTTCGTGCTGCCGCTGGCGTCCGCGCTGCTGCTGACGGCCCTGATCTATGCCGTCCACACCGGCGGCGGCTACGTGGTCGAGGGCCGCGTGCGGCGCTCGCTGGCGCGCCTGTTCGGCACCTACGTGCCGCCCGAACTCGTCGAGCAGATGGCGCGCGATCCGCAGCGCTACACGATGCAGGCCGAGAATCGCGTGCTGACCGTGATGTTCTGCGACATGCGCAACTTCACGCGCATGTCCGAGTCGCTGCCGCCGGAGGAGCTGCGCGCGTTGATCAACCACTTCTTCTCGGCGATGACGCGGGTGATCCGTGACGGGCGCGGCACGCTCGACAAGTACATCGGCGACGCGCTGATGGCCTTCTGGGGTGCGCCGGTGGCCGACGCCGACCATGCGCTGCACGCCGTGCAGGCTGCGCTGGCGATGAGCCAGGGGCTCGGGGAACTGAATGCCGGGCTGCGCGAGCGCGGCCTGCCCGAGATCGGCGTCGGGATCGGCCTGAACACCGGGCTCGTGTGCGTCGGCGACATGGGCTCGGACATCCGGCGCAGCTACACCGTGATGGGTGATGCGGTGAACCTGGCCTCGCGCATCGAGGCGCTGACGCGCCACTACGGCGTCGACATTCTGGTCGGCGAGTCGACGGTGGCCGAGGTCGGCGCTCGCGCCGCGTTCATCGAGATCGATCGTGTCCGTGTCAAGGGCAAGGCACACCCCGTGACGCTTTTCACACCGGTGTCGCCAACGCAGGCGGGCGCCCACTCCTTTGACGAAGAAATGAGACTTTGGCAGCTTGCGCTGGCCGCCTACCGACAGCAAGATGCCCGTGAAGCGCTATCGGCGCTGGACGCGTTGCGCACCCGCTTCGCCGCGTCGGACCGGCGCGGCCTGTACGAGCGATTCGGCGAGCGCGTGGCGCGGCTGGCGGACGCGCCGATGCCCCCTGATTGGGACGGCACCCACACCTTCGACAGCAAGTGATTCCAGGATGATCTTCAACGTTCTCGGCTGCTCGGGTGCGATCGCCGCCGGCTGCAGGACGACGGCCTTCCTGCTGGACGAGGACGTGCTGATCGACGCCGGCACCGGGGTCGGCGACATGGCGCTGGACGCGCTGGCGCGCATCGACCACATCCTGATCAGCCACTCGCACCTCGACCATGTGCTTTCGATCGGCCTGCTGGCCGACAGCGTGATGCGTGCGCGCCGCGCCGCGGGCCGCGGGCCGATCCGGGTCCATGCGCTGCCCGAGACGCTCGCCGCGCTGCGGGCACACATCTTCAACGGCGTCATCTGGCCGGACTTCACCCGTCTGCCGAGCGCCGAGAACCCGGTGCTCGAGTTCCTGCCCTTCGCGATCGGCGACGTGCTGAAGATCGGCACGCGTCGCATCGAGGTGCTGACCGCGTCGCACACCGTGCCTGCATGCGGCTTCGCGGTCGATGGTGGCGCCAGCGGGTGGTGGGTGTACACCGGCGACACCGGCCCCAACCCGGCCCTGTGGATGCGCCTGCGCGGCATGAAGATCGCGCACCTCGTGATCGAGACGGCCTTCTCCGACGAGGAGCGCCAGCTGGCCTACATCAGCCGCCACCTGTGCCCGGCGGCGCTCGGCCACGAGCTCGGCCAGCTGCCCGGCAGCGTCGAGGTGCACATCACGCACATCAAGCCCGGCGAGCTCGACGCCGTGATGAGCGAGATCGCCCAGCTCGGCAGCGCCCACCGCATCCGCGCCCTCAGCGCCGGCCAGAGCATGCATCTGGCGAGCACCTGAGCGGCCGGCACGGCCTGCCGGTGCGGAAATGCGGGCCTGCCGGCCCGTTTTTCATTCGAGCACGATCGTGCGCGCTGAGTGACGATATTCGTCAGTCGTGACCCGGCCGGTCCCGACCCCGCATCCGCCGGTGACTGTTTGTGTCAGCAAAGCGGGTGCATTTCACGGATATCCAAGCCGGTTCAGGTGGCACGCCCTTCGCATCTGTTCGGCCGTGTCCTCACCTCACCTCTCAGGAGTGTTCTCAATGAAGCGTCGTATCCAACAGGGTTTCACCCTCATCGAACTGATGATCGTCGTGGCGATCATCGGCATCCTGGCCGCGGTTGCGCTGCCGGCCTACCAGGACTACACCATCCGCTCGAAGGTCACTGAAGGCCTGGCCCAGGCGAACGGCGCCAAGACGGTCGTCTCCGAGACCTTCGGCTCCAACGGGGGCTTCCCCGCCGGCGCCACGCAGACCCCGGCCGCTGCCACCGCCGCGGCCTGCGCCGCGACCGACACGTGGTGCTTCATCCAGACGAAGAACGTGGCTTCCGTGGGCATCACCGTTGCCAACGGCGAAGTCACCGTCACGTTCAACACGACCGCGACCGGCATCCCGCAGCTTGGCGCGGCCGGCGTGGCCGACACGCTGATCCTGGTCCCGACCATCGGCGGCACCGCCCTCGGCGCGGCCAACGCCGTCGGCAACATCGACTGGCACTGCAAGAGCGCCGGCTCCACGTTTGCCGTCGGCACGGCCGGCACGCTGCTGGCTCGCTACGCTCCGACCCAGTGCCGTGGCGCGGTCTAAGCTGAGCTGACCTGAACGAACCGCAAGTCCGCTGGCGGTTCGGCGAAGACGGCGCGCCCTCGGGCGCGCCGTTTGTCGTTTCGGTCCCCTGCCGCACCCCTCTACACTCCTGGGCCCATGAGTGAACCCCAGCGCTCGCCTCTCACGGATCGCTTCTTCGCCGCCGGCTGGCATCTCCTGATCTCGGCCGCTATCGCGGCGATGGCCGCCACCCTGGTCTTCGGCCTGTGGTATCCCGGCGCCTTCAGGCTGCTGTCGGGCGGGCAAGACCTGTTCATCCTGGTGGTCAGCGTCGACGTGGTCCTCGGACCCTTGCTGACCTTCGCGGTCTTCAATCGCGCCAAAGGCTGGCCGCACCTGCGACGCGACCTGGCCGTGATCGGTGCCGTGCAGCTGGCAGGACTGGCCTACGGCCTGCACACGGTCTATGTCGCGCGGCCGGTGGCCCTGGTATTCGAGGTGGATCGCTTCCGGGTGCTGCCGGCCCTGGATGTCGATGTGGCGGACCTCCCCCAGGCCCGTCCCGAGTATCGTCATCTGCCTCTGACCGGCCCCTGGAAACTCTCCATCCGAGAGGCGACGCCGGGGGCGGAAAAGTCGGACGCGCTGCTGATGGCCCTGGAAAAGGGTGTGGACATGGGGCAGCGGCCCCGCTTCTGGCAGCCCTACGACGACAGCCGCGCTGCAGCTATCACAGCCGCCCGGCCCGTAGCGGTGCTGATGCGACGGTACGAGTCGAGGGCTGCCGAGGTCCGGGCACTGCTCGCCGACGCTGGACTGGAGGAGGCGCAAGCGCGCTTTCTCCCCGTGATGGCACGCGGCGACTGGGTGGCGATCCTGGATGCGCGAGGCGACGTGGCAGGCTTCCTGGCCGCCGACGGATTCTTCTGATGACTGCCGTCGGCGCGAGTGCGCCGCGATGGGCCGCAGCGCTCCTGGCCGTTGCCGTGCCCTCGCTGCTCGCCTTCAACCTCCCGCCGTCGGCGACCTTCCTCAACCAGGCGGCGTCGCTGATCGGCTGGTCGCTCTGGCTTGCGCTGCTGGCCGCCGCGCTGCCGCGGCCGGGGCGCCTGCCGTCGGGGCTGGCGGCCGTGCTGGCGGCGCTGGCCTTGCTCGCCGTGGCGACCGTCGGTTCGATGGTCTGGGCCGGCCTGCCCGGAACCCTCGGCCTGTCGTCGCTCGGGATGCTCGCCGCGGCCGCTCTGACGGCCTGGGTGGCCGCCGAACTGCGCGCCGCGGGCCACGCCGAGGCGGCATTCGACGCCTTCTGCATCGCATTGCTGGTCGCCGGCGCCCTCAGCGCGATCATCGGCGTCGTGCAGGTGTTCGACCCCGACGCCACGGGCGGGCCGTGGATCGCCGCCACCGGGGTCGGCGACCGTGCGGTCGGCAACCTGCGCCAGCCCAACCACCTCAGCAGCCTGCTGCTGTGGGCCATGACCGCGACGGTGTTCCTGTTGCGCACCCGGCGGCTGCCGGCGCCGATCGCATGGCCGCTCTATGGGCTGATGCTGTTCGCCGTTGTCCTGACGGGCTCGCGTACCGGGCTGCTCGGCACGCTGCTGCTGGCGGTGTGGGGTGCCCTGGACCGGACGCTGGACCGGCGCCAGCGCCTCTGGTTGCTCGCCACGCCCGTGGTCTACGCGGCGCTCTGGCTTCTGATGGCGGAATGGGCACGGCTGCACGCCCAGGTCTTTGCCGGCGAGATCCAGCTGAGCCAGTCGAACCTGCACAGCTCGCGCGTCGGCATCTGGAAGAACACGCTGGTGCTGATCGCGCAGCACCCCTGGCTCGGCGTGGGCTTCGGCGAGTTCAACTTCGCCTGGTCGCTGACGCCCTTCCCGGACCGGCCCGTCGCGTTCTTCGACCACACCCACAACCTGCTGCTGCAGTTCGCCGTCGAGCTGGGGCTGCCGCTGGCGACGCTGGTCGTCGCGCTGCTGGTCTGGGCGCTTGTGGAGGCCTGGCTGCGGCCGCTGTCGGCGGCGCCGGAATCGCGACCGATGCTGCGCGCGGCATTGGTGGTCGTGTTGATGGCGGCCTTGCACAGCCAGGTCGAGTACCCGCTGTGGTACGCCTACTTCCTGCTCCCAGCCGCCTTTGCCTTCGGCCTGTGCCTCGGGCGCCCGCCGGACGCGGGCGTCGGCGGGGAGACGCCCGTTCCGGGCCGCCGCGTCCGCGCGCCGGCCGCGCTGGCGGCCGCGCTGCTGCTGCTGGCCGGCAGCGTCGCCGCGCTGCTGGACTACCAGCGCGTGGTCGTGATCTTCTCGCCGCCCGCCGGTGCACCGCCGCTCGCGCAACGCATCCAGGACGGCCAGCGCAGCTGGTTCTTCGGCCACCACGCCGACTATGCGGCAGTGACGACGGCCGCGCGCCCGTCCGACGTGTTGCCGGCCTTCCGCCGCGCCACCCACTACCTGCTCGACACGCGGCTGATGATGGCCTGGGCCGTGGCCCTGCACGAGGCCGGGCACGAGCAGCATGCGCGTCACCTCGCGCAGCGCCTGCGCGAGTTCCGCAACGAGCAGTCGGCCGAATTCTTCGCGCCCTGCGATGATCCGTCGTCCACCGGCGAGCGCCCGTTCCAGTGCCTGGCGCCGACGGTGCCGCTGGACTACCGCTCGTTCCGCTAGGGCCCGCCGGGCGTCGGGCCGCCGCGGCCGTCAGGGAGCGACCCAGTCGCCCGACTTGCCGCCGTGTTTCTCGAGAACGCGGATGCCGTCCATCACCATGCCCCGGTCGGCCGCCTTGCACATGTCGTAGACGGTCAGCAGCCCGACCTGCACGGCCGTCAGCGCCTCCATCTCGACGCCGGTGCGCCCGAGGGTCTCGACCTGCGCGGTGCAGTGCACCGCGGACGCGGCCTCGTCGAGCGCGAACTCGACCGCCACCCGCGTGATCGGCAGCGGGTGGCACAGCGGCACCAGCTCGCTGGTCCGCTTGGCGGCCTGGATCGCGGCGATCCGCGCCACGCCGATCACGTCCCCCTTCTTCGCACTGCCCGACGCGACCAGCGCCAGCGTCGCCGGCTGCATGCGGATCGTGCCGGTCGCGCGTGCGACGCGGTGCGTCTCGGCCTTGGCGGACACGTCCACCATGTGCGCCTGACCCTGCGCGTCGAAGTGCGTGAGTATCTGCCCCTCGGCCGGCGGGTACGCCGGCCGATCCCCCGCGGGGATGCGGGCCGGCTTGGGAGCGGCCCGGCGCGCGGCCCGCGTCGTCGGATCTGGCTCAGTCATGACAGGAAACACTCGGGAAACGATTCGGGAGCATCATAGCCAGCCCGTCGACGCCCGCCGCCCTTGTCCTCCCTTCGCCTCCGCCTCCAGCGGCCGATCGCCGCCGCCTGCGCCGCCGTGCTGCTGTGCACCGCGCTGCCGCTGCGTGCCCAGGTCAATCTGCCCGCGCTCGGCGACGCTGCCACGGAGGACTTCGGCGTCGCGACCGAGCGGCGCGTCGGCGAGCAGATCATGCGCGAGATCCGGCGTGACCCGGACTACCTCGACGACCCGCTGCTGCTCGAGTACCTGCAGTCGCTCTGGTCGCCGCTGGTGACCCAGGCGCGCCACAACGGCAGCATCTCGGCGGACATCGACGGGCGCTTCGCCTGGGAGGCGTTCCTCGTGCGCGACCGCAGCGTCAACGCGTTCGCGCTGCCCGGCGGCTACGTGGGCGTGCACCTCGGCCTGATCGCGGTGACCGGCTCGCGCGACGAACTCGCGTCGGTGCTCGCGCACGAGCTGACGCACGTGACGCAGCGCCACATCGCGCGCAGCATCACGAACAGCAAGCGCCAGTCGCTGATCGGCATCGCCGCGATGATCATCGGCGTGCTGGCCGCCAGCCGCGCCGGCAGCGTCGACGGCGCGAACGCCGCGATCGCCGGCGGCCAGGCGGCCTCGATCCAGGGCCAGCTCAACTTCTCGCGCGACATGGAACGCGAGGCCGACCGCATCGGCTTCCAGGTCATGACGGCGGCCGGTTTCGCGCCGTCGGGCATGGCGGCGATGTTCGAGCGGCTCGACCAGGCCTCGCGCCTGAACGACAACGGCAGCTACCCCTACCTGCGCAGCCACCCGCTGACCACCGAACGCATCGGCGAGGCGCGCGCGCGGCTCGGCACGGCGGCGTCGCGTGGGCTGACGCCGGCACTCGGCGCCGGCAACCCGTTCGAGCATGCGCTCGCGCAGGCACGGGCCCGGGTGTTGATGGACACCCGCGTGGACGCGCTGCGACGCTGGCAGGGCCTGGACTCCGAACGCGCCGAAGCGAGCGCCGCGCAGCGCGCCGCGGACCGCTACGCCAGTGCGCTGGCCTCGCTGCTGCTGAAGGAGCCAGCCGCCGCGGAGGCCGCGCTGGCGCGCGCCGAGGCGCTGCTCGCCAACAACCCGCGCCAGGAGGCCCACGCGCTGCGCCAGATGGAGTTTCTGAAGGCGCAGCTGCAACTCGCGCGCGGTGACGCCAAGTCGGCCGCCGCCACGCTCGCGCCCTACGCAGGCGACGGCTCGCGCGCCTCGTCGATGGCCTGGGCCGACGTCGCGCTCGCCTTGCCGGACGGCGACCCGGCGATCAAGCGCAGCGCCGACGAACTGCAGACGCGTGTCGCCGCCCAGCCGGCCGACGCCAGCGCCTGGACGCTGCTGGCGCGCCTGTGGAACCGCCTCGGCCAGCCGCTGCGCTCGTTGCGCGCCGAGGGCGAGGCACAGTACGCGCTGGGCGACCTGCCTGGTGCGATCGACCGGCTGCGTGCCGGCCAGCGCCTCGCGCGCAGCAGTTCCGCGCCGGCGGATTTCATCGAGGCCTCGGTGATCGACGCGCGTCTGCGCGACATCCAGGCGCAGTACCGCGCGCTCGCGCTGGAGCAGCGCCAGCAGTGACGGCACTAGACTCGCGCGCATTGCTCGCGCGGAGTCCGGCATGCGGCGTTTGATTCGGGGTGCGGTGGCGGCATTGGCCGCGCCGCTGGTGCAGGCGGCCACCATCACGGCGATGAGCCCGCAGGGCGAAGTCGCGCAGGTGCGGCAGCTCAGCGTGCGCTTCAGCGAGGCAGTGGTGCCGTTCGGCGACCTGCGCCAGCCCGACCCGATGACGCTGGCGTGCCAGGGCACGGCGCCGCGCGGCAGCGGCCGCTGGGCCAATGACCGCCAGTGGCTGTACGACTTCGCCGAGCCGCTGCCGCCCGGGGTGCGCTGCACGCTGCAGGCGCGCGGCGACTGGAAGCCGCTGGCCGGCAGCCTGACCGGGCGCACGACGTTCGCGTTCGGCACCGGCGGGCCGGCGGTGCTGTCCACGCAGCCGTGGGACGGCGCGACGATCGAGGAGGATCAGCATTTCCTGCTGCGCCTGAACGGCCCGGCCGTGGCAGCCAGCGTCGGCACGAATGCGTGGTGCGAGGTGGAAGGCGTCGGCGAGCGCGTGCCGGTGCGTGTCGTCGGCGGCGCGGAGCGCGACGCGGTGCTGAAGTCACGCCGCCTGCAGAAGGAGGCCGGGCGCACGCTGCTGCTCGCCTGCCAGCGCCCGCTGCCGCAGCAAGCCCGCGTGCGGCTGGTGTGGGGCAAGGGCATCGCGGCGCAGGCGAATCCGCAGGTGCTGACGAGCGTCGAGCAGCGCTTCAACTTCACCGTGCGCCCCGCCTTCACCGCGGAGTTCAGCTGCGAGCGCGAACGTGCCGAGGCGCCGTGCCTGCCGATCCGGCCGCTGGCGGTGCGCTTCTCGGCGCCGATCGCCCGCGAACGGGCCGCGCAGCTGCGCCTGAAGCCGCTGGCCGGCGGCGCGCCGCTCGCCCCGGTGTTCGACAAGGACGACAAGGCGAGCGAGGTGTCGGAGGTGCAGTTCCCGGTGCCGCTGCCGGAGAACGCGCGTTTCCAGGTCGAGCTGCCCGCCGGCGTGCAGGACGCTGCCGGTCGCCCGCTCGCCAACGCCGGCAGCTTCCCGCTCGCGGTGGCGACCGGCGCCGCGCCGCCGATCGCCAAGTTCGCCGCCGCCCCGTTCGGCGTGATCGAGAGGGCCGATCCGGTGCTGCCCGTCACGCTGCGCCACGTCCAGGGCGACCTGCGTCCGGCCGCCACCGGGGGCCAGGTGCGCGTGCGGCGACTCGTCGGCGACGAGGACATCCTCGCCTGGTATGCGCGCCTGCGCCGCACTCACGAGACGACGCTCACCGCGCGCGAGCTCGGCCGGCCCGAGCGCGAGTGGTACGAGACCGTCGAGGACACCGACGCCCGCGGCAAGGTGGTGAAGCGGCGCGTGGAGCGCAGCCTCGGCACGCGCGAGGTGGCCCTGCTCGCGCAGGATGGCCAGGCGCGCCGGCTGGATCTGCCCCAGCTGGCCGGGGGCGACCCGCGGCCCTTCGAGGTGGTCGGCATCCCGTTGCCGGAGCCGGGCTACCACGTCGTCGAGGTCGAGTCGCGCCGGCTCGGCGAATCGCTGCTCGACAAGGCGGCGCCGATGTACGTGCGCACCGGCGTGCTGGTCACCAACCTCGGCGTGCACTTCAAGCAGGGGCGGGAGAACAGCCTGGTCTGGGTCACCTCGCTGGACCGCGGCCGGCCGGTCGAAGGCGCCGAGGTGTCGATCCGCGACTGTCGCGGCAAGCCGCTGTGGACCGGCCGCACCGGTGCCGACGGGCTGGCGCGTGCGCAGCAGGCCTTCGACGTGTCCTTCGACAACTGCCCGGCCGACGACGGCCTGTTCGTCACCGCGCGCCACACCGATGCACAGGGCGTGACCGACGTCGCGTTCGTGTTCGGCAGCTGGCAGCAGGGCATCGAGCCGTGGCGCTTCAACGTGCCGACCGCCGCCGGCGCCGAGCCCGACGTGCGTGTGCACAGCGTGCTCGACCGCACGCTGCTGCGTGCCGGCGAGACGGTGTCGATGAAGCACTTCGTGCGTGCCGAGACCTCGGCCGGGCTCGCGCTGCTCGCGCCGCAGGACCTGCCGGACCGGCTCAAGCTCGTGCACGAAGGTTCGGGGCAGGAGTTCGTGCAGCCGCTCGCCTGGCCGGCCGGCGCACGCAGCGCGGTGTCGAGCTGGAACATCCCGGCTGCCGCCAAGCTTGGCCGCTACCGCATCGTGCTCGAGCGCACGCGCGGCGACGAACAGCGCCAGCGCAGCTGGGACAGCGGCGACTTCCGCGTCGAGGAGTTCCGCCTGCCGCTGGTCGACGCGCGCCTGGCCGCACCGAAGGAGCCGGCCATCGCGCCGGCGTCGCTGACGCTGGCCGCGCAGCTCAATTTCCTGTCCGGTGGGCCGATGGTCGACGCCCCGCTGCAGGCCAGCGCGCTGCTGCGGCCGCGCGCGCTCTCGTTCGCCGGCTACGAGGCGTTTTCGTTCGAGCCGCCGCGCGACCTGACCCGCGGCGAGGACGAGCCGGAGGAGGGCGCGCGCGATGCCGGGCGCCTGGTGGCCGACAAGCTGGCGCTGCGCAGCGACCGGCAAGGCGCCGCCAGCCTCGTGCTGAAGGACCTGCCGCCGACGACGCGGCCGGCCGAGATCGCGGCCGAGCTCAGCTACAACGATCCGAACGGCGAGGTGCAGACCGTCGCGACGACCGTGCCGCTGTGGCCGAGCGCGGTGGTGCCGGGCCTGCAGACCGGCTCCTGGGCCAGCCAGCGCGGCGCCGCGCGCTTCAGCGCCGTGGCGCTGGACACCGCGGGCCGGCCGCTGAAGGGGCAGGCCCTCGAGGTGCGAGGCCGCCTCGCGCAGGTGATCAGCACGCGCAAGCGGCTGGTGGGCGGCTTCTACGCCTACGACAACCGCACCGAGGTGCAGGACCTCGGCGTGCTGTGCAGCGGCAGCACCGACGAGCAAGGCTTGCTGCCCTGCGAGGCCGAGCTGAAGAGCGCCGGCCAGGTCGAGCTGATCGTGCTGGCGCGCGACGCCGCTGGCCGCAGCGCGCAGGCCGCGGCGTCGATCTGGGTCACGCGCCAGGGCGAACTGTGGTTCGCGCAGGACAACGACGACCGCATCGACGTGCTGCCCGAGAAGAAGCGCTACGAGCCCGGCGAGACCGCGAAGCTGCAGGTGCGCATGCCGTTCCGCGAGGCGACCGCGCTGCTCGCGGTCGAGCGCGAGGGCGTGATCCAGACGCGCGTGCTGACGCTGCGCGGCGACGACCCGACCATCGAGCTGCCGATCGACAAGGCCTGGGCGCCGAACGTCTACGTCAGCGTGCTGGCGCTGCGTGGCCGCATCCGCGACGTGCCGTGGTATTCGCTGTTCACCTGGGGCTGGCGCGAGCCGCTCGCCTGGGCGAGGGCCTTCTGGTACGAGGGCCGCGAGTACGGGGCGCCGACCGCGCTGGTGGACCTGTCCAAGCCCGCCTTCAAGCTCGGCGTCGCGGCGCTGCGCATCGGGCTCGCCGAGCACGAGCTGCAGGTCGCCGTCGTCGCCGACCAACCGCAATACGCCGTGCGCGGCAAGGCGCAGGCGCGCATCAAGGTCACGCGCGGCGGCGCGCCGCTGGCCGGCGGTGAGGTCGCGTTCGCCGCCGTCGACGAGGGGCTGCTCGCGCTGCGCGACAACACGTCCTGGGACCTGCTCGACGCGATGCTGCGTCCGCGCCCGTGGGGCGTCGCGACCGCCACCGGGCAGAGCGAGATCATTGGCCGGCGTCACTACGGCCGCAAGGCGGTCGCGGCCGGTGGCGGCGGCGGGCGCGGCGGCACGCGCGAGCTGTTCGACACGCTGCTGCTGTGGAACCCGCGCGTCGCGCTGGACGAGCGGGGCGAGGCGCTGGTCGAGGTGCCGCTGAACGATTCGCTGACCAGCTTCCGCCTCGTCGCGGTGGCCGATGCGGGCGCGCAGCAGTTCGGCAGCGGCAGCACGCGCATCCGCGTCACGCAGGACCTGCAGGTGCTGTCGGGCCTGCCGCCGCTGGTGCGCGACGGCGACCGTTTCCGGGCGCTGCTGACGCTGCGCAACACGACGGCGCGGCCGATGAAGCTGCGCGTCAGCCTCGCCGGCACCGTGCACAGCGGCGAAGGGATCACGCGCGCGCCGCTGACCCTGCCGCCGCAGGAGCTCACGCTGGCGCCGGACGCCGCGCAGGAGCTCGGCTGGCCGGTGGACGTGCCGGCCGAGGCCTACAGCATCGCCTGGGAAGCGGCGGCGGAGGAGATCGGCGGTGCCGCGAAGGACCGTCTCAAGGTGACCCAGCTGGTCGGCGCGGCGGTGCCGGTGCGGGTGCTGCAGGCCACGCTGCAGCAGCTCGACGCGCCGCTCGCGCTGCCGGTGGCGGCCCCGGCCGACGCGCTCGCCACCGGCGGCGTCGCGCGCGGCGGCCTGGCGCTGGCCCTGCAGCCCAAGCTCAGCGGCGCGCTGCCCGGCGTGCGGCGCTTCTTCGAGACCTACCCGTTCGCCTGCCTCGAGCAGAAGGTGTCGAAGGCGGTCGGCCTGCGCGACGCGGCGCTGTGGACCCAGGTGGCCGGTGCGCTGCCGACCTACCTCGATGCCGACGGGCTGGCGAACTACTTCCCGCCGCGCGCCGAGGACGGCGCGCGCGGCAGCGACCGCCTCACGGCGCATGTGCTCGCCGCTGCCCACGAGGCCGGCTTCGCGCTGCCAGCGCCGGCGCGCAACGCAATGCTCGACGGCCTGGCCGCCTTCGTCGAAGGCCGCATCGAGCGCCGCTTCTGGTCCCCGCGCGCGGACCTGGACGTGCGCAAGCTCGCCGCGCTCGAGGCGCTGTCGCGCTACGGCCGGGCCCAGCCCCGGATGCTCGGCTCGATCAACCCGACGCCGAACGTCTGGCCCACCGCCGCGCTGATCGACTGGCTGCGCATCCTGCAGCGTGTCGAGGGCGTGCCCGACCGCGCGAAGCGGCTGGCCGAGGTGCAGCAGATCCTGCGCGGGCGGCTCACCTACGGCGGCACGACACTGCGCTTTTCCACCGAGCAGGACGACTTCTGGTGGTGGCTGATGGACTCCGCCGACGCGAATGCGGCCCGGCTGGTGCTGGCCGTGCTCGACGACCCGGCCTGGAAGGAGGACCTGCCGCGGATGGTGGTCGGCAGCCTGGGCCGGCAGAAGCGCGGCGCCTGGCTGACGACGACCGCCAACCTGTGGGGCTCGCTCGCGCTCGACAAGTTCAGCGCGAAGTTCGAGTCCGTGCCCGTCGCCGGGCGCACCATGGCGAGCCTCGGGGCGGCGCCCCAGGCGGTCGACTGGGCCGCCCACCCCGACGGCGGCCGGCTGATGCTGCCGTGGCCCGCGCAGCCGGGCACGCTGGACGTCACGCACGAAGGGGCCGGCCGACCCTGGCTGACGGTGCAGAGCCTCGCGGCCATTCCGCTCAAGGAGCCGCTGCGCGCCGGCTACGCGATCGAGCGCCGGGTCACCGCCGTGCAGCAGAAGGACCCGTCGAAGTGGTCGCGCGGCGACGTGCTGCGCGTGCGGCTGGAGATCGACGCGCAGGCCGACATGACCTGGGTGGTGGTGAGCGACCCGGTGCCGGGCGGGGCGACGCTGCTGGGTTCCGGCCTGGGACGCGACTCGGCGCTCGCCACGCGCGGCGAGCGCCGCGAAGGCAGCGCCTGGGCGGCCTACGAGGAGCGCAGCTTCGAGGCCTTCCGCGCCTACTATGAATACCTGCCGCGTGGCCGCCACGTCGTCGAATACACCGTACGGCTGAACAACCCGGGGCGCTTCGCGTTGCCGCCGACGCGCGTGGAGGCGATGTACGCCCCCGAGAGTTTCGGCGAGCTGCCCAACACGCCGCTGGAGGTCGCCGAGTGACCGTGTGCCGCGGCACCGTCGGCGCTGCCGCGCGGCGGCGCGTGGTGGCGGCGGTCGCGGCGCTGCTGTGGGCGGTGGCCGCGCCGGCGCACGCGCTGCCCGGCTTCGCCGAGGTGCGCGCGGCGCACCGGCCCTCGGACCTGACGCTGCTGGACCGGCGCGGCGAGCCGATCCAGACCTTGCGGGTCGACGACCACGTGCGCCGCCTGCCCTGGGTGCCGCTGGAGGACATGTCGCCGGCGCTGTTGCGCGCGATCGTCGTCAGCGAGGACCGGCGCTTCTGGGAGCACGGCGGGATCGACTGGCGCGCCGTCGCGGCGAGTGCCTGGGCGAACGTCTGGAACACGCGCACGCGCGGCGCCTCGACGCTGACGATGCAGCTGGCCGGCCTGATCGATGCGGGGCTGGCGCGGCCGCCGGGCGGGCGCAGCGTGCCGCAGAAGCTCGACCAGGCCTGGACCGCGCTGCAGCTCGAGCGGCACTGGCGCAAGAGCGAGATCCTCGAGGCCTATCTCAACAGCGTGCCGCTGCGTGGCGAACTGGTGGGCATCGGCGCGCTCGCGCAGACGCTGTTCGGCAAACATGCCAGCGGGCTGGACGAGCAGGAGGCGGCACTCGCCGCCGTGCTCGTGCGGGCGCCGAACGCCGCGCCGCGCAGCGTCGCGCAGCGGGCCTGCGGCCTGCTGAAGGAGCTGCAGCAATCCTGCGTCGGCGTCGAGGCGCTGGTGCAGACCGCGCTGGTGCGGCCCGGCGGCATGCCGCTGGGCGAGCAACTCGCGCCGCACTTCGCGCGGCGGGTGCTCGACCCGCACGGCCCGGCACGCCAGCGCAGCACGCTGGACGCGGGCCTGCAGCGCTTCGCGATCGCCGCGCTGCGCACCCAGCTCGCGGAGCTGTCCGGCCGGCAGGTCGAGGACGGCGCGATCGTCGTGCTCGACAACGCCAGCGGCGAGGTGCTCGCCTGGGTCGGCGCGAACGGTGCCACCTCCGCCGCGGCGCAGGTGGACGGCGTGCTCGCGCGCCGCCAGCCGGGTTCGACGATCAAGCCCTTCGTGTACGCGCTCGCGTTCGAGCAGCGGCTGATCACGCCGGCCAGCCTGCTGGACGATTCGCCCGCGCAGCTGGGCACGGCGCAGGGCCTGTACCTGCCGCAGAACTACGACCGCGACTTCAAGGGCTGGGTCAGCGCGCGCAGCGCGCTCGGCTCGAGCCTGAACGTGCCGGCCGTGCGGGTCGGCGCGATGCTCGGCCCGGACACGCTGTTCGAGCGCCTGACCGCCTACGGTCTGGCGCCGGTCGAGTCGGCCGGCTACCACGGCTTCGCGCTCGCGCTCGGCAGCGCCGACGTCACGCTGCTCGCACTGACGAACGCCTACCGCACGCTGGCCAACGGCGGCCTCTACGCACCGCCCGTGCTGGACGGCAAGGCCGCGCCGAAGCGGCGCGTCGCGACGGCGGCCGCCGTCGCGCTCGTCACCGACATCCTGGCCGACAACAACGCCCGCGCGCTCACCTTCGGGCTGGACAGCCAGCTCGCGACGCGCGGCTTCGCGGCCGTGAAGACCGGCACCAGCAAGGACCTGCGCGACAACTGGTGCATCGGCTTCACCGACCGCTACACCGTCGGCGTGTGGATCGGCAACGCCAGCGGCGCCGCGATGCACGCGGTCAGCGGCGTCAGCGGTGCCGCGCCGCTGTGGCATGCGCTGGTGACACGGCTGCACGCGCAGCGGCCGTCGCGCGCGCCGGCGGCGCCGCCCGGCGTGCTGCGCCGCGCGATCCGCTTCGAGGGGGTGGCCGAACCGCCGCGCGACGAGCTGTTCCTCGCGGGCACCGAGCAGATCGTCTGGCGTGCCCAGGCGCCGGCCGGATCGCAGCGCCGCTTCGGCATCGCGAACCCGCGCGACGGCAGCCTGTTCGCGCTCGACCCGGACATCCCGCCGCGTGCCCAGCAGATCGTCTTCGAGGGCGAGTCCGGCCGCTGGGTGCTCGATGGCAAGCCGCTGGGCCGCGGCGAGTCGGTCTCCTGGGCGCCGTGGCCCGGCCGGCACCGGCTGCAGCTGCTGGCGCGCGACGGCCGCGAGATCGACGCCGTGCGCTTCGAGGTGCGCGGGGCAGCCGTGCGGCCGCCGGGGTCAGGACGCTGAACGGGACGCGAACAGCTGTTCCATCGCCGCGTCGATCACGATGCCGCAGACCGTGTAGATCAGCGAGCCGATCAGCGCGGCGGCGAAGCCGGTCACCGCGAAGCCGTCCAGCACCGAGGCGGCGGCCCAGAACATCAGCGCGTTGATGACGAACAGGAACAGCCCGAGCGTCAGCAGCGTGACCGGCAGCGTGAGCAGCACCAGCAGCGGCCGCAGCAGCGTGTTGAACAGCCCAATCACGAAGGCCGCGATCAGCGCCGAGCCGAAGCTCTTCACCATGACACCCGGGTACAGGTGCGCCACCAGCAGCAGCGCGGCAGCCAGCAGCAGCCAGCGGACGATCGTCTTCATGGCGAGAAGAATACCCGCAATCCCCGATGCGCCGTGGGGTCGGGCCGCGCGCGGCGATAATCGGCGCCGCTGAAGGGGGAGTAGCGAACGGATCGTTCCGTCGCGCCGCCCGTCAATCCGAACGCCGCCGCCCTGGCGACGTTCCGGGCCCGCAGTTCCGCGAGGTGCGTTCACCTCGGGGCTCCCGCAAGACTCTTCGGCACCTGGCGGGCGGCCGCATGGCCGCCCACATGTGCATCGAACCGAGGAGTCTCGTCCATGTTCTCCGTGGCGCCCGCGTGGCTGTGGCTGTTCTTCGTGGCGACCGTGCTGGTCGCGCTGATCGTCGACTTCGTCGTGCTGAAAAAGCAGGGCGCGCATGCCGTGGGCGTGCCCGAAGCCCTGAAGTGGTCGCTCGTGTGGGTGGCGCTGAGCCTGGCGTTCAACGCGCTGCTGTGGTGGGCGCTGGCCACGCACCCCGATCCGTCCGTCGCCGCGGCGGCCGACACGCGCGCCTTCGAGTTCCTGACCGGCTACCTGATCGAGAAGTCGCTCGCGGTCGACAACATCTTCGTGTTCCTGATGATCTTCACCTACTTCGCGGTGCCGCCGGCGTACCAGAAGCGGGTGCTGATGATCGGCATCATCGGCGCGATCGTGCTGCGCACGGGGATGATCCTGATCGGCAGCTGGCTGATCTCGCAGTTCCACGCGGTGCTGTACGTGTTCGGCGCCTTCCTGCTGCTGACCGGCGTGAAGATGTGGTGGGCCGCCGGCCGCGAGCAGACCCTGGACGACAACCCGGTGCTGAAGCTGCTGCGGCGCGTGATGCCGGTGTCGCAGTCCTTCGACGGCGAGCGCTTCTGGACCGTCGAGCGCGGCGTGCGCATCGCGACGCCGCTGCTGATGGTGGTGGTGCTCGTGGGCATCACCGACGTGATCTTCGCGGTCGATTCGATCCCGGCGATCTTCGCGATCACCGACGACCCGTTCATCGTGCTGACGTCCAACGTCTTCGCGATCCTCGGCCTGCGCGCGATGTTCTTCCTGCTCGCCGCGCTGGCGGCCAAGTTCCACCTGCTGAGCTACGGCCTGGCGGTGATCCTCGTCTTCATCGGCACGAAGATGCTGCTGATCGACGTGATCAAGATCCCGGTGCTGGTGTCGCTCGGCGTGGTGGTCGGCATCCTCGCGGTGACGATGGTGTGGAGCGTGCGCACGGCGCCGCGGGTGTCGACGCCGGTGGCGCGTCAGCCAACGCGAACTTAAATGCGAATGATTCGTGTTAAGCTAGGTCTCGGAATGTTTCCCGAGACCTGCCGTGCCGCGTGCCCCACGCCTGACCGCTGCCCCCGCCGACGACCTGCCGCCCGCCCAGAAGCGAGCTGTGGTCGCGGCCATCCTCGTGCTGCACGGGGCCGCGGCGTGGGGCCTGCTGCAGCTCTCGCCGGTGCGCGAGGCGCTGGCCGAAGCGGCGCCGATGTTCGTCGACCTGCTCGCGCCGCCGGCCCCCGAAAAACCGCCTGAGCCCCCCCCTCCGCCGCCCCCGCCCCCGCGGCCGATTCCGA
The DNA here is from genome assembly GCA_019635485.1 of Piscinibacter sp. Taxonomy (GTDB): domain Bacteria; phylum Pseudomonadota; class Gammaproteobacteria; order Burkholderiales; family Burkholderiaceae_C; genus Piscinibacter. Next base: position 32,735 of record JAHBZL010000005.1, on the reverse strand, counting down.
AGCGTCCCCCGCCGCCGGCCCCGGTGATCGCGGCGCCGCCCGCGCCCGCGCCGGCCCCCTTCGTCGTCGAGCCGCCGCCGCCGGAGCCGGCGCCGCCCGCGCCGCCGGAGGTGCCGGTGATCGTCGCGGCGCCGGCACCACCAGCGCCCCCCGCGCCGCCGCCACCGCCGAAGGAGATTCCGGCGTCGGCCATCCAGTACCTCGAGCCGCCGGCGCCGGTCTATCCGCGGCTGTCGCGGCGCCTGAACGAATCCGGCCTGGTGGTCGTGCGGGTCTACGTGGACACGGACGGCATGCCGCGCACCGTGCAGGTCCTGCAGTCCAGCGGCTTCGCGCGGCTGGACGACGCGGCCGTCGAGGGCGTGCGCCGCGCGCGCTTCCGGCCCTACACCGAGAACGGCCGCCCCACTGCCGGGTGGGCGCGCATCCCGATTCCCTTCGAACTGGAGAAGTAGACGTGAACGCTGAGTCGTCCCTGGGCTTCGCCCACTTCATCGCGCAGAGCGATGCGGTCGGCAAGACGCTGCTGGTGCTGCTGGTGGTGATGTCGGTGCTGTCCTGGGCGATCATCGCGCTCAAGGGCCTGACGCTGGCCGCGCGCAAGCGCCGCGGCGCCGAGTTCCTGAACCTGTTCTGGAACGCCACCTCGCTGGAAGCCGTCGCGCACGAGATCGCCACGCATGGCGCGCGCGACCCGTTCTCGCACCTCGCCAGCCACGCGATGCACGCGCAGTCGCACCACGCCAAGTACGGCGCGGCCAAGCTGGCCGAGGCCGGCACGGCGAGCGAGTTCGTCACCCGCACGATCAAGAAGGTGCTCGACGAGGAGACCACGCGCCTCGAGAACGGCCTGACGCTGCTGGCCACGGTCGGCGCCACCGCCCCCTTCGTCGGCCTGTTCGGCACGGTCTGGGGCGTTTATCACGCGCTGGTCGCGATCGGCATGAGCGGCGCCGGCACGCTGGACAAGGTGGCCGGCCCGGTCGGCGAGGCGCTGATCATGACCGGCCTGGGCCTCGCGGTCGCGATCCCGGCGGTGGTCGGCTACAACTGGTTCACGCGTGCCAACCGCGTGATCGTCTCGCGGCTGGACGCGTTTGCGTACGAACTGCACACCTTCGTCGCGATGGGCCAGCCGCTGGCCGGCCCGACCGGCATCAGCGCCTCGGTGCGCCCGCTGCCGGCGCGCCCGGCGACGGCCTGAGCGGAGCACCACCATGGCCTTCGCCAGCTTCGACGCCCGCCACGCCAGCACGCCGGTCGCGGAGATCAACATGGTCCCGCTGATCGACGTGATGCTGGTGCTGCTGGTCATCTTCATCATCACCGCCCCGCTGCTCACGCATGCGGTCAAGCTCGAGCTGCCCAAGGCCAGCGCGCAGGTGAACCAGCACCAGCCGGAGAAGGTCGAGTTCGCGATCGACGCCGCCGGCCTCCTCTACTGGAACGGCGAACGCCTGACCCGTGCCGAGGCGGCGCAGCGCTTCGCCGACGAAGGGCGTCGCGAGCCGCAGCCGGAGATCCACCTGCGTGCCGACCAGAACGTGGCCTACCGGTTCGTGGCCCAGACGCTCGCCGACGCGTCGCGGGCCGGCCTGACCAAGGTCGGCTTCATCAGCGAGCCGGAAGCGCCCTGACCGAGCCGACCGCATCCCCCGCATTCCGCACCAGCCAGCCCTCGCCAGCCCGTGCATGAAAGCCCTCCGGCGCACGCCGCACCGGAACGACCTTCCATCACCTCGAGGAGCTGACCATGACGACCCCCCTGATGCCGCTCGGCGCGCTGGCCGCCGGTTTCGGCCTGCTGCACGGCGCCGCACTGGCGCAATCGACCCCGGCCGCGCCGGCCGCCCCGGCGAGCGCGCCGCGCGGCGAGGCGACGCTCGCGCCGGTGCCGGTGCGCGCCCGCCCGGAAACCGACAAGGAGTCGGTGCGCGCCGTCACGACGACGATCGGCAAGGGCACGCAGGAACTGCGCGACATCCCGCAGTCGATCACGGTCGTCACCGAGAAGCTGATCGACGACCGCAACCTCGACACGCTGAAGGACGCGCTGCGCAGCACGGCGGGCATCACCTTCCAGGCCGCCGAAGGCCAGGAGGAGGACATCCGGCTGCGTGGATTCGCGCTGCAGTCCACCGGCGACATCTTCCTGGACGGCATGCGTGATCCCGGCTTCTACGACCGCGACAGCTTCAACTGGGACCGCCTGGAGGTGCTGCGCGGCTCGGCCTCGCTGCTGTTCGGCCGCGGCTCGACCGGCGGCGCCGTGAACCAGGTCAACAAGCAGCCGATGCTGCTGAACCAGAACGAACTCGCGGTCACGCTGGTCAGCGGCGCGTTCGTGCGCGGCACCGGCGACTTCAACGTCAAGACCGGCGAGAACGCCGCGCTGCGCATCAACGCGGTGGTCAACACGGCGGACGGCTTCGGCAACAGGATCGACAAGAAGGGCATCGCGCCGACCTTCCGCTGGGGCATCGGCACCGCCGACGAGTTCACCGCCGGGCTGTACCACCTGGAATACAAGAACGGCATCAACTACGGTTTCCCCTGGCTGAACAGCCAGATCAACGAAGCCTTCGACCCGCAGTCCTACTACGGTGCGGCCAGCGACTACATGGCCGGCGGCACCAGCTACGGCACGCTCGGCCACGTGCACCGCTGGCTGGGCGGCGACGAGCTGAAGACCGTGCTGCGCGTGGCGCACTACGAGCGTGATCAGCGCGCGAGTGCCATCCGCTTCTGCCAGCCCAATGCCAACACGGGGGCGCCGAACGCGCTGTGCCCCGACTCGCCGACGGTGACGCCGGAGAACATCGGGCCCGACACCGTGCTGACCCGCGGCTCGCAGAACAAGATCCAGGACATGGACAGCGTCTACCTGCAGAGCGACTACAGCGGGCGCTTCAACTGGTTCGGCATGCGGCACGAGCTGCTTGCCGGCGGCGACCTCGCGGTGGAGGACTTCACCCGCTATGCCGCGGTGCTGCCGCCCGGCGTGACCATCACCAAGCCGGTGACGACGATCGGCACGCCGAACGACGGCGCCTCGGTCGACGAGTCGCTGCGCCAGCAGCGGCGCAGCCAGTACTTCGACGCCGAGGCGCTCGGCCTGTACGCACAGGACATGGCGCAGGTCGCGCCGGACTGGAAAGTGCTGGCCGGCCTGCGCTGGGACAAGTTCCGCGGCACCTACCACACCTACGCGACGGCCAACCCGAGCGGCACCAACACCACGCCGGTCGGCACGGAGACCGGGCTGCTCGGCCGCAGCGACTCGCTGTGGAGCCGGCGCTTCGGGGTGCTCTACCAGCCGGCCGACCACCTCTCGTTCCACCTGTCCTACGGCACCTCGTTCAACACCTCGGGCGACACCTATTCGTTCGATCCGCTCGGTTCGAACACCCCGCCGGAGAAGAGCCGCAACGTCGAGCTCGGCGGCAACATCGACTGGGCGCAGGGCCGCTTCACGACCCGCTTCGCGCTGTTCCACGCCACCAAGTACAACGAACGCAACCGCGACGAGGAGTCGGTCTCGCCGACCAACTACGTGCTGTCCGGCCAGCGCCATGCGGCCGGCGTGGACCTGGACTTCGCCGGCCGCCTGACGACCGCCTGGGAGCTGTTCGCCGCCTACGAGTGGATCCCGAGCGCGAAGGTCGACAAGGGGGCCTCGAACGGCACCACGCTGATCCAGGGCGAGGCGGTCGGCCAGCGGCCGGCGATGACGCCGGTGCACTCGGGCTCGCTGTGGACGACCTACCGGCTGACACCCGCCTGGCGTGTCGGCGGCGGCCTGAATGCGCGCGGCGGCGTGAAGCCGCTGCTGACGAACTTCTACGCGCCGAAGTTCGTCACTGCCGACCTGATGGCCGAATACACCACCGGGCCGGTCGTGCTGAAGCTGAACATCACCAACGTGACCGACAAGCTCTATGCCGACCAGCTCTACCGCGGCCATTACATTCCGGGCAAGCCGCGCACGGTGCAGCTGACCAGCACCGTGACCTTCTAGTCCCTGCCTTCCCCGGCACCACCGCCGCAGAGCCGCCGCCATGCTGCTGACCCTTCCCGACATGCTCACCGCCGACGAGTTGCGGCGGATCCGAGAAATCCTGCGCGGTGCCGCCTGGGTCGACGGTCGCGAGACCGCCGGCTTCCAGGCCGCGGCGGTGAAGAACAATCAGCAGCTGGCGCCGCGCGGCGACATGGCGCGCGCGTTGCAGGGCATCGTGCTCGCGGCGCTGAGCCGGCACCCGACGTTCTTCTCGGCCGTGCTGCCCAAACGCGTGCTGCCGCCGATGTTCAATCGGTATGCGGGCGACGCGAACACCTACGGCGACCACGTCGACCAGGCCATCCGCTTCGTGCCGGACAGCAACCAGCGGCTGCGCACCGACATCTCCTGCACGCTGTTCTTCAGCGCGCCGGAGGAATACGACGGCGGCGAACTGGTGATGGAGGACGCCTTCGGCGGCCGGCGCGTCAAGCTGCCGGCCGGCCACCTGGTGCTCTACCCGTCGACCACGGTGCACCGCGTCGAGCCGGTGACGCGCGGTGAGCGGCTGGCCAGCTTCTTCTGGATCGAGAGCATGGTGCGCAGCACCGAGCAGCGCCGCCTGCTGTACGACCTGGACATGGCGCTGATGAAGCTGCGCGAGCGCGACCCCGATTCGGACGTGTCGGTCACGCTCTCCGGCACGTACCACAACCTGCTGCGCCTGTGGGCGGACACCTGAGCGGCGGGGCCGACGCTGCCGGCCCCGCCGACTTCGAGGCGCAGGCGCGCGAGCGCCTCGATGACCCGACCTGGGCCTGGCTGGCCGGCGGCGCCGCGGACGAGATCAGCCTGCGCGGCAACCGCGCGGCCTGGGAAGCGCTGGCGCTGTGGCCGCATGTGCTGCGGCCGCTGCAGCAGGCGCACACGCGCGTCGAACTGCTCGGCCGCACACTGGCGGCGCCGCTGCTGCTCGCGCCGGTGGCGTACCAGCGCCTGCTGCACCCGCTCGGCGAAGCCGGCAGCGCGCTGGCGGCGGCGACGCAGGGTGCCGGTGTCGTGCTCAGCGCGATGTCCAGCATCGCGCTGGAAGACGTCGCCCGTCACGTGCTGGCCGAGCCGGCGCGCGGGCCGCTGTGGTTCCAGCTGTACCTGAGCGGCGACCGCGGCTTCGACCTCGCGCTGGTGCAGCGTGCCGAGGCCGCCGGGTTCGAGGCGCTCGTGCTGACCGTCGATGCGCCGGTGCAGGGTGTGCGCGAGCGCGAGCGGCGCGCCGGCTTCCGCCTGCCGGACGGCGTGGCTGCGGTGCATTTCGCCGGCGCGCCCGTGCCGCCGCCGCCGGACCCGGCGGCGATGTGCGCCGGCCTGCTGGCGCGCGCGCCGACCTGGGACGACGTCGCCTGGCTGCGTGCGCAAACGCGCCTGCCGCTGCTGCTGAAGGGCGTGCTGCGCGCCGACGATGCGCGGCAGGCCGCCGCGCTCGGCGCCGCCGGCCTGGTGATCTCCAACCACGGCGGGCGCACGCTGGATACCGTCACCCCTACCGCGACCGCGCTGCCGCGCATCGCCGACGCGCTCGGCGGCGCGCTGCCGCTGCTGGTGGACGGCGGAATCCGGCGCGGCACCGACGTGCTGAAGGCCGCCGCGCTCGGCGCGCGCGCCGTGCTGCTCGGGCGCGCGCCGCTGTTCGCGCTCGCCGCAGCGGGCCCGCAAGGCGTCGCGCAATCGCTGCGCCGGCTGCGCGACGAACTCGAGATCGCACTCGCGCTGACCGGCTGCGCGAGCCTCGCGGACGCATCGCGCGCGCTGCTCGAACCTGCGCAGTGACGTTGCGCAGCGACAAAAGGCTCGTCTACCTCGGCAGATTGCGTGTTTTCAGAGTGAAAACTGCTTCTCAGCCCTTGACTCACGCAGTACCATTCGCTCCGCACGGTGCTATGGAGAAATGAGGGTCCATGCGGCTCTCGCCCATCCCGGGCACATCAACAAACTCTTGATGGAGAGATTCAACATGGCAACTGCGAAGAAGGCTGCGGCCAAGAAGGCCCCGGCGAAGAAGGCGGCTCCGGCCAAGAAAGCCGCCGCGAAGAAGGCGGCGCCGGCCAAGAAGGCGCCCGCGAAGAAGGCGGCGCCGGCCAAGAAGGCGGCAGCGAAGAAGGCTCCGGCCAAGAAGCGCACCCCGAACGCCGCCTTCATGAAGGCGATGACGCCGAGCGAGGCGCTGTCCGCGATCATCGGCAAGGGTCCGTACCCGCGCACCGAGGTCACGAAGAAGGTCTGGGACTACATCAAGTCCAACAAGCTGCAGGATTCGGCGAAGAAGACCATGATCAACGCCGACGCCAAGCTGAAGGAGATCTTCAAGAAGGCGCAGGTCTCGATGTTCGAGATGACCAAGCTGATCAACGGCCACCTGAAGTGAACCGTGTCGCGGCGAACCGCCGCGACGACAGCCCGGGCCGGTGCATCGCACCGGCTTTTTTCATTCCGCCGGTCGTGCGGCGGGTTCCGGCAGGCCGAACAGGCGTGCCGCGTTGTCCCAGGCAATGCGCCGTGCCGCCGGCGCGGGCAGATCGGCCAGCCAGCGGCGCGCATCGGCCATCAGGCCCTCGTAGCCGGCCCAGCGTGCGTTGATCCAGGTGTCCGAGCCGACCAGGAAGCGGTCGGCGTGATCGGTCAGCAGCGCCTTCCACTCGGCGCTCAGGCCGCCGCCGGCGTCGGTCAGGCCCGGCCGGTAGGACAGCTCGCCCATCAGCATCGGGTATTTCTGCAGCAGCGCGCGCACGCGCTCGACGCTCGCGCCGCCGATGCCGGTGTGGGCCCAGATCAGCCGCGCGCGCGGGGCGTGCGCCATCAGCAGATCGATCGCCTGGTCGTCGACGTGCGCCAGCACCGCCAGGTCGCGGGCCTGCGCGAGCTGCATCAGCTGGCGCGCGACCGGGCCGTTGGCGTTCGCGCTGTCGTAGAGGTGGAACTCGCCGAGTCCGCGGTACGGACCGGCCGGCGTGCCGGCCGCGAGCTCGCGCAGCACCATCGCATGGATCGTCTCGTCGGCGAACCAGCCGGTGTAGTCGGCGCGGTTGCGGTACAGCCGGATGAAGGGCACCACCGTCACGCCGGCGGCACGTGTCTGCTCGCCGGCGGCGGCGAGCGTCCTGGTGCCGTCGTTCGGACGGCTGTTGGCGATGATGGCGCGCACGCCGCTGCGCTGCAGCCGGCCAAGCACGTCCGGCAGCGTGTGCTCGGCCCGCCAGGCCTCGTCGTTGTAGTGCAGGTGGGCGTCGAACAGCGGGCCGTCGTAGCGCTGCGCCTGCGCGACGGAACCGGCAAGCAGCGCCAGCGTGGCCAGCAGCGCCGCGACCGGGCGGCTGCGCCGGCGTGTCATGCCGTCAGGCGCCGCTGGACGAAATCGAGCCGGTCCTGGCCCCAGAACAGCTCGCCGTCGATCACGTAGCTCGGCGCGCCGAACACGCCGGCCTCGATGGCGCGCTGCGTGTCGGCCTCGTAGCGCTGCTGCACCGCCGGCGAGGCCGCTTCCTCCAGCCGGCGCGGGTCCAGTTGCTCCTCGGCGAGCATCGCGGCCAGTTCACTCTTGTCGGCGATGTTGCGCTCGTCGACCCAGACACCGCGCAGGATGCGGCCGGTCAAGCGCAGCGCCGCCTCGCTGCCGTCGGCCTGCGCGACCGCGATGATCAGGCGCGCCGCGTCGTCGGTGGCGACCGGGAAGAACTTCGGCTGCAGCACGATCGGCTGGCCGAGGTGCTCGCTGAAGCGCTTCAGCTCGAGCAGCCGGTAGGCCTGGCGCTGCGGTGCGCGCTTGGACAGCGGCAACCCGCCCGAGACCGGGAAGACCTTGCCGCCCAGATCCACCGGCAGCACGTTGACCGTGGCGCCGGCAGACTTCGCGATGTCGACGAAGCGCCGGTGGCCGAGGTAAGTCCATGGAGAATTCGGGGCAAAGTAGTAGTCGACGGTACGGGCCATGGGGCGTCTCCTCGCTTGCCGGGTGGCGCGCAGTCTAGCGAGGTGGCACGGCCCGTGCATCGTCGTGGGAACTTTATTGTCCGGGGGTGCCACCTACCCCGGTCTCGCTGGTCAGGAGGAACCCGAATGAGTCTTGCCAACCGCCTGCTTGCCGCGTGTGCGGCCCTTGCCGCCCTGCTCGCGCCGGCCGCCCGAGCGGCCGACGAGGAACCGAAGATCCTGAACGTCTACAACTGGGCGGAATACATCGCCGAGGACACGCTCGCGAACTTCGAGAAGGAAACGGGCATCAAGGTCCGCTACGACAACTACGACACCAACGAGATCCTGCACGCGAAGCTGGTGGCCGGCCGCACCGGCTACGACATCGTCGTGCCGAGCGCGCAGTTCGCGAAGCTGCAGATCGAGGGCGGGCTGTTCCGGCCGCTGGACCGTGCGCTGCTGCCGAACTGGAAGAACCTCGACCCGGCGATCCTCGCCCAGCTGGCCAAGGTGGACCCGGGCAACCAGTACCTGGTCGACTGGCTGTGGGGCTACATCACGATCGGCATCAACCGGCCGCTGGTCGAGAAGGCGCTCGGCGGCATGCCGCTGCCGGAGAACCCCTGGTCGCTGCTGTTCGACCCGAAGTACGCGAGCAAGCTGAAGGGCTGCGGCGTCAGCATCCTGGATTCGGCGTCCGAGGTGCTGCCGGTGGCGATGGCCTACGTCGGCAAGCCGGCCTACAGCCGCAATGCGGCCGACTACACCGCCGCCGCGGACATGCTGAAGAAGATCCGGCCCTCCGTGACGCGGCTGTCCTCCTCGGGCTACATCTCGGAGCTGGCCAGCGGCGCGCTGTGCCTGGTGATGGGCTACTCGGGCGACATCAACATCGCCCGCGCCCGCGCGATCGAGGCCGGGTTGGGCTCCGGCATCGAGGCGCTGGTGCCCAGGACCGGCGCGACGCTGTTCTTCGACACCATGGCGATCCCGAAGGACGCGCCGCACCCGAAGAACGCGCACAAGTTCATCGACTACATCCTGCGCCCGCAGGTGCACGCGTCGCTGACCAACAAGGTCTTCTACGCCAACCCGAACAAGGCCTCGCTGCCCTTCGTGAAGGAGTCCGTGGCGAAGAACCCGACGGTGTTCCTGAGCGACGCGGCGCTGTCGGCGATGGCGGTGCCGGAGGCGCTGCCGCAGAACATCCGGCGCGTGCAGACGCGCATCTTCACGACCTTCAAGACCGGGTTGTAGAAGGAGCCCCCGGCACGGAGGGCGCCCCCGGCCGCGGCGTGCCGCGGCCACCCCCCGAGGGGGTCGGCCGGCCGCTGGGGAGCGGCCCGGCGCTGGCCGGCCGATCCGCTGCTGTCCCAGCCCGGGTCAGGGACCGAAGGGCTATGCCGGGGAAAGCAGCGGCGCGAGGTAGCGCCCGGTGTGGCTGGCCGGGTTCGCGGCCACCACCTCCGGCGTGCCCTGGGCGACCACCGTACCGCCGCCGGCGCCGCCTTCGGGGCCCATGTCGATCAGCCAGTCGGCCGTCTTGATGACGTCCAGGTTGTGCTCGATCACGACGATCGTGTTGCCGGCGTCGCGCAGCTGGTGCAGCACCTTCAGCAGCAGCGCGATGTCGGCGAAGTGCAGTCCGGTGGTCGGCTCGTCGAGGATGTACAGCGTGCGCCCGGTGTCGCGCTTGGACAGCTCCAGCGCCAGCTTGACGCGTTGCGCCTCGCCGCCGGACAGCGTGGTCGCGCTCTGCCCGAGGCGGATGTAGCCGAGCCCGACGTCCAGCAGCGTCTGCAGCTTGCGGGCGATCGCCGGCACGGCCGCGAAGAACGCATGCGCGTCCTCGACGGTCAGGTCCAGCACCTCGGTGATGTTCTTGCCCTTGTAGAGCACCTCCAGCGTCTCGCGGTTGTAGCGCCGGCCGTGGCAGACGTCGCAGGGCACGTAGACGTCGGGCAGGAAGTGCATCTCGACCTTCAGCACGCCGTCGCCCTGGCAGGCCTCGCAGCGCCCGCCGGCGACGTTGAAGCTGAAGCGGCCCGGCCCGTAGCCGCGCTCGCGGGCCGCCGGCACCTCGGCGAACAGCTCGCGGATCGGCGTGAACAGCCCGGTGTAGGTGGCCGGGTTCGAGCGCGGCGTGCGGCCGATCGGGCTCTGGTCGACGTTGATCACCTTGTCGAACGCGTCCAGCCCGTCGATCGTCTCGTGCGGTGCGGCATCGACGTGGCTGCTGTAGAGCTTGCGCGCGACGGCCGCGTACAGCGTGTCGTTGACGAGCGTGCTCTTGCCCGACCCCGAGACGCCGGTCACGCAGGTGAACAGCCCGACGGGGATCTCGACCTCGACGCTCTTCAGGTTGTTGCCGCGCGCGCCGACGATCTTCAGCAGCTGCGGGTCGGTGCTGTCGGCCAGCGCGCGGCGGCGCGGCGGCACCGGGACCGTCAGCGTGCGCGCCAGGTAGCGCCCGGTCAGCGACTCCGCGTGGTTCGCCACCTCGTCTGCCGTGCCCTGCGCGATCACCCGGCCGCCGTGCACGCCGGCGCCGGGGCCGAGGTCGATCACGTGGTCGGCGGCGCGGATCGCGTCCTCGTCGTGTTCGACGACCAGCACGCTGTTGCCCAGGTCACGCAGGTGCTTGAGCGTCTCGATCAGGCGTGCGTTGTCGCGCTGGTGCAGCCCGATGCTCGGCTCGTCGAGCACGTACATCACGCCGGTCAGGCCCGAGCCGATCTGCGACGCGAGCCGGATGCGCTGCGCCTCGCCGCCCGACAGCGTGTCCGCCGAGCGTTCCAGGCTCAGGTAGTTCAGGCCGACGTCGTTCAGGAACTTCAGCCGCGAGCGGATCTCGCGCACCACCTTGTCGGCGATGTCGGCCTTCGCGCCTTCGAGCTTCAGGTCCTCGAAATAGGCCAGGCAGTCGCGCAGCGTGAAGTGCTCGACGCGGAAGATCGGCTCGCGCCGGCTGCTGGCCGCGTCGACCAGGAACACGTGGCGCGCCTCGCGGCGCAGGCGCGTGCCCTCGCAGTCGGGGCAGGGCCGCGCGGCCTGGTAGCGCGCCAGGTCCTCGCGCACCGCGGCCGAATCGGTCTCGCGGAAGCGCCGCTCGAAGTTCGGGATGATCCCTTCGAACGGATGCCAGCGCTTGACCATGCGCTGCCTGCCCTTCGGCCCTTCGGCCTGGTAGACGAACTCGATGTCCTCCTTGCCGGAGCCGTGCAGCAGCACCTGCTGGGCCGGCTTGGGCAGTTCCTCGAACGGCGAGTCGACGTCGAAGCCGTAGTGGCGCGCGACGCTCTCGAGCAGCGAGAAGGTGTAGCCGTTGCGGCGGTCCCAGCCCTTCACGGCCCCGCTGGCCAGCGACAGCGAGGGGAAGGCGACCACCCGCTCCGGATCGAACGCCGTCACCTGGCCGAGGCCGTCGCAGCTCGGGCAGGCGCCCACCGGCGAGTTGAACGAGAACAGGCGCGGCTCGAGTTCGGCCAGCGAGTAGCTGCAGACCGGGCAGGCGAACTTGCTCGAGAACAGATGTTCCTGTCCCGAGTCCATCTCGAGCGCGATCGCCCGGCCCTCGGCGATGCGCAGCGCCGCCTCGAAACTCTCGGCCAGGCGCTGCTGCAGACCCGCCTGCACCTTGACGCGGTCGATCACCACGTCGATGTCGTGCTTCTCGGCCTTCTTCAGCTTCGGCACGTCGGCCGCCTCGTAGGCCGTGCCGTCGACGCGGAAGCGCACGTAGCCCTGGGTCTGCATGTCCGCGAACAGCTCGACGAACTCGCCCTTGCGGTCGCGCACCACCGGCGCCAGCACCATCAGCCGCGTGCCCTCGGGCAGCGCGAGCACCGCATCGACCATCTGGCTGACGCTCTGCGCGGCCAGCGGCAGGCCGTGGTCGGGGCAGAAGGGCGTGCCGGCGCGGGCGTAGAGCAGGCGCAGGTAGTCGTGGATCTCGGTAACCGTGCCGACCGTCGAGCGCGGGTTGTGCGAGGTGGCCTTCTGCTCGATGCTGATCGCCGGCGACAGGCCCTCGATCACGTCGACGTCCGGCTTGTCCATCAGCTGCAGGAACTGCCGCGCGTACGCCGACAGGCTCTCGACGTAGCGCCGCTGCCCCTCCGCGTACAGCGTGTCGAACGCGAGGCTGGACTTGCCCGACCCGGACAGCCCCGTGATCACCACCAGCCGGTGGCGCGGGATGTCCAGGTCGATGTTCTTCAGGTTGTGGGTGCGCGCGCCGCGCACCCGGATCAGCGGGGAATCGGTGCGGTCGGGCACGGGCGGGGACGGCATCGCGGTCGCTGGGCGCAAACCGCCCATGATAGCGAGGCCGCCCGGCGCGGGCTCAGGGGCCCAGCGCGTCGAGCGCCGCGAGCAGCGACGCCGCCTGCGCCGACGACAGCTCGGCCGACTCGGTCTTGCCGCCGCGATCCAGCCGCAGGCCGCGCGGCCCGACGCGCAGGATCGCGCGCACCACGCCGTCGCGCGTGAAGCGCAGCGTCGCGGTCGCGCCCTCGCCGGCCGCCGGGCCCGGGTTCCAGTGGGGCCGGGCGGTGCGGTCGGCCTGCGCGATCCAGTTCATGGTCGCCTCGTCGACCGGGCGGGCCGGGCCGTCGTCACGCTGCCAGGTCCAGTCCTGCTGGCGGCGCGGGATCTCGAAGCGCAGATTGCTCAGCCCCGCGGTCTCGATCGTGCCGACCGCGGCGCGCGCGCGCAGCCCGCTGAGGGCGCCGGCCGGGCCTGGCGCGGCAGCGTCAGCCGCGGCGGCCCCGGCAGCCCCGACGGTTCCTGGTGCAGTTGCGTTGGTGGCGGGCGGGGGCGGCGCGGGGGGGGCCGCCGAAGGAGCGACAGCGGCTTCGCGCCGTTCGAGCGGGCTGCCGCGCAGGCGCAGTTCTTCCGACGGCGTGGCGGCGGACCGCTTCTGCTCGGCGCTTGCGTCGCGTGCCGGCGCCGCAGCCGGTGCGGGAGCGGGCACCACGGCGGGCGCCACCGGTGGCGGTGGCGCCGCCGCCTTGCGCGCAGCCGGCTCGGCCGGTGCCGGGGGAGCGGCGGCGGCCACCGGCGGCGGGGCCTGTTTCGGGGCCCGGGCTTCGCCCAGACTCGTGGTCGGCGCGACTTGGCGCGACCGCGCGTCGACCGATTCGGCCTCCGCCGACCCGGCACGGCGGCCGTCCGCCGGCGTCGCCGCCTCCGGTGCAGCTGAGACGGTTTCGGGCGGCGGCAAGGCTTCCTCGATCGGCCGGCCCCACCACATCAGGCCGACCACGGTGGCGACCATCACGCTGGCGAAACCCGCCGCCACCGGCGGACGGGCCAGCCAGTCCCAGACGGCGGCCAGCCGTTCGTCGAGCGTCGGCGGCGCGGGCGGTGCCGGCACCGGACGCGGCGCGACGGCGGCACGCCCCATGCGCAGGATGGCGTCGTTCACGCGCGGCGGCGGTGCCGCGTCGGCGTCCGGCGCATGGCGCAGCGCTTCGCGCAACCAGCGGTCGTGCGGCACGGCCTCGTCGTCGTCGTGCGTCATCGCAGGTCCGGGTTCAGGTAGGCACCCATGCAGCTGCGCAGCTTGCTCATCGCGTAGCGCAGGCGTGTCTTGGCGGTCTCGAAGCCGACTTCGAGGGCATGGGCCACTTCGTCGAGCGCGAGGCCGTCATCGTGATGCAGCAGGAAGGCGCTGCGCTGCGGCAGCGGCAGCTGATCCAGGCACTGCAGCAGGCGTTCGCCGGCGCGCCGCCAGAACGCGAGTTCCTCGCCCTGCGGCGCTGCCGCGGCCGGCGCCGGCCAGTGCTGCCAGGCGGCAGCGTCGGGTTGCCAGGGCTCGCCGTCCTCTCCTTCGAAGGCATCGAGCGCCACCTCGCGGCCGCTGCGGCGCAGCAGGTCGATGGCGCGATGGTGCGCCAGCGTGAACAGCCAGGTCCGGAAGCTCGCCCCCTGCGGCTGCCAGCGGTCGCGCGCCTGCACCACGCGCAGCCAGGTGTCCTGGAACAGCTCGTCGACCTGCCCGGCATGCGTGCTGCCGAGCAGGCGCCGCACGAAGCGGTACAGGCCCTGCCGATGCCGTTCGTACAGGCGCTCGAACGCCGCGGCGTCGCCCTGGGCATAGGCGGCCATCAGCTGGTCGTCGTCGAGGTCGTCGGCACTCATTGCGGGCGGAAGTCTGCCTCATTCCCGGACTGATACGGCCGACGGGCCGTCCCGGGGTGAATCGGCGATTCACCCCGTTCGCCGCGCTGCGCCGTATCAGCCGCCAGCCTTCACCTGCCGACGGAGCACCGCGATGACCTCACCCCCCTCGACATCCACTTCGAAACTGCGCCTGGCCGCCGCCCCCGCCGTGGCGCTGATGGCCGTGCTGGCGGCCGCCTGCGCCGCTGCGCTGCCGGACCCGACCGGGCATGTCGCTGCCCCGAACACCGGCCACTGGCCGCCGCCCTGGCAAGGCGCGGTGTCGGTCGACGACGGCGTGCCCGCGTTCGATCCGCCCACGGCCGACCACTGCCGCCGCGCGCCGACCACACGCGAGGTGCCGGGCCGCAGCGGCGACGCGCAGGGCCATCGGTCCCTGGACGATCGGCTCGGCGCGCGCGGCGGCGCACGGCGCGACGAGGCCGCCAAGTCCGCTGCCGCTCCCGCCCTGCTGGGCGGCTTTGCCGCCCGTGCGCCCGCCGTGAGCGAAGAGCGCCCGGTCGCCGCACCGCCCCCTGCGCCGGAGCCGGGTGGATCGCTCGCGGCGCCACGCCGCCGCCCGCGGCAGGAACCGGTGACAGCCGGCATGGTCGACGACAACGCCGACTTCGGCGAATACCTGGCCTACCGCGCCCGCCACCGCGGGCTGCCGGTGCGCGAGCGCGACATCACCGAGCGCCACCTGCTCGAGGTCACCGATGCTGCCGGTCGCCCGGTGCACGACGCCGAAGTCGCGCTGCAGCGGGCCGGCCGGCGCGAGCCGATCCTGTGGGCCCGCACGGACACGGCCGGGCGGGTCTGGCTGCACCCGCGCGCCGTCGGCGCCGGCGCCGACCGCACGCTCGGCGTCGCGGTGCGCAAGGGTGGGGCCACCGCCAGCGCGACGCTGGCGCGCGATGACCGCGCGGCGCTGCAGGTGCGGCTGGACGACGCGCCGGCGCCGCAGCGGCCGCGCCTGGACCTGGTGTTCCTGATCGACGCCACCGGGTCGATGGGCGACGAGATCGCCAAGCTGAAGACCTCGATGCGCGCGATCGCGCAGCAGATCGGCCAGCTGCCGGGCCAACCGGATACCTGCTACGGCCTGGTCGCCTACCGCGACCGCGGCGACGCCTTCCTGACCCGCACGCACGACTTCACCGACGACCTGGGCGCGTTCCAGGGCGTGCTGGCGCGCGTGCAGGCGGGCGGCGGGGGCGACACGCCGGAGGCGCTCAACGAGGCGCTGCACGAGACGGTGCACGGCCTGTCCTGGCGCGCCGATGCGGCGCGGTTGGTCGTGCTGGTGGCCGACGCACCGCCGCACCTGGACTACGGCGGCCCGCAGTACGACCGGGACATGCAGGCGGCGCTCGCCAAGGGCATCAAGCTGTTCGCGGTCGGTGCCAGCGGGCTCGACCCGGTCGGCGAATACGTCTACCGCCAGCTCGCGCAGTACACCGCCGGGCGCTTCGTGTTCCTGACCTACCGCGACGCGAGCGACCCGGGCAGCGGCCCCGGCACGCAAACGCCGCACGACGTCGGCCAGTACTCGGTGCAGACGCTGGACCGGCTGATCGTGCGCCTGGTCGGCGAGGAGATGGCACGCCTCGCGCGCGGCTGAAGGCGGCGGCGTAGCATGGCGGGCATGAACCGGCCGGCCCTGCTGCGACGCCTCGTGTGGCTGCTCCCGCCCGCACTCGCCGCGTGCGGCGGCGGGCTGTACATCGGCTTCGGCGACGGCGACTACGGCCCGCCGTCGGTCAGCCTCGCGGCGGCTGCGACCACGGTGCAGGCCGGCACGACGGTGCGTGTGGTCGCCGCCGCGGCGGACGAGAACGGCATCGACGAGGTGGCCTTCTACCGCCTCGACGGCAACACCGCGGTGCGGCTCGGCAGCGACGGCAGCGCGCCGTACGAATGGCAGGTGGCGGTGCCGAGCGACGGCCGCACGACGCTGCACCTGTTCGCGCGTGCCACCGACGGCGTCGGCGACCGCGCCGACAGCGACGAGCTGGTGCTGACGGTCGTGCCCTGAACGGCCTGCGCCGCCGTCAGGTACCCGCATGGGTATATGATCGGGGCCATCATGAACGCCCCGGCCCGCGTCATCCCGCTGCGCCCGCCCGACACGCCGGCGCTCTTCAATCCGCAGGCGCGCGTCTGTGCCGATTGCGGTGTGCGGCGCTTCGCGCTGTTCGGCGCGCTCGACCTGCAGGGGCTGGACCAGATCCACGTCGACATCGTCGAAACCCGCCTGCGGCCCGGCCAGCCGCTCTACGAGGCCGGCCAGCCGGGCGTCGCGGCGTTCACCGTGCGCGCCGGCCTGGTGCGCCTGGAACGCACGAACGCGCAGGGCGAGCGGCGTGTGCTGCGCCTGGCCGGCCGCAGCGACCTGGTCGGCATGGAGTCGATGCTGGGCCAGACCTACGCGGCCGACGCGATCGCCTGCACGGAGGTGCAGGCCTGCCGGCTGCCGCACGGGCTGATCGAGTCGCTGACGCGCCGCGAACCGGCGCTCGCGCTGGACCTGATGAAGCGCTGGCAGCGCGCGCTCGACGACGCGGACGAGTGGCTGGTCGAACTCGGCAGCGGCAGCGCGCGCCAGCGCATGCTGCGCCTGCTGCTCAAGCTCAGCGAGTACGGCGAGGAGGGCGCGACGCTGTGGCTGCCCTCGCGCGAGCAGATCGGCTCGATGCTGGGCATGACGCTGGAGACCGCCAGCCGGCTGGTCTCGGCGCTCAAGCGCGAGGGGGTCATCGAGACGGTCGACAAGCGCCATGTGCGTGTCGCGATGCCGCGCCTGCTGGCGGCGCTCGGCTCGTCGGCGGGCTGAATCAGGCCGGCACGCCGGCCAGCACGCGCAGGAGGTCCTCGCCGTAGGCCTCGAGCTTGCGCGCGCCGACGCCGCTGATGCCGGACAGCGCGTCCAGCGACGCCGGCATGCGGCGCGCCATCTCCGCGAGCGTCGCGTCGTGGAACACCACGTAGGCCGGCAGGTTGTGTTCGCGGGCCACCTCGGCGCGCCAGGCCTTCAGCGCGGCGTAGCGGCGCTGCCCATCCTCGTCCAGTGCGACCGGCGCGGGCTTCTCGCGGCCGCCGCCGCGGGCCGCGCGGCCGCGCCGCGGCGCCTCGGCCGGCACGCGCAGCAGCAGCTGCACCTCGCCGCGCAGCACCTCGCGCGCGCTCTCGGTCAGCTCGAGCGTGTTGTACTCGCCCTCGGCGCGCAGGTGGCCGAGCGCGATCAGCTGGCGCAGCACGCCGCGCCACTGCAGCTCCGACAGATCGGCGCCGATGCCGAAGGTCGAGAGCCCGCGGTGGCCGTACTGCGCGACCTTCTCGGTCTCCTTGCCGCGCAGCACGTCGATCAGGTGGCCGGCGCCGAAGCGCTGCCCGCGCTGCTGGTGGAAGCGGTAGACGCAGGACAGCGCCTTGCGCGCCGCCTCGGTCGCGTCCCAGGTGGCCGGCGGGTGCAGGCAGTTGTCGCAGTTCCCGCAGGTGGTGCTGCGCTCGCCGAAATAGGCGAGCAGCCGCACGCGCCGGCAGTCGTGCGCCTCGGCCAGTGCGAGCAGCGCGTCGAGCTTGGCACGCTGGCCGCGCTTGAATTCCTCGCCGGCCGGGCTCTCGTCGATCATGCGGCGCTGGTTGACCACGTCGGCCAGGCCGTAGGTCATCCAGGCGTCGGCCGGCTCGCCGTCGCGGCCGGCGCGGCCGGTCTCCTGGTAGTAGCTCTCGATGTTCTTCGGCAGGTCCAGGTGCGCGACGAAGCGCACGTCCGGCTTGTCGATGCCCATGCCGAAGGCGATCGTCGCGACCATCACGATGCCTTCCTCCCGCAGGAAGCGGTCCTGGTGGCGGCGGCGCACGTCGGCCTCCAGCCCGGCGTGGTAGGGCAGCGCGGAGAGGCCCTCGTCGTTCAGCCACGCGGCCGTCTCCTCGACCTTCTTGCGCGACTGGCAGTACACGATGCCCGCGTCCCCGTCGTGCTCGTCGCGCACGAAGCGCAGCAGCTGGCGCCGCGCGTCGTCCTTCTCGACGATCGTGTAGCGGATGTTCGGCCGGTCGAAGCTGCTGATGAAGACCTGCGCGTCGCGCAGCTGCAGCCGCTCGATGATGTCGGCGCGTGTCAGCGCGTCGGCGGTCGCGGTCAGCGCGATGCGCGGCACGTCGGGCCAGCGCTCGTGCAGCACGCTGAGGCCCAAGTAGTCCTCGCGGAAGTCGTGGCCCCACTGGCTGACGCAGTGCGCCTCGTCGATCGCGAACAGGCTCAGCAGCCCGCGTTCGTGCAGCGATTCGAGCTGGGCCTGGAAGCGCGGCGTCGTCACGCGTTCCGGCGCCGCATACAGCAGCACGAGGCGGCCGGACATCATCTCGCGCTCGACCTGCTGGGCTTCCTCGAGCGACAGCGTGGAGTTCAGGAAGGCGGCGTGCACGCCCGCTTCCTCGAGCGCGCCGACCTGGTCGTGCATCAGCGCGATCAGCGGGCTGACGACGATCGCGACGCCGCGCTGGCGGCGGTGGCGCACGATCGCCGGCACCTGGTAGCACAGGCTCTTGCCGCCGCCGGTGGGCATCAGCACCAGCGCGTCGCCGCCGGCCACCACGTGCTCGACGATGGGCTGCTGCTGGCCGCGGAACGCGGCGTAGCCGAACACCTCGTTGAGGATGTCCAGCGGGGCGGTGGAGGCGGAACTCAAGGGCGGAAGCGAGGGGACGGACGCCCGATGTTACGGGAGGCCGCCCCGTCCCTCCGCAGCGCCGTCAGCCGGCTTCGGCGGCCAGCGTGCCGGTCGTGAAGATCCAGGTGTGGTCGATCGTGCCGTCCGGCCCGTGGTCGACGGTCACGGTCAGCGTGCCCGGCACCACGCTGATGCCGAGCCGGTTGTGCGGCAGCGTGACGGTCCAGGCGCCCTGCGTCGGCATGCCGTTCGCGTCGTAGCTGACGGCGCCCTGCGTCGCCGTCGTCACGCTCCAGCTGCCGTTGGGCAGCGCGGCGCTCATCGTGTGGGTGCCGCTGCCGGTGCGCGCGCTGATCACGCCGTTGGTGGTCGTGATGCTGCGGGTCAGGTCGACCGCCGACAGCGTGTAGCGGCTGCTGCGCGCGGCGCGCTGGCTGGTCAGCTCGATCTGCGCGGCGGTCCAGCGGTCGGTGGTGGTCGTGTCCGCGCCGTTCACGCTCACGCTGCGCGACAGCGTCGAGGCGCCGTCCAGCGTCAGCACCCGCTGCGGCAGCGTCACCGTGATGCCCTGGGTGCTCGTCGCGACTTCGGTGGTGCCGCTGCCGGCCGCCAGCACCGTCAGCGTCGCGCGGCCGTCCAGGCTCGCGGCGCCGGCGCTGCCGCGGCAGTCGGTGTAGGTCAGGTTGTAGACCTCGCCGGCGTCGAGCATGCCGTTCGCGAGGCTCGCCAGGCTGCCGCCGGTGGCGGTGAACACGGCCGTGCCGCCGCCCGGGCAGGTGTAGGTCTGGCTCGCGGTGCCGCCGCCGACGACGACCTGCGCGGTGCTCAGCAGCGCCGACGCGGCCTCGCCGCTCTCGGCCGGGATCACCGCGCTGTTGGCGCTCATCGCCTGCGCGGTGCCCTGGTCGACGTCGTCGGCGCCGGCGTTGTCGCCGCCGCCTCCGCCGCAGGCGGCGAGCAGGGTGAGCAGCAGGACGGAAGGGGTCAGAGGGGTCTTCTTCATGCGGGGCTCCGTGACAGGGTGGAGGAAGGGGGCGGGGCGGGCGGGCCGAACAGCGTGCGCAGCCGGGCGCGCCAGCCGCGCGCCTCGGCGAGGTCGCCGGCCAGGCGCCGCCACTCGTGCAGCGCGATGACGAACGGGTTGTAGGAATGCAGCGGCACGACCAGCCCGTAGCGCGGCGGCAGGTCGGCGCGCTCGGCGACGAAGCTGCCGAACAGGCGGTCGAACACGATCAGCACGCCGCCGTAGTTGCAGTCCAGGTACTCGGGGTTGCTCGCGTGGTGCACACGGTGGTGCGAGGGCGTGTTCAGCAGCCACTCGAGCGGCCCGAGGCGCGGGATCCACGGCGCGTGCAGCCAGAACTGGTACAGCAGGTTCAGCGCGACGGCAGCCGCCACCACCACCGGATGGAAGCCCAGCCACACCAGCGGCGCGAAGATCACCGCGGCGCCGCCGAGCTTGCCGGTCCAGCCCAGGCGCAGCGCGGCGGCCAGCGTCAGCTCGTTGGGCGAGTGGTGCACCGCGTGCGAGGCCCAGAACCAGCGCACCCGGTGCGACGCGCGGTGATGCCAGTAGTAGCAGAACTCCTGGCCGACGAACAGCAGCGCCAGGTTCGCGAGGTTGTCCGGCGCCAGCGTCGCGAGCCGGTGCTCGTGGACCCACAGCAGCACCGGCGTGGCCAGCGACAGCCCGAGCGCATCGATCGCGCGCCGGCCCGCCACGTCGCCCAGCGTCGCCGCGAAGGCGCGCCAGTCGTAGCGGCCGCCGCGCCGCCGCCCGAGCACGAGGCCCTCGGCGACGGCCGCGGCGAGCACCAGCAGCAGCACCACCCCGAGCCACGGCAGCCATTCGGGGTCGACGACGGCGCGCAGGGCGTCGCGGTTCACGGCAGAGCCCTAGCGGCGTGCGCCCGAGGCGCGGCACTCGGGGCTCAGCTTGCCGGCGTTCTCGCGCAGGCAGCTGCGCAGCGCGCGCGGACCGCCGGCGCTGCCGCACAGCGACTGCACCTCGCCGGCGCAGCGCTCCATCACCGGCAGCGCGGCGCGGCAGGCCTCCGAGAGTTCGCTCTCGTGCGATTTCAGGCAGGCGATCACGCGCCCGCCGCCAGGCTGCACCCCGCTGCACAGCGAGCGGGAGTCGCTGCGGCAGGCGCCGCCGGACGCGGGGGTGTCCGCGGCCTGCGCGCCGGCGCCGGCCAGCAGGGTGAGCGCCACGGTGCAGGCGCGGGCGAGCGATCGGGTCGAGGCAAGCATCATGGTCGGGCTCCGGTCAGCGGGTCGGCGCGGCTCACGGCGTGACCGTGGTCGTGCGGGTCGCGGTCTGGCCGTTCGGACCGGTCAGCGTCGCGGTGCTGCCTTCGGCGCTGCGGCTCACGCTGCGGGTGGCGGTCTGCCCGTTCGGGCCGGTCACGGTGCTGTTCGCCTGGCCGCCGCCGTGGCTGGCGTTGCGCGTCGCGGTCTGGCCGTTCGGGCCGGTCACGGTGGCGGCCGTCGTGCCGTCGGCGTTGCGGGTTACGTTGCGCGAGCTGCTGCGGCCGTTCGGGCCGGTCGTGCTGGACTGCACGTTGCCGCGCTCGCGCATCACGTTGCGCGTGGCGGCCTTGCCGCTCGCGCCGGTCACCGTGGTCGTGCGCTGGCGCGCCTCGGCCGAGGTGGCGGCCAGGCTGGCGCCGAGGACGGCGGTGCCCAGCGCGATCAGCGCGAGGGCGGAGGCACGGCGGGGGTTCAGGAAGGAGGGCATGGTCGAGTCCTTTCGTTTGGTGGGTCGCCTGCAGGAGGAGGCGAGGTGTGTCCATTGAACGCCCCGCGATGCGGCCGCGGGGCGGGCGCGCACGACGAATTGCGACAGTTCTGCAATGTGCGGGAACAGGATGTTTCGGCGCCCTACACTGGTCCGCATGAACCCGGACGGAAAGCCGCTGCTGCTGGTGGTCGACGACGATGCCGAGCTGTCGGCGATGGTCGCGCTGCTGCTCGAACGCGAGGGCTGGGCCGTGCACACCGTGCTGACCGGCGGCGACGGCGAACGTGCGCTGGCACAGCAGCGGCCCGATGCCGTGCTGCTGGACGTGATGCTGCCGGACGCGAACGGCTTCGACCTGTGCCGCCGCTGGCGCACCGCGCATCCCGCGCTCGGGCTGCTGATGTTCACCGCGCGCGGCGATCCGATGGACCGCGTGCTCGGCCTGGAGATCGGCGCGGACGACTACCTGCCCAAGCCCTTCGAGCCGCGCGAACTGGTGGCGCGTGTGCGTGCGCTGCTGCGGCGCCAGGCGCCGGGTCGGGGCGACGCCGCGCTGCTGCGCTTCGATGGCCTGTCGATCGACCTGCTCAAGCGCGAGGTGCTGGCCGGCGAGCGCGCCGTCGCGCTGACGGGCGTGGAATACCGGCTGCTCGCCGCGCTGGCGCGGGCGCCGGGCCAGCCGCTCAGCCGCGAGGCGCTCAGCGAGGCGGTGCAGCCCGGCAGCTACAAGCCGGCCGACCGAACCGTCGACGTGCAGGTTGCGCGCCTGCGGCGCAAGCTGCACGAGGCGAGCCCCGGCAAGGAATGGGTCGACACGGTACGCGGCGAGGGTTATGTCTTCGTCCCGCGCTGAGCCGGTTCGTCCCCGGAGCGCCGTCGGCACTGGTCCCGCTGGGGAGCGCCGCTGGTGGCGGCCCGACACGCTGTTCGCCCGGCTGCTGCTGCTGCAGGTGCTGGTCGCGCTGGCGCTGCTGCTGCTGTTCGGCCTGCTCGTCTACGTCGAGCGCAATGTCGCGGTGGCGCGGCTGGTGGCCGAGCGCTGGGCGCCCACGCTGCGCGAGGCGGCCGGCTGGCCGGGTGACCTGCCCGAGCCGAAGCGTCCGCTGCTCGCCAGCGACGCGCGCCCGCCGCTCGCGCTGCGCTCCGACCTGGGCGCGCCGCGCCTCGTGGCGCTGGACGACGAGCTGCAGCGCCAGGGCGTGCCGGTGCTCGATCTCGCGGTGGCGCGGGGTGCCGGCGGCCCGATGCTCTGGCTGCAGGTACGCCGGCCGGACGGGCGTGCCGTCTGGCTCGGGCTGCACGACGCCGCGCTGCTGCCGGCCGTGCCGAGGCGCTTCGTGCTCGCGCTGCTGCTCGCGGTGGCGCTGCTGGTGGGCGTCAGCTGGGTCTTCACGCGGCGCCTGACCCGCCCGCTCGAGCAGCTGCGGGCCCGCATGCAGGCGCACCGCCCGGGCGAGCCGGTGCCCGAGCCGATGCCGCTGGACGGCCCGAGCCCGGAGATCGCCGCGATCGAGGCGGCCTACGCCGACATGGTGCAGCGCCTGCAGCGTCACGAGCGCGAGCGCGCCCTGCTGCTGGCCGGCGTCTCGCACGACCTGCGTGCGCCGCTCGCGCGCATCCGCATGGCGGCCGGCCTGCTGCCCGAATCGGACGAGGGCCGGCGCTGGAACGAGACCATCGTGCGCAACATCGAGGTGGCCGACCGCCTGATCGGCGCCTTCCTGGACCATGTGCGCGCCGGCGAGCTGCCGCTGGAGCAGCGCGTCGACGTCGCGGCCGTCGCCCGGCAGCTGCCGGCCACGCGCCCCGAAGGCGACCTGACCGTGCACGCCGTGGGCGCGGCGCTGGTGGCGCACAGCCACCCGCTGCTGGTCGAGCGGCTGATCGCCAACCTGGTGGACAACGCGTTCCGGCACGGCCGGTCGCCGGTCGAACTGCACGTCGCCGCGGACGGCGAGCGCGTGCTGATCGAGGTGCACGACCACGGCGCCGGCATGCCCGAGCAGGAACGCGAGCGCTTGCTGCAGGCCTTCGCGCGCGGCGACGCGGCGCGCGGCACGCCGGGCACCGGTCTGGGGCTCGCGATCGTCGAACGCATCGTCGCGCGCATGGGCGGGCGGCTCGATTTCGAGCGCCGCGCCGGGGTCCACGTGGTGCGTGTCGAGCTGCCGGCCGCCTGAGGCGCCATCCGGCGTCCACCTGATCGGGGGCACCGTTCGGGGTCACTCCGCAGCACGCGGTTCGCGCCGGGACGCAGGGCGATAATGGCCGCCATTCCACCCGATTCACCCCACGCCCAGAGCAGCGGAGCGCGACCATGGCCTCACTGAACAAAGTCCACCTGATCGGCAACCTCGGCCGCGATCCGGAGGTGCGCTACACGCCCAACGGCAACGCGGTGTGCAACGTCAGCATCGCCACCACGCGCCAGTGGAAGAACAAGGACTCCGGCGAACGCCAGGAGGAGACCGAGTGGCACCGCGTCGTGTTCTACGACCGGCTCGCCGAGATCGCCGGCGAATACCTGAAGAAGGGCCGCTCGGTGTACGTCGAGGGCCGCCTGAAGACGCGCAAGTGGCAGGACAAGGAAGGCAAGGACCAGTACACCACCGAAATCATCGCGACCGAGATGCAGATGCTCGGCAGCCGCGAGGGCATGGGCGCGGGCGGTGGTGGCGGCGAGGCCGACGACTATGGGGACGGCGGCGGCCGCCCGGCCGCGCGCCCGGCGCCGGCCTCCCGGCCCGCGCCGCAGAAGCCCGCGTCGAAGCCGGCCACCGGCTTCGACAACATGGACGACGACATTCCGTTCTAGTCCTCGCCCGCAAGACGGTCACGCCAGCCACGCCATCCGGCTCGCGGTGAAGGCCAGGCTGGCGTCGACGCGCTGCGTCGACTCGTCCAGCGCGATCGTGGTGCCCGGCACGAAGGGCACGAGGTGCGGCACGCGGGTGAAGAAGTTCACCGTGGCCGTCGTCAGGTCGATCGCGTGCACGGCCAGGAAGCGGCCGTCCGGCGCGAAGCAGGGCGAGAAGACGCTGCTGATGCGTTCCGCAGCGACCCAGCGCAGCCCCGTCGAGCGGTCGTAGGCGCGGATGCGCGGCCCGTCCTCCAGCGCGACGTAGCGGCCGTCCGGCGACACGCTGAAGCTGCCGGTGTCCGGCTGCGCGACCAGGTCCGCGAGCCAGCCCTGGTCCTGCAGTGAAGCATCGAACAGGCGCAGCCGGCCGCTGTCGCTGGCGCGCACGATCAGTTCGCCCGTGGCCCCGGCCCACACCGGGTCCTGCCAGCCCGGCAGCACCGCCAGCAGCTGGCCGGCGGGCCAGTCGGCCACCAGCGTCCGGTCGATCCGCGTGTCGTCGGTGGGCGAGGTCAGCTCATTGAGGCTGAACGCGATGCGCGTGCCCTGCGCGTCGAAGGCGACGGCGCTGGTCGCGAAGGCCAGCTCGCGCCGGATCTCGTACAGGCCGGTGCGCTGCCCGGCCAGATCGAAGGTCGCGAACGAGAACCCCTGGTTGTCACCCTGCAGCATGAAGGCCAGGGTGCCGTCGGGGGCCGCGGTCACGCCGCCGCCGAGGGTGTCCATGTCGCCGACGGCGAACTCGATCCCGCGCCCGGCGGCCAGGTCCCAGACGGCGGCCAGCCCGCTGTTGGTGAACACGAGCCGGCCGGTCGGCCCGGCGTTGCCGCCACCGCCACCACCACCGCCACCGCCACCACCACCGGCGGGCGCCTCACCGCCCCCACCACCGCAGCCGGCCAGCAGGCCGGCGCCGAGCGCCAGCAGCCGGCGCCGCCGGATGCCCTGTTCGTGCCACGTCATCGCCATTCCTCCGAAAGCCTGCGACGAGGCTAGGAGGGTCGACGTTCAAATGGCAGGGGTCGGTCTGAACGAGGCGGCCGACGTTCTAGGGGCTGCCCGACGCTTCGCGCACCAGCGCCGCCATCGCCTGCGCATCGTCGTCCGGCAGTGCCTCGAGGCCCTGCGCGACGCCGTCGCGATCCGCCGCGCCGCGGTTCTGGCTCACCTTCCACTTGCCGGTCAGCGCGGTGATCTCGACCTCGAGGCCGACGATGGCCGCGAGCATCCTGTCGATGTAGTCGCCGGGGGCGTCGGTCACCTGCCAGGGCTTCGGCTGCGTGGCCTCGTGGCGCGCGGTCAGGCGGCTCACCAGGCCGTGCAGCCAGGCCGGGTCCTCGACGGCACGCAGCCGGCCCCGGGCCTGCACCATCGCGTAGTTCCAGGTCGGCACGACCTTGCCGTGTTCGGCCTTCGCCGGGTACCAGCCGGGGCTCACGTAGGCCTGCGGCCCCTGGAACACCACCAGCACCTCGCCGGGTGCCTCGCGCCAGACCGGGTTGGCGCGTGCCACGTGGCCGCGCAGCGTGCCCAGCGGCGTCGGGCCGGCGTCGACCAGCCAGGGCAGCGGGTTGGCCAGCAGCCCGGCCGGACCCTGCGTGACCAGCAACCCGAACGGGTGGCTGCGCATCAGCGCGTGCAGCACCTCGGTCCGGGTCTCCTCGAAATGGCGCGGCAGGTACATCTCAGGCTCCCACGATGCTCGGCTCGCAGCGCAGCTCGCTCTTCACCGAACTGGCGATGTAGCACTCCTCGTGGGCGGCGTGGTGCAGCCGCGCGTGTTCGTCGGCGTCGGGCACCCGGCCCGCGAAGCGCACCGCCGGTCGCAGCGTGACCTGCGTCATCGCGAGCCTGCCGTCGGCGTTGCGCCCCATCGTGCCGACCGCCTCGTCGCGGTAGTCGTCCACCACCCAGCCGGCGCGGCAGGCGAGGTCGAGGAACCAGAGCATGTGGCAGCTCGACAGCGAGGCGACGAAGGCCTCCTCCGGGTCGACCGCCGCCGGGTCCGAGTAGGGCAGCTTGACCGAATGCGGCGACGACGAACCCGGCACCACCGCGCCGCCGTCGAAGCGCAGTTCGTGCCGGCGGCTGTAGCGGCGGTCGGCGAAGGGCTGGTCGCCGCGGGTCCAGTGGATGGTGGCGTGGTAGTCGGCCATGGCGCAGGATCGTGGTCCAATGGCCCCACAGAATAGGGCCATCGGCCCTGCACGAAGGAGCCAATTTGGCGCCTCCACCGGGAACCAATCGGCCGGCGGCCGGCCCGCTGCGCCTGCAGGTCTACCAGCGCCTGCGCGCCGCGATCGAGGCCGGCGTCTTCGCGCCCGGCGCGCGCCTGCCGCCCTCGCGCGACCATGCCCGCTCGCTGGGCGTGGCCCGCAACACCGTGCTGTGGGCGCTCGAGCGCCTGCGCGCCGAGGGCTACGTGGTGGCCCGTGTCGGCGACGGCAGTTATGTCGCGCCGGCGATCGCCGCGCTGGCTCCGCGTCGCGGCGCGCAGCGCCTCGCGGGCGCCGGCACGCTGCTGTCCGGGCGCGGCCGGCTGATCGCCGACACGGCGTTGCGCTGGCAGCCGCCGCTGGCGCCGCCGCTGCCGTTTCGCATCGGCTACCCGGCCGCGGACCTGTTCCCGTTCGCCGTGTGGGACCGCCTCGGGCCGCGCGGCGCCGGCCGCGCGCGGCGCGACCAGGCGCGTTACCTCGAGCCGGCCGGCCACGCGCCGTTGCGCACGGCGATCGCGCAATGGCTGCTGGTCTCGCGCGGCATCCGCTGCGCGCCGGGCCAGGTGCTGGTGACCTCGGGGTCGCAGCAGGGCATCGACCTGATCGCGCGGCTGCTGCTGGACCCCGGCGACGAGGTGCTGGTCGAGGACCCGGGCTATCCCGGCATCCGCGCCTGCCTGCACGGCCACGGCGTGGCGGTGCGGCCAGTGAACGTCGACGCCGACGGGCTGGTGATCGCCGAAGGCGCTGCGCGCTGGCCCGGCGCCCGCCTCGCCGTCGTGACGCCGACGCACCAGTTCCCGCTCGGCGTGCGCATGAGCCTCGCGCGGCGGCTGGCGCTGCTGGCCTGGGCCCGCGAGCGCGCCGCCTGGATCGTGGAGGACGACTACGACGGCGAGTTCCAGTACGGCCCGCACCGCATTCCGGCGCTGTGCAGCCTGCCGGACGCACAGCGCGTGATCTATGTCGGCACCTTCTCGAAGACGCTGCATCCGGGCCTGCGGCTGGGTTTCGTCGTGCTGCCCGAGGCGCTGGTCGACGCGTTTGCGGCGGCCAAGGCCCTGACCGACCGGCACAGCCCGGGCGAGGCGCAGGAGACGCTGGCCCGCTTCATCGCCGAAGGCCACCTGCTGCGCCACCTGCGCCGCATGCGCGAGGCCTACCTCGAGCGGCAGGCGGTGGCGATCGACGCGCTGGCGCGCGCCAGCGGCGGGGCCTGGCGGCTCGCCCCCAGCGCCCAGGGCATGCACCTGCTGCACGAGGCGGCGCCGGGCCTGCGCGACGCCGCGCTGAGCGCGCGGGCACACGAGGCCGGCGTGTTCCTGGCGCCGCTGTCGGCCTACGCGATCGAGTCGCGCCGGCGCGGCTGGGTGGTCGGGTACGCGGGTTATGCGCCGGCCGAGCTGCGCGCCGCGGCGCGCCGCCTCGGCCCGCTGATCGCGGCCGCGTAGCGCGGCGCGGCCGGGCAACCGCGGGGAAACCACGAGCGGCGCGATAAGCCGCTACTACCTGCCCGGCGGGCGGCCCCCGAACAATCGCGCCATCCCTGCTGAGATGGAGAGACGGCGATGAGCAAGAAGATCCTGATGCTGTGCGGCGACTTCGGTGAAGACTACGAGGTCATGGTGCCCTTCCAGGCGCTGCAGGCGGTGGGCCACACGGTGCATGCGGTGGCGCCGGACAAGAAGGCCGGCGACCAGGTGGCGACGGCGATCCACGACTTCGAGGGCCACCAGACCTACAGCGAGAAGCCGGGCCACCGCTTCACGCTCAACGCCACCTTCGCGGAGGTCGACCCGGCGCGCTACGACGCGCTCGTGGTGCCGGGCGGGCGCGCGCCGGAGTACCTGCGCATGAACTCGCGCGTGGTCGAGATCGCGCGCCATTTCCTGGCCGCCGACAAGCCCGTCGCCGCGATCTGCCACGGGGCGCAGCTGCTCGCGGCCACCGGTCTGATCAAGGGGCGCAAGGTGAGCGCGTACCCGGCCTGCCAGGTCGAGGTGGAACTGGCCGGCGCCGAATACATGGGCATCGCCATCGATGCCGCGGTGACCGACCGCCAGCTGGTGACCGCCCCGGCCTGGCCCGCGCACCCGGCGTGGATCGCGCAGTTCCTGGCGGTGCTCGGCACGCGCATCAGCCTGTAGCATCGACCGCACCGAGCCCGAGGAGCCGCGCATGTGCAAGATCTTCATCAGCGCCGACCCGGCGAGCTACGAGAGCCGCACGCGTTCGGTGCGGCTGCACGGCGTGGTCACCAGCCTGCGGCTGGAGAACCTGCACTGGGCCGTGCTCGAGGAGATCGCCGGCCGCGACGGCATGACGCTGGCGCAGCTGATCGAGACGCTGTACGACGAGCTGGTGGCCGACCGCGGCGCGGTCGGCAACTTCTCGTCGTTCCTGCGCGTGTGCGCGCTGCGCTACGAGAACCTGATCGCACGCGGCCTGATCCCGCGCGATGCCGGCATCCCGATCCGCTCGCTGGATGCCCGGCAGGTGCTCGCGGCGCTGCCGGCCACGCCGTCCCGGGCGATGCGCGAGGATCCGCCGCCGGCCCGGCGGGCGCTGAACTGAAGGAGCGCCGAAGGCGCGGGCCGCGGCTCAGTGCAGCCGCATCGGGCTGCTCTTGCCGAACGGCCGGCGCCGCTGTTCCCACAGCGCGGACCACTTGCGGAACTCGGCCACCGGCATCGGCTTGCCCATGTGGTAGCCCTGCGCCTCGTCGCAGCGCAGCTCGCGCAGCAGGTCCCAGGTGCGGGCGTTCTCGACCCCCTCGGCCACCACCGTGAGGCCCAGGTTGTGCGCCAGGTCGATGGTCGATCGCACGATGGTCGCGTCGTCCAGGTCGCGCTCCATGTTGCGCACGAAGGACTGGTCGATCTTCAGCTCGTCCACCGGCAGCCGCTTCAGGTAGGCGAGCGACGAGTAGCCGGTGCCGAAGTCGTCGATCGAGAGCCTGAAGCCCATCGCGCTGAGCCGGTTCAGCGTGGCCAGCGCGCGCTGCGGGTCGTCCATGATCGCGCTCTCGGTGATCTCCAGGCAGAACGCCTCGGCCGGCACGCGGTGCCGCACGAGCAGCGCATCGAACTTGGACGGCAGTTCGGGGTCGAGCAGGTCGCGCGTCGACAGGTTGACCGACAGCTTCAGCAGCGCCCCGTGCGCCTGAAGCGCCAGCCAGAGCCGGGCCGCCTCCTCGAAGACCCACATCGTCAGCACGCGGATGAAGCCGGTCTGCTCGGCGAACGGGATGAAGCTGCCCGGCGCCACCAGGCCGCGCTGCGGGTGCTGCCAGCGCACCAGCGCCTCGGCGCCGACCACCTGGCCGTCGCCCAGCGCGAGCTTGGGCTGCAGCACCAGGCGCAGCTCGCCGTGCTCGACCGCATGGCGCAGTTCCGACAGCAGCGACAGCGTCTGCGCGCTGCCTGCGTCGCTCGCCGCGTCGTACAGCAGCGCTCCGCTGGCGCGCCGCTTGGCGGCGATCATCGCCACCTCGGCGCGGTTCAGCAGCGTGTCCGCATCGCCTGTCGTGTGCAGCGGCCAGCAGGCCACGCCGATGCCGGCGCCCAGGTCGACCTTGTGCTCGCCGAGCACGAGCGGCCGCTGGAACGCGTGCGCGATGCGCTGCGCCACCGATTCGGCGAGCGCCGCGTCGGCATCGCGCAGCAGCACGCCGAACTCGTCGCCGGACAGCCGCGCGACCATGTCCTGCCCGCGCAGCACCTCCTGCGTCAGCCGCTCGCCGACGCCGCGCAGCAGCAGGTCGCCGAAGTGGTAGCCGAGCACCTCGTTGACATGCTTGAAGCGGTCCAGGTCGAGCATCAGCACCGCGAGCGAGCCGCCGCCGCGCGCCGCCGCGGCGATCGAGTCGCCCACCGCATCGCGGAACAGCACGCGGTTCGGCAGGCCGGTCAGCGTGTCCCAGTAGGCCAGGCGGCGGATCTGCGCGTCCTTGTCGGCCACGTTGACGCGCATGGTCTCGAACGATTGCGCGAGCGCGCCGATCTCGTCGCCGCGCTGCAGGCCATGCACCGGCGTCGCGTAGTCGCCGGCGCCGAGCCGTTCGGCCGCGGCGCCCAGGCTGCGCAACGGCGTGGTCACGTGGCGTGCCGTGTAGACGCTGCCGATCGCGAACACCGCGAAGCCGGCCAGCGTGATCGCCAGCAGCATGAACTGCAACTCGCGCGGCGTGCGCGTCGCGGCGTCGATCGACAGCGAGACGATCGCCAGCACCGCCGCGCCGGAATCGCTGCCACCGCTGGCCAGCGGGGTCAGCCAGCGGCCGTGCACGCCGAAGGCCTCGCCGAGCAGCGTCACCGGGCGCATGCCCGCCAGCGCTTCGCCGTGCGGCGACCAGCGCTGCGCCGCGAGCTGTGCGGCGTGTTCCGCGTCGAGCGTGCTCAGGCGGGCCTGCCACGGGCGCCCGCGATCCTCGCGGATCAGCAGCGTCAGGTTGAGCGCGGAAAGTTCCCGCATGTCGCGACCCAATTGATCGTCGATCGGGAACCCCATCAGCACCCAGCCCGCCAGCACCGGCGCCTTCATCGGCACCAGCACCATCTGGTGCGGCCGCGCATCGACCAGCGCGATGCCGCTGGCCTGCCCGCCGGCCGCGGCGCGCGCGCCGAGTTCGGCCGCGGCGGCGGCCAGTTCGCCGCGCTGGCCGTCGGCACCGGCGGTGGCGACGACACGGAAGTCCGTGCCGAGCCAGGCCACCTCGGTGGCGCCGATGCGCCCGCCATGGTTCTCGAGCGCCGAGGCGATCGTCTCGGCGTCCTCGGACAGCACCGCCTCGCGGAAACCGTAGTCGGCGGCCAGCAGCCGCGCGCCTTCGACCAGCGTCTGCGCGCGCCGGTCGAGCAGCGACTTCAGCACCCGCTGGCCGACCTCCAACTGCGCGGGCAGCGTGCTGCGGGCGTGGCTGGACAGGCCGGCGCTGATCGCGCCGAAGCTCGCGATCTGCACCAGCGCGAGCAGCCCGAGGAACAGCGCGATCACGCGGCTGCGCAGCGAGCCGGCGAACCAGTGCGTCGGCAGCGACAGGCGGGGCGGGGACATCAGGGCTCCGCGGCGACCGGCAGTCGCACGGCGTGCTGGCGGTCCGCGGCATCGAGGGTCAGCGCCTGCGGCGCGGCCGGCGCCGTGCCCGGCAGCCCCGGATGCCAGACCGTCAGCCGGTAGTCGCCCGGCGGCACGGCATCGATCCGCGCCAGCCCGTCGGCGCCGCTGCGTGCGGCATACGGCGTGTCCGCCACCACCACCCAGGCGGCCATGCGATCGTGGATGTTGCAGCCGAGCACCGCGATGCCGGGCTTGTCGAACACCACCGGCGCCGCCGGCACGCCCGCGTACAGCTTCAGCTCGAAGGTCTTGGCGGCCGAGAACGAGTAGACGTGGTGCCGGACGGTGTCGAAGTTCGGGAAGGCGATGCTGGTGCCGACCGTGACCAGCGTCACGCGCGGCTGGAAGCGCCGCTTGGCCTGTGAGATCTCGACCTGTTCCATCGGTTTCACCGCCGCCCTGCCGGCGGCGGGCTCGAGCAGCGCCACCGCGTCGACCAGCGGCTGGCCCGCCGCGTCGGTGACGGCGACGACCAGCGCACCGGCCTGGACGGGCAGGGCGACGAGCAGCGGAAGGGCAAGCAGGGTGCGGGACATGGCAGGGCTTCGGGGCATGGGCGCCCCCTGACGCTATCGGCCGGGCCGGGACGCGACTTGAGCGCCAGCCAGCGTAGCGGGGGCGGCCGTGGCGCGCCGGCCCTGCCGGGCCGAGGCGCGTGGCGCAAGTCACACCGACGCGCGGCATGCACGCGCGACTTACGTCTGCTCACGGCGTCGGCGGCGCCTGCCCTTAGCCTGCGTGCATGCACTCGCGATCCTGTCTCCGGGCCCGCTGGGCGATCCTCGGGCTCACCGCCGGTCTGGCCGCTTGTGGCGGCGGCGGGGACGGCGCCTCCGGGACCGCCGGGGGCACGCCCGCGGCTTCACCGGCTCCCGCGCCGGCACCGGCACCCGCCCCGGCCCCGGCTCCGGCTCCGGCTCCGGCACCGGCACCGGCACCGGCACCGGCTCCTGCTCCTGCTCCTGCTCCTGCTCCTGCTCCTGCT